>NZ_JBEULY010000006.1:0-299440 GCF_040578655.1 Phytobacter sp. RSE-02 | reverse complement strand
GAACGTAATGACATGGTATCTCTCGCATCCCAGGGCATAAGTGACTCCATAAACGGGTTCTTATGCCTCAGTTGTAAGTGTCTACCATGTCCCCGAACAAGCGTTCACTATGTCTCCGGACCGTACAAGGGAGAGGGCCAGGGTGAGGGGGAAAATGCGGCTCTGGTGGCCATTCCGTTCACCTTATGTTCCTTGCTTTTCTGTCGCGACAGAACCCGTGAACGTGCCAGGGTGGCTCACCGCCACCACCCTGGCGACCCGGGCTCCCGGCAAAGAAAATCGCCGCTTCGCGGTCCATTCGTCTTATGTCGTCTGACTTTCGGGTCGGGGACCAGCCTACATCCTTGTAGGCTATCCCCTCCGCCCGCTTCCCTGCGGGCGGCCCCGGTCAGCCGTCAACGCCTCATCGATTTTCAGCCGGACCCTGCCATCGCTGTAACGGTTTCGCTCTCATTACGCGGTGTTATCGCTGTAAAACGTCATATTACTGGGGATCCCTCAGCCCTGTGGGCGTGCTTGTAGCCCTGGTAAGCGCAGCGCCACCGGGGAAATCCCGGATGACGGTGCAAGCGCCTTAACCGGGCGACGACGCATACACCGCCACCTGCTCAAACGCTTCTCCCTCGCAGCGGTAAATCGCCTGGGTCGCGCCGGGCAGCACCCACTGCTGTTCGGTACCGGGCGGGCACTGCAGACGAATGCATAACCCGCAGCCGCCGCGCAGGGTGCGTGGGATATCCGCCACGCGAAACGACACGCCGGATGCCTGCAACAGTTTGCGGGTCTGCACGACGCCTACGGTGGAGTGAAATAAAAACAGGAACTCTTCCATCAACGTCCCCTCTGGCGCTGACCAATCAGCGCCGCGCCAATCGCCCCCGCGTATTGAGCATCGTCATGGGTATGCACCGTCATCTTCAGATGCTCACTCAGCATGGCACGGAAACGGGCGCAATGGCTGACGCCGCCGGTAAACAGCAGCGGTCCCTGAGTGGTGAGCCGCGAAATAAAATGGCTGCTGCGTCGTGCCATCGCATTGATCACACCCGCCAGAATGGCCTCGGGAGCAACGCCCGCTGAGCGCAGGCTGATCACTTCTGATTCGGCGAACACGGTGCACATGCTGGTCAGCGGATGCGGCGCGATGCCGTCGGTGAGCCCGTCCAGCGCCTCCACCGTGGTACCCAGAGTGCGTGAAATGACGTCCAGAAAGCGCCCTGTTCCGGCGGCGCATTTGTCGTTCATCAGAAAATCGGTGAGATTGCCCTGTTCATCAAGTTGGATAACCTTGCTGTCCTGACCGCCGATATCAATGACGGTGCGTGCCTCCGGCAACAGCAGGCGCGCGCCCAGCCCGTGACAGGAAATCTCTGTTACCTGCTTATCGGCAAAATCCACCAGTTGCCGCCCGTAGCCGGTAAGCGTAAGGAAGGGCTTTTCCTCCAGACCTGCCCGCAGTGTCTCCCAGGCGTCATGAATGCTGTCCGCCGGGCGAAACGACGTCGGGCAGAGGAAACGCCGGACAATGGCGTTCCCTTCCAGCAATATCCCTTTGGTGGTGGTTGAACCGGAATCAATACCTATCGTGAACGTCACCCTGACCCCTTAGAGCATCTCAATAAAGGCGGCGACGCGGGTGCTGAGCTGCCCGATATCGGCGGTGGAGTAATCCGTCTCAATCGCCATGTAGGGAATGTTGTGCTGCTGGCGCACGTGGCGTTTGATGGCGAGCGATTCCACCGCATAGGTGTGGCAGGCCTGCAAAATCACGTCCACTACGCCGTCGGCCTGGTACTCCTCGACCATCTGGCTCAGCAAACGCAGGCGTTCGGTATTAGGTGAAATGCAGGAGCAGCCAATCGCCAGATATTTATCGGTCAGCGCGTCGTAGACATCACCGTCCTCCGCCACATTGCGTTCGGTAGCTTTCGCCCCGGTGCAGTTCTCGTAGCCCACCACCCAACCGCCGTTCTCTTCAATGGCACGCACCACTTTTTCGGCCGCGCCGCCAATCGGGCAGCCGGTGATCAGAATGCGCGGACGGGATCCCAGCCGCTTGCCCTGTTCCCACTGCGCTTTCACGCGGGCGGTCATCTCATTGAGCTCGGTAATCAATGCGTTTTTATCGAAACGGAAGGTTGCGCCGTACACCACTTTCAGGATGTCTGCCCCGCTCAGCGCGGGCGGATTTAACTGCCCAAGACGGTAGAAATCTGCCGTTGCCTGACGTTCACGGTTTTTCAGTACGATGGCCTCGCGCAGGGCGGTTTCGCTGATCGGCTGGCCGAAGCGTTCCTCTATGTGCTGTTGCAGGCGCAGAATTTCCGATTTCCACAGCGCCCGGGAGGCGTCATCCGTCGCGCTGTTGGGCAGTTGCATTACGTGGACGGCTTTGAAATCTGCCATGTATTCGTACATTTTTTTCTTGCCATCGCAGGTGGTTTCGCCCACCACCAGGTCGGAAAAATAGAAGTACGGGCATTTGTCGGTTTTGCCGAAACCGTAACTGCTTTTAATCAGTGGGCAGAGATTACGCGGCAGATCTTTTTCCGCTTCTTCAATGGTTTCGTCGTTAGTGGAACACAATGAGACCACGACAGCTCCCGCGGCCATCGCGATTTCCTGCGGCATAAAAGTACAGTAGGTACCGACCAGCGGGATCCCCTGTTCTTTCAGTTCCATCACGGTGAGAAAACCTTTCTGGCGGGCGTCGGAGAATTGCTCAAATACTTCCGGAAGTTCTGTAATAAGAGACATGGTTTTTCCTTCCCCGTAACACGGGAGACAATGAAAAAAGAGGCGGTCTGCTGCCGCCGAAGGAAGAATTATAACCTTATTGAATATATGGAATTGTTGATCTGCCGCGAGATTAGCGGCATTGAGCGCTTTCGTACTGCTGTACCCGTCGCACCAGACGGTTGAGGCAGAGTATGGCAACGCCGCCTGTGACCAGCGCCAGCAGATGAAATGGAATGCGCCCGCCGCCGGAGAACCACAGCCAGCGTGCGCCCTCAATGGCGATCGCCACGGTGCTCAGCACCACGATATTGAGCGACGCCGACACAGTGCCTTTCGGTAAGTTATTCGTAAACAGCGTAAAACGAAAAAGGGTCGAGAAAATCAGACCGATACCAAAGCAATAGATACTGGTGCCGGTTACCGACCAGAACCAGAGGTGCGGAAAGAGCAGATTTCCGGCGAGCAATGTCACCAGCCCGATAAGCTGGATGGGCACGGTACGACGGATATAACGCGGATTGGTCGGATCTTCCACAAAGCGCATTACCACGATATTGGCAGCGATCAAGGCGCCAAAGACCGGGATCTGCGCCCAGGCGAATTCCGCAGTGGTCATGCCGCCTGCATCGATCAGAATCACCGGGGAGACGGCCACCCAGGACATGAGCGGAATGTAATAGAGCGCGAGCGTGGCGGCCCCGTTGAGGAACACGCGGTTGCGAAATACCGCGCAAAAGTCATGGACTACGCTCATTGCCCGTAGCGGCGTCTCCTGCCTTTTAACGGTTTCCGGCATCGCCAGCATCAGCCCAAGCCAGGCCACAAAACCGAGGACGGCGATCGCCGCGAAAATCACCTTCCAGTGGACAAAATGCATTAACGCAGCGCCGCCAAGGGGCCCAATCACCGGGGCCAGTAGTACCGCCGAGGTGATAAGCGACATCAGCTTAATGGCTTTGGTCGGTTCAAAGGCTTCCTGAACGGTGACGTACCCGACCGTGGAGATAAAACAGATGCTGGTTCCCTGAATAAAGCGCGCTGCCAGGAACTGTTCAAAGGTGGTAGTGAACAGCGTAGCGATACAGGCAAGGGTAAAGATAAGCGCCCCGGTCAGCAGCACCGGGCGGCGACCAATTCTGTCGGACAGAGGGCCTAACGCCCATTGCAGTGCCATGCCACCTGCCATATACAGGCTGACTGAGAGCGGTGCGAGGCTGACATCGCCATCAAAATCGTGCACCACCTGAATGATGCCCGGCTGGATCATGTCGGTGGTGAGGTAGGCGGCAAAATCGTACAGCACCAGCGCCATCGGGAAGATAAAGACCCCGGCGTAACGGGCGAAAAATGCGGGCTTCCATGACATAACAGTCTCCTTTTACGGTTTTTCTTACCGCGCTCTTCTATTGTGCGAGCAGACAATTTATATGTCGATGTTAATTTTGCCTATTTTTTAACCGGCGGGTAGCGAAAGCAGGGCGGGGATCTGCGAGAGCAGGTAAAGTACCAGGCCAATCGAGCCGCCGACCAGCGTGCCGTTGATGCGGATGAATTGCAGGTCTTTGCCAATATTCAGCTCGATCTGGTGCGACATATCGCGGGCATCCCAACTTTTCACCGTATCGCTGATATGGCGGGTGAGGAACGCGGCAAAATCCGGTGCGACGCTGTGAGCCGCCTGTTCCAGGTGTTCGTTAAGCGATGTACGTAGCGCGCCGTCCGCCAGCAGCGTTTCGCCAAACCACAGCCCGGCTTCGGTGATGCGCTGTTTAATGCGTGAATCGTCGGCCTGCATATCGGCTTTCATCCAGTCGCGCAGGTCACCCCACATCTCTCCCAGATAGCGGTTAAACGCGTCATCTTCTTTCAGGTAGCGTTTAATGTTATCGGCCCTGGCGGCCATCTCCGGGTCGGTTTTCAGATTGGCGATCAGTTTAAGTACGGCTTTATCGAAGGCCCGGCGGATCTGGTGCGCGCTATCGTGGGTGACATCATCCAGCAGCGTATTCACCGCGCGGGTAACCATTACGGCGCTTTGTTCACCCAGCCACTCGGTGGGCAAAATTTTGGCCTTACGCGGATGCTCCGTTTTCAGCCAGCGCACGACCTGGCTGGCGATAAAGTCCCGGCTGCTCTCTTTTTGCAGTAACAGGATCATCTGGCCGATCAGGGCATCCAGCAATACCTGGTGGCGCTGGTTCTTGGTCATGCTCTCCAGCATCAGCGCGCCGGTTTCTGTGAGATCGACTTTATCGATCGCCCGATGTACCGCGCGTTTAAGCAGGTTTTTGATGCGCGTGTCGTCTGCCAGCTCCAGAAATCCGCTCATGACCTGCATCAGGTGCTGGCCGACACGACGGGCGTTATCCGGCTGGCTGAACCAGACACCAATCATCTGCGCTGGCTGATGACGGTGAATGAGTGCCACCAGCGACTGGGTGTCGAGGAATTTTTCCTGCACGAACTGACCGAGGTTATCGCCAATGCGATCTTTATTGCGTGGGATAATGGCCGTGTGGCGAGCGATAAAAGGAATAGGGACACGGCGAAAGAGTGCCACCACGGCGAACCAGTCTGCCAGCGCGCCGACCATTGCCGCCTCGGCAATGGCCTTCACCCCGCTGACCCAGAAGTTGGGCGGCAGAAAAAGGGTAACGATGAAGATCGCAGCCGCGATCAACAGTAATGAGAGCGCCAGGCGTTTGGCTCGTTTGAGTTCTGTGATTTTGTTCATGGTTTAAGCATAGAGCAGAGAAGCAGTTTCGCTTGGTTTTCAAAGTGAAACGTGGTGGTGACGGTTCCCCTCATCCCGGCCCTCTTCCCAAAGAGGTGAAGGAGAAAAGCAGGGCGAAAACCAAATATTGCATCTTCGTTTGCCGGGGGTATGGTAGTCGCAGAAAAGATGGATAAAGGATGCTCTGACATGACGCTTACGATGATTGCCGCTGTGATTGCCGCCCTGCTGGGGGGCGCGTTTGGATGGCTTCTCACCCAACAGACATTTACCCGCAAAATGGCCGCGCTGGAGCATGACCATGAGCTGGCGGAGGACGAGCTGGCGGCAACCAAGAAACTGCTGCGTGAGCAGGAAGCCAAAACCGACGCGGCACGCGAGGAAAAGCATCAGCGGGATATCGACGTCAGCGCCATGCGCCAGCAAATTAGCGATCTGAAAGGGCGAGCGGATGAGCTCTTGCAGCGTCTGAACAGAACAGAAGCGCAACTGGAAGAAGAACGTCGTCTGTCGGGCCAGCTTGACCATGACTATACCGAGCTGAAAACCACGCTTGAGCAGCGCGAGCACCATTTCCGCGAACAGTTTGCCAGCCTGGAAGAGACCAAAAAATCCCTGTCGCGCGAGTTTGAAAATATCGCCAATAAGATTTTCGAAGAGAAGGGTAAAACCTTCACCACCACCAGCAAAAACAGCCTGGATGACATGCTTAAGCCGTTTCGCGAGCAAATTGAGGGCTTCCAGAAACGGATCAATGAAGTGCACGACGCCTCCATTCGTGGCAATGCCGATTTGAATGCGGAGATTAAAAAGGTGCTCGATGTCGGGCTAAAAATGAGTACCGAGGCGACCAATCTGACCTCGGCGCTGAAGGGCGACTCCCAACAACGTGGTGCCTGGGGTGAAGCGCAATTGCGCCGCACCCTGGAGATGAGCGGGCTGGTGGAAAAAGAGCACTTTGAGGTGCAGAGCGCTTTTACAGATGAAAACGGGCGCAGGAAACAGACGGACTACCTGATCCGCTTGCCGGACAATAAGCACATCATTATCGACAGTAAAGTGTCGCTGAATGCCTATGATCGCGCCTGTTCGGCCGAAACGCCACAAGCGCAGCAGCACGCGATGGATGAGCACATCATGGCGGTACGCCGCCACATCGATGATCTGGCGTCGAAGGATTACACCAACCTGGCGGGTATTCGAAGCCCGAGCTTTGTACTGATGTTTATGCCCATCGAAGCGGCCTATATTGAGGCACTCAAAACGAATAAAGGGTTGTTTGAATACGGCTACCGCAAAGGGATTGTGCTGGTCTCCCATACCACGCTGATTCCGATTCTGCGTACCGTCTCTAATCTGTGGATGATTGAACGCAGCAACAGCGAAGCGCGGGAAATCAGTGAACGTGCCGGGGAAATCTTCAATACCGTCTGCCTGGTGGCAGAGCGCTTAAGCAAGCTTGGCGGCACACTGACCACCGCCAGCAACCAGTACAACGCCACCGTGACCTCGTTGGTGGGTAGTCAGGGGCTGTATGGCAGAGTGGAGCGCTTTGGCAAACTCTCCGAGAAGGTCAACAAGGAGCTACCGAAGCTTGAGATTTCCCACCGTGATTTCGAGCACGAACGGATGGCGATGATCGTCGAAGCGATACAGGAGCCCACCGCTGTAGAGGGAGACGCAGCCGTACTACCCGAAACGCCTTCGCAAGCGGTTAACGAGGGCTAAGGAATGGGTGTTTTCAGATTTCCATCCGTGTTTTTTGTGGCTACAATGTGGCTACAAAATGAATGGGGGGATATATGGATTCTGTTATCCGATCGCGTATCGACAAAGAGTTGAAAGAACGAGCGGCTACCGTGCTGGAAGAGTGTGGACTGAGTTGGAGTGTGGCTATCCGCTTGTTTGCTGAGCAAATCGTAAAACATGAAGGGCTACCTTTTGAAGTAACCCGTAAACCAACTGCCCGTCTGCGAGTAGCAATGAACGAAGCAGATGAAATTATTACGCACCGGCATGGACGCTTTGAGAGTGCAGAGCAGCTTATGGACAGCCTGAATCATGGTAAAAAGCAAACGGACTAACTTGCCATTCCGATCTGATTACACCCGTTCTTTTATCAAAGCCTGGGAACGCTATAACAAAGCCGGGCGGCGGGATATGAACGAAACTGCCGCCATCATGGCTATGGTTCTTTCCGGTAACCCGCTTCCTGCGCAATACAACGACCATGCACTGACCGGGAATATGCAAGGTTTCAGGGAGCTGCATATCGGTGGGGATTATTTGCTGGTCTATAAGCTTGAGTCCGAAAAGCACTTGATCGTGTTCACTGATTTGGGGACGCATGCCGAACTGTTCGAATAACAAACAACCTGAAACTACCTTAAACGTCAGCCATCATCCGACATATGATGTTCCCTCGATTGACCCTGGGTGAAAAGAAATCATGAGCGCTATTTCTGCTAATTTGTCCCGCTTTCGCGACGCTATCGTCACTTTTTCCGGTCGTAAAACGCCCGGTGAGTTACCCGCGGAATTTTTGCTGGCGCAGGAGGGAAATCTCGCGCAGTACTACATCCCTTTTGATGCGGTAAATACCCGTGCGCTGGTGGTACTGGTAGGGATAACACCAGGATATGTACAGTGGTATAACGCGGTGACGACAGCGCAGAAAGTGCTGCGTGAGGGCGGCGATGACGCGCTGGCGTTACGTGAGGCGAAAAAACACGGGGCCTTTAGCGGGCCGCTGCGAAATAACCTGGTCAAATTGCTGGATGGTATTGGCCTGGCACAGATGCTCTCGCTGGATTCCACGGCGCAGCTTTTTACCGACCATACCGGGCTGGTGCATTGCACGTCGCTGTATACCCAGCCGCTGTTTGTTAAAGGCGTCAATTACAACGGCACGCCGCATTTTTCCCGCTCCGCGTTATTGAGAGCGTCAATTGATGAAGGGTTTGCCCAGGAAGCGGCGACGCTGAAAAAAGCGGTATTTATTCCGCTGGGGCCGGTGGCGACTGAAGGGGTAAACCTGCTGGCAAGTCGGGGCGTGCTGGACGAGGCGCGGATATTGTCGGGATTGCCGCATCCGTCCGGGGCCAATATGGAGCGGATTAGCTATTTTCTGGGGCTTAAAGCGCGCGACACGCTGTCGAGTCGCACCAATGCGGACCTGCTGGATCAGGCAAAAGCCAGTTTACTGGCGAAGGTCGGTAAACTGGCTTTTGTGTAGTACGACGTCAGGCTTTCAACCCGGCAAAGGCGTCGCGGATTTCCTGTTCCGGCAGTTGAATGCCGATAAAGACCAGCGTGCTGTGCGGCGGCTCGTCGCCCCACGGGCGGTCCCAGTCGGCGTTATAAAGCCGCTGTACACCCTGGAACAGCAGGCGGTTGGGCTCGCCATCAATCCACAACATGCCCTTATAGCGCAATAACTTGTCGGCAAACGACAGCAGCAGGTTTTCCATTACCCGGGAAACGTCGCTGATATCGACCGGATAATCCAGCTCCACCACAATCGATGAGACGTCGTTCTGCTTGTCCGCGATAAAGTGGAAGCGTGGGCTTGAGGTGATGTTCTCTTCCAGCATAAAGCCGTTGGTGTTAAACAACTGGCCGAGATTGATATCGCCATGGGTGACGGTATAAATCGGCGCGCGGGCGTTGATGCGGCCCAGACGTTCGCGCAGCTTTTCGCTTTCACCGGCGACATCGGTTTTGGTCAGCAGAATACGGTCAGCATAGCCCACCTGCGACTGGGCGATGGTGAACTGATCCATCTGCTCATCCGCATGGACGGCATCCACCAGCGCGATCACGCCATCCAGCAGGTAACGCTGACAGAGGATCTCATGGGAAAAGAAGGTCTGGACAATCGGACCGGGATCGGCCATACCGGTGCACTCGATCACCAGGCGATCAAAGGTGACGTCACCGCGATCAAGGCTATCGAGTAAATCCAGCAGCGCGTCTTCCAGCTCGCTGGATCGCGTACAGCAAATACAGCCGTTGGTGAGCGTTTTGATCTGCGTGGCGCGGTCGCCAATCAGTTGATCGTCAACCGAGACTTCACCGAATTCATTTTCGATAACGGCGATTTTGAAGCCGTGCTGCTCGTTGAGGATATGACGCAGCAGGGTGGTTTTGCCGGCGCCAAGAAAACCGGTTAACAGGGTGACAGCGATCGGTGTCATGTTCTCTCCTTTAGCAGCAGCGCACGCCACCTTCTCCACTTCCGCCGTAGCGCGCTTCCTGACGTTCGCGGAAAAACTCAGTGTACGTCATCCAGGGTTTATCCGGATGATTGGTTTTCATATGTTCGACGTAGTTGTCGTAATCCGGGATGCCAATCAGCATTTTTGCCGCCTGGCCGAGGTATTTTTTGGCCTGACCTAAGTTACCAAACATAACGCATCCTGATAAGAAAAAGCCCGGTGGCGCTACGCTTTACCGGGCCTACAGAACCTTGTAGGGCGGGTAAGCGCAGCGCCACCCGCCGTTTTTTTAGTGATGTGAAGAGGTCTTCACGCCGCCTTCCGGTACCGGAACATACGGGGTTTCTTTGTCGGTACGCACGGTGTTGTTACGCACGTTCAACCAGGTTTTGATACCGTAGAAGATGATGCTGTACACGACCACCAGGAACAGAATACTCAGACCTGCGTTGGTGTAGTTATTCACCACGATATGGTTCATGTTGGCAATCTGCTGTGCGGTCAGCTCAGAGCCACCGGCAGCAATCTTCTCTTTGTACTGGTTAGCCATGTACAGGAAGCCTTCCAGTTGCGGGTTGGCGCTGAACAGTTTCAGACCCAGCGCCCAGGTGGTGCACAGCAGCAGCCACAGAGCAGGAACCACGGTGACCCAGATGTATTTGGTGCGCTGCATTTTCACCAGCACCACCGTACCCAGCATCAGCGCGACAGCCGCCAGCATCTGGTTAGAGATACCGAACAGCGGCCACAGACTTTTCACGCCGCCCAGCGGGTCAACCACACCCTGATACAGCAGGTAGCCCCACAGCCCAACGCAACCTGCGGTACCGATAATACCGGCGACCAGTGAGTCGGTTTTCTTGAGGAATGGCACGAAGTTACCCAGCAGATCCTGCAGCATAAAGCGGCCAGCACGGGTACCGGCGTCCAGCGCAGTCAGGATGAACAGTGCTTCAAACAGGATACCGAAGTGGTACCAGAAGCCCATGTCCGCCATCGGCATGATTTTGTGGAACACGTGGGCGATACCCACAGCCAGCGTCGGTGCGCCGCCTGCGCGGTTCAGTACGGATGGTTCGCCGATATCTTTTGCCGTTTGCAGAATCTGCTCAGGGGAGATAACAAAGCCCCATGAGCTTACCGTTGCCGCCGCGTGCGCGGTGACATCTTTCAACTGCGCCAGAATCATCGGTGCGTTGTCGCCGCCCAGCTCATGCAGGTTCGGCATTGTGATGCCAAGGCCAGCAGGCGGGGTGTTCATTGCAAAGTAGAGACCCGGTTCAATGATGGATGCCGCAACCAGCGCCATCACCGCAACGAAGGACTCCATCAGCATGGCGCCGTAACCGATAAAACGCGCGTCGGTTTCATTCGCCAGCAGTTTCGGCGTGGTACCGGAAGCGATCAGCGCATGGAAGCCAGAGACCGCGCCACAGGCGATGGTGATAAACAGGAACGGGAACAGCGCACCTTTCCACAGCGGGCCGGTACCGTCGATGTACTGCGTGACCGCAGGCATTTTCAGTTCCGGGTTGAGGATAACAATACCCAGCGCCAGACCCACGATAACGCCGATTTTCAGGAAAGTTGCCAGATAGTCACGCGGTGCGAGGATCAGCCATACCGGCAGCAGCGCAGAGATGAAGGCATAACCAATCAGCGCGAAGGTGATGGTGGTGTCTTTGAAGGTCAGAGCCGGGCCCCAGTACGGGTCGTGGGCGATGATGCCGCCGAAGTAGATGGAGGCCACCAGCAGCACGATACCAATGACCGACACTTCACCCACGCGGCCTGGGCGCAGGAATCGCATGTAGATACCCATAAACAGGGCAATCGGTACAGTGGAGCAAACGGTGAACACGCCCCACGGGCTTTCTGCCAGGGCTTTTACCACGATCAGCGCCAGCACGGCGAGGATGATGATCATGATTAAGAAGCAGCCAAACAGGGCGATAGTCCCTGGCACGCGGCCCATCTCTTCTTTCACCATCTCACCCAGAGAGGCGCCGTTACGGCGTGAAGAGATAAACAGCACCATAAAGTCTTGCACCGCACCTGCCAGCACAACGCCTGCCAGCAGCCACAGGGTACCCGGCAGGTAGCCCATTTGCGCTGCCAGCACCGGGCCGACCAGCGGACCAGCGCCTGCGATAGCGGCAAAGTGGTGACCAAACAGGACGTAACGGTTGGTGGGTACGTAGTTCAGGCCGTCATTATTAATAACAGCCGGGGTAGAACGTGTCGGATCGAGCTTCATCACCTTTTGCGCGATGTACAAGCTGTAGTAGCGATACGCCACGAGGTACACAGAAACGGAAGCGACCACGATCCACAGCGCACTGACGTGCTCACCGCGTCGTAAAGCAATGACGGATAAGCAGAAGGCGCCGAGGATGCCGAGGAGCACCCAGGGTATATGTTTGAATAGCTTTTTAGTATCCATGTCAGACCTGATTATCAAGAAAAATGAAATCGGAGTTGATGTGTTAAAAGACGGCCTTGCTGGTGACGATCATGGCAAATTACAAGCGTAAAAAGGGCGCGATCTGATTGAGTGGTATGAATAGCGGGGTAAGCGGTCAGCTAAGCGGATAAGCGGTTTTATACGGCGCTAAGCGGCTGAAAATATGTGATAAGGATCACTCACTATGCGATCCGCTAACAGGTCGCCAGAAAAAGCCCTGGCACATATGTTGCGAAAATGTTAAATTGGAAAGCGCGTTTCAGCATGATTTCCTTTAAAGTTTTCTCTGGTCAGGCCGAAAAACTGATACCTGGCTAATGGAAGATAGAAAACATGTTGAATCGTATGAAACTTGTCACCAGTTTACTTTTTGTACTGGGACTTTTTGGTCTTTTGCAGCTCACATCTGGCGGCTTATTCTTTAACGCACTTAAGCACGACAAAGAAAACTTCACTGTGTTGCAGACTATTCGTCAGCAACAATCCACGCTCAACGCCAGTTGGGTGGCGCTTTTGCAGACGCGTAACACGCTCAACCGCGCCGGGATCCGTTACATGATGGATCAGAACCAGATTGGTAGTGGTGCAACGGTGAACGATCTGATGCAGATCGCCAGCAGCTCGTTAAAGCAGGCGGAAACGCACTGGAAAGAGTATCAAGCTTTACCTCGCGATCCGCGCCAGAACGAGGCTGCGGCAGCGGAAATCAATCGTACTTATGATATTTACCACAATGCGCTGGCTGAGCTGATTCAGTTGCTGGGTGCAGGCAAAATCAATGAGTTCTTTGATCAGCCGACCCAGGGCTATCAGGACGCCTTTGAGAAGCCGTACCTTGACTACTTGCAGCAAAACGACCGTCTGTATGCTATCGCGGTCGAAGAGAGTAACGGCTCTTACTCCACTGCCGTATGGATAATTATTAGTGTCCTGTTGGTCGTACTGGTAGTGATTGTCGCCGTATGGCTGGGTATTAAGCGTGGTGTTATCGGTCCGATGAATCATCTGATTGAAAACATCCGCCATATTGCCGGTGGCGATCTGGAACAGAGCATCAATGTGCACGGTAGCAACGAAATGGGCCAACTGGCCTCCAGCCTTCGTCACATGCAGGCTGAGCTGGTGCGTACCGTAGGCGATGTCCGTAACGGTGCCGATGCCATTTACAGCGGCGCAAGCGAAATCTCTGCAGGTAACAACGATCTCTCTTCCCGTACTGAACAGCAGGCTGCTTCGCTGGAAGAGACTGCCGCCAGTATGGAAGAGCTGACCGCAACGGTGAAACAGAACGCCGAAAACGCCCGTCAGGCCAGTCATCTGGCGAAAAGCGCATCCGATACCGCGCAGAAAGGCGGTAAAGTGGTGGATAACGTTGTGCAGACAATGCGTGACATTACCGCCAGTTCGCAGAAAATTGCCGATATTATCAGCGTGATCGATGGTATCGCCTTCCAGACCAACATTCTGGCGCTGAACGCTGCGGTAGAAGCCGCACGTGCTGGCGAGCAGGGGCGTGGCTTTGCGGTGGTAGCAGGGGAAGTCCGCAACCTGGCCCAGCGCAGTGCGCAGGCGGCGCGTGAAATCAAAAGTCTGATTGAAGACTCTGTCGGTCGTGTTGAGCTGGGTTCTACGCTGGTGGAAAGCGCCGGTGAAACGATGGACGAGATTGTCAGTGCGGTAACCCGCGTCACCGACATCATGGGCGAAATCGCCTCTGCCTCCGATGAGCAGAGCCGTGGTATCGATCAGGTGGGTCTGGCTGTAGCAGAAATGGACCGCGTGACCCAGCAGAACGCCTCACTGGTAGAAGAATCTGCCGCTGCGGCTGCCGCGCTGGAAGAACAGGCCAGCCGTCTGACGCAGGCGGTTGCCGTGTTCCGTACCCGTCGCGTGTCCCGCGAAGCACCGGTTGCGGCATCCACGCTGAAAACCCCATCTGCAAGCCCAATGCCGCGTAAAGCGGCGGTCGGCGACGAAAACTGGGAAACCTTCTGATAAACCTCGCGCCCTGCTGACGCGGGGCGCACTTAATCTTTTTTCATCGTGCTATCCTTGGTTTTTCCGCCCGGAGGAGCACTATGAACCTGACCGCCGTTTCTGCCCTTCACTACAGTAGCGAGCAGCTTTCCGCTTTTTTAGGCGAGTGCTTTGAAGGCTACCGCATTCCCATCTCTCTTACTCCTGAGCGCTTTGCTCTGCGTTTCGGCGCAGAAGATATCAGTCTGACCGACTCTTGTGTCTGGTGGGAAGGCGAAAAGCTTGTGGCCATTGCCCTTATCACCCGGCGTACCGAATCCGCGCGGCTGGCCGCCTTTGCCCTGCGCCCGGCATACAGGGGGAATGGGGTAAGTAAGCGGCTGTTGGTGCCCTTAATTGACAGGTTGAAGGCAAAGGGCGTTCAGCAGATATGGCTGGAGGTGCTTGCAGACAACCAGGCGGGGATCGGTCTGTATCGGTCAGTGGGTTTTGAGCAACAGCGGGTGCTGCGGGGCTATCAGGGCAATACGTTTACCGCTATCCCAGAGAACCTGTTGCGGGAGTGCAATCCTCTTGAGCTGCTCTGGCGCTCCGTGGCTGAGGTAAAGAACACGCTACCCTGGCAGCTTGATCCTCTTTGCGTCATTACCCTTCCTTGCCGGGCTTTTGAGTATCGTAAGCATGCGTATGCGGTCATTTCAACGCTGATGGATGCTCCGCAACTGCGCTTTCTTTATGTCGAGCCGGAGTACCGCCACAAAGGCTTTGCCCGTGAGATGCTGATCACCCTCAATCATCACTTCCCTGGGTTAACGACCAGTGTGGCGGTGCCGGAATCCTTCACCCCGCTGTTTTCCTCAGCGGGGTATTCCACGATGAACATCAGTCAAATTGAAATGCGGGCGATGTTGTGATCGCCCGTTTGTTCGTTAGTTTTGCTTCGGATCGCTGATCGGTTGGCGAACCAGCACCACATAAGCAATGGCGCCGAGGACTGTCACGCAGCCGCAGATAATCAGCGCCAGACGGAATGACTGGGTCGTATCGACGATAAACCCGGTGACAATCGGTGCAAATGAGGCGCAGATAAAGCTCGCGAAGTTCTGGATACTGCCTACTGAGGCGGTCATTCTTGATGCCACTGCGACGTGGATCAATCCCCAGCATGATGTGCCCGCAAAGTGGATGCAGAACAGCGCCATGCCAATCAGCAAGACGGCGGCCATGGAGGTTGTGGCCTCCGGTACGACGAAAGTAAAAGCGGCGGAGCAGAGCATCCCGGTGATGATACTGATTTTGCGGCTTTTGATCGGCGCCATGCCGCGCTTTACCAGCCAGTCGGTGACATAACCGTTGGTCAGCATCCCGGCGGCGCCAAACAGGAAGGGGATCGCGGCCATCATGCCGGTACTTTTCAAATCGAGATTGTAAGAGGTTTGCAAATAGCCAGGCAGCCAGGCAAGGTAGAGCCAGGCGGTGTAGTTGATACCGCTAAAGCCAAGCATCATGCCCCACATGGTTCGGTTACGAAACAGGCTGCGCCATTCTGCGAAGCTCAGCGGATCGCGACGAGCATTGACGCTACCGGCATTCAGATAGGCCTGTTCAACCCCGGTTAGCTGCAAATCTTCGCGGTTGCGATAGAGCATGTACCAGCCAATAGCGAGGAAAATCCCCAGCACACCGATGACGATGAACATGCCGCGCCAGCCGATCATTAGCATCATGGCGGCAAGAATGGGCGGGCTAATGGCGACGCCAATGGTCGATGCGGCGTTAAAGAAGCCCATCGGGCGGCCACGCTCTTTAATGTTGAACCAGTCGTTGATCACTTTGACGCCGCACGGATTCATTGGCGCTTCACCCAGTCCCATGCCGATACGTACCAGTACGAATTGAGTAAAACTGTGCACCATGCCGGAAAGCGCCTGGAACAGCGACCAGAAAAACATGCCTAAGCCGAGCATGATACGCGGACCTTTGCGGTCAAGCAGGGGGCCACACGGGAGCTGTCCGATACCATAAGCCAGTGAAAAGACGGAGAGCAGGGCGCCAATTTCGGTTGCGCTTAGCCCTAACTCCTGGCGAATGGTTAAATTCGCGACCGATAATGAGCTTCTGTCGAGATAATTGATAACCGCAGCAAAAAATAATAAAAGCATCGCTGTGGTTTGAATCCGCTTAATTCGGGCGCTACGTTTTAATAAGCCATCTGGCGGAACAGGAATATCCGCTTCGGTTGTTTTATCAAACGTTGTCCGTGGGTCGAGGGTAATATCGTTTTTTTCCACGCCTGACTCCAAAATGTTACTTATCTCTCTTCGCGCTTTATCAGTGAAGGAGAAAATATCAATCCCGATGCCAGATTAATAAATCTGACACCACTCACTTACATCCATTTAATTCAGTCGACTTAATCAAAGGATAGGAGCGGTGTTATTTTTAGTTCTTTGCCTTTTAGCAGAAGCGTGCTCCCGATTGAAATTTGCTGTTTTTAATTGGTACTTAATAGTGAGCGGCAAGGGATTGCTGAATAGAACGGATCATGGATTCTTTAGCGGTATGCAGATGGTTGCGCAACGCACATGTGGCATCAAGATCGCTGCGGCAAAGCAGGGCGCTGAGGATGGTCATATGTTCATCAATGGCGATGATATTGCGCTGCTTCAGGTCACTTTCATCCCACTGATAATGAAAATGGAAGATAACGGATATGATTTCAAGTGATTGATTAAAAAAGATGTTATCAGCAGCGGAAAGCAATAATGCGTGAAAATCCCGATCCAGTTGCGAAAACATGCGAAAGCTATCGCCGATACTATCGCGCAGCATACGGTGGCGTTCGAGCAGCGTTTTGGCACTCAGCCAGCGCGGGTCATCTGCGGGCAGATTCAGGAAATGCTGCAGGGCATGGGTTTCCAACATTTCCCGTAGTTCAAAAAGCTGTTCGGCGTAGCGCTGGTCGAACTGTTTCATGCTCCACTGGCCGCGTTTTTCATTCTCAATGAGATTATAACGGCCAAATTTGAGCAAATATTCCCGTACCACCACCGGGCTGACACCTGCCGCACGCGCCAGTTGTAGCTCGGAAAAAGATTCGCCTGCGCGCAGCTGGCGCTGGTTAATCATGGTGAAGAATGCTTGCTCAAAGAGACGATTCTGCTCGGCCAGCGGCGCGCTGATGCAGTTGAAGCCATCTTCCTGTGTCGGTTTACGGATAATGCACCAGGCGCCTTCGGACTTGACCAGAACCCCGCATTCACACAGATGCGACAGCAGGTGCCGTACGGTTGTGCGGCTGATGTTATACATTTCTGCCAGCGCGTTTTGCGTGGGCAGCGGGGATGGAATATGACCACGCGCCATATCATCAATCACCTGGTTAATTACGTTATGGCGTAAGTTTTGCGAACGGCTCATCGTGTCTCCTGTTTTTTATTATTAAAAACCTATTTAAAACATTTTTATGGGCTGAGTTTCACAATTCAGCATGCCGGTTTCGTTTTGTTTCTCCTTTTCCCTGATATCTGGAGCAACAAGAAATACGGGAGAATGAATAATGACCACAATGAATACCCTGGTATGCCAGGAACCTAAAGTAATGATTTGGAAAAAACGTGAAATTCCAATGCCTGGCGATAATGAAGCGTTAATAAAAATAAAAACAGTAGGGATATGTGGAACGGATATTCATGCCTGGGCGGGTAATCAGCCCTTTTTTAGTTATCCACGTGTTTTAGGCCACGAAATATGTGGCGAGATTGTTGGTCTGGGGAAAAATATAAACCATTTGCGTAATGGTCAGCAGGTTGCGGTTATTCCTTACGTTGCCTGTCGTAAATGCCCGGCCTGCCGTAGTGGGCGCACCAACTGCTGTGAGAACATCTCGGTGATCGGTGTGCATCAGGATGGCGGCTTTAGCGAGTTCCTGAGCGTCCCGGCGGCAAACCTGCTGGTGGCCGAGGGCATCGACCCGGAAGCCGCCGCATTGATTGAACCTTATGCGATCAGTGCCCATGCGGTGCGCCGTGCCGCGATCCAGCCAGGGGAACAGGTGCTGGTTGTGGGGGCGGGGCCAATCGGGCTGGGGGCGGCGGCTATTGCCAACGCCGATGGCGCGCAGGTGCTGGTTGCCGACACCAGCGCGGCCCGCCGTGCACATGTCGAAAAACATCTGGATCTGGTGACCCTCGATCCTTCCTCGGCAGATTTTGATGCCCTTTTGCGTGCCGCCTTTGGTGGTTCGCTAGCGCAAAAAGTCATTGATGCAACGGGTAATCAGCAAGCGATGAATAACACGGTGAACCTGATTCGCCACGGCGGCAGCATCACCTTTGTGGGGCTATTTAAAGGGGATTTGCAGTTTTCCGATCCGGAATTCCACAAAAAAGAGACCACCATGATGGGCAGCCGTAACGCGACGGAGGAGGATTTTGCCAAAGTCGGGCGTTTGATGGCGGAAGGCAAGATCACCGCACAAATGATGCTGACACACCGCTATGCGTTTCACGCACTGGCAGAAATCTACGAACAACAGGTGATTAACAACCGCGAATTGATCAAAGGGGTTATTCATTTCTGAGTGCCTTTCGGCACTCAGGTGTTGTGGCTTGAGGCAGAGGTTGTCGCGGGGTATTCATCCGCCAGCGGAGGATAGGTTGCAAAGACAGGCAGCAATAACGATTGCTATTCAGCGCCCAGGGTATTTCGGGCGCATTTTTTTATCCTGCGGATTCAATAACTTTGATTTCCACCATCCCGATACCGAGTTTACGTGGAGAGTGGCCGAGGATATTCCCCTCATTGGTCGACTCGGGTTCCGGCGGCACAATTACCAGCGTATTGCTGCGTGTCGGGTTGTTGAAACGCAACGTGGTGGTGGAAACATCGTTGCCCAGCATCAGCGTTTGTTCCTCATCGCCTACTCTTACCGGAATAGGGCGGTTGGCGTTTGCACCATAGGCTTTTGCGGTGATCACCAGGTCAAAGGATGCTGGCAGCGGGTCATTAAATTCAATTTCGACTTCGTTGCCGAGCTGCGCATTCGACCAGCGTCCCCAGCTTTCCGGGCGAGAAATACCGCTGAATTTTTTCACTTCCTCAGGCGCGCCTGCGACGTTGAAGACAAAGCTATCGGCTTTGTAGCGGATGTCGTCATCGACAATTTTGAGCATATCCACATTTTGCTTGTAACGGTCGGTGCTGATAACGGTGTCTTTGAAAGCGGTTTTGCCTTTCCACTGATCTTTGTCGACCGCCTGGACTTTCTGTTCACCGCCAAGCTGCCCTTGTGATACACACCAGTCGGTGGAAAGCACCAGCTCCGGCGCCCACAGGTGGGCCATCTTGTAGCATTGATCAACCCAGACAAAGTTATCGCGTGGGGCGAAATCGGCGAGCTGGAAACGCAGCGGCGCAGAGTATTCGCTTTCCGGGATAGGTTCGATGCGTTTTGATGACACACGTACCAGTAGTGGAAGGCGGAAATTACTGCCGGAGAAGGCGATCATCTTTTTATCACGATCGATATTGAAGTCTTTCATCTGTTTCGGGAAATTCCACAGACGAATGATATCGGGCTTCCAGGCGACGATTTTCTCTTTCATATTCAGGAACTCGCCGGAAAGCGACTGCCCGGACAGGCTGCTGCGCCCAAGGCCGAGGTAGTTATCGCCACCGAGAATGTCCAGCACCGTAGCGCCGTTATCCATGGTGCTGCGTTTCACGGCCAGCGTGTCCTGCTGTGGCTCATCGCCACGCAGAACGAAAAACAGGTTCTTACGATCCTCTTTGTTCAGGTATTTCCAGGCTGTGTTATTCATGGCCAGATGATCGGAAGAGACCACAATGACCGTATCTTTAAACCAGGGCGAGGCTTTGATTTTGTTAATTAGCGCGGCAATATGCTGTTGGCTACAGGTTACGGCGCTAAACGACTGATTTGGTTTACCGTCATAGCTGTAGCTTTTACGACTACAGGTTCGGGAGATAAAACCGTCCGGGTGGTGGGTATCGACAGTTAACGCAAACAATGAGAAACGTTGCCCGGAACGGGATAGCGCCTCATACTTTTTCCACACTTCATCCAGCACGGTGTCGTCGTAAAAACCCCAGTCATTGCGGTATTTAGGATCACTTACTTCGCCTTTTAACTCTTCTGCGCCGATCAAATGGTCAAAGCCATGTGATTTAAGAAACACATCTTTACCGGCAAAGCGCAGGTTTGCGCCCTGAACAAAATAGTTCTGGTAGCCGGAGTTTTTCAGGATATCGCCAAGGCAGGTGTTCTGCGGGAAAAAGCTGGAAACGGACGCAGATGCGTTACCTTCAAACGGCGCAAACAGGGGGATACCGCACTGAGAGGCGACCATTCCGGCAATGGTGTAATCCGTACCGGGCAGTTGTTCCGTTTGCGAGAAATCCAGACCTTCTTCTTTTAATGCGCCCAGCTCAGGCGCCAGGCCGGGAAACGCCTCATCATCGAAATAGGTGCGTTCCAGACTCTCGCCGTAGATATAGACCAGGTTCAGCTTTGGATTGGGGATCTTTTTCGCCGGTTCGCGATAATATTCTGCGAAATCAGGATCGCCTTCACGGGACTGCGATTTTACGAGCTCAGTAATCTGATGAAATGCCGGGCTGGCGTCCACGGAGCCGAGCGCCATCAGCAGTGCCAGCAGGCTGTAACCGAAGTGATAGGGGCGGTGGCGACGACGGCGTAGTATCCAGGCCAGCGCGCCAAAAACCGCCGCCAGGGCGAGAACCAGAACTGCACCGGGCAGCAGATATTTGCGCACCCCCGCGCCCGTGAGGCTATTGGTCAGCGTGTAGATAACCGCATCATTGATCCCATCGCCTGTGAAGTAGTTACTGGCGTAGAGGGTGATGTTTAGCAGGACAAAGAAACCCAGCACCAGCAATATTGCAGTGAACCACCAGGTATTACGGCCCGCTTTAGAGGCGTAAATCGCCACGGACGCGAGAAATAGAACAATAGAAAGTAACTCGGACAACCGTCATTCCTCTACGACACCAGCATCCTGCTGGCATAAATCCTTTGGGGATACAATTTAATTGCGATGTAACATAGCTGCAATTGTAGTGTCATCTTTATACAGATTTATTCGGAATTGGTTTAGAAAGATTTAAGTATGACCGCTGTCGCTTTCTGTATGGAGAGGGAAAGTACGCAGGTAAAAGACAGGCGCCGCGTCTGGGCCCGTGGGGCGGCAAACGCGACGTTTTTTAACTCAGGAGAGGAAATTTACGCCCTGTTTCAGGACAATGTCACAGGCTTTGGTTTTCACTTTCTCCGCCAGCGGCGTGCTGCCAATATTGTTCAGATTGAGCTGCTCGCCGTTTTTAGTGTTTAACATTCCCTGCAGGCCTTCGAGATAGTTAGTGTCTTTCTGCTGTTCTGTCTGGGAACTCAGGCCAAGTTTATCCAGCACCTGATTTTTAATGTTATCCGTGTTAGTCAGTGAGGCGAGCTTATGTTTGGCACAGTAAGACATTACGCCTGCTGCATTATTCATGGTGCTTGAGCTGAGTGACTGATTGCCACCGTTGAGCAGGCCCGTCAATGAAGACAGGGACATACCACCTTGTTGCTGACCGCCAGAACCGCTCTGCTGGCTAAGCTGGCTGGCTGCGCTGGAAAGACTGTCCTGCCAGGAAGAGGCATAACTGGCGTGAGTGAAAAACGCGCCGCCGGCGAAGGCGACGCAGAGAAGGTGTTTAGCAAAGGACATGGCGTAATCCTGGGGTGGCCTGAAAGCGCACATTATACACCTGCCCGCGTCCGGATTAAGGAGTGGAAAACTCTCAATACTCTTTGCCGGTGACGCGGCTACGGTAGCTGTCCCAGTTAAAGATGACCCACAAACTGTTGCCCAGGCGCATCCTGTCCATGACACGCTCGCCCAATAGCTTGTTCATCTCTTCCAGATTGCTGTTGGTGAGCATACCTGTCGGGCGTTTTGAGGAAGATCGACGATCGACAATCTGATTAATGATCACTTTTTCGTAGCGTGATTCGGTTTGCATGCCGATCTCATCGATAACCAGCAGATCCACGCTGCTCAGATCGTTGAGCAGTTGTTCTTCGCTGTTATCGCGGTTACCAAATGTCTCTTTCATGGCGGACATGATGTCAGCGACCGTGATAATCAACACGGATTTGCCGTGCAGTAGCAGTTCATTGCAGATAGCGGCTGCGAGGTGGTTTTTACCGGTACCCGGTTTGCCGGAGAAGATAAAGCTGGCAATATTTCCATCGAACTCAGCCACATACTGCCGCGCCTGGCTCAGTGCGCGCATCTGGCCTTCGCATTCCACTTTGTAATTATCGAAAGAACAGTTCTGGTGAAGCGGACGGATACCTGAGCGATTAAACGTGCGCTGCATTTTCATCGCCCGATTTTCGCGGGCAATCGCGGCGGCGCGGATCTTACCCTGTTCCTTCTGCCAGGCCATAAGTTCCTCACCGTTTTTAAACGCGGGCTGAGTATTGGCAGGCATCATCCGTTGCAGACGTTTCATCAGTTCAGCGACGTTTTTCATCGTTATCCTCTAAAACCTGGTGGAATTTGGCTGTCAGGCTGGGAAATCGCGTTAATGTCGCGTTTCGCCGTGCCGCCCTGATTGGCGCGATTTATCTGGAGGCTTCGCGCCAGTTTTTGCTGCCATTGCACATGGTGGAACACTTTCCCTTCGGCTTGCCAGTAGGCAATAAACGACGCCAGCTCTTCCGGCGCAACGGGGTGGGCAAGGGCGATGCCCCATAGCGCCGCAAGGCGTTGAAAATCCGCATCCGGCTGCCAGCCCGCATACATGGCAAATTTCCCCATAGGAACATTTACCGGTGCGGCGGCTGGCTCTTCATAGAACTGGTTATCCAGCGTGATATCACTGGCCGGGCGCGCCAGACGTGACTCCAGCGCCAGCAATTCTGCCAGACGTTCGGGGGTAATAGCGTAAAACGCAGGGCTGTTATTGGCAAAAACAGCGACCGCGCCCCCTTCCGTTCGCGCCAGAACGCTTTCGTGATCGCGCATAAAATCATCAATGCCGATAACTGTAGAAGTCAGAATTCTGGAAGACATAGCGCGTTCTCAAACAGGGCAATAACAGAAAGACGTTCTGCGAAGATTTTCGCAGACATAATGACACATAGTAACACAGTGGAGGCGTGGGGGAGCAGAGACGAAAAAGCCGGGTTGCCCCGGCTGTGTGTTTTCCCAATGGTGCTGGCTGCCGGATCTTTGGCTAATGCCCGTCCGGCTTAGTATTACGCGATGATGTTTAACGTAACATCGACGTTGCCACGAGTGGCGTTAGAATAAGGGCAGACAATATGGGCGGCATCGACCAGTTTCTTCGCCTCTGCGGCATCCATTCCTTCCAGGTGGATATTGAGTTTAACTTCAATCCCAAACCCGGTCGGTAGCGGACCGATACCCACTTCTGCTTCGATAAAGGCGTCTTTTGCAATTGCGATCTTGTCGCGACCAGAGACGAACTTCATCGCACCCAGGAAGCAGGCTGAATAACCTGCGGCAAACAGTTGCTCCGGGTTGGTGACTTCACCGCCTGCGCCACCCATCTCTTTCGGTAAACCCAGTTTGACGTCCAGTACGCCGTCAGAAGAGGTTGCGCGACCTTCACGGCCACCGGTGGCTTTGGCTTTGGCGGTATAAATCACTTTTTCTAAAGACATAACAGGTTCCTTTTCATAATTGTCGTTTACTATAAAATAGCACGCTATATATATGGTCGCATAAAACCGTCCACAGTCGGGCTTATGCTTGCTGAAACTGTTGGCGCAATACTTCGAGCTGCTGTTTTAGCTCCATCAGATGCTTATGGTCACAATCGAACGAGCACATGACCGCATTCGGTATCGCTTTTGCCTGTTGTTGCAATTCCCGACCTGTCTCGCTCAGGGTAATGACGACCTGGCGTTCATCCTGGCGGGAACGTTGGCGAATAATAAACCCGGCGCTTTCCAGCCGCTTCAACAGCGGGGTAAGTGTTGCCGAATCCAGAAATAAGCGTTCACCAATCTCCGACACCGTGACGTCATCTTGTTCCCACAACACCAGCATTACCAGATATTGCGGGTAGGTCAGATTCATCGGTGCCAGTAACTGCCGATACAGCTTATGCAGCGCCAGGTTTGTTGAGTACAACGCAAAACAAAACTGGTTATCTAACGCGAGCTGCGCATTCGCGGGTTCAGTTGATTTCGTTTTCATGTTTCTGAATATAGATAGTGCACGATTTAATTGCAAGTTATTTTTTTAGGGACAGATATAACGCAGCACGACTTGTACTGCCATCCGGCGATAATGCTGACGTTGTTGCTGTTGATCTTCATCCGCTTCGAAAAGCATGGAGAACGAATAACTATTGGCAACGTAATGAAAACTAAAGCTACTGATCAGGCGATGCAGGTCGCGCGCGCAGACGCTTTGGTTGAATAGCTGCTTTTGCTGACCACGACGCAAAATATCTTCCAGCAGCGTCAGGGCGCTGAGGTTGACATCCCGCAGCCAGGCCGATTGCTGAATGAAGCGGCCGCGTTGCATGTTCTCCATGCAGATGATGCGAATAAAATCGGGGTGGTCGGCGTGGTAATCGAAGCTACTTTCTACTAACTGTACCAGCGCCTCGACAGGCGGCAGGGTGGCGAGTTCGAGGGATTTTTCGTTGGCGCGAATAGCGGCATAAACATACTCGATAACCTGCAAGTACAGGTTTTCTTTGGTTTTATAGTGGTACACCACCATGCGCTTTGTCGTGCCGGCTTTTTCAGCGATTTGCTCCATGCGGGCGCCATTGAGCCCATATTCCGCAAACAGTGTAATCGCGCTGAGGAAAATTTTGTCCTTCACTCGGGTATCGTCAAAACTGTCCGGTGAATAAATGCCATGGTGTTCCACATCCTCTCCTCGTCAGTCACAATCGGTTCGGGGGATTATCACCATGGCAAAGAAATAACTCAAATTTCACACGCGCGGACGTTTGCGGTAGATCCACAGGCCAGGGATAGACAGGCCGATTGAGAGCGCGCCGACAATCGACGACGCTTTGAGAAAATTGGTCAGTAAAAGAATCATCAGGTCTTCGTTATAACCGAGGTGACTGATCTTTACGGCGGAGATCATTGCGGTATAGGCTGATATCCCCGGAAACATGGGGATTACTGCGGCAACCGTAAAGACTTTTGGATGCGCGAGATACCAGCGTGACCAGTGAATCCCAATACTGCCGACCAACATCGAGGCGATAAATGTCGACCACTCGATGTTAAAGCCCCAGGAGACCATGGCGAAGCGTGTACCGTGACCAATTGCGCCGAGCAGAGCGCACCAGGGCAGGGCGCGATGCGGAACGTTAAACACCATTGCAAAGCCTACGGCCGGAATAGCGGCCAGCAACATGTCTTGTATCAGATTAAGCAAAAACCAGATTACATCCATCCGCGCAGCCCCCACATGGTCATAGCCAAAACGACACCAATACAGGTAGCGAGTGTTAACAGACTGGCGATAGCCCAGCGTGCGAGGCCAGTATTGATATGGCCTTTAAACATATCTGCGACGGAATTAATCAACGGGAAGCCGGGGACCAGCAATAAGACACTTGCTGCCATAGCGACCGTAGGCGTATGCAGGAAAACCGGTAGCGTGAGCATAAGCCCGGAAATGGTGGTCGCCACGAATGCGGTGATGCAGAAATTGATTTGCGGGTGCATATGACGGTTCGCCAGCACCAGTCGGACGTACATCGCCATACTACTGGCGCAGAACGTAATAAACGCGCCATCCCAGCCGCCATTGTTAAGCCGACAAAAACAGGCGCAGGACAGGCCAACCATTACCGTGACCAGCCAGCGAGGGTAACGAAGGGGTTTTACCTGAGAAAAACGCTTTTCGACATCTTTGGCGTCCAGTAATTTATGCTCTGTCATGATGACAATATGCTGAACCTCAGTCACCACATGCATATTGATGCCGCGATCGCTGTTTTTTCGGGTCGACGTCAGGCACTGGCCATCTTTAATGGTGGTCAGCACAATGGCGTTTGATGAGATGGAGCTTTCGACGCTATCCATGCCCAGCGCCAGTCCGAGGCGCGTGGATAATTCATCTACCAGTGCGCTTTCCGCACCGTGTTGCAATAAAAAAAGGCCGCATTGGATACACAAACGTGTAATGGCGCGTTGTGATGACTGGTCTTCTTGCATGATAGCCCTGGTAATGTTGCACAAGGTCCACAAGGCGTGGCACGAAAAGGTAATTTTTAGCACAGGAGGCCCTGTGTATGGCGTGGTGATAGATCAAGATTCGCGCAATAAATCACAAAATGGTGCTGTTTTACTGCTCTCTGGCAGGATTGTGCGCCGTTTTCAGAAAGGGGAAGGGAAACCTACGCCACGTGAGAGATGAAAAGAGAGATTCATTTTTCTGGTGTATTTATTTTCAATAAATATATATTTTGTGATTAATTAATTTATGTTTCTCTTTTTATCTTCTGAATAGTACGTTTCAGGTACCATTATTGGCTCGTTAGATATATTGACACCCCATTAAGCTGTTTTTATAATCACTAATTGTTACAACCGAATATTGACAAACGTTCTCGTCATATTTTCATTTTATATTTATTAATGGGTGGTATCCGCTGACACGGTGGTTGGCGTTATTAGTAAATATTCACATCACTTATTTTATAAGGCTCGCGAATGGATGCGGAGGTTACATGTTATCGAGAAGCTGTAAATATGGGATAGTTGTCAGTAAAATTCCCGTAATGACTGTTGGATTGGGGGACATTCTGGAACGTCATTTCCCCGAATATGAATTAACTTTTTGCCGCTCTTTAGAAGAGATAACACTATTACAGTTACGCCGCGCCTCTCTGGTCATCGCAGATCTTTCTGATGAACAGCGTCAGATGCGCAATGCCTGTGAACAATATTATTCCCTTCTTTCTCAATACACTGATATCCATTGGATATTCTTTGTTTCACGTACGATTTATCCCATGGCCGTTGAATTGCTGATGCGACCTTGTAGCACCTTACTTTCAGACAGAGAACCAGTAGACGGTGTTATTAATGCTATTCGTGCTGGTGATGAAAGTGCAGAAAGAATTAGCCAGACTTTATTATCAGCAGATTTCTTTGACGCAGATGAGGCCGTAAATAAGCTGGAGTCATTAACGCTTTCTGAGCGAAAGGTATTCCGTCTGCTGGGTAAAGGATGGGGTATTAATCAAATTGCGATGCTACTTAAAAAAAGCAATAAAACGATTAGCGCGCAAAAAAACAGCGCCATGCGTCGACTGTCATTACGAAGTAATGCGGAAATGTATGCATGGATTAATAGTGCGCAGGGGGCTAAAGAGCTGAATCTTGTGTCGGCGTATGGAGAGCAATCAGAATGGAAATCAGTGCCGGGAAAAAGCATGTTGCCGTCATCGAGAGATGCATGATGAGTGAGGCTGGCCTGCGCCATCTGTTCGCATCGCCAGTCATGAAATCATATCACTTTCATTTTTTTAACAGTCACAAAGCATTTGTTGAAGCGCAGAAAAAGACGCCTTTCTTTTCAGTCATTTATTCGCTATCGAGTATGCGAGAGCTCCGACGGGAATGTCTGCTTTGCTTGCATGCGCTGTCACTGACAAACCCAGGCATCCAGCGGATCGTACTGGCGGATGATGACCGCGAAGCGCGCCTTGTCAGCCGTCTTTCTCCGTCACGATTGCATGGCGTTTTAAGTAAATCAGCTTCGTTACCCATTTTACTTGGGCACATTTGTACCCTGTTGGGGGAGACCCGCCGTGTCAATGAGAACGTGGTCAATCACTGGTATGTCAGCCAGAACCGCACGTTGAGTCCGACTGAGCGCGCCATTTTGCAATGTATGACGCGTGGTTTGTCGATGCCGGAGATAGCCGTACATCTGGAGCGCAACATTAAGACCATCCGGGCGCATAAATTTAACGCCATGGCTAAGTTAGGGGTGAATTCCGATGTGGGGCTGCTGAATGCGGCAGATATTTTAACCTGGGTTCCTGCCGCAGCAGCATTGAAAGGGGCTCAATCCTTGGCATAACCCGCTTACTCAGTGCCAGGTTCGCCTGGCACTGCCTTGATTACTCACAAACATCAATCCATTTTGCGTCTGTTAATTGCGCCATGCGCTCCGGGGAAATACGCACTGCGCTATGGATGGCGCCCGCTGCCGGGAGTACTTCCTCGTAGTGTTTCAATGAAACATCACAATAAACAGCCAACGGGTTTTCCAGCCCGAACGGACAGACACCGCCAACCGGATGGCCGGTAAGGGTGACCACTTCATCACTACTAAGCATTCTCGCTTTCGCACCGAAGGTGGACTTCAGCTTTTTGTTGTCCAGGCGGGCATCGCCTTTTGCGACAACTAACACCACGTCGTTTTTGATTTTGAGAGATAACGTTTTGGCTATCTGACCGGGTTCAACATTATGGGCGGCAGCAGCCAGTGCGACGGTTGCGGTACTTTGGTTGAGCTCGATGATGTCAATATCGGGGGCGTGTTCGGCAAAAAATTGCCTGACAGACTGCAAACTCATTTTCTTCTCCTGAACATAACCTTCAATAATCTGTCACAACCCTGTGATCCCTGTAAATATCTTGTCAAAACAATCCCGTTACCACGCGTTTCACGATCACCTTCACAATCGTGGAAACCGGTTTCAGTAACCGGTTGCAGTGTTTTTCATCGGGGTTAATACTGATTTTGTCACTTCCTCTGTCCCGATAATCAATAAGAGCCGTCTATGAAACGTATCCTGCTTCGCTGTAATGCTGGTTCGTTAGCCAGCATGATCTTAAACCCTACAAATGGATTGCTGCACGGCAGAACATTCGCTGTTGCGCTGAATTATATAGACTGACAGGAGAGCCGCTATGTCTGCCAACCATGCAGTGTTTAACGTGATTTTTCGCTTCATCGAAAACTACGTCAGCCCTATAGCCGGACGGATTTCTTCCCAGCGTCATGTCATGGCCATCCGTGATGGTTTCATTTCGGCCATGCCGTTTATGATAGTCGGTTCTTTCCTGCTGGTCTTCGCCTATCCACCGTTTTCGCCTGACACGACGTGGGGCTTCGCCCGTGCGTGGCTCGATCTGGCTAAGCAGTATGAAGGGCGTATCCTGACGCCGTTCGACATGACGATGGGCATTATGTCTATCTACATCTGTGCGGCCATCGCCTATAACCTGGGCAAGCATTATGTGAAGTCGCATCAGCTCGATCCCTTTATGTGCGCCATGCTGTCGCTGATGGCCTTTTTACTGGTTGCGGCACCCAAAACCAATGGCACATTACCGGTAGATAGCCTGGGGGGAACCGGGATTTTTACCGCCATTCTGGTCGCCGTGTACTGTGTGGAGATGATGCGTTTCCTTAAGGCGCACAATATCGGCATCCGCTTGCCGGATCAGGTGCCGCCGATGATCAAAAACTCATTTGACCTGTTGATTCCGGTGCTGGTGGTTGTGTTGACGCTCTATCCGCTGAGCCTCCTCATTCAGTCACATTTCAATGTATTGATTCCGCAAGCCATTATGGCGCTCTTTAAGCCACTGGTGTCGGCTGCGGATTCCCTGCCTGCGATTTTACTGGCGGTGCTGATCGGACATTTACTGTGGTTTGCCGGGATTCATGGGGCGGCGATTGTGTCTGGCATGCTGCAAATGTTCTGGCTGACTAACCTGGGGCTGAACCAGACGGCACTTGCGCAGGGGGCGCCGTTACCGCACATCTTTATGGAGGCCTTCTGGACATTCTTTATCGTTATTGGGGGTTCCGGTGCAACCATGGGGCTGGTGTTCTGCTATCTGCGCAGCCGCTCGGTGCATCTACGCTCCATTGGCCGTTTGAGTATCGTCCCCAGTATGTTCAATATTAACGAGCCGGTTATTTTCGGTACGCCGATTGTCATGAACCCGGTGTTCTTTATTCCTTTCCTTCTGGCGCCATTAGTTAACGCCATTATTGCCTGGGCGGCGATGAAAATGGATCTGATTGGACGCGTGATTTCTGTTGTTCCATGGACCGCTCCTGCACCTATTGGCGGGGCGTGGGCGCTGGGCTGGGATTTCCGTGCCGCCGTGCTTGTCGTGATCCTCGCGGTTATCTCCGCCATCATTTACTACCCGTTCTTTAAAGTGTACGAGAAACAGTTACTGGAACAGGAAGCGGAAGAGGCGCAACGCGCAGAAGAAGGCCAGCAAGTGGCCTAAATAAAAGCAAAAAGGCAACGAAAGTTGCCTTTTTGAGTATTTACGTCCTTTCTCTGTGGCAGAGGGCGGGGTGAGAGCATCAAGCCGCACAACTTCACAAGCGTGAGGGTATCTGGTCACATGACGCTATTTTTTTAGTGTGCAGTCTCCGCATTGCTGGACATCCGGCAAGCGATATCGCTGGCAGCAAGTACGTCTGACCAGCGCACCATCACGGGTGACGACAGTCCGCCATAGAGGGTTGTCGTTACCGCTCGAAAGCTTCTTTTCGAAGAAGCAGAACTGGCGCAGCGCGGTGACCCGTTCATCGCCCAGCAAAGGCTTCATTTCCCCCAGACACCAGTTAATCAGATAACCCGTATTGCTCCAGATAAGCTTACCGTTGATCTCGCCAGTCGCTTCCAGTGCCGCTACGACGGGGGCCATCGCCCGAACGATTAATGCCTCAATACGCGGGATGTCACCCTGCGCCGTCAGAGCCTCATCCCGCTCTACATCCATCCAGAAGCAGGCGGCACGGCCAGTTTCATGAAACTCGACATGCAGATGCTCCGGGGAAAGGTCCAGCGCAATGTTTTGCGTTAATAAGGCTACCAGCAGCGGCGGCACCATCAGGCCGAGGTACCACTGCGCCCATAATGACAGAAGCGGTTTGCCTTCATACGGCAGTGTCGGCTGCTTTTGGTAGATATGGTTTGTGTAAGTTGTCCGCAGTGAGTGCAGATGATCTGGTCGCGCCCATTCCGCCAGCGTTAGCGCCTGTTGTGGCGGAAGTTCGTTCAGCTTGATGAAATCGAGAAGATGAGGGCGCAGGCGAGCAAGGACATCGCGCACCTCATTCGCCAGGGTGTCGCTCTCAGTAAAAAGCCTCGCCTGACGGATCACAAATTCATTAACGGGTGCGTAACGATAAGCCATAGTGTCAGAAAGATAGAAATCTAAATGATAATGATTTCCAATCCTATCCAGAGGCCAGGCCTATAGCAAGATGTTTATCGTAAAGTCAGCCTGGACAGGCCGAATTATGCGACCTGGACCTGTAAGTCGCTGCTGACGAGAATACTGTTCCGTCCCTGGTGTTTGGCTTCGTACAGTGCTTTGTCTGCTTTATCGAGTGCGCCCTCAATGTCGCCATCTTCCAGCGGGGCAATGCCAATGCTCACAGTGACGTTGGTCGCGACACTCTCATTAAACATATGGGGGATTTTCAGGTCGTAAACATGCTGACGAATCCGTTCCGCTGCAACACGAGCACGTTCCAGATCAACGCTGTTTAATAAGATCAGGAACTCTTCGCCACCAAAGCGGGCGACAATATCTCGGGATCGGACGGCATTACGAATGGCGGCAGAAACGCGAATTAACGCCTGATCACCCATCATATGACCGTAGTGATCGTTGTAGGCTTTGAAGTGGTCGATATCAAGCAGTAGCACAAAACGCGTACCGTCATCGAGCGCCAGCAGATTATCGAGCTTGTTTTGCAGACCACGTCGGTTGTAGAGCCCCGTAAGCGGATCCAGCATACTTAAATCGTTCAACGTTTTGCGCTCCTGCATCAGGCGATACATCAAAGCCTGTGAGAAGTTGTCGTTACGCTTTTGAATCACATGCTGAATAGCAATCCCGATCATGGGCAGCGCAAAAGCGTAGACAATCCGCAATGTTATTTCACCGCTGCTTAACAAGACGCACCCCATGAAAGCAGGTAAAGAGTGCAACATAAATGCAATGATATTATTAGAGAAAGCGAGCGAGCCAATAAATAAAACACTTAATAGGGCGATAAGTAGATAGGTTGAACCATTATCTCCTAATGCTGCGGATTTAATAATGATATCCCACGCCCACATACAGCCAAATAAAAACGAGATCAGCGTAATGTTTATTTTCTTTTTTGGAAATTTCCAGTGACCGACCAAGCCAGCAAGGCTTGAGCCCAGGATCAGGCATACGGGCAATGTGAACGCATGCAGGTTATAAAGTGGCAGTGCGATAGAAAAAAGAGCCGAGATGGTATTAAGTAGCAAGAAGAGTCGCACGGATAAGCGATATTTCTTGTTACAAAGGGATTGCCAGGAGTGTGGTGTCATATTTAAAAAAGTCGTTATTAATCTGCAATGTATAATTGAACTGGTTGCCAAACTGAAAAATAACGCGAAGAAAGATTACCGCGAAAAAAGCAATTTTTTAGATTTAATTAAGTGGTGCTTAATTTATCACCTTCGTGAATCCCTGTCACCAGAAGATGCGTAAAGTTCATACCGATTCGCTAAGGTATGCTGACAAATGAGAAAACCTATCATATGATATTGGTTATCATTATCGTTGTGAGAGTCTAAAGTATGTTGCAACGCGCACTGGGTAGTGGATGGGCTATCTTGTTGTCAGGGGTTATCGTCGCGGTGATGGCCTTTGCGGATCTTTCCGTGGGTGCCTGGCGCTCGGTGATTGTCATTGGCTTGTTGCTAACGTCCGTGATGCTTTATCACAAAAGATTACGTCATTTTGTTTTACTGCCGTCAGGGATTGCGCTTGTCGGGGGGATAATGCTGGTGATGCTGAATTTGAAGCTGATGATGTAACAGGGAGGTCATAAGATATTTGGTGCGAGGGGGGGGACTCGAACCCCCACATCCTAAGGACACTAACACCTGAAGCTAGCGCGTCTACCAATTCCGCCACCTTCGCACATCTATCTTACTGTTTTGATATCGCCTCGTTGGTGCGAGGGGGGGGACTCGAACCCCCACATCCAAAGGACACTAACACCTGAAGCTAGCGCGTCTACCAATTCCGCCACCTTCGCCCGGTGAGAGCAATATCAACGTGGATTATGGTGCGAGGGGGGGGACTCGAACCCCCACATCCAAAGGACACTAACACCTGAAGCTAGCGCGTCTACCAATTCCGCCACCTTCGCATACCATCGATACCCAATAAGTATCGTTACCACGGAGGCGCATTCTAGATGTTTTCCAGGTTTCGTCAATAGTTAATTGCGTGTCGATTTTATAACTGCTTTAAAAACCAACACCTGGAATTTGCTGCGGAATTACCCGGTAACGAAATGCTACCGGGCAGGAAAAGATCAGCGTTTTGCCTGACGAGTCATCACGGTACGGTAGACTTTAAAACGCCCTGTTTGCGCGATCACTTCGTGGAAACCAAAGGTTTCGTCCAGCACCGCCGGGTAGGGCAGGAAGGCGTTAGCGACGATACGCAGCTCGCCGCCACTGTTCAGATGACGCACCGCGCCGCGAATCAGCGTTTGCGCGGCTTCCAGGCTGGTTTGCAGGCCATCGTGGAAAGGCGGATTTGAGATGATCATATCGAAACGGCCCGTCACCTCAGAGAAGACATTGCTGGCAAAAACGTCACCTTCAAAGCCATTCGCCGCGAGGGTTGCTCGGCTGGCTTCAATAGCCGGCGCCGAGACATCGCACAGGGTCAGACGTACTTTCGGCGAGTGGCTGGCCAGTACGGCTGCCAGTACGCCCGCGCCACAGCCCACATCCAGTACCTTGCCCTTAGTATGCGGTGTCAGCGTAGAGAGCAACAACTGGCTACCCACATCCAGACCGTCGCGGCTAAAGACGCCCGGCAGCGTTTTAATAGACAACCCGTCCAGGTGATATTCATCCCAGAATGCCTGAGCATCAAACGTTGGTTGTTTTTCCAGACGTCCATGATAAAGCCCGCAGCGACGCGCACTGTCGACTTTGTTCAGCGGCGCAAACTCCGCCAGCATTTGTTCCGCACTGCGAACGCCGCTGCGGTTTTCGCCAACAACAAAAATATCCGTGCCAACCGGCAGCAGCGACAGCAGATTCATTAACTGAAACTGTGCTTCCGGCTTATTCTTCGGCCAGTAGTAAATCAGTGTATCGCTCTCGCCAGTGGCAGCCTTGTCAAGCGTAAGCCCGAAAACGGCCTTGTCACCCATCTGACGGCTGAGTGTCTGCCACTGATGGTACTGTTGAGTCCAGGCGCGGCTTTCAACCGACTCCAGCCTTGCAGGCAGGTCATCCTGTAAATCACCGGCAAAAAGAATGCGGCTCTGTTCGAAATCGTCACTGTGGCGCAGCAAGACTTCACTTGCCGGAGTTAAAGCAGACATGAATGGTTCCTCATTAAACTTAGGCGGGGATTATACACGTTATCCTTCACGCTGCCTCTTTGTTGGCAGCGTCTTCATACACCGGTCACTTACTTATGTAAGCTCCCGGGGATACTCATCCTTGCCGCCTCGACGCATCATGAATGATTGTGTGTATGACAACGTTATCCTTCACGCTGCCTCTTTGTTGGCAGCGTCTTCATACACCGGTCACTTACTTATGTAAGCTCCCGGGGATACTCATCCTTGCCGCCTCGACGCATCATGAATGATTGTGTGTATGACAACGTTATCCTTCACGCTGCCTCTTTGTTGGCAGCGTCTTCGTACCCCGGTCACTTACTTGTGTAAGCTCCCGGGGATACTCATCCTTGCCGCCTCGACGCATCATGAATGATTTTGTGTATGACAACGTTATCCTTCGCGCTGCCTCTTTGTTGGCAGCGTCTACACCCTATTAATACCTTTAATACAGACAGAGAGAGCAGAGACCAGATGGCGAAAATTCGTCGGGTTTGTTATATTTGCGCGCCTGACAGACAGGAGTGTTTCGCTATGACTTCCCGACGCGACTGGCAATTACAGCAACTGGGCATCACCCAGTGGTCCCTGCGCCGTCCAACGGCGCTGCAAGGGGAAATCGCAATTTCTCTACCCGCGCACATCCGGTTAGTGATGGTAGCTCCTGATCTTCCTGCATTGACTGAGCCGCTTGTTGGCGATGTGCTGCGTGCGCTTGCCGTCAGTCCGGATCAGGTTTTACAGCTCACCCCGGACAGGGTAGAGATGTTACCGCCGGACAGTACTTGCAACAGTTGGCGGCTGGGCATTGACGCGCCCCTCTCGCTCAAGGGGGTGCAGGTAACGACGCCTGGCCTCGATGAACTACGGGGCAACCCTGCGGCACGCGCCGCGCTATGGCGACAAATTTGCAATTATGAACACGATTTCTTCCCTCACGACGACTGATTTAGCCCGCGCATACGAGATCGAAACCCGGGCGCACGCGTTTCCCTGGAGTGAGAAGACCTTCGCCAGTAACCAGGGCGAGCGCTACCTTAATTACCGTTTACTGGTGGGTGATGTGATGGCGGCTTTCGCCATTACTCAGGTAGTGCTGGATGAAGCCACCCTCTTTAATATTGCCGTCGATCCCGCCTGGCAACGTAAGGGGCTGGGTCGCCAGTTGCTCGAGCATCTGATCGGCGAACTGGAAAAACGTGGCGTGTTGACGCTGTGGCTGGAAGTGCGGGCCTCCAATACCGCTGCCATCGCGTTATATGAAAGCCTGGGGTTTAATGAGGCGACAATTCGCCGCAACTATTACCCCACAGCGCAAGGACGTGAAGACGCCATCATCATGGCGCTGCCAATTTAATAAATGAAAGGTGATGTAATGAAATGGGACTGGATCTTTTTTGACGCCGACGAAACGCTGTTTACCTTTGATTCGTTTGGTGGCCTGCAGCGAATGTTTCTGGATTACAGCGTGACATTTACTGCCGAGGATTTTAAAGATTATCAGGCCATTAACAAACCGTTGTGGGTGGAATATCAGAACGGTGCCATCACCGCACTACAATTACAGCATCAGCGCTTTCAGGGATGGGCGGAGCGTCTGCGCGTTGCGCCAGGCGACCTGAACAACGCGTTTCTCAATGCGATGGCAGAGATTTGCGCACCTTTGCCGGGGGCGGTTTCGCTCCTGTCGGCGTTAAAAGGGAAAGTGAAGCTTGGCATTATCACCAACGGTTTTACCGCATTGCAGCAGACGCGTCTGGAACGTACCGGTTTTCGCGACTACTTTGATTTGTTGGTGATTTCTGAGCAGGTCGGTGTGGCGAAACCCGATCCGCGCATTTTCGACTACGCGCTGGAACAGGCACAAAACCCGGACCGCTCGCGGGTGTTGATGGTTGGCGATACCGCTGAATCGGATATCCTGGGCGGCATTAATGCGGGGCTTTCCACCTGCTGGCTGAACGCTAACGGTCGCGCGTTGCCCGAGGGGATCAACCCGACCTGGACCGTGACATCGTTAACCGAACTGGAGCAACTCCTGTGTAAACATTAATTGTCTGCACTCAGCCGTTGAGTACAATAGCCGCATTTTTCGAATTTCATAGCGTGGCCGAGGCCGCGCATTTTCACAGAAGAATTTTACTATGACGTTGTCTCCTTATTTACAAGAGGTGTCGAAGCGACGCACGTTCGCCATCATCTCGCACCCCGATGCCGGTAAAACCACGATCACTGAAAAAGTGTTGTTGTTCGGACAGGCTATCCAGACTGCCGGTACGGTTAAAGGTCGCGGCTCTAACCAGCATGCAAAATCTGACTGGATGGAGATGGAAAAGCAGCGTGGTATTTCTATTACCACCTCTGTGATGCAGTTCCCTTACCATCACTGTCTGGTCAATCTGCTCGATACCCCCGGGCACGAAGACTTCTCCGAAGATACCTATCGTACGCTGACGGCGGTTGACTGCTGTCTGATGGTTATTGATGCCGCAAAAGGCGTTGAGGACAGGACCCGCAAGCTGATGGAAGTTACCCGTCTGCGCGATACGCCTATCATCACCTTTATGAACAAACTCGACCGTGACATCCGTGACCCGATGGAGCTGCTGGATGAAGTGGAAAACGAGCTGAAAATCGGCTGTGCGCCGATTACCTGGCCGATTGGCTGCGGTAAGTTGTTCAAAGGCGTTTACCACCTCTATAAAGATGAAACCTATCTCTACCAGACCGGTAAAGGCCATACGATCCAGGAAGTCCGCATCGTTAAAGGGCTGAATAACCCGGATCTTGACGCCGCTGTCGGTGAAGATCTGGCGCAGCAACTGCGCGATGAACTGGAACTGGTTCAGGGCGCCTCTAACGAGTTTGATAAAGACCTGTTCCTGGCAGGTGAAATCACGCCGGTCTTCTTTGGTACCGCGCTGGGTAACTTTGGCGTTGACCATATGCTGGATGGCCTGGTGGAATGGGCCCCTGCGCCGATGCCGCGCGCGACCGACACGCGTGAAGTGGAAGCGGCGGAAGAGAAATTCTCCGGCTTCGTCTTTAAAATTCAGGCCAACATGGACCCGAAACACCGCGACCGCGTGGCCTTCCTGCGCGTGGTATCGGGTAAATATGAAAAGGGCATGAAGCTTCGCCAGGTACGACTTGGCAAAGATGTGGTGATCTCTGATGCGTTAACCTTTATGGCAGGCGATCGCTCGCACGTTGAAGAGGCTTATCCGGGCGATATCATTGGTCTGCACAACCACGGCACCATCCAGATTGGCGACACCTTCACGCAGGGTGAAATGATGAAGTTCACCGGTATTCCGAACTTCGCGCCGGAACTGTTCCGCCGTATTCGTCTGAAAGATCCGTTGAAGCAGAAACAACTGCTCAAAGGGTTGGTTCAGTTGTCAGAAGAAGGTGCGGTTCAGGTCTTCCGTCCCATCGCTAACAACGATCTGATCGTCGGTGCAGTCGGCGTGCTGCAGTTCGACGTTGTCGTTTCGCGTCTTAAGAGCGAATACAACGTGGAAGCGGTCTATGAGTCCGTTAACGTCGCTACCGCCCGTTGGGTGGAGTGCAGCGATGTGAAGAAATTTGAAGAGTTCAAACGCAAAAACGAAGTACAACTGGCGCTCGATGGCGGCGATAACCTGACATACATTGCCCCAACGATGGTTAACCTGAATCTGGCGCGTGAGCGTTACCCTGACGTTCAGTTCCACCAGACCCGCGAACACTAATCTCCTCTACGGAGCGAGGCAGACGCCGTGCTCCGTCACTTTACCTGTCTTTTTAGCCCCTTGCGGAAAGTTCTTAAATAGCCGCATTTCCCTCTTCTCTGGTCACTTTTTAACCGCTTTCGCAAGCGTTTCTGCGATTGTGTTCTATATTTAACAAAGTAATGACATTTTGACTGGATATAAATCCTATTCAATGCGTGTTTAGCGGTTTTTTGTTCAGAAAAATATGCATTACATAATATTAATTACTGACTTAAGTCTAATGAGTTAGCGTTAATAACCTAACTTATTGATTTGTCAGACTGGTGATTCACCACAGCAGGAAAAGCGGCCTTCATTGCTGCTTACCGCCCAAATTGTGGGCAAACCAACAGGATATAGATCGATGACGATGACAAGACTGAAGATTTCGAAAACTCTGCTGGCTGTCGTGCTGGGTTCTACCCTGGCAAGTGGTTCCGTAATGGCGGAAAACACGACGACCAATAAGGCGCAAAACGCGGCCGACAACGCAGGGCAAAAAATCGATAGCTCTATGAATAAAGTCGGTAATTTCATGGATGACAGCGCGATTACGGCGAAAGTCAAAGCAGCGCTGGTCGATCACGAAGATATCAAGAGTACCGATATCTCCGTAAAAACTGAGAAAAAAGTGGTGACGTTAAGTGGCTTCGTTGAAAGCCAGGCACAGGCAGAACAGGCGGTAACCGTCGCGAAAGGGGTGGAAGGCGTTGCGTCAGTAAGCGACAAACTCCATGTTCGTGATGGTAAAAACACCTCTGCGAAAGGCTATGCCGGCGACACCGCGACTACCAGTGAAATCAAAGCAAAATTGCTGGCCGACGACATCGTTCCTTCCCGTAAGGTGAAAGTTGAAACGACTGATGGCGTGGTACAGCTATCCGGTACCGTAGATTCACAGGCGCAAATTGAGCGGGCCGAAAGTATCGCTAAAGCGGTAGATGGCGTCAAAAGTGTGAAAAACGATCTGAAAGCTAAGTAACGATTCCTGAAATGTGCAATCCCGGCGCTTTGCCGGGAGTCAGTAGAACGCACCTGGAAAATATCGCCAGTGAGCATCCTGAGCGCTCACATTAGCGGTCGACATTAACTATGGTTAAGGAGAGTCTTATGTTTCGTTGGGGCATTATATTTCTGGTTATCGCGTTAATTGCCGCCGCTCTGGGCTTTGGTGGTCTGGCAGGTACGGCAGCGGGTGCCGCGAAAATTGTCTTTATCGTCGGTATCATTCTGTTCCTCGTCAGCCTGTTTATGGGCCGCAGACGCCCGTAGCGCGAGCTACCCTCTTAAACGAATCATCAAGCCAGTCCTCGTGACTGGCTTTCATTGTTTCTACAAGGGGAAAATTGCGTTACTTTGTTAAAACCTAACATCGAAAGGAAAGCAGGGTGGGGCAATATATTCCGGTAACGCTTGGCAACATTGCGCCATTGGCGTTAACGCCATTTCGCCCAGGCCGACTCGCTCTGGTATGTGAGGGTGGCGGTCAGCGGGGCATTTTTACGGCCGGCGTACTGGATGAATTCATGCGCGCTGACTTTAACCCCTTTGACCTTTTTCTTGGCACCTCCGCTGGGGCGCAAAACCTGTCGGCATACCTGTGTAATCAGCCCGGTTATGCGCGTAAGGTCATTATGCGCTACACAACCACTCGCGATTTCTTTGATCCCGTGCGTTTCGTGCGTGGCGGCAACCTGATCGATCTGGACTGGCTTATTTCTTCTACCTCAAGTCAGATGCCGCTGGCGATGGACTACGCCGCGCGTGCCTTCGATACAGGCAAAGCCTTCTATATGTGCGCCTGCCGTCAGGATGACTACACGCCGGAATACTTCTCCCCCGACAGTCGTTCCTGGCTCGATATCATTCGGGCATCCAGCGCTATTCCCGGGTTCTATCGTCCGGGCGTTACCCTTAACGGCGTCAATTACCTTGATGGCGGCGTCAGCGACGCTATACCTGTTCAGGAAGCGGCGAAACGCGGGGCGAAGACCATTGTGGTTATCCGCACCGTGCCCTCGCAAATGTATTACACCCCTCAATGGTTTAAGCGAATGGAACGCTGGCTGGGGGAAAGCAGCTTACAGCCTTTCGTTAATCTCGTTCAGCATCACGAGAAGACCTATTCGGCGACGCAGAAATTTATCGAAGCACCGCCCGGTAAGTTGCGTATTTTTGAAATCTACCCGCCGAAGCTTCTGCACAGCATGGCGCTGGGAAGTCGTTTACCTGCGTTGCGGGATGATTACAAACTGGGAAGACTCTGCGGGCGTTATTTCCTGGCGACGGTGGGTAAGCTGTTGGCAGAAAAGCCGCCATTACTTCGCCATGCGCCGCGCGTGGCCACGACATCTGCCACCATCGTGGTGCCGCCAGCCGCCGTCGCCAACGATGCGGTCGATACGCCGCTTGTCAGCGCGGTTCAGGCCAACGATTTGCCTTTTAATAACGAGGATACTGCGTGACGTTCCGCTTTATCGATACTCACTGTCACTTCGATTTTCCCCCCTTCCAGGATGATGAATCGAACAGTATTACCCGCGCCAGCGCCGTTGGGGTCGAACGGATTATCGTCCCGGCGATTGGCTCACAGTACTTTGCCCGCGTTATCAAACTTGCCGGGGATTATCCGGCGCTCTATGCCGCGCTGGGGCTGCATCCGATCATTATTGAAGAGCATACGGCGAGCTGCCTGGAGCGCCTTGAGCAACTGCTCGCAACCCGTCCGCAGAAGGTGGTGGCGATTGGCGAAATTGGTCTGGATCTGTATCGTGATGATCCGCAGTTTGAACGTCAGCAGGCGGTGCTGGATGCGCAGCTTAAGCTGGCAAAGCGCTTTGATCTGCCGGTGATCCTGCATTCGCGCCGTACGCACGACAAGCTGGCGATGCACCTTAAACGCCATGACCTGCCGCGAACGGGGGTGGTACATGGCTTTGCCGGTAGCCTGCAGCAGGCGGAACGTTTTATCAGCCTGGGATATAAAATTGGCGTTGGCGGTACCATTACTTACCCGCGCGCCAGCAAGACCCGCGAAGTGATGGCGCATTTGCCGCTAAACGCTCTGTTGCTGGAAACCGATGCCCCGGATATGCCATTAAACGGTTTTCAGGGCCAGCCTAATCGCCCGGAACAGGCGGCTCGGGTCTTTGACACCCTCTGTGAATTACGCCCGGAAGCGCCAGACGTGATTGCTCAGGCGCTGTTCGACAATACCCACGCCACGTTTTCGTTAAGCTGATTTACAGGTACAACGCCGGAAGGATCACGGTGTTCACGCCTCGGGCAGTCAGCGCCTGCGCCAGCGGTTCCACATCCCCGGCGGTGGCGCTACGCCACTGTTTTGCTTCGCCATACACGCCATGGGTTTGAAAGGCGTTAATACGCACCGGCACATCGCCTAACTCGCCGATAAATTCGCACAACTCATCAATGTGTTGCAGGTAATCACACTGGTCGGGGATGACCAATAAACGTAACTCCGCCAGCCGCTGATGCGCCGCCAGAAGACGGATGCTGGCCTTTATCTGCGCATTATCGCGCCCGGTCAGAAATCGATGATGGTCGCTACCCCAGGCTTTGAGATCGATCATCGCCCCGTCACAGACAGGCAGAAGTCTGTGCCAACCCGTTTCGCTAAGCAGACCGTTGCTGTCGACCAGACAGGACAAGTGTTGAAGCGACGGCGTCGCTTTGAGCGCACTGAACAGCGCAACCAGAAACGGTAACTGTGTTGTTGCCTCGCCGCCGCTGACGGTGATCCCTTCGATAAACATTGCCGCTTTGCGGACGTGGGCCAGCACCTCTTCTACACTGAGCGTTTGCGCCATAGGTGTGGACTGCTGTGGACAGAGATGTAAACAGGTATCGCACTGCTGGCAGGTGCTGGCATCCCAGTTAACCCGTCCATCAACCAGTGTTAATGCGTTATGCGGGCAGGCGGAAACACATTGTGCACAATGGTTGCAGCGTCCGATCGTCCACGGATTGTGGCAATTTTTACAGTTCAAATTACAGCCCTGTAAGAACAGCGCCAGACGACTGCCTGGCCCATCGACGCAGGAGAACGGGATAATCTTACTGACTAAACATTTCATCCTTCGTGCTGTCTCCTTGTTAGCTGTCCCTTCGAAGCCTGAGCGCATCCTGTATTGGTACGCTCAGGCTTCTCCATCATGGTGCCTTGATTCAATCTGAATCACGTTGCGTGTTGAAGCGCATCTGCTGTTCATGGCTGACCACGCGCGGTTGTCTTTCAAGGATGTGGGTATTTCGGGCGGCTTCCTCTCCAAGCCAGGTCGTGTTGGTGCGTGACCCCTCGGCACGGAATTTTCCCAGGTCCGACAGGCGCACCATATAACCTGTTACGCGTACCAGATCGTTGCCGCTGACATTGGCGGTGAACTCACGCATACCGGCTTTAAAGGCGCCGAGGCAGAGTTGCACGACGGCCTGCGGATTGCGTTTGACGGTCTCATCGAGGGTCAGAATGTCGCTGATACCCGCCGTGTACCAGACATGATGTGGGGCAACCGTCAGCAGGTGGGTAATGGGATCCGGCTCATCGCCGTAGGGTAAACGCGCCCCCGGCGTGGTGTCCGTATCAGAACTGATTCCCGATTGCGCGTGCAACATCGCTCTGTTATTCCAGCCATGTTTTACCGGCGTGTTAGCGACAAATGTCGCCAGTTGTTCGCTGATTCTGTAACCCAGCGCGTTGGCTTCTTCATTTTTTCCGTAGCGGACGCTGAGCCCTGCACGTTCGCAGAGGGTATTCACCGCTTCGGCCAGCCCGTACATACCAAACATGGGCGCAAAACGTTGCGGGTCTATCAGCCCTTCGGCCACCAGGAAGCTATTCTCGAAAAAGCCGGATTGCGAATAGAGGAAGTCGCAGCGTGCATCAATGATCGCGATTTGCTGCTGACAGTAGTGGGGAAGCTGGCGTGTGAAGAAATCCTCAATACTGCTGCTGCGTTCGGCGATGGCTTTCAGGTTAAGCCGCACCAGCGTACTGCCACCGCCGCTGAGCGGCAGCGAGTTGTAACAACTGACGACGCCATAGCCACCTTTTGTGAAAATTTTATCATTTTTGGGGCCGTTAGCGATATGGGGCTTACTGCACTCACAAATGTTTTTTGCCACTTCAAGCAGTAAGTCATCCGGCGTCATATCCGGGTCATAAATAAAGGTCAGATTAGGCGCAACCTGCTTAAGCTCTGCGTCAGCGCGTAAAATGGCACGGGTAACTGGCGTATCGGCAGGGCCAATATTGGCGTGCATAAACGCATCCGGCAGGGTTCTGTCCAGATAACGCCAGAAACGTTTTATTCGAATATCGATCTCTTCTTGTGTTAGAATTCTAACATACGGTTGCAGTATCGCATCCAGTTGGCCCAGCCAGACGGGCATAGATGTGACTGACGGAACATGGTGATAAAGGATGGTGAGCATCGATAACGCGTCGTCGAGATCGGTTGCCCCTTCGAGTTCCAGCCATTGCGAGCCATTCGCGAGAAATTTCGCATAGTCTGGCAAGACATAGCGTGGTTTGTAGGGCGCATGCCCTTCGAACATATCGCAAATGGCGCCCTCATCAAGCGCAGCGCGCGCTTCTTTTGCCAGTGGGGGATAAGGCAGACTGTTCTCGGCCTCAAGCGCAAGAAAATGGCGTTTTTGTGCGGGAGTCAGGGTGCTGCTTGTCGCAATCTGCTGGCAACGAGCCAGGTATGCTGAATCATTTGGCGTGGACATATTCGTTCCTCTTATTCCTTGAGCATCTGGCCCAGTGTAAGTAACCGGACGGAGCCCGCCTTTGATCCACACCCCTAAATATCCGGGTATGGGGCTATGTTAAGGCTAAAAGTTTGATGAATGTCTCATTACGGTTTTGCAAATATGAATGTGGTTTTCATTAACTGTGATGAGTGTCGAAGTGTGATGGTGGGTTAATGTTAGAATAATAACAGACCCGTATTTAACCGGCTTATGCCGACGGAGAGAGAAATGACTGATTTAACTGCAAGCAGCCTGCGCGCGTTGAAACTGATGGACCTGACTACCCTGAACGACGACGACACGAACGAAAAAGTGATCGCGCTGTGCCATCAGGCGAAAACCCCGGTTGGCAACACGGCCGCTATCTGTATCTATCCGCGTTTTATCCCGATTGCGCGCAAAACGCTGAAAGAGCAGGGCACGCCAGATATCCGCATCGCAACGGTCACTAACTTCCCGCACGGTAACGACGATATTGAGATCGCGCTGGCGGAAACGCGCGCGGCGATTGCTTACGGCGCTGATGAAGTCGATGTGGTATTCCCGTACCGTGCGCTGATTGCAGGCAATGAACAAGTGGGCTTTGATCTGGTTAAGGCCTGTAAAGATGCCTGTGCAGTGGCCAATGTTCTGCTGAAAGTGATTATCGAAACCGGCGAATTGAAAGAAGAGGCGCTGATTCGTAAAGCGTCTGAAATTTCTATCAAAGCGGGGGCTGATTTCATTAAAACCTCTACCGGTAAAGTGCCAGTAAATGCCACACCGGAAAGTGCGCGCATCATGCTGGAAGTTATTCGCGATATGGGTGTGGCGAAAACCGTTGGTTTCAAACCGGCTGGCGGCGTGCGTTCAGCAGAAGATGCGCAGAAATTCCTCGCGATTGCCGACGAACTGTTTGGTGCTGACTGGGCAGATTCTCGCCACTATCGCTTTGGTGCTTCCAGCCTGCTGGCAAGCCTGCTCAAAGCACTGGGCCATGGCGACGGTAAGAGCGCAAGCGGCTACTAATTCTACTTTGCGGCGGCGCGTCCGCCGCAACCAACCTTGATTTTCAGGGGGTTACCTTGTTTCTCGCTCAAGAAATAATTCGTAAAAAACGCGATGGCTACGTGCTCAGCGATGAAGAGATTCGTTTCTTTATTAATGGGATCCGTGACAACACCGTGTCCGAAGGGCAAATTGCCGCGCTGGCAATGACCATTTTCTTCCACGACATGGCAATTGAGGAGCGCGTTTCGCTGACCATGGCGATGCGAGACTCAGGGACTGTCCTCGACTGGAAACACCTTAATCTCAACGGACCTGTCGTCGACAAGCACTCCACGGGCGGCGTGGGCGATGTCACTTCGCTCATGCTTGGGCCGATGGTTGCGGCCTGTGGCGGCTATATCCCAATGATTTCCGGGCGCGGGCTTGGTCATACCGGCGGTACGCTCGACAAACTGGAAGCCATTCCAGGGTTTGATATTTTCCCCGATGACAAACGCTTTCGCGACATCATTAAAGATGTGGGCGTCGCGATTATCGGACAAACGAATTCTTTAGCCCCTGCTGACAAACGCTTTTATGCCACGCGTGATATTACCGCGACGGTCGATTCTATTCCGCTGATCACCGCCTCGATCCTTGCCAAGAAACTGGCGGAAGGACTGGACGCGCTGGTCATGGACGTCAAAGTGGGCAGCGGGGCCTTTATGCCGACGGCAGAACTTTCTGCGGAACTGGCGCAGGCGATTGTTGGGGTGGCGAATGGCGCGGGTGTGCGTACGACCGCACTGCTCACTGATATGAACCAGGTACTTGCCTCCAGCGCCGGTAACGCTGTTGAAGTGCGCGAAGCCGTCCGCTTCCTGACTGGCGATTACCGCAATCCGCGTCTCTTTGATGTGACAATGGCGCTCTGCGTAGAAATGCTGGTCTCCGGAAAACTGGCGAAAGATGACGCCGAAGCGCGCAGACAATTGCAGGCGGTGCTGGATAACGGCAAAGCGGCAGAAATCTTCGGGCGTATGGTGGCGGCACAAAAAGGCCCGACCGATTTCGTCGAAAACTATGACAAATACCTGGCAACCGCGACGCTCAGCAAGGCCGTGTATGCCGATACCGAAGGGTTTATCGCGCAGATGGACACCCGCGCGCTGGGTATGGCAGTGGTCTCCATGGGCGGTGGTCGTCGTCAGGCGTCCGATACCATCGATTACAGCGTCGGCTTTACCGATATGGCGCGTCTGGGTGATGCGATAGACGGACAGCGTCCGTTAGCGGTGATCCATGCAAAAGATGAAGCAAGCTGGCAGGAAGCGGCAAATGCGGTCAAAGCCGCGATTGTGATTGCCGATAAAGCGCCAAAAGAGACGCCAACAGTCTGGCGACGCATTACCGATTAACGATATACTGATCTGATCGCTATTTTTTAAGCACTACGTACGGAGAACAATATGAAACGTGCATTTATTATGGTGCTGGACTCCTTCGGCATCGGCGCAACAGAAGATGCCGAGCGTTTTGGTGACGTGGGTTCCGATACCATGGGTCACATCGCAGAAGCCTGTGCCAAAGGCGAAGCGGACAACGGTCGTAAAGGCCCGTTGCACCTGCCAAACCTGACCCGCCTGGGCCTGGTGAAAGCACATGAAGGTTCTACCGGTAAAATCGCAGCCGGAATGGACGGCAACGCGGAAGTGGTGGGCGCATACGCCTGGGCGCATGAGCTCTCTTCCGGTAAAGATACCCCGTCTGGCCACTGGGAAATCGCTGGTGTACCGGTACTGTTTGACTGGGGCTATTTCTCCGATCATGAAAACAGCTTCCCACAGGAACTGCTGGATAAACTGGTCGAACGCGCAAACCTGCCTGGCTACCTCGGCAACTGCCACTCTTCCGGTACGGTCATCCTTGACCAACTGGGCGAAGAGCACATGAAAACCGGCAAACCGATTTTCTATACCTCTGCCGACTCCGTGTTCCAGATTGCCTGCCACGAAGAGACATTCGGTCTGGATAAACTCTACGAGCTGTGCGAAATCGCACGCGTTGAGTTGACCGAAGGGGGTTACAACATTGGTCGCGTGATCGCCCGTCCGTTCGTTGGCGATAAAGCCGGTAACTTCCAGCGCACCGGTAACCGCCATGACCTGGCCGTTGAGCCGCCGTCAGCGACCGTGCTGCAAAAACTGGTCGATGAGAAAGATGGTCAGGTGGTTTCCGTGGGTAAAATCGCGGATATCTATGCCAACTGCGGTATCACCAAAAAAGTGAAAGCAACAGGCCTGGATGCGCTGTTTGACGCCACCGTGAAAGAGATGAAAAGCGCGGGTGATAAGACAATCGTCTTTACCAACTTCGTTGATTTCGACTCATCATGGGGCCACCGTCGCGATGTCGCCGGTTATGCGAGTGGTCTGGAGTTGTTCGACCGTCGTTTGCCGGAGCTGATGGAGCTGGTGGGGGAAGATGACATTCTGATCCTGACCGCTGACCACGGCTGTGACCCGACCTGGCAGGGCACCGATCATACCCGCGAGCACATCCCGGTGCTGATCTACGGTCCGAAAGTGAAACCGGGCTCACTCGGTCACCGTGAAACTTTCGCCGATATCGGCCAGACCATTGCGTCGTACTTCGGTACGTCGCCCATGGACTACGGTAAAAACATGCTTTGATTTGGGAATGGGCATCGTTTGATGCCCTTAACCCGACTCTCTCCTGCGGGAGAGGGGGAAAACACAACGAATAAAAAGGAACTGAAGATGGCTACTCCTCACATTAACGCTGAAATGGGTGATTTTGCTGACGTTGTGCTGATGCCTGGCGACCCGCTGCGCGCAAAGCACATTGCTGAAACTTTTTTCGAAGATATCCGTGAAGTGAACAACGTCCGCGGCATGTTGGGTTACACCGGTACCTATAAAGGCCGCAAAATCTCTGTAATGGGTCATGGTATGGGTATCCCATCCTGCTCCATTTACGCGAAAGAGCTGATCACCGATTTCGGCGTGAAAAAAATCATCCGTGTGGGCTCCTGCGGCGCGGTACGTATGGACGTGAAACTGCGTGATATCGTCATCGGTATGGGCGCGTGCACGGACTCTAAAGTCAACCGTATGCGTTTTAAAGACCATGATTTTGCAGCAATTGCTGACTTTGGTATGGTGCGTAACGCTGTTGATGCTGCTAAAGCGCTGGGTGTAGATGCCCGCGTTGGTAACATCTTCTCAGCAGATCTGTTCTATGCACCGGACGGCGGCGAGATGTTCGACGTTATGGAAAAATACGGCATTCTGGGCGTGGAAATGGAAGCGGCCGGTATTTACGGCGTTGCCGCAGAGTTCGGTGCGAAAGCGCTGACCATCTGTACCGTTTCTGACCATATCCGTACCCACGAGCAGACCACCTCTGCTGAGCGTCAGACCACGTTCAACGACATGATCAAAATCGCGCTGGAATCTGTTCTGCTGGGCGATAAAGAGTAAACCTTTTTCAAAACGGGCGGCTTTTATGCTGCCCGTTTTATCTATTCATAAATCTATTCGCACATGAGCGCCTTAACCGATTTACTCTTGCAAGGGCCGCGTTCTGCCTCTGAATTGCGACAGTCACTGGCCATCAGCCAGGCCACGTTCTCGCGTATTGTATCAGCACATAGTGAGGTGGTGCCGTTTGGTAAAGCCCGGGCAACCCGGTGCTGGAAAAATTAACGCTCGCCGCCTCGATTATCCAGCGACTTGCATAAAAAGGTCATCTCACCGCCCCGGCAATCCACGCCGACAGCTCCCGCAGCTCTTTTTCCTGCTCAGGGAAATCACCTAAGAGCGCATCACACTCCTGTGCCAGCATATCCGCCCGGTACAAACAACCCTGCAGGCGTGCCGCCAGTGCCTCCAGCGGGGCGGGATTCAGGCTGTCGGTGAACACCTGTGTGCGGGTGATATGCCCTTTCTCCACGTCAAAATGCAGCTCCACACCGCCCCAGCTAAAGCGCTCATCCAGCAAGTGGCTGAACGCAGGCGCCTGACCAAAGTTCCACTCCCAACTGCTCTGGCGGGCAAAGGTTTCCGCGAAATTGGGGAGGTCCGGGGTCTTATCCGGTGAAATCACCTCGGCTTGCACGCGCTCACCGTAGTGGGCGAAGAAGGCTTCCGTCACCGCCTCGCAGATACGCTCATGGCTGATCCCCGGCAACAGATCGACCAGATTCGCCACGCGCCCACGCACAGAGGTAATGCCTTTGGCCTGGAGCTTCTTCTTATCCGGGTTGAGATAGTTGGCCAGGCGGCTGAGGTCAGCATTGAGCAACAGTGTGCCGTGATGGAAACCGCGATCTTTGGTTTCGCGGTAGGCGGAGCCTGAGACCTTACGATCGCCCTCCGGCGTTTTGACCACCAGATCGTTACGCCCGGACGCTTCTGCCGTCACGCCCAGCGAGTTCAGCGCCTGCAACACAATCGCGGTAGAAATCGTTTTGTCGTACTCCGGCTTGCCTGCCATAAAGGTGAAGCAGGTATTGCCTAAATCATGGAATACCGCGCCGCCGCCGCTACTGCGCCGCGCCAGACGCACATTGTCTTCTTCCATGCGCCGTGTATTGCACTCTTTCCACGGGTTCTGTGCCCGCCCGATAACTACCGTATCGGCGTTACGCCAGAGAAAAAGTACGCGCTGAGTGGCGGGCATCTGACGGAAAATACACTCTTCCACCGCCAGGTTAAACCAGGGATCATAAGAATCAGAGATAAGCAGACGCAGTGTGGACATGACAGATTTCCTTTCCTGAAAAAGCGCCGTTTTTCACGTTGCTACCGCGCGGGCTGCGACATGAAATCCGTAGGGTGTAGGTAGATTACTCTTTCTTTTCGTTCTCTTCCTCTTCCTGCACCGGCTTGCTGGCGGTAAGTAGGAAAGGGGACTGTTGCCAGCGGGTACGCTTCCCCTGCAACAGCGTACGGGTCAGCACGACGCCAATCGCCAGTGAAAGTAGCAGCATCAGGCGTAAAATATTGGTGGTGTTGTCGACCTGTTTGGCGTCCGTCGCCAGCGTATGGGTATCCAGCGTTAAACGCAGGTAGCCCAGCGGACTGCTTTTGCCCTGAATCGGCTCGACGATCTGCTGGTTGAAATAGCCCCCGGCTTTTTTGCCGTCCAGCGCCAGCCTGTCGCGCACATCAATGCTTTCGCCAGACCGGGCAATTAGATCGCCGCGTTCGTCATAGACACCCGCATCGAGAATTCGGCTCTCCTCGGTCAATTGCCGCAGCACAACGCTGATACGCTTATCGTCAGGCGTCTCCGCGCGCATCAGTGGCGCAAGGTTTAGCGTGACCTGTTTCGCCAGCGTGCGGGCCAGCTCTTCAAGCTGCGGATTGCGCTGACGCTGGTGATTCTGACTGAACCAGGATGCGCCCTGCATAAGGGCGACCAGCAGCGCCAGACAGAAGAGCACGATCACGGCACGATGAAGCCGGAATTTGAGTTTTGCGCGAGCCATATTCCACCTGTTGAAAATTTGCGGCTTAATGTTGCCAGAAGCGCTGGTTACAAGGTAGCCTCATGCGTTATTTTTACCTCAGCACATACCCCTACAGGAGCTGTAATGCCGAATAATTTGACCTGGTGCGACCTGCCCAACGACGTTTCTCAGTGGCCTGGGTTGCCGCTCTCTTTAAGTGGCGATGAGGTCATGCCCCTGGATTATCACGCGGGTCGTAGCGGCTGGCTTCTGTATGGACGCGCCCTGAATAAAGAACGTTTGACCGCCTGGCAACGTAAACTGGGCGCGGCAATGGTGATCGTGGCCGCCTGGTGTGTGGAAGATTATCAGGTTATCCGCCTTGCCGGTTCACTCACCCCGCGTGCTACCCGCCTGGCACATGATGAAGGGCTGGACGTTGCGCCGCTCGGTAAAATTCCGTCTCTGCGTCATCCGGGCCTGATGGTGATGGATATGGACTCAACTGCGATTCAAATTGAGTGCATTGATGAAATCGCTAAACTGGCCGGTACGGGCGAAATGGTATCGGAAGTGACAGAACGCGCCATGCGCGGTGAGCTGGACTTCACGGCCAGCCTGCGTCAACGTGTGGCAACGCTCAAAGGGGCTGACGCAAACATCCTGCATCAGGTCCGAGACAGCCTGCCCCTGATGCCAGGCCTTACGCAACTGGTGTTAAAACTGGAAGCGCTGGGCTGGAAAGTGGCGATTGCGTCTGGCGGCTTCACCTTCTTTGCCGATCACCTGCGCGAAATGCTGCGCCTGACAGCGGCGGTAGCCAACCATCTGGAAGTGGTTGACGGTAAGTTCACCGGCAACGTGCTGGGCGACATTGTGGACGCGCAGTACAAAGCCAATACCCTCAAGCGTCTGGCGCAGGAACATGAGATTCCGGCGACTCAAACGATCGCCATTGGCGACGGTGCTAATGATCTGCCGATGATTAAAGCCGCCGGGTTAGGTATCGCCTTTCACGCGAAACCGAAAGTAAATGAAAAAGCCGAAGTCACCATCCGTCACGCTGATTTGATGGGGGTGTTCTGCATTCTCTCAGCCAGTCTGGCGAAGAAATAACGAGGGGTCTCTGTGGCGAAAGCTCCAAAACGCGCATTTGTCTGTAATGAATGTGGTGCCGATTATCCCCGCTGGCAGGGGCAATGTAGCGCCTGCCATGCCTGGAACACGATTACCGAAGTGCGTGTGGCCGCCTCGCCTGTCGTGGCGCGTAATGAGCGCTTAAGCGGGTATGCTGGCAATGCGGGCGCGTCGAAAGTACAGAAACTTTCCGATATCAGCCTGGAAGCCTTGCCGCGTTTTTCGACCGGTTTTAAAGAGTTCGACCGCGTGTTGGGCGGCGGCGTGGTGCCGGGAAGCGCTATCCTGATTGGCGGTAACCCCGGCGCAGGTAAATCGACGCTTCTGCTACAAACCCTGTGCAGACTCGCGGAACAGATGAAAACGCTGTACGTCACCGGGGAAGAGTCGTTGCAGCAGGTGGCGATGCGCGCGCACCGTCTTGGCCTGCCGACTGCCAATCTGAATATGTTGTCGGAAACCAGCATTGAGCAAATCTGCCAGATTGCCGATGAAGAGCAGCCGAAGCTGATGGTTATTGACTCCATCCAGGTCATGCACATGGCAGATATTCAGTCTTCTCCCGGTAGCGTGGCGCAGGTGCGTGAAACGGCGGCTTATCTTACGCGCTTCGCGAAAACGCGCGGGGTGGCGATTGTCATGGTCGGGCACGTGACCAAAGATGGCTCGCTGGCGGGGCCGAAAGTCCTTGAGCACTGTATTGACTGCTCTGTGTTGCTGGATGGTGATGCGGACTCTCGTTTCCGTACGCTGCGCAGCCATAAGAACCGCTTTGGCGCGGTCAACGAGTTGGGCGTCTTTGCGATGACCGAACAAGGGCTACGGGAAGTGAGTAACCCGTCCGCCATCTTCCTTAGCCGTGGCGATGAAGTGACTTCCGGCAGTTCGGTGATGGTGGTCTGGGAAGGCACGCGTCCGCTACTGGTAGAGATTCAGGCGCTGGTGGATCACTCAATGATGTCCAATCCCCGGCGTGTTGCTGTCGGGCTTGAGCAGAACCGTCTTGCCATTCTGCTGGCGGTGCTGCATCGCCACGGCGGTCTGCAGATGGCCGACCAGGATGTGTTCGTCAACGTTGTCGGCGGCGTAAAAGTGACAGAAACCAGCGCGGACCTGGCGTTGTTACTGGCTATGGTGTCGAGCCTGCGCGACCGGCCTCTGCCTCAGGACCTGGTGGTCTTTGGCGAGGTTGGGCTGGCGGGTGAGATCCGCCCGGTGCCCAGCGGGCAAGAGCGTATTTCCGAAGCCGCGAAACATGGCTTCCGACGCGCCATTGTACCTGCCGCGAATGTGCCGAAAAAACCACCAGAAGGGATGCAGGTCTTCGGTGTTAAAAAACTCGCAGATGCACTAAGCGTCTTTGACGACTTATAATTACATTCCCGTCGTCTTTCTGGCGGCAGGTGTGATGGCTGCGTTTATTCCCCGCCTCCTGCCCCGAAATACATAGGGAATTTTGCATAATAGGCCTGGCACGTTGATGCTGCCAGGCAGGTTCAGCCAGCAGGAGGCACTCGTGTCGTCATTCGACTATCTCAAGACCGCAATCCGTCAAAAAGGCTGCACGTTGCAGCAGGTGGCCGACGCCAGCGGCATGACCAAAGGCTATTTGAGCCAACTCCTGAATGCCAAAATCAAAAGTCCCAGCGCGCAAAAACTCGAGGCGCTGCACCGTTTCCTCGGATTGGAATTTCCGCGTCGGCAAAAAAGCGTTGGCGTGGTGTTTGGTAAGTTTTACCCGCTGCATACCGGGCATATCTACCTGATTCAGCGTGCCTGTAGCCAGGTGGATGAGCTGCATATTGTGATGGGGTATGACGAGAAGCGCGACCGCGAACTGTTTGAAGACAGTGCGATGTCCCAGCAACCGACCATCAGCGACCGCCTGCGTTGGTTGCTGCAGACCTTCAAATATCAGAAAAACATTCGTATTCATGCGTTTAATGAAGAGGGAATGGAGCCTTACCCGCATGGCTGGGATGTCTGGAGTAAAGGCATTAAAGCCTTTATGGATGAAAAGGGCATTCAGCCTGACTGGATCTACAGTTCGGAAGAGGCGGACGCTCCCCAGTACCTTGAGCATCTGGGTATTGAAACGGTGCTTATCGATCCCAAACGCACTTTTATGAATATCAGCGGCGCGCTCATTCGTGAGAATCCGTTCCGCTACTGGGATTATATTCCGACCGAAGTGAAGCCATTTTTCGTGCGCACCGTGGCGATACTGGGAGGGGAATCCAGCGGGAAATCGACGCTGGTCAATAAGCTCGCGAATATCTTCAATACCACCAGCGCGTGGGAGTACGGGCGGGATTATGTCTTCTCCCATCTTGGCGGCGATGAGATGGCGCTGCAGTATTCCGACTATGACAAGATCGCATTGGGGCAGGCGCAGTATATTGATTTTGCTGTGAAATATGCCAATAAAGTGGCTTTTATCGACACAGATTTTGTCACTACGCAGGCGTTTTGCGTGAAGTATGAAGGGCGTGAGCACCCTTTTGTGCAGGCGATGATCGATGAATACCGTTTCGACCTGGTGATTCTGCTGGAAAATAATACGCCATGGGTTGCCGACGGGTTGAGAAGCCTGGGCAGTTCAGTGGATCGCAGCGAGTTCCAGCAGATGCTGGTGGATATGCTCAAAGAGAACAATATTACCTGGCGGCATGTGGAAGAACCTGATTATGACTCCCGGTTTCTGCACTGCGTGGAACTGGTAAAAGAGTTGATGGGTGATTAGCAGCCGGGTAAGACGTTTACGCCATCATCCGGACATGCCCCGGCTGGCGTTTCACTTAGCCGGGCTACTTGCTTTGACCTTGTGCGGTCTGATGCCCTCACCCACGTGGAGAGGGAGCAAACATTAAAAAGGCAGCTTACGCTGCCTTTTTGCTGTTTATTTTGAAATACGTTTGTACTTGATACGCTTCGGCTCCAGCGCATCGGCGCCAAGGGTGCGTTTCTTATACTCTTCGTATTCGGTAAAGTTACCTTCGAAGAACTCCACCTTACCTTCATCCTGATAATCCAGAATGTGGGTCGCGATACGGTCAAGGAACCAACGGTCGTGCGAGATAACCATCGCGCAGCCCGGGAACTCCAGCAGGGCGTTTTCCAGCGCGCGCAGGGTTTCGATATCCAGGTCGTTGGTTGGTTCATCGAGCAGCAGAACGTTGCCGCCAACCTGCAACAGTTTCGCCAGGTGCAGACGACCACGCTCACCGCCGGACAGCTCGCCAACGCGTTTGCCCTGGTCAACGCCTTTAAAGTTAAAGCGGCCCACGTAGGCGCGGCTCGGCATCTCGGTATTACCGATCTTCATGATATCCAGTCCGCCGGAAACTTCTTCCCATACGGTTTTGCTGTTATCCATAGCGTCGCGGAACTGATCGACGGAGGCTAGCTTGACGGTTTCACCCAGGGTGATTGAACCGGCGTCAGGCTGTTCCTGACCGGACATCATACGGAACAGGGTCGATTTACCCGCGCCGTTCGGGCCGATGATCCCGACGATAGCGCCTTTCGGTACGGAGAAACTCAGGTCGTCAATCAGCAGACGGTCGCCGTAGGACTTACGCAGGTTGCTGACTTCAACGACTTTATCCCCCAGACGCGCGCCTGGTGGAATAAACAGTTCGTTGGTCTCGTTACGTTTCTGGTATTCGACGTTGTTAAGTTCTTCGAAGCGTGCCAGACGGGCTTTGCCCTTAGACTGGCGGCCTTTTGCGCCCTGACGAACCCACTCAAGTTCTTTCTCGATAGATTTACGACGCGCCGCTTCCTGAGAGGCTTCCTGCGCCAGACGCTGATCTTTTTGCTCCAGCCAGGAGGAATAGTTGCCTTCCCACGGAATACCTTCGCCGCGGTCCAGTTCGAGGATCCAACCAGCAACGTTGTCGAGGAAGTAACGGTCGTGGGTGATTGCCACCACGGTACCTTCGAAGTCGTGCAGGAAGCGTTCCAGCCAGGCGACAGACTCGGCGTCCAGGTGGTTAGTCGGTTCGTCGAGCAGCAACATGTCTGGTTTTTCAAGCAGCAGACGGCACAGCGCAACGCGGCGGCGCTCACCACCGGAGAGGTTAGCGATTTTCGCGTCCCAGTCCGGCAGACGCAGGGCGTCAGCGGCGCGCTCAAGTTGCACGTTCAGGTTATGGCCGTCGTGCGCCTGGATAATCTCTTCAAACTTGCCTTGTTGTGCCGCGAGTTTATCGAAGTCAGCGTCCGGTTCAGCATATTTCGCATACACTTCGTCCAGACCTTTCAGCGCGTTCACCACCTCGGAAACCGCTTCTTCAACGGATTCACGCACGGTCTGTTCCGGGTTTAGCTGCGGTTCCTGCGGCAGGTAGCCGATTTTCAGGCCAGGCTGTGGGCGGGCTTCACCTTCAATATCGGTATCAATGCCAGCCATGATGCGCAGCAGGGTAGATTTACCGGCACCGTTAAGGCCCAGTACACCGATTTTTGCGCCAGGGAAGAAACTCAGCGAGATATTTTTCAGAATATGACGTTTCGGCGGAACCACTTTGCCGACACGATGCATGGTATAAACGAATTGAGCCACGTTGGACTTCGCCTCTTTTTATCCCTTCATCCATCAGGTTGCTGATGCCGGCCAGGATTCATTCCTTTGCCGCCGCCTTACAACCTGAATTATTCAGGGCTAATGAATGGTGATAGTTTTCAAAGGCGAAGTGTAGCCGTTTTCCGTGCTCAATCCCAGCCAGCAGCACCCGTCGTGTTAAATGACACAAGAAAGGTAAAAAAGTGTGCATTACGTGGCGCGTTACGGCAGGCGCGGTTAGCATTAAGGCATTATGCGGCATGACGCTGTAGGTATCGTTTTTATAAGGGGAATAAGCTGTGCAGAGAGCTAAACATGCCGCCTGGCGTTTTCTGGCGGCCAGTATTTGTTTGCTGTCCCTCAGCAATGTGGCGCGAGCGGACTCACTGGATGAACAACGTAATCGCTATGCTCAGATTAAACAGGCATGGGATAACAAGCAGATGGATGTGGTATCGCAACTGATGCCAGGACTGCAAAACTATCCGCTATACCCTTATCTGCAGTACCGGCAGATAACCGATGATCTGATGAACCAACCCGCCGTAACGGTAACCAATTTTATTCAGGCAAACCCCACATTGCCGCCGGCCCGCACGCTGAAAACACGTTTTATCAACGAGCTGGCACGTCGGGAAGACTGGCGTGGTCTGCTGGCATTCAGCCCGGAAAAACCCACGACAACGGAAGCGCAATGTAACTACTACTTTGCGAAATGGAACACCGGGCAGGCAGATGAGGCTTGGCAGGGGGCGAAGGAGCTGTGGCTGACAGGAAACAGCCAGCCAAACGCCTGTGACCGGCTGTTTGGCGCATGGCGTGCGTCCGGCACGCAAGACCCGCTGGCGTTTCTGGAACGTATCCGTCTGGCTATGAAAGCGGGTAATACCCGGCTGGTTATTCTGCTGGCGGGCCAGATGCCCCCGGACTATCAGACCATCTCTTCTGCCATCATTACGCTTGCCAATAATCCTGGCAGTGTCATGACCTTTGCCCGTACCACGGGGGCGACCGATTTTACCCGCCAGATGGCGGCCGAAGCGTTCGAAAGCGTCGCGCGTGATGATGTGGAAAACGCCCGGTTGATGATCCCGTCGCTGGTGCAGGCGCAACAACTGAATGAAGATCAGACGCAAGCGCTGCGTGACATTGTCGCCTGGCGTTTGATGGGCAATGACGTGACCAGCGAACAGGCGCGCTGGCGCGATGACGCCATCATGCGTTCGCAGTCTATTTCGATCGTTGAACGGCGGGTGCGGATGGCTATCGGCAACGGCGACCGTCGTGGGCTGAATACCTGGCTTGCGCGCTTACCGATGGAAGCAAAAGATAAGGATGAGTGGCGCTACTGGCAGGCCGACCTGCTGCTGGAACGTGGGCGTGACGCCGAGGCGAAAGAGATCCTGCATGCGCTCATGCAACAACGTGGGTTCTACCCGATGGCGGCGGCCCAGCGGCTGGGTGAAGAGTACACCATGAAAATCGATAAAGCGCCGGGCAACATCGATCCTGCGCTGGCAAACGGACCTGAAATGTCCCGTGTACGCGAACTCATGTACTGGAATCAGGACAACATTGCCCGTAGCGAGTGGGCCAATTTGATCACCAGCCGCAGTGTGCAGGAGCAGGCGCAACTGGCGCGCTATGCGTTTAACCAGCACTGGTGGGACCTGAGTGTACAGGCGACCATCGCCGGTAAATTGTGGGATCAACTCGAAGAGCGATTCCCGTTGGCCTACAGCGATCTGTATGCCCGCTATACGAGCGGGAAAGATATTCCGCAAAGCTATGCAATGGCGATCTCTCGTCAGGAGAGTGCCTGGAACCCGAAAGCACGCTCCCCGGTCGGGGCAAGTGGGTTAATGCAGATCATGCCGGGCACGGCAACGCATACGGTGAAGATGTTTAACATTCCAGGCTACAGTAACGCGGCTCAATTGCTGGAACCGGAAGTGAATATCAACATCGGTACCAGCTATCTGCAATATGTCTATCAGCAGTTTGGTAACAACCGCATCTTCTCCTCTGCGGCGTACAACGCCGGGCCGGGCAGGGTGCGCACCTGGCTGAACAACAGCGGTGGACGAATTGATGCGGTGGCCTTTATTGAGAGCATCCCCTTTTCCGAAACCCGTAGTTATGTGAAAAACGTGCTGGCCTATGACGCGTATTACCGTTTCTTTATCAATGGCAACAAAGGGCCAGTGCTGACGGACGCGGAATGGCAGCGTCGTTACTGATTTTTGTGGTTTGTGTTATGCTGTGTACTCTCAAGCGAGTACATAGCATAACGGCGGCATATTATGACCCAGCAATCACCTTATTCAGCGGCCATGGCCGAGCAGCGTCACCAGGAATGGCTTCGCTTTGTTGAACTCGTCAGGCAGTCTTACGAACAGGATCTACATCTTCCGTTACTTAACCTGATGCTCACCCCCGATGAACGTGAAGCGCTGGGTACCCGCGTACGTATTATCGAAGAGTTGTTGCGCGGAGAGATGAGTCAACGAGAACTCAAAAGTGAACTCGGGGCGGGTATTGCCACGATCACCCGGGGATCCAACAGCCTGAAAGCGGCGCCAGCCGACCTGCGTTTATGGCTGGAGCAGACGCTGCTTAACGATCAGCGATAGACCGCATTGTGAAAGGGGCTTAATGCCAGTATCACGGCCTGATGATAGACGCTGGCGCGCGTCAATTTTCCGGCGGTAAACACGCCAATTGCGCCATCTTTGCGCCCAATTTCATCAATACCGGTATATGCCGACATCGCCGGACCAAGCGCTTGCCCGGCACGGATTTTTTGCAGAATCACCTCAGGCAAGGGCAGGGTGGCAGAGCGGGCTTCGCCGCGCTGGTCGCGACTTTCGATGACGACCCAGCTAAACGTGCTGCCTTCATCGATTCCGGCTTCGATAGCCACCCAAAAGTCCGCATTCGGACAGGCGTGGCGGGCATTTTCGACACGGTTACGTGCGCCTTCAAGCGTCTCTTTACTGCCCATAGGCTGTTCCGGTACACCGCTTTCAACAGCAATCGCGTCGATGCGGCTGGCGTCTTCACCGAAAATCTCATTAAAAGCGTGCAGAATAGCCCGAATTTTGGCGGGGTTTGTGGTAGCAGCGACAACATGGTGCATAATCTATAGCTGGCTGCCCGTAACGAGACCAGTTCTGTCTGCATGACGGGTAAGGCCTTCCTCATATAATAAACTTCATCGCAGTATAATGGATATAAAAGCATGTTACAGGTATACCTTGTCCGCCACGGTGAAACGCAGTGGAACGCCGAGCGTCGTATTCAAGGCCATTCAGACAGTCCGTTAACCGAAAAAGGCGAGCAGCAGGCATGGCAGGTGGCTGAACGCGCGAAAGCGCTGGGCATCACCCATATTATTGCCAGCGATCTCGGACGTACACGTCGCACGGCTGAAATCATTGCAGAGCTATGTGGCTGCGATATCACCCTCGACTCGCGCCTGCGTGAACTTGATATGGGCGTGCTCGAACAGCGCAATCTTGAAACCCTGACCGAAGAAGAAGAAGGCTGGCGTCGCCAACTGGTAAATGGCACCGCAGGGGGGCGCATTCCCGGTGGCGAGTCGATGCAGGAGCTTGCCGATCGTATGCATGCTGCCCTTGCGACCACGCTGGAGTTACCGCAGGGTAGCCGCCCGATGATCGTCAGCCACGGCATGGCCCTGGGCTGTCTGGTCAGCACTATTCTGGGGCTTCCGGCGTATGCTGAGCGCCGCCTGCGCTTACGTAACTGCTCTATTTCCCGTATCGATTATCAGGATAGCGCATGGCTGGCGTCGGGATGGGTAGTGGAAACGGCAGGAGACGTCTCACATCTGGACGCCCCTGCGCTGGATGAACTGCAGCGTTAACGGCGGACGGGAATCAGATACTCGCAGCGGATGTAAAGCGGTGGCTCTTGCGCCCGCGCATCTTCCTGCGGGTAGAAACGCTCAATATCCTGACCCTTACGGCGTGTCAGATTCAGCATCGGCATGCAGGTACCGTAGACGGTCAGGATAAACTCCTGCACGCCCGTGCCCGGCCCTTCGTAGAAGAACATGACATACTCACCGCCTTCGAGCTTCACCGGCTGGGCATTATGCATGTAGCCATTCGCCATCTCCGGCGTTAAAGCAGTAGTGTAAAACACCTCTTGCTCGTCATCTTTCTCAAGGCTTGGTCGCGGTTCATGCAGGCCATACATCTCAGCCGGAATAGTGGGCGAATTGCCTAAAAAGTCACGCCAGAACTGGATACGCATCTGGTTGCGGAAATCGGAAATTTCTTCCAGCGAGCAGGTATAGCTCTGCGTTGTACCGATGAGCTGCATATCCGGAAGGGTGATAAATTCATGTCTCGGCATGGCAAACTCACCTAAACGCAGCGGCGGACGAATGCCGAAGGCGCTCCAGTCAGGTGAACGGCGATACAGCGCGGGCGTCAGATTAAACTGCTTTTTAAACGCGCGGGTAAAGGTTTGCTGAGAGTCAAAGCGGTACTGCAGGGCGATATCCAGAATGGGACGCGAGGTCAGACGCAAAGCAACAGCAGACTTCGACAGGCGGCGCGCGCGAATATAAGCGCCAATCGCATGGCCCGTCACGTCTTTGAACATCCTTTGCAGATGCCACTTGGAATAACCCGCTTTTGCCGCCACATTATCTAACGACAATGGCTGATCCAGGTGGCTTTCCAGCCAGGTAAGTAGATCACGAATAATCCCAGCCTGATCCATAAAATATCCTCATCCTTAAAACGGCTTACGCCTGATACCAGGGGATGGATAATACCACTGTTTGGCGTTTTAGCATTCAGTGTTTTTTTTGTGCATTAGTGCGCATTGTGTCTGATTTTCATGATAATTTTTGTAAATTGGTGATCTATAAACCTTTTCCTCTTAAACCCGAGAATAGTCGCTCAACGTTATATTCAAAAATGGTAACAATATGAAATACACGCGTTTAATACTTTCCTCATTAGCGTTGCTGTGGGGTTCTGCGCAGGCGGAACAGATTGGCTCAGTGGACACTGTGTTTAAAATGTTCGGCCCGGATCACAAAATTGTGGTGGAAGCCTTTGACGATCCTGATGTGCAAAATGTGACCTGTTACATTAGCCGGGCAAAAACAGGCGGCATTAAAGGGGGACTGGGGCTGGCGGAGGATACATCCGATGCGGCGATTTCCTGCCAGCAGGTAGGGCCAATCGAACTCAGTGATAAGATTAAAAATGGCAAAGCCCAGGGCGATGTGGTCTTCCAGAAGCGTACCTCGCTGGTGTTTAAGAAACTTCAGGTGGTCCGCTTTTATGACAGTAAGCGTAACTCTTTGGTTTATTTGACCTATTCCGATAAGGTGGTGGAAGGTTCCCCGAAAAACGCACTGAGTGCGGTGCCGATTATGCCGTGGAGTAAATAAAAAGGAATGGAGATGTCACAACCGCGAATCTGGCTGGTTGAAGATGAGGCAAGTATTGCCGAGACGCTGATTTATATGCTGCAGCAGGATGGGTTCGCCGTCACGTCATTTGAACGGGGACTGCCTGTTCTTGACGCGGCGGCGCGGCAGTTACCGGACCTGGCGATCCTGGATGTCGGGCTGCCGGACATCAGTGGTTTTGAGCTGTGCCGCCGTTTGCTGGCCAGGGCGCCGGGGCTACCGGTGCTGTTTCTGACCGCACGCAGCGACGAGATCGACAAATTGCTGGGGCTGGAAATGGGGGCTGATGATTATATCGCCAAACCGTTTTCGCCAAGGGAAGTTTGCGCCAGAGTACGTACCGTGCTGCGCCGCTTCCAGAAAGCCACGGTGCAATCTTCTCTTCTCCGTGTCGGGCAATTCGAACTGGACGAAGAGGCGGCTATCGTTCGTTGGTTTGGCGATATTCTCCCCCTTACACGCTATGAATTTCTGCTGTTAAAAACCCTGCTGCATGCACCGGGTAGGGTTTTCTCACGCCAGCAACTCATGGATCTCGTCTGGACCGATGCCGAAGAGAGCTTCGATCGCACTGTCGATACCCATATCAAAACGCTGCGCGCCAAATTGCGTGCGGTGAATAGCGAATTGTCACCGATTAATACTCATCGCGGTATGGGTTACAGCCTGGGCATCCGCTAATGCGTATCGGGATGCGATTGTTGCTGGGCTACTTTCTCCTTGTGGCGGTTGCCGCCTGGTTTGTGTTGTCGATTTTTGTCCAGGAGATCAAACCGGGCGTCAGACGGGCAACCGAAGGCACGCTCATTGATACCGCCACGCTGCTGGCCGAGGTAGCGCACGATGATTTGCTCTCCGGACAGGCGCAAAATGGCAAGCTGGCAGAGGCGTTCACTTCGCTCAACCAAAGCAACATTAACGCCAATATCAGCGGCATTCGCAAAGTACGTAACGAATACCATGTCTACATGACGGATGCGCTGGGTAAGGTTGTTTTTGATTCTGCGGGCCAGGCCGTAGGTCAGGATTATTCCCGCTGGAACGATGTCTGGCTGACGCTGCGCGGTAAATATGGCGCGCGCAGTACCCCTTCCGATCCGAACGACCCGGAAAGTACGGTGATGTATGTGGCGGCTCCCGTCACTGACCAGGGGCGCATTATCGGCGTTTTGAGCGTGGGCAAACCTAATAGTGCGATTGCCCCGGTCATCAAACGCAGTGAGCGGCGCATGCTCTGGGCCAGTGCGGCCTTACTGGGGATTGCTCTGGTGATTGGGTTTGGGGTGACGCTGTGGATTAACCGTTCCATCGGCAAGCTGACACGCTATGCGGATGCCGTGAGCGAAAAAAATCCTTTACCTCTTCCTGACTTGGGAAGTAGCGAGCTGCGTAAGCTGGCGCAGGCGCTGGAGAGTATGCGCCTTAAGCTCGAAGGAAAAAATTATATTGAGCAGTACGTCTACGCGCTTACCCATGAACTTAAAAGCCCGCTGGCGGCCATACGCGGCGCGGCAGAAATTCTCCATGAGAACCCGCCGCCGGATATCGCCACCCGTTTTACTAACAATATCCTGGCGCAAAATGCGCGGATGCAGATGCTGGTTGAGAAGCTGCTACAGCAGGCGAAGCTCGAAAATCGCCAGGAAGTAGTGACAACATCCATCCCTGTTGATGCCCTGTTCCGACAGCTTGAGGACGAACGTAGCGTGGTGCTGTCCGCCAAAAATCTGACCCTGGAATGCGATGCGGGGCAGCTTGTCGTCGAAGCGGATGCCGGGCTGCTTAGCCAGGCATTGGGCAATCTGCTCGACAATGCGATCGATTTTACCCCTCGCGACGGGCATATTTCGCTGCGCGCTCACGAGCACGCTGAATATGTCGTCTTCACCGTATGCGATAACGGGCCGGGTATTCCGGATTACGCCCTTGAGCGGATCTTTGAACGGTTTTACTCATTGCCCAGAGAGAATGGACAAAAGAGCAGTGGCCTTGGACTGGCCCTGGTGCAGGAGGTGGCGCGTTTGCACCAGGGAACGATTCAGGTATGTAACCTGCCGCAGGGTGGCGCAGAGGCGCGACTGACACTTCACCGTCACTTCACATAACTTCAAATTCTCCTCTTATAGCCCCGTTACTCTGCGCGCAACACAAAGGAGGGGCTATGTTGAAATCACCGTTATTCTGGAAAATTACCACCCTGGCAGGGTGCATTTGTCTGTTGCTGATCCCACTGATAATGGTTGGCAATTTAATCAAAGAGAGAGGCGACTACCGTAATGAGGTCGCCGATACGCTGCGGCAAAGTAGCGCCGGGCCGCAAAAGTTGATTGGTCCGCTAATTGCGATTCCGGTGACGGACGTTGTGACTTCGCTGGAGTCGACGGGAGATGAACCCCCGAAGGAAGTTCGCCGTTCGAAAAGCTATATCCGTTTCTGGCTACCTGAATCACTCATGGTTGAGGGGAAACAGCAAGTCGAAAACCGCCAGGTGGGTATCTACGACGGGCAAGTGTGGCATGGGGATATCAGTATCAACGCTGAGTTTGACCCAAAACGTGCCGGGCTGGAGGCGAGTGATACCAGGCAACTGGGCGAGCCGTTTGTCGTGTTTGCTCTGAGTGATGCCCGAGGGATTGGGCAAATACGGGCGATGAAGGTGAACGGTGAATCGCTCAGCGTAGAGCCGGGATCGGGGCTGATGAGCGACTTACAGGGTATCCATGTTCCACTGACGGCGCCGGGTATTACGCAAAAAAATATCAAACTAAACGCTTCATTTAGTCTCAATGGTACCGGCGCATTTTCCGTGGTCCCACTAGGCAGAAACAGCGAAATGGCGCTGATGGGGGACTGGCCTCACCCCGGCTTCACCGGTGACTTTCTGCCTGCGAAACGCGAAGTTACCCCTGCGGGTTACCAGGCGCGCTGGCAAAGTACGTGGTTTGCCAATAACCTGGACAGCAAAATTCGTGATGTCCTGAGTCTGAGCAGCGACAACGAGTGGCGCCTGCCCGCATTCAGCGTCAATATCGCCACGCCTGCGGATCAGTACCAACTGACGGACAGAGCGGTGAAGTATGCGATTTTGCTTATTGCCCTCATTTTCGCCGCGTTTTTCGTCTTTGAAAGTCTTACCGGGCGGCAAATGCACCCCATGGAGTATCTACTGGTGGGGTTATCGCTGGTGATGTTCTATCTGGTCCTGCTGGCGTTGTCAGAGCATGTCGGCTTTACCTGGGCGTGGATTATTGCCAGTGGACTGGGGGCGGCGATTAACGGTATCTATTTGCAAGGCGTGATGAAAAGCTGGCGTGCCAGCCTGCCCTTTAGCGGTGCGCTATTGGTGCTCTATGGCGTAATGTGGAGTTTGCTGAATTCCGAAGACAGCGCGTTGTTACTGGGAACAGGCGTACTGTTTGCGGCACTGAGTACCGTGATGATACTGACACGGCGCTTCGACTGGTACTCCCTTTCGCGGGCGGTGAAAAAGCCCGTAGAAAGCCAGGTTCCTGTCGATGAAGAACTACGGATATGGAAATAAAAAAAGCGGCGCCTGGCGCCGCTTTTTTTTGAAGGAGGATTATTCCTGCAGATCACCGCAGAAACGGTAACCTTCACCGTGGATCGTCGCGATGATTTCCGGTGTGTCCGGAGTGGATTCAAAATGCTTACGGATGCGACGGATGGTGACGTCAACCGTACGGTCGTGTGGTTTCAGCTCACGCCCGGTCATTTTTTTCAGCAATTCGGCGCGGGACTGGATCTTGCCCGGGTTTTCGCAGAAATGCAGCATCGCACGGAATTCGCTACGCGGCAGCTTATACTGTTCGCCATTAGGGCTGATCAGTGAGCGGCTGTTAATATCCAGTTCCCAGCCATTAAACTTATAGCTGTCGACACTGCGGCGCTCTTCGCTGATGGTGCCCAAATTCATGGTACGGGACAGCAGGTTACGCGCACGGATAGTCAGTTCACGCGGGTTAAACGGTTTGGTGATGTAGTCATCCGCACCGATTTCGAGGCCCAGGATTTTGTCTACTTCGTTGTCACGACCGGTCAGGAACATCAGTGCGACATTTGCTTGCTCGCGTAATTCACGGGCAAGTAAAAGGCCATTTTTACCTGGCAGATTGATGTCCATAATCACCAGGTTGATATCATTTTCGGAGAGGATCTGATGCATTTCAGCGCCATCTGTCGCTTCAAAGACATCGTAACCTTCCGCTTCGAAGATGCTTTTCAACGTGTTGCGTGTTACCAACTCGTCTTCAACGATAAGAATGTGCGGGGTCTGCATGTTTGCTACCTAAATTGCCAACTAAATCGAAACAGGAAGTACAAAAGTCCCTGACCAGCCTGGTACATGTCGCAAATTAACATGAACGGCGTAACATGACTAAAGTACGTAATTGCGTTCTTGATGCACTTTCCATCAACGTCAACAACATCATTAGCTTGGTCGTGGGCACTTTCCCTTTGAACCCGACAGTGTCAAAAACGGCTGTCATCCTAACCATTTTAACAGCAACATAACAGGCTAAGACGCAAGGGACACCCAATAAAACTACGCTTCGTTGACATATATCAAGTTCAATTGTAGCACGTTAACAGTTTGGTGAAATCTTGATATCTAAATGCTAGCGATTATCACAATTTTTCAATAAACCAACTAGTTGCGGATATTAATTGATAAATAAGCTGAATCCAATAGGAGATTCAGATTCATAATTAAAATGCCATGAAGAAACATAGGGATAAGCATTTTCTGTTAACATTTAAGCGGTTAATCCGCCAGTCAACAGTTTAGCTTTTTTTAACCGTTGGCAAGACGAAATTCAGTGATTGCTGTTACAAAATTGTAAATTCGCGACGCGTAATATGCTGACATAATCCTTCACTCGCGCGTCGATATGATAAAAAAGAGAGTAAAAATGCACCTGGCCATTGTATTGGTTTCTCCCGCCAGAGCGGAGAATGTTGGCGCTGCCGCGCGCGCGATGAAAACGATGGGTTTCACAGATCTGCGCATTGTCGACAGCGATGCCCATTTACAGGAAGGCGCTCGCCGTGTCGCACATGGCGCCGGGGATGTGCTTGATAATGTTAAAACTTATTCTTCATTATCCGATGCGTTGGCCGATATTTCATTCACCGTCGCCACGACGGCGCGAAGTCGCGCGAAATTCCATTACTATGCAACGCCTGCAGAATTGGTACCGCTTCTGGCGGAAAAAAACGCGTGGCTCCCCGCCGCCGCACTGGTGTTTGGCCGGGAAGATTCGGGTCTGACAAATGACGAACTGGCGCTTGCAGACATTCTGACGGGTGTGCCGATGGTTGCCGATTATCCTTCACTCAATCTGGGGCAGGCCGTCATGGTTTATTGTTATCAATTAGCATCTTTAATACAAAATGCTGCCAAAGTGGTAACGCAACGTGATGATAACCAGCTTCGTGCTTTACGTCTGCGCGCGCATGCGTTGCTCGAAAAACTCGATGTGGCGGATGACATGAAAATGGCCGACTGGCTGGATCAGCGTGTGGGGATGCTGGAGCAGCGAGACACTGCAATGTTGCATCGTTTGCTTCATGACATTGAAAAAAAACTCGCCGAGTAAATCACTGTCATAAGAATATTTTATGGATGAAGTCACTACAATGATGCGGTTTGTATGGTCTTTACCTATGATAAGTCAATAAGCAGCGGGCGTAGCGCAAGGTTGCGCAAAATAGCTGAAAACTAAAAATTCGTTGACTTAAGGCGGCAGATACTTTAACCAATATAGGCAGAGCACAGACAGAATAAAATTACAGAGCACACAACATCCATGAAACGCACCAGCACCGTCACCATTATTATTACCACCACCATTACCACAGGTAACGGTGCGGGCTGACGCGTACAGGAAACACAGAAAAAAGCCCGCACCTGAACAGTGCGGGCTTTTTTTTCGAGCAAAGATCAAGGGGTAATACCATGCGAGTGTTGAAGTTCGGCGGTACATCAGTGGCAAATGCGGAAAGGTTTCTGCGTGTTGCCGACATCCTGGAGAGCAATGCCAGGCAGGGGCAGGTGGCAACTGTGTTATCTGCCCCGGCGAAAATCACCAATCACCTGGTCGCAATGATCGAAAAAACGATCGGAGGTCAGGATGCCGTACCAAATATTAGCGATGCCGAACGTATTTTTTCTGAGCTACTGCAAGGATTGGCGGATGCACAGCCTGGTTTTCCCCTCGCACAGTTAAAAACCTTTGTCGAACAAGAATTTGCGCAGATCAAACACGTCTTGCACGGGATAAGCCTGCTGGGGCAATGCCCTGACAGCATTAATGCGGCGCTAATCTGCCGTGGCGAAAAGCTCTCCATCGCCATTATGGCGGGGTTGCTTGAAGCGCGCGGTCATAAGGTGAGTGTGATTGATCCGGTCGAGAAACTGCTGGCTATTGGGCACTATCTTGAGTCTACGGTGGATATTGCGGAGTCAACGCGCCGCATCGCCGCCAGCCGTATCCCGTCCGACCATATGGTGTTGATGGCAGGGTTCACTGCCGGAAACGAAAAAGGTGAGCTGGTTGTTCTGGGACGTAATGGTTCTGATTACTCCGCTGCGGTTCTGGCTGCCTGCCTGCGTGCGGATTGTTGTGAAATCTGGACCGATGTTGACGGTGTCTACACCTGTGATCCACGCCAGGTACCGGATGCCCGTCTGCTGAAATCCATGTCGTACCAGGAAGCGATGGAACTCTCCTACTTCGGTGCGAAAGTGCTCCACCCGCGTACCATTACCCCTATCGCTCAGTTCCAGATCCCTTGCCTCATTAAAAATACCGGTAACCCGCAGGCACCCGGTACTCTGATTGGTGCCACCTCTGATGAGGATGGCCTGCCGGTCAAAGGTATTTCCAATCTGAATAACATGGCGATGTTCAGTGTTTCAGGTCCGGGGATGAAAGGCATGGTTGGCATGGCGGCGCGCGTGTTTGCCGCGATGTCGCGTGCGGGTATTTCTGTCGTGCTGATTACCCAGTCCTCCTCTGAATACAGCATCAGCTTCTGTGTACCGCAATCCGATTGCGTCCGCGCGCAGCGTGCAATGGGCGATGAATTTTACCTGGAACTGAAAGAAGGATTGCTGGAGCCGCTGGCCGTGATGGAGCGTCTGGCTATCATCTCTGTCGTGGGCGACGGCATGCGTACTCTGCGTGGTATTTCCGCGAAATTCTTTGCTGCACTGGCGCGCGCTAATATCAACATCGTGGCGATCGCGCAAGGATCTTCCGAGCGTTCGATTTCTGTCGTGGTGAGCAACGATGATGCCACCACGGGTGTGCGCGTCACGCACCAGATGCTGTTTAACACCGACCAGGTTATTGAAGTGTTTGTGATTGGCGTGGGCGGTGTTGGTGGTGCGCTGCTCGAACAGCTTAAGCGTCAGCAGGCATGGCTCAAAAGTAAGCATATCGATTTGCGCGTCTGCGGCGTGGCAAACTCGAAAGCGTTGCTCACCAACGTACACGGGTTAAATCTGGAAAACTGGCAGGCTGAGCTTGCTGAGGCCAAAGAGCCTTTCAACCTGGGCCGTTTGATTCGTCTGGTGAAGGAATACCACCTGCTGAACCCGGTTATTGTAGATTGTACGTCACACCAGGCAGTGGCCGATCAGTATGCCGATTTCCTGCGCGAAGGTTTCCATGTGGTGACGCCCAACAAAAAGGCCAACACCTCATCGATGGCTTACTACCATCAGTTGCGCCATGCGGCGGAGAAATCACGCCGGAAGTTCCTCTATGACACCAACGTGGGCGCGGGCTTGCCGGTTATCGAAAATCTGCAAAACCTGCTCAATGCGGGTGATGAGTTACAACGTTTCTCCGGCATTCTTTCTGGTTCGCTATCGTTTATTTTCGGTAAGCTCGATGAAGGGATGAGCCTGTCGGATGCGACTAAGATCGCACGTGAAATGGGTTACACCGAACCTGATCCGCGTGACGATCTTTCCGGTATGGACGTGGCGCGTAAGCTCCTGATCCTGGCTCGTGAAACCGGGCGTGAGCTGGAGCTTTCCGATATTGTGATTGAACCTGTGCTGCCAGCTACATTCGACGACAGCGGTGACGTTGAAAGTTTTATGGCGCGTCTGCCACAGCTTGATGATCACTTCGCCGATCGTGTGGCGAAAGCGCGCGACGAAGGCAAAGTGCTGCGCTACGTCGGCAACATCGAAGAAGATGGCACCTGTCGGGTGAAAATTGCCGAAGTGGATGGTAATGATCCACTGTTCAAAGTGAAAAACGGCGAAAACGCCCTTGCGTTTTATAGCCACTATTACCAACCGCTGCCGCTGGTCCTGCGAGGCTATGGTGCGGGCAATGATGTTACTGCGGCAGGGGTGTTTGCAGACTTGCTGCGTACGCTGTCCTGGAAGTTGGGAGTTTAAGATGGTGAAAGTATATGCTCCGGCCTCCAGCGCCAATATGAGCGTGGGTTTTGATGTGTTGGGCGCCGCGGTGACGCCGATAGATGGCACGCTGTTGGGTGATAATGTCTCAGTTGAGGCGGCGGACAGTTTTAGCCTGAAAAATCTGGGGCGTTTTGCCAGTAAACTGCCGACAGAGCCTCGTGAAAATATTGTCTACCAGTGCTGGGAGCGTTTCTGCCAGGAGATTGGCAAAACGGTTCCTGTAGCAATGACACTGGAAAAAAACATGCCGATTGGCTCAGGGCTGGGGTCCAGTGCCTGTTCTGTTGTCGCGGCGCTGGTGGCAATGAACGAGTATTGCGGCAAACCGTTAAATGAGACGCGAATGCTGGCGCTGATGGGCGAGCTGGAAGGGCGCATTTCCGGCAGCGTGCATTACGACAACGTGGCGCCTTGCTACCTTGGCGGCATGCAATTGATGATCGAGGAAAACGGCATTATCAGCCAGCAGGTGCCTGGCTTTGATGAATGGCTGTGGGTGCTGGCCTATCCGGGCATCAAAGTTTCTACCGCGGAGGCCCGCGCTATCCTGCCGGCGCAGTATCGTCGTCAGGACTGTATTGCTCATGGTCGGCATCTGGCGGGCTTTATTCACGCCTGCTATTCCCGTCAGCCCCAGCTTGCGGCGAAGCTGATGAAAGATGTTATTGCTGAGCCGTATCGCATGAAATTACTGCCTGGGTTTAATGAGGCACGTCAGGCGGTCGCCGAAATGGGGGCGCTCTCCTGTGGTATTTCTGGTTCCGGCCCAACGCTTTTTGCGTTGTGCGATAAAACGGAAACAGCGCAACGTGTGGCAGACTGGCTGAGCAAACACTATTTGCAAAATCAGGAAGGCTTTGTTCATATTTGCCGTCTGGACACGACGGGTGCACGAGTAGTGGGATAACCAATGAAACTCTATAACTTAAAAGATCACAACGAACAGGTCAGCTTCGCGCAGGCCGTCACACAAGGGCTTGGCAAGAACCAGGGGCTGTTTTTCCCGCATGACCTGCCGGAATTCAGCCTGACTGAAATTGATGACATGCTGACCATGGATTTCGTTGCGCGCAGCGCCAAAATCCTCGGGGCGTTCATCGGTGATGAAATTCCACAGGACATTCTGGAAGCGCGCGTTCGGGATGCGTTTGCGTTCCCGGCGCCCGTACAGCCGGTTGAGAGCGATGTTGGTTGCCTGGAGCTGTTTCATGGCCCGACGCTGGCGTTTAAAGACTTCGGTGGGCGCTTTATGGCGCAAATGCTGACCACAATCAGCGGCGACAAGCCGGTGACGATCCTGACTGCGACCTCCGGTGATACCGGGGCGGCAGTGGCGCATGCCTTCTACGGCCTGAAAAACGTTCGTGTCGTGATCCTTTACCCGAACGGAAAAATCAGTCCGCTACAGGAAAAACTGTTCTGTACGCTGGGTGGCAATATCGAAACCGTCGCCATTGATGCGGATTTCGACGCCTGTCAGGCACTGGTAAAACAGGCTTTTGATGATGAAGAACTGAAAGTGGCGCTGGGCCTGAACTCAGCGAACTCAATCAACATTAGCCGCCTGCTGGCGCAGATTTGCTACTACTTTGAAGCGGTGGCGCAACTGCCACAAGAGGCGCGTAATCAGCTGGTTGTTTCCGTGCCAAGCGGCAACTTTGGCGACTTAACGGCGGGCCTGCTGGCGAAATCGCTTGGGCTGCCCATTAAGCGTTTTATCGCGGCGACCAATGCGAATGACACCGTACCGCGCTTCCTGCAGGACGGTGAGTGGAAGCCAAAAGCGACACAGGCAACTCTGTCGAACGCGATGGACGTCAGCCAGCCGAACAACTGGCCGCGCGTGGAAGAGCTGTTCCGCCGTAAAATCTGGCGTCTGAACGAACTGGGCTATGCCGCAGTGGACGACGAAACGACCAAAGAGACCATGCGTGAGCTGAAAGGCAAGGGTTATCTCTCTGAACCGCATGCGGCAATCGCTTACCGTGCGCTGCGCGATCAACTGCATCCGGGCGAGTACGGCCTGTTCCTGGGGACCGCGCATCCGGCGAAATTCAAAGAGAGCGTCGAAGAGATTCTCGGCGAAACACTGCCATTACCGAAAGAACTGGCAGAGCGCGCAGATCTGGAACTGCTGTCGCACCATCTGCCTGCGGACTTCGCTGAATTGCGTAAGCTGATGATGAGCAAAGCGTAATCCACTTCGTCTCAAACCTGAACCGGGTGAGCGTAATCGCTGCCCGGTTTTTTTACGCCTGAATACGGAGAAATTAAGGAGGAATATGGCAGGAAAAACGGAGGAATTCCCATAAAATGCGGGCACTTAGAGATTAGGATTGCAGAGAATAACAAGCCGCCATCACTTTGCTTAAGCTCCTCACATCGGCCCACTACGGGCAAGATGAACAAAGGAGTAACCCATGTTGAAACCTGTATTCTTCGCGCTTTCGTTGTTGATGGTGGCTCCGCTGGCGGCACAGGCTGCTGAAATTACCCTTGTGCCAGCAGTAAAACTGCAAATCGGCGATCAGGATCGTCACGGCAACTACTGGGATGGCGGCCACTGGCGCGATCATGACTGGTGGCACAGACATTACGAATGGCGCGAAAACCACTGGCGTCCGCACGGTGACGACCGTCGCGACTTCCGTGGCGACCATCATGATGATCGCCACGATGACCATCGTCCGGGGCCGGACTGGCGCCACGATTAATCTCTTCGCTTATCCTGCCCCCTCCTCAGAGAGGGGGCCACAGCCTTACTGTTCGTGACGTTTAAAGACCAATTCGCCCTTGCCGGACAGCTCTTCATCAAAGAAATAGCCTTCGCTATCAAACGCGGTTAACTGCTCTGGTTTTGTCAGGCGGTTTTCAATGATGTAACGACTCATCAGGCCGCGTGCTTTTTTGGCGTAAAAACTAATGACCTTAAACTTGCCATTTTTCTCGTCCAGAAAGACGGGTTTGATAATTTGCGCGTTCAGTTTTTGTGTTTTGACCGATTTAAAGTACTCATCGGATGCCAGATTCACCACGATGTCATCGCCCTGCGCCTTAATGGCTTCATTCAGCGTATTGGTGATGACCTCGCCCCAGAACTGATAAAGATCCTTCCCCTTCTCATTTTCCAGGCGGATCCCCATCTCCAGACGGTAAGGCTGCATCAGGTCCAGCGGACGCAAAACGCCGTACAAACCAGAGAGCATACGCAAATGCTGCTGTGCAAAATCGAAATCAGCCTCGGTGAAGGTTTCTGCCTGCAGGCCGGTATAGACATCGCCTTTAAAGGCCAGAATGGCCTGGCGGGCGTTTTTTGGCGTAAAGTCCGGCTGCCAGTCGTGAAAGCGGGTGGCGTTCAGGTCGGCAAGCTTATCGCTGATACCCATCAGGGCTTTGATTTGCTGCGCGCTAAGCTTACGCGCAACCTTAATCAACTGCTGCGAATAATCCAGCAATTCAGGCTGTGTGTAGCGCGTAGTGGCCAGCTCACTTTGATAATCCAGCGTTTTCGCGGGCGAGATGAGAATCAGCATAGTCAGTCCTTGCAGGAAAATTTCCGCTGACTGTAACAAAAAACGGCCTGCAATTGATCAATAGTTGCGATTGTCATTTACGATCCCGTTTTATCATCCCATGCGCCGGGCGCGAGCTGCGGGTTAATATCCGGATAACGCTTCGGATCGAACACTGGCATCACTCCCATCTTGCGCTGGCGTAGATAATCGGCGGCGATAAGGGTGACGACGGGAGACAGTAGCAGAATCGCCGTCATGTTAGTGATAGCCATAAACGCCATCATTACATCTGCCACATGCCAGAGTACCGGGATGCGCAATTGAGAGCCGATCAACACCATCAGTAAGATCCCGATACGCAACAGCCAAATATTACGCCTGCTGTTCATACGCAGGAAAATGAGATTATTTTCGGCGTAAACGTAATTGGCGATAATGGAATTAAACGCAAACATGATGATGATGACGGCGACAAAGCTGGCTCCCCATGAACCCGTCAGCGCTACCATTGCTTCCTGAACCTGTTGGACGCCAATGACTGCGTTATCTGTTGGCGTATCTTTTGCCAGGAGAAGAATAAACGCGCTGGCGGTGCATACCAAAAACGTGTCGACAACTACGCCGACCATTTGCACAAAGCCCTGAGCGGCAGGATGAGGGGGAGATGAAGCCGCGGCTGCGGCGGCATTCGGCGTTGAGCCCATCCCTGCCTCGTTGGAGTACATACTGCGTTGAAAACCGCTGGTGAGCGCCTGGCTAAGCGTGTAACCCATGGTACCTGCCGCCGCTTCCTGCCAGCCAAAGGCACTTTTCACAATATTGGCGAACATCTCCGGCAGTGCGGTGAAGTGCGCAATGCCAATACCGACACTGGTCATTACCCAGGCCAGGGCCATGATCGGGACCACCCACTGCATGATACGAGCAATCTGTTTCATGCTTTTCGTGATCAATAGCAGAATCATTCCAGCAAAAATAAGACCGGTGTAAATCTCATTAAAATGCCAGGCAAAATGGACGGCATTCGCTACCGAATTGGCCTGAATGGTATTGAATAACAGCCCGTAAACCAACAGCAGGAATACGGAAAACAGCACGCCCATCCAGCGCATGCCAAGGCCTCGCGCCATGTACCATGCAGGACCGCCGCGAAACTGCTGGTTGGCGTCGCGTTCTTTGTAGAGTTGCGCCAGTGTGCTTTCGGCGAAACACGTTGCCATGCCAATCAAGGCCGATATCCACATCCAGAAAATCGCGCCGGGGCCGCCTGCCGTAATCGCTAACGCCACACCGGCTAAATTACCGGACCCCATTCGTCCGGCAAGGCTGAGAAACAGCGCCTGATACGACGTCAGTCCACCCGACTGGGCACGGCTATGTTTGAGATTATGGTAGAAGTCGCCAATCAGGCGAAACGGTACAAATTTGCTTTTAAAAGCAAACCAGATACCTGCCGCAAGCAGCAGGTAGAGCATCAATGAACCCCAAAGTATTTCACTGATAAAAGAGAAGAATTCAGGCATTAACATCCCTCTTGTCTATGCCGGTTCGCAGGTTAATAAGCAGCGCTATTATTAATAAAGCACTACTTTGCAGGCAATTAATAAATCTAGTTTACCATACCGGGCGTGCGCAATGTCTGCGGTTGCGCTGGCAGGGCGTCGTGTTATCATCAGGGCAGACCGGTTACATCCCCCTAACAAGTTCAAAGAGAAACACTATCATGACGGATAAATTGACTTCTCTGCGTCAATACACAACTGTTGTTGCTGACACCGGAGATATCGCGGCGATGAAGCTGTACCAGCCGCAGGACGCTACCACCAACCCTTCTCTGATTCTTGGCGCTGCCCAAATCCCTGAATACCGCAAACTGATTGATGACGCTATTGCCTGGGCGAAAGAACAGAGCAGCGACCGCGCGCAGCAAGTGGTAGATGCAACGGACAAACTGGCGGTGAATATCGGTCTGGAAATTCTCAAACTGATCCCTGGTCGCATTTCTACCGAAGTTGACGCACGCCTGTCCTATGACACCGACGCGTCCATCGCGAAAGCAAAACGCCTGATCAAACTGTATAACGACGCGGGTATCAGCAACGATCGCATCCTGATCAAGCTGGCTTCTACCTGGCAGGGTATTCGCGCGGCTGAACAACTGGAAAAAGAAGGCATCAACTGTAACCTGACGCTGCTGTTCTCCTTCGCCCAGGCACGCGCCTGTGCAGAAGCTGGCGTTTATCTGATTTCCCCGTTTGTGGGCCGTATCCTCGACTGGTACAAAGCCAACACGGATAAAAAAGAGTACGCACCGGCAGAAGATCCGGGTGTGGTTTCCGTAACCGAAATCTACCAGTACTACAAACAGCACGGCTATGAAACCGTCGTGATGGGCGCAAGCTTCCGTAACGTCGGTGAAATTCTGGAACTGGCAGGCTGTGACCGTCTGACTATCGCTCCGGGCCTGCTGAAAGAGTTGGCAGAAAGCGAAGGCGCTATCGAACGTAAACTGTCCTATGCTGGCGAAGTGAAAGCACGCCCGGAACGTATTACCGAAGCGCAATTCTTCTGGCAGCACAACCAGGATCCGATGGCAGTAGACAAACTGGCGGACGGTATCCGTAAGTTTGCTGTTGACCAGGAAAAACTGGAAAAAATGATCGGCGATCTGCTGTAATCATTCAGGTGTGGCCGGAGACCCGGCCACACTTTCCCCTCTGTCTGCATTTCCCCTCAGCGTGTATCATTTCCGTTAGTCATTATTTTTTTGAACGGAATGAATATGGATACATTACGCATTGGCTTAGTTTCTGTTTCCGATCGCGCCTCCAGCGGTGTTTACCAGGATAAAGGCCTCCCGGCACTGGAAGAGTGGCTGGCGCAGGCGCTGACCACCCCTTTTACCATCGAAAAGCGGCTTGTCCCGGACGAACAGAGCATCATTGAACAGACACTGTGTGAGCTAGTGGACGAGATGAGCTGCCATCTGGTCCTGACGACGGGCGGCACCGGTCCTGCGCGCCGTGATGTCACTCCTGATGCAACACTTGCCATTGCTGACCGCGAAATGCCGGGGTTTGGCGAACAGATGCGTCAAATCAGCCTCAACTTTGTGCCTACCGCCATTCTCTCCCGCCAGGTGGGGGTGATTCGCAAGCAGGCGCTGATCCTCAATTTACCGGGGCAGCCAAAATCCATCAAAGAGACACTTGAAGGGGTGAAGCAGGCGGACGGGCAGGTAACCGTGCCAGGTATTTTTGCCAGTGTACCGTATTGTGTACAGCTTCTCGACGGGCCATATATCGAAACCGATCCCAAAGTCGTAGCGGCTTTTCGCCCAAAAAGTGCAAGACGCGAGACAATATCCTAAAAATAGTGGTTTTTTAAATTAAGTCATGCGGGCACTGGAGTGTTGATTTATTTACGGTATAGTAATTTTTAATTTACAGTTTGCGTAAAAACGAAATCAACACTTCCTCTTTACAAATGGTCCGCTATGTCAAACTACACACGTCCCCTCAATAAGCAGGATTACAAAACCCTCACGCTTGCCGCGTTAGGCGGTGCGCTTGAGTTCTATGACTTCATCATTTTTGTTTTCTTTGCCGCCGTTGTCGGTGAGCTGTTTTTCCCGGCGGATATCCCGGAGTGGCTGCGTCAGGTGCAGACATTCGGCATCTTTGCCGCAGGTTATCTGGCGCGCCCGTTGGGCGGTATCGTGATGGCCCATTTTGGCGATCTGGTGGGGCGTAAGAAGATGTTCACCCTGAGCATCTTGCTGATGGCGGTGCCTACGCTGGCGATTGGCTTGCTGCCGACGTATGCCTCTATGGGCATCGTTGCGCCGTTGCTGCTGCTATTGATGCGTGTCTTGCAGGGGGCGGCGATTGGCGGCGAAGTGCCGGGTGCGTGGGTGTTTGTGGCGGAACATGTGCCGGAACGCCGTATCGGGATTGCCTGCGGAACATTAACCGCCGGGCTGACGGTGGGGATCCTGCTTGGCTCTGTGGTCGCTACCCTGATCAATACCAGCATGACGCAGCAGGCGATTCACGATGGTGGATGGCGTATACCTTTCCTGCTGGGCGGTGCGTTTGGCCTGGTGGCAATGTATTTGCGCCGTTGGTTGCAAGAGACGCCGATTTTCCTTGAAATGCAGCAGCGTAAAGCACTGGCGCAAGAGCTACCGGTGAAAGCCGTCGTCATGAAGCATAAGAAAGCGGTGGTGATCTCGATGCTGCTGACCTGGCTACTGTCGGCCGGGATCGTAGTGGTGATTTTGATGTCGCCCGTCTGGCTGCAAAAACAGTATGGTTTCGCGCCAGCCTTAACCCTGCAGGCGAACAGTATCGCGACCATTATGCTCTGTTTCGGCTGTTTGACCGCCGGGCTGGTGGTGGATCGCGTTGGTCCCAGCAAAACCTTTATTGTCGGCAGCATTATGCTGGCCTGCTCAAGCTGGTTCTTCTATCACCTGACGGGCAGCCACCCGGAGCAGCTTTTTGCCTTGTATGGGCTGGTCGGGTTCTGCGTTGGGGTTGTCGGAGCCGTACCCTATGTGATGGTTCGCGCTTTCCCGGCGGAAGTGCGTTTTACCGGGATCTCCTTCTCCTATAACGTCTCTTACGCCATTTTTGGCGGGCTGACGCCGATTGCGGTGACGATGCTAATGGGGGTTTCGCCAATGGCGCCCGCCTGGTATGTACTGGCGCTGTCGCTGATTGGCCTGGGGTTGGGGTTATGGCTGCGCCAGGACCTGGTTGCTACCGAGAGCCCGGCGTTGGCGAAATCCACGCGCTAAGTGCGCGTTTGGAAAGAAAGCGCCATCGGACGATGGCACTGAGAAAGATTAGTGCGAAGGCGTGTAGCTCAGGACGATATTGTCATCCGGGATCTGGGTGAAATCCTTGATGATAGTGTGATAATCCGCCAGCGGATCGATGTCTTTAAACAGCTCCGGGTAGAAAATCTTACTTAACGTTTCAATCGCGATAATGTTGTACGGATTATTGTAGAAGTGGTGATAGAGCGCGCCGGTATGACCCTGAGTAACGGCAGGAATGCTGCTGACCCCCTGGCGTGCCAGTAAGGCATTGAAGGCGGTTGCCACTTCTTTTTCGTCCACGTTGTAGCCGAACGGAATGATCGCCGTTCCTTTACCCGGGCGTTTTGAACCGGTCATCAGGTAGTAGTCCGGGTTCATGGAGATGATTTTTTCCACTGACACATTACCGGTTGCCCCTGGCAGCAGTTGTGAACCAATGTTCACACCGCCCGCCGCTTCGACCAGACCGCCCCAGCCATTACGGGCATGGGTAAAGCAGCAACCATTATCCAGCCCTGCGACACCCGCGATCGGTTCGATAAACACCAGCGGTTTTTTGTGAGCGTTGGCCAGACGCTGATGCAGTATATCCAGACGTTGCTGATAGAAAGTGATGTACTGTTGCGCGCGCTCATTTTGGCCGAGCACTTTACCGAGCAGCGCGATACCTGGCAGGGTGTTTTCTACCGGATGCAGTTCGTAATCGACAAACACCACCGGCACATGCAGTGCCTCCAGTTTTGCCAGCACACCGCTTTGTACCAGTGAAGGTTTAGCGCGGAGCTGGGCAATCATCAGATCCGGATGGCGCGAGATGATGGTCTCCAGATCAACATTCCCCTGATCCGAAAACTGCATGTCCAGGATCTTCTCGGCTTCCGGCCATTTGCGCTTAAGGACGTTCCAGGTTTCCGTATCCTGTTTTTTCGGCAGGTTGTTCCACGCCACCACTTTGGCAAAGGGGTTGTCGCGCTCCAGCAGCGCCAGCGCCAGGATATCGCGGCCATCCTGCAAGATGATGCGCTGCGGCTCCTTAGGGATCGTGACGCTGCGGTTATCCAGATCCGTCACCGTGACCGGCCAGTTTTGCGCCATCGCCAGCAGGGGAGCAAAGATCAGCGCGATCCCCATGATTGTCTTTTTCAGATTCATCTCTTTCCCGTCTTATGACTGTTTTAGGTTGTTAATCCATCGACCACCACGTGTGGTAGTCCCTGCGAACAATATTCGACCCGGCCTTTTACCCCGTAGACTGCCGCCAGGTTCGCGGGCGTGACGACCTCGCCTGGAATGCCGCTGGCAACCAGCGCGCCGTTTTTTAGCATCACCGCATATTCGGCATGGCGCAGCGCAATGTTGATGTCATGGATCACCACCACCGTCACAATGTTACGCAGGCGCGTTTCGCGGGCGACGATGTCCATTACGTGGAACTGGTAGTTCAGATCGAGTGCGCTCAGCGGCTCGTCTAACAGCAGCAGGTCCGGTTTGCGAATCAGCGACTGGGCAAGGCCAATCAACTGTTTCTGTCCGCCGGAAAGCTGGTCTAAAAAGCTCATCGCCAGGTGCGAAATACCGAGCTTATGCAGAATGTCGTAGGCCTCCTGTTCGACGTTATCGCCGCCATAGAAGCCGCTGGCGCGTCGGGCGACGATAATCGACTCCAGCGCATGCAGATGCACGCCCTGTGGCAAGGATTGCGGCAGATAAACCACCTTTTGCGCCCGCTTTGCCGGGGAGAGGGCCATTAAATCTTCGCCATTCAGCCACAGTTGTCCCTGGGCCGGGTTGAGATCGGCAAGCGCACGTAGCAGGGTGGATTTGCCGGAGCCATTCGGCCCCAGCAGAGCGGTGATTTGCCCGCGTGGCAGCATCGGGGTGGTTAGCCCGTCGATAATTTTCTTTTTGCGATAGCCGGTATGCAGGGCGTGGATGCGCAGTCCGTCGGTCATATATTCCCCCGATGGCGAATGATGATGCTCAGGAAGAAGGGGACGCCGACCAGGGAGGTAACAATACCGACGGGAATGATGACGCCGGAGACAATGTTCTTCGATAACACGGACGCCAGTGAGAGCACCAGTGCGCCAATCAACATGCTGCCGGGCAGGTAAAAGCGGTGGTCTTCACCAAACAGCATTCGCGAGATATGCGGCGCCACCAGGCCAATAAAGCCAACAGGCCCAACAAAGGCCACGGTCAGCGCGGAGATGATACTGATACGCAGCAGCGTCGCCATACGCAGTTGGCGCACATTGATACCAAAACTGACGGCCCGGTCTTCCCCCAGACGCAGGGCGGTAAGCTTCCAGGCATTTTTCATCGACAGCGGAACGATGAGAAGCAGGGCGATGCTCAGAATTGCGAGCTTGTCCCATGAGGCGCGAGCCAGACTGCCCATGGTCCAGAAGACGAGCCCCTGCAATGTATCTTCGCTGGCCACAAATTGCAGAATGGAGATCAGCGCATTGAAGGTAAATACCAGCGCAATGCCAAACAGCACTACGCCGGAGGTCGCCACCCGTATCCAGCGGCTAATGCCATCAAGAATAAAGCAGGCCAGCAGGGCGAAAACAAAGGCATTAACCGAGATAACCCACTGATCGGGAATGCCTGGAATACCCAGGCCAAGAATGATAGCCAGCGCGGCACCAAATGACGCGGCGGAGGAGACCCCGAGGGTAAACGGGCTGGCGAGCGGGTTATTGAGGATGGTTTGCATCTCTGCCCCCGCCAGACCGAGCGCCATTCCGACCACGATCGCCATTAAGGCAATGGGCAGGCGTAACTCCCAGACAATAACGCGGGTGCCCGCATCGGCAGACCCGGCATCAACCAGCGCATGCCAGAGTGCGGAAAGAGAGAGCCCGGAAGGGCCAATAGTGAAATCGAGAATCAGTGAAAAGAGAATAAACGCCAGTATCGCGCCTGCCAGCGCAAAACGCCGCAGCACGACTTTTCTGTAATGTGACGACACGGCGGATTCGTCAGGCTTGATACTGGCGACAAGAGGGGAACTCATTGGCTTACCTTATGCAACACAACAGAATCGATGTATCCCCCAACGTTCCTGTTCAGGCTGTTGCATGATATCCAATATCCGGGATGCTCCCGGCGACCATATTAGAAATGATAATGCTTATCAATTAAATGGGATTTTTATTACCATCTCGTTTAGCTTCGGTTATGGTTTTGGTCGAAAAACGCGCATTCTGCCAGGTTCCCAGCGCGCGCGAGGTGGCGTACGCCCCGGCGATGGAGAGTGCCGCAGGCACCAGGAAACTGTGGTCCATTCGCGTGGACTCCATCACTAAGGCGAGTGTGGTGACGGGCATATTCGCTGAAGCGGCCAGGAACCCGGCAGCACCCAACAGGGCGAAACTTTCCATATCGCTACCGGGGAAAAGCGGCCCGACAAGCATAAACAGTAATGACCCCAGCAGACCGCCGACGGCAAGGCCCGGTGTCAACAATCCGCCAGCCGCCCCTGCACGTAGTACGGCGCTGATAACCAATACTTTGAGTACCAGTAAAACCACCGCGAGCCAGGCCGTCATTTCGCCACTCAGCGCCAGTTGCGCAGCACCTTTACCGTTGCCCGGAAGCTGTGGGAACCAGACGGAAAAAATACCCAGCAACGTAAAGGCAATCAGACTGACAGCAGGCATTTGCCAGTTATCCTGAACTTTGCAGCTCGCATATTGGGTGAGGCGGCGAAAAAGAAAAGCGCCCGCGCCCAGCAATGGGCCACAAAGCACGCTCCAGAAAATTAATGATGAGGCAGCGAACTCCGTTGTGAAGTGATACTGATGTTCATCTCCCAGCCCCAGCGTGGCGACCCAGGCCGCCAGCGCCGATGTGACCAGCGCCGCGATAGCCGCATCCCAGCTAAAACGCACCAACAAAACTTCAAGCGTAAAGATAGCACCCGCCAGCGGCACGTTATATACCGCAGCCAGCCCTGCACCCGCACCGCAGGCGGTCATCAGTTGGATATCGGCAGGGGAAAGGTGCAATCTCCGCGCAGCGCCTCCGGCGAACAGGGCGCCCGCTTCACGTGGAGCGACTTCGCGCCCGAGCGGTGAGCCCATCGCTACGGTGATGATTTGCAGCAGAATATGAACAAGTGTGGTGAGTGGCGGCATCGGTTTGTCCGGATTGCTTACCGCCGTACTGATGCTGACGCGCTTTTTGCCATAACGGGCAAGCAGCCACCATCCTCCCCCGGCAACGATGCCTGCGGCGACCAACACGATAAAGCGTCGCTGTGCACTGGCGTCGCTTACGCCCTGCAAAAAGGTCTGTGGGCTTATCAATACATTCTGGCTATAGCCATACGCGAGGTGCTGAATTTCATGTAGCAACATGGCAAGCAACATACCGCTAAGCCCGGCCATGACCCCGGTGAGAAGAAGCGCAACCCAGCGTTGTAACCAGTAAGCACGGCCCTGGAAAAGCGTAGTCATTGTCAGATTCTGTCTGCGAAGAAGTGCCGTCATCATCCCATAAAGTGGATGAATGCGTAATCAACAGGAAGGCAAAAACGGGGGAATTCGTGCCTGCAGTGCAGGCACGAAGAAGGGATTAGTGCTGCCCTTGTTCGCCAATTGGCAGAACGGTACGGCCATATTGCTCGTTGAGGACTTCACCCATCGCCAGGTAGATAGCGCTTGCGCCACATACCAGACCAATCCAGCCGGCGACATGAACGATGCCTTCGTTGTCTGCCAGGTGACCTACCGCCAGCAGTGCGAACAGCACGGTCAGGCTCAGGAAGACGAACTGCAGCATACGTGCGCCTTTCAGCGTGCCGAAGAACATAAACAGGGTGAACACACCCCAGATACCCAGGTAGACACCCAGGAAATGGCCATTCGCTGCATCTGCCAGACCCATTTTAGGCAGCAGAAGAATCGCAACCAGGGTGAGCCAGAAAGAACCGTAAGAGGTAAATGCGGTTAAACCGAAGGTGTTGCCTTTTTTATATTCCAGCAGCCCCGCAAAAATCTGCGCGATACCACCGTAGAAAATACCCATAGCCAGGATAATACCATCCAGCGGGAACATGCCAATATTGTGCAGGTTAAGCAGAATAGTGGTCATGCCGAAGCCCATAAGGCCCAGCGGAGCCGGATTAGCCAACTTGATGTTGCCCATAATTCCTCAAAATAAATCAACATTGAAGGATGAAATGTATTCCCCGCGTCTATATAGAGGAGGCGGGGCGCGGCATCATAAATAGCGTCACTGGCTGTGTCTATGATCTGAACAGGTGGAAATTAAAAATTTTTTTATTCCTTACCCCTTGATGAGCTTCGTTGCGACCCCATCTTGTAGTCAACCGCAATGTGTGGACCTGAAAAAAAACGAACGAGGGTAGTTGAAACCGCACGATTCGCCCTTATTACAGGTTCACAACCACATGTTGACCGAATTTTTAGTGGAGACGTTTAGATGGGTAAAATTATTGGTATCGACCTGGGTACTACCAACTCTTGTGTAGCGATTATGGATGGCACTACCGCGCGTGTGCTGGAGAATGCCGAGGGCGACCGCACCACGCCTTCTATCATTGCTTATACCCAGGATGGTGAAACTCTGGTTGGTCAGCCGGCTAAACGTCAGGCAGTGACAAACCCGCAAAACACCCTGTTTGCGATTAAACGCCTGATTGGCCGCCGCTTCCAGGACGAAGAAGTTCAGCGCGACGTTTCTATCATGCCGTACAAAATCATCGCTGCTGACAACGGTGACGCATGGCTTGATGTGAAAGGCACCAAAACTGCACCGCCGCAGATCTCTGCCGAAGTGCTGAAAAAAATGAAGAAAACGGCTGAAGATTACCTGGGTGAGCCAGTAACTGAAGCGGTTATCACCGTACCGGCATACTTCAACGATGCGCAGCGTCAGGCAACTAAAGATGCTGGCCGTATCGCGGGTCTGGAAGTCAAACGTATTATCAACGAACCGACTGCCGCTGCACTGGCTTACGGTCTGGATAAAGAAGTGGGCAACCGTACTATCGCGGTCTACGACCTCGGTGGCGGTACCTTCGATATCTCTATTATCGAAATCGACGAAGTTGATGGCGAAAAAACCTTCGAAGTTCTGGCAACCAACGGTGATACCCACCTGGGTGGTGAAGACTTCGACAGCCGTCTGATCAACTACCTGGTTGAAGAATTCAAGAAAGATCAGGGCATTGACCTGCGCAACGACCCGCTGGCGATGCAGCGTCTGAAAGAAGCAGCAGAAAAAGCGAAAATTGAGCTTTCTTCCGCTCAGCAGACCGATGTGAACCTGCCGTACATTACTGCAGACGCCACTGGTCCGAAACACATGAACATCAAAGTGACTCGCGCGAAACTGGAAAGCCTGGTCGAAGACCTGGTGAACCGTTCCATCGAGCCGCTGAAAGTTGCGCTGCAGGACGCTGGCCTGTCTGTATCCGACGTGCAGGACGTTATCCTGGTCGGCGGTCAGACCCGTATGCCGATGGTGCAGAAGAAAGTCGCTGAGTTCTTTGGTAAAGAGCCGCGTAAAGACGTTAACCCGGACGAAGCTGTTGCTATCGGTGCTGCGGTCCAGGGTGGTGTGTTGACCGGTGATGTGAAAGACGTGCTGCTGCTTGACGTTACTCCGCTGTCGCTGGGTATCGAAACCATGGGCGGCGTGATGACTGCGCTGATCAACAAGAACACCACTATCCCGACCAAGCACAGCCAGGTGTTCTCTACTGCGGAAGACAACCAGTCTGCGGTAACCATCCATGTGCTGCAGGGTGAACGTAAACGTGCGTCTGATAACAAATCTCTGGGTCAGTTCAACCTGGATGGTATCAACCCGGCACCGCGCGGCATGCCGCAGATCGAAGTGACTTTCGATATTGATGCTGACGGTATTCTGCACGTATCTGCGAAAGACAAAAACAGCGGTAAAGAGCAGAAGATCACCATCAAGGCATCTTCTGGCCTGAACGAGGAAGAAATTCAGAAAATGGTTCGCGAAGCAGAAGCGAACGCTGAATCTGACCGTAAGTTCGAAGAGCTGGTTCAGACCCGTAACCAGGGTGACCACCTGCTGCACAGCACCCGTAAGCAGGTTGAAGAAGCTGGCGACAAACTGCCAGCAGAAGATAAAACCGCTATCGAAGCTGCGCTGACCGCGCTGGAAACGTCTCTCAAAGGCGAAGACAAAGCGGATATCGAAGCGAAAATGCAGGCTCTGGCTCAGGCTTCTCAGAAACTGTTGGAAATCGCACAGCAGCAGCACGCACAGCAGCAGGCTGGTGGCGCTGACGCTTCTGCGAACAACGCGAAAGACGACGATGTTGTCGACGCTGAGTTCGAAGAAGTAAAAGATAAAAAATAATCGCCCTGATGCAGGGTAATTAATCGGCACGGGCGTAGGAGATTTCTCCACGCCCGTGCTCGCATGTTAGGGGTAGATAAAAAAAGATGGCGAAACAAGACTACTACGAGATTTTGGGCGTTTCCAAAACAGCGGAAGAGCGCGAAATCAAGAAGGCGTACAAGCGCCTGGCCATGAAATATCACCCGGACCGTAACCAGGGTGATAAAGAGGCCGAAGCCAAATTTAAAGAGATCAAAGAAGCGTACGAAGTTCTGACCGACGCGCAAAAGCGTGCTGCGTATGACCAGTATGGCCATGCGGCGTTTGAACAAGGCGGCATGGGCGGCGGTGGATTCGGCGGCGGCGGCTTTGGCGGCGGCGCTGACTTTAGCGATATCTTTGGCGATGTCTTCGGCGATATTTTTGGCGGTGGCCGTGGTCGCCAGCGTGCGGCGCGTGGCGCCGATTTACGTTACAACATGGAATTGACGCTGGAAGAAGCCGTTCGCGGCGTCAGTAAAGAGATCCGTATCCCGACGCTGGAAGAGTGTGACGTTTGCCACGGCAGCGGCGCGAAAGCCGGTACCCAGCCGCAGACCTGTCCGACCTGTCATGGTTCTGGCCAGGTGCAGATGCGCCAGGGGTTCTTCGCCGTTCAGCAGACCTGTCCGCACTGTCAGGGGCGCGGTACGCTGATTAAAGATCCGTGCAATAAATGTCACGGTCATGGTCGCGTAGAAAAAACCAAAACCCTGTCCGTTAAAATTCCGGCAGGCGTGGACACGGGCGATCGCATCCGTCTGGCGGGTGAGGGTGAAGCGGGTGAGCACGGCGCACCGGCAGGCGATCTGTACGTTCAGGTGCAGGTGAAACAGCACGCTATCTTTGAGCGTGAAGGTAACAACCTGTACTGTGAAGTCCCCATTAACTTTGCTATGGCGGCGTTGGGGGGAGAAATCGAGGTTCCGACGCTGGATGGTCGCGTCAATCTGAAGATCCCTGGCGAAACTCAGACCGGCAAGCTGTTCCGCATGCGCGGTAAAGGCGTGAAATCGGTACGCGGCGGTGCGCAGGGCGATCTGCTGTGTCGTGTGGTGGTTGAAACGCCGGTTGGCCTGAACGATAAGCAGAAACAACTGCTTAAGGATTTACAGGAAAGCTTTGGTGGACCGACAGGTGAACACAACAGCCCGCGCTCCAAAAGCTTCTTCGACGGTGTCAAAAAGTTCTTTGATGACCTGACGCGTTAATCAGGTATAACTTTTAGAGGGTTGCTTAACGCAACCCTTTTTTATTGCCTCCGCAGCCATAAACGGCTTATCACTTATCTTGTTTTATGGATCTCTCCTTGCCGCCGTGGTGTGAAAAAAATTACATCGAACGGCGTGTTATGTTATTAACGTAAACCCCCGAATTATTCCTTCTACTAAATTGAATTACCTTCCTGCTGGTCGTAAAAAACAAATTTTAGTGCAATTTCTTATTTTCATAGGTTAACGATACGAAAAACAACATTTTCTGACACCTGCATTTTAACGGCTTAGCTAATCCATCAATGTGATATCTCTATCACAAACCAATTTGTTCTTTTTAATAAACTGGCCTCGTTTTCATTCTTGCCTGAGATCGTTTTTATTATTGAAGTATTCACGTTAACTATAATAATGAGGAATGCATTATATGCCCCAAAAAAAGGGAAAGTTGCTGGCGTGTGCCCTGATATCGACGACCGCATTATGCAGTCTCCCTGCATGGTCTCTGGAGTATAAAGGGGCTTTTGGTTCTATAAATGCCGGTTATGCTGACTGGAATAGCGGTTTTGAAAATGTTCATCGTGGTGAAGTATGGAAAGCAACTGCCGATTTTGGCGTTAATTTCCGCGAAGCAGAAATTTATTCATTTTTTGAAAGCAATGTCTTAAATCACTCCGTTGAGGGACGAAACCATACCGTATCGGCGATGGCCCATGTCCGTCTCTTCGATTCTGACTACTCCTTTTTCGGAAAACTATATGGTCAGTGGGACAACTCATGGAGCGATGATTTAGATATGTTCTATGGGCTTGGCTATCTGGGCTGGCAAGGGAAATCGGGTTTTTTTAAACCCTATATTGGATTGCATAACCAGTCCGGGGATTATTACTCAAAAAAATATGGGCAAACCAGTGGCTGGAACGGTTACGTTATTGGCTGGACCGCAGCATACTTCTTCAATGCTTTTAATGAGAAGTTTGTATTGTCGAACTGGAATGAAATTGAGCTCGACAGAAATGATGCATACGCCGAACAACAGCATGGGCATACCGGAATTAATGGTGGTTTAACATTAGCATGGAAATTTTATCCCCGCTGGAAAGCATCTGTCACCTGGCGTTATTTTGATAATAAACTTGGTTATGATGGATTCGGCGATCAAATGATTTATATGTTGGGCTATGAGTTTTAATTTTTCAGAGGATCTGAAATGAAGAAAACATTTGTTGCCAGTATGATTGGTCTGGCGTTATATGCAGGAAGCACAATCTCTCCCGTTCATGCCGCAGAGGCGAAACGCCCTAATTTGGTGATAATTTTAACGGATGATTTAGGCTACGGTGATCTGGGGACTTATGGTCATCAAATTGTCAAAACGCCAAACATCGATAAATTAGCACAGGAGGGCGTCAAATTTACCGATTACTACGCCCCCGCGCCGCTCTGTTCGCCTTCACGTGCGGGCTTACTCACAGGGCGTATGCCTTTCCGCACCGGTATTCGTTCCTGGATACCGGCAGGCAAAGATGTGTCGATTGGTCGTAACGAAGTCACCATCGCGAATTTATTACGTGAGCAAGGTTACGATACGGCGTTAATGGGCAAATTACACCTTAACGCCGGGGCGGATCGCACAGACCAGCCGCAGGCTAAAGATGTTGGGTTTGATTATTCACTGGTTCACGCCGGTGGATTTATCACTAACGAACGACTGGCAAATGCAAAAGAGCGCCCTCGCTACGGCGCCGTTTATCCGGATGCCTTTATTCGCAACGGTAAGCCCATCGGCGAAGCGAAATTACTGAGCGGTGAGCTGGTCAGTACCGAAGTGGTGAACTGGCTGGACGAGCGCGAGAAGAAGAAAGAGGACAAACCGTTCTTCCTGTACGTTGCCTTCACCGAAGTACACACCCCTGTCGCGTCGCCGAAGAAATACCTCGATATGTATTCGCAATATATGAGCGAATTTCAGAAGAAACACCCGGATATGTATTACGGCGATTGGGCGGATAAACCCTGGCGTGGACCGGGTGAGTACTATGCCAATATCAGCTATATGGATGAGCAGGTAGGTAAAGTCGTAGAAAAAATTAAGGCGATGGGTGAAGAAGACAATACCATCATTATCTTTACCAGTGATAACGGACCGGTAACGCGTGAAGTTCGCAAAGTCTACGAACTGAACATGGCCGGTGAGACCGACGGCCTGCGCGGACGTAAAGATAATCTCTGGGAAGGGGGCATACGTGTTCCAGCGATCATTAAATATGGCAAGCATCTGCCGCAGGGGATGGTAACCGACACGCCGGCTTCCGGGTTGGACTGGATGCCGACACTCGCACAGATGATGAAATTTGATCTGCCAAAAGATCGCACTATTGACGGTCAGTCTCTGACGCCTGTCTTCGAGAAGGCTGAGCTGAAACGCGAGAAACCGCTGATTTTTGGTATTGATATGCCTTTCCAGGACGATCCGACCGACCTGTGGGCGCTTCGCGACGGAGACTGGAAAATGATCATCGACCGCGAAGGGAAGGCAAAATATCTCTACAACCTCAAACAGGATCGGGCTGAAACCATGAACCAGATCGGCAAAAATCCAGAGGTTGAAAAGCGTCTGTATGAGGAATTCCTGAAATATAAGCAGGATATTGATAACGATTCACTGATGAAAGCGCGCGGTGAAAAACCTACGCCAGTTACCTGGGGTTAAACGCATTTAATAATAAAAAGAAGTAATTATGCCACTTAGGGCACTGCCCGCCCGATCTTTCATATAGAGGGATCGGGTTATTTTTATTTCAGGGACGAACATCATGTTAAGAAAAAGCTGCCAGGTCATGGTCAAACCCACCGGTTCGGTATGCAACCTTGATTGCCAGTACTGTTTTTATCTCGAAAAAGAGAAGCTTTACCCTGAGAGAAATAAAAATTTCCGCATGAGCGAAAGCACCCTTGAGCGCTTCATTGCCCAGCATATCGCTGCGCAGGATGTTGACGAGGTGATTTTCGCCTGGCAGGGAGGCGAACCCACGCTGATGGGGATAGCGTTTTATCAGCAGGCCATCGCGCTACAAAAACGCTATGCCAATGGCAAACAGATTGTGAACACCTTTCAGACCAATGGAATACTCATCGACGATCGCTGGGCTGAGTTTTTCCGTGAGAACGCCTTTCTGGTTGGCATCTCAATTGATGGTGATGCGGCGTTGCATGATGCATGGCGGGTGACGCGAGCGGGAAAACCAACGCATGAAAAAGTAGAGCGCGCGATCTATCTTCTTGCCCGCCATGAGGTTGCATTTAATACCCTCACAGTGGTTAACGCGGCAAACGCGGCCCACCCGCTTCGGGTTTACCGCTATCTGAAATCGCTGGGTAGTCAGTACATGCAGTTTATCCCGTTGGTGGAGCGAAGAAGCAAAACGCCTGACACTGCATCACTGGCCCATCCGCAGGAACCGCAAGCGGAGATGATGCCCTGGTCAGTGGGCTCTCTGGCGTTTGGCGAATTTCTTTCGACGATTTTTGATGTGTGGATCCGGGAGGATATCGGCGACATTTCTGTGCAACTCTTTGATCAAACTCTTGCGGCGTGGTGTCGATTGCCGCCTCAGGTTTGCGTGTTTGCCCCGACATGCGGCAGTGCTTTTGCTATGGAAATGAACGGCGATGTGTATAACTGCGATCATTATGTCTATCCGCAGTACAAACTTGGCAATATCAATAACACTACCATCAGAGAGATGAACAACAGCCGGCAAAACCACACGTTTGGCGAAGCGAAAAACAAATACCTTTCTCGTGAGTGTCACTCCTGCCCATGGCTGTTTGCCTGCAATGGCGGTTGCCCGAAACATCGTTTTTTGCCTCAGGCAGAGGGATCATTCCCGCAAAATTATCTTTGCCAGGGCTATCAGCACTTCTTTTCTCATACCTCCGCGTTAATGCAAGCGATGAAAACCCTGTTTGAAAATGGATACTCGCCGGCAGATATAAGGTATGTTTTATCGGCAAACTGAGCATTTCAGGGAGGAAACGCAATGTTTGGTCATCATGATGTCGACTGCTGCAAAACTTTTGGCTGCAAAAATCTGGGTATCCTGAATAGCCCCGATTACCAACCGCAGGGGAAAGATATGCTTTGCCGCGAATGTGGTTTTACCTTTCCACGGATTTCCAGACACGCTTTGAATGTTTTTCGTACGGCTGTCAATAAAGAGTGGAAGGGATTAATAAAACAGTGCCCTTTTTGTGGCGGGACGGCTTTTAAACGACACGGTTATTCTTCGCAAGGTAAAAGCCGACTCCTCTGCCGTCATTGCAGCAGAACCTTCCTTTTTACGCCGGTGAGTCTGGAAAAAGAGAATTTAAGCGAGTTGCGTAAAGGCATTGCGGCAGGCGCTACTTTGATAGATCTTCGCAGAGAGCTGCGTCTGGACAGTACCGCCCTGAGCCGACAATTTTCCCGACTGGCGCGGCAGGTTAATAGCCTTCAATCACAATGTCTTTTCCAGGCATATGACATTGCTTTGTGTACGCGCGCTTTTGTTCTGCCTTATCTGGGTTCGGGCAATTTGCTCTATATTCTGGTGACCGCCGAGGCGGATAGCGGCAACGTTGTTGCCGTCTCCACCAATTACTCGCCAGTCTGCGTAGAAAAAGAATATCAGTACACTCACAGTTTTACCGAGCGCTCATTGAGCGGAACGTTTGCCCACATCGTTCAACGAAAAGAGAAGCTGACTGCGCAACGGGCGACGTTATTCGATATTGATTACGGCATGGCCACATTGCGTAAAAACGATGCAGGGATGATAGTGAAGCCCGTTTTGCCTGCTTATCGTCATTTTGAGTTGGTGAAAAAATTGACGGATGAAAGGTCTATCAATGTTCAGCATTTTCTTGAACACGAATGCTTTATTTATGGCGGATGCCTGATAGCCAATCACGATGACGTGGTGCGTGGACGATGCCATATATCGTTTGTTGCTGAGCGCGGGCTTGTCGCGCAGCAGCAGGCGCGGCCACCGCGATATTTTCTGGCGGGAGGTATTCGTAACAATGTCTGGCGCTATTTTTCCACGCCTGACTACGCGATGGCCGTCTCCAATTTGACCGGCAGTAAAAAACCTGGAGAATTGTGTCGTGCGACGCTGTTACCCGCGACGCGATTTATTCATTATGTCGAGTCGCATCCTTTTTACGCTCAGATGACGCGCCTTTCCCCGGCAAATCTGACAATGGTCCTTGATTTTATGAAGTATGAATACAACCAGACCCGCACGGTACTGCCGCTCGAGCCTTCTCTCTGCCACTAGAATATCCCCCCTATTCAGGCGAAGTATGCAAAGCCTGAACACCTCATTGATAACCGTATTATCATATAAACTCGGTAAAACCGAGTTTATCCCAAAAATTTATCTGATTTTATCGATGATTCTGGCGGGGTAATATAAGCGCCCCAGGGAGTCGTAAATCGAGAGAAGACCATGAAATTTCTACAACGTTTTTTTAGCAGTGATATCTCAGGCGGGATTGTCCTCATCATTGCTGCCGTACTGGCGATGTTTTGCGCCAATCTGGATGTGACCAAAGCAGGTTATCAAGCTTTCCTTGATACACCGGTTGCGTTCAAGTTTGCAGCGCTGGAAATCAATAAAAATATGCTGTTATGGATAAATGATGCGCTTATGGCGGTCTTTTTCCTGATGGTCGGCCTTGAAGTGAAATATGAGCTGATGCAAGGTTCGCTTGCCAGTCGTCAACAGGCTATTTTTCCGGTGATTGCCGCCCTGGGCGGTATGGTGGCACCAGCGCTGATATTTCTGGCGTTTAACATGCACGATCCGCTGGCGCGTCACGGCTGGGCTATTCCTGCGGCGACGGATATCGCCTTTGCCCTTGGCGTTCTGGCACTGCTCGGCGATCGCATTCCCCCGGCGCTGAAAATCTTCCTGATGGCGCTGGCGATTATCGATGATCTGGGTGCGATCATTATTATCGCGCTGTTTTACACCAGCGATCTCTCGCTGGTATCGCTGGGCGTTGCGGCGGCGGCCATCGTGGCGCTGGCGGTACTGAATGCCCTTAATGTTCGCCGGATCGGCATCTATATGCTGGTGGGCATAGTGTTGTGGACTGCGGTGTTGAAATCGGGCATTCATGCCACGTTGGCCGGGGTCGTACTGGGCTTCTTCATTCCTCTGAAAGAGGAGAATGGCGTCTCTCCGGCCCGTCAGGTGATTGATGCGATCCACCCCTGGGTTGGCTGGCTGATTTTGCCCCTGTTTGCCTTTGCTAATGCGGGCGTATCGCTTGAAGGGGTGACCTTTGCCGGGCTGACGTCGCTGTTGCCAATGGGGGTGATTGCTGGTCTGTTTATCGGTAAACCCGTCGGCATAACCATTTTTTGTTGGCTGGCGCTTCGTCTCAAACTGGCAAAACTGCCGCAGGGGGCGGCGTTTAAACAAATAATGGCGGTCGGCGTGCTGTGCGGTATTGGTTTTACCATGTCGATTTTCATCGCTACCCTCGCGTTTGGTGACGTCGATACACATATGGTTGCCTGGGCGAAATTAGGCATTCTTACCGGTTCAATCCTGGCGGCGGTGGTGGGATACTGTCTGCTGCGTTCGCGTATAGTCCGCTAATTCCTGAAGGGGAAGGCGAACGATAGCCTTCCCGAAAACGTCACTCAGGGAGCGAAGACACGATGTCGAACATCAATTACAACCATCTGTACTACTTCTGGCAGGTATACCGCGCGGGGTCCGTTGTCGGTGCTGCGGAAGCGTTATATCTCACGCCACAAACCATCACCGGGCAAATAAAAGCGCTGGAAGAGCGCCTGCAGGGCAAGCTCTTTAAGCGCCGGGGAAGGGGGCTGGAACCAACGGAACTTGGTGAGCTGGTTTTTCGTTACGCCGATAAGATGTTTACGCTAAGCCAGGAAATGCTGGATATCGTTAATTATCGCAAAGAGTCACATTTGTTGTTTGACGTCGGGGTAGCGGATGCGCTGTCAAAACAACTTGTGAGCGGTATTCTTGAGGCTGCGGTTCAGGAAGGCGAGCCTATCCATTTACGCTGTTTTGAATCCACCCATGAAATGCTGCTCGAACAGTTGAGCCAGCATAAGCTCGATATGATTATTTCAGATTGCCCGATAGATTCTACCCATCAGGAAGGGCTCTTTTCGGTGAAGATTGGCGAATGCAGCGTCAGCTTCTGGTGCCAGAAACCGGCACTTAAAAAGCCTTTTCCTGCCTGCCTTGAAGAACGCCGTTTGCTGATTCCAGGCCGCCGGTCGATGCTTGGGCGTAAGTTACTCAACTGGTTTAATTCGCAGGGGCTGAATGTTGAAGTGCTGGGCGAGTTTGATGATGCGGCGTTGATGAAATCGTTTGGCGCAGCGCACAATGCCATTTTTGTGGCTCCGACGCTCTATGCAAAAGACTATTTTGCGGATGAGAATATCGTCGAAATTGGCCGAGTGGATAACGTGATGGAAGAGTACCACGCCATTTTTGCCGAACGAATGATTCAGCACCCCGCCGTACAGCGTATTTGTAACCGTGATTACTCCCGGCTATTTCATGACCTCTGATGATACGCGCCATATTTCGTTAACCACCGAAGCATGACTTTTTCAGCACGGTAGATTTATCTCTCCTACCCATACAGGAGATAAATCATGATTGCTGTACTTTTCGAAGCCGACGCGGTTGCGGCAAAGCAAGAGCGCTACCTTGAGCTGGCTGCGGAACTGAAACCGCTGCTTGCCGATATCGATGGCTTTATCGCGATTGAACGTTTTCAAAGCCTGACCACACCGGGGAAGATACTTTCGTTATCCTGGTGGCGTGATGAGGAAGCCATTCAGACATGGAAAAATAATCATTTTCACCGTGAGGCGCAGACGGAGGGGCGCGAGGCAATTTTTTCGTTTTATCGCATCCGTATTGCCCGTCTGGAACGGGAATATTCATCGGAAAACCGGAGGTAAGGTGATGTACGATATTTATGTAGTACTCAAAAACCTGCCGGGTGAGCTGGCGAAACTGGGCAAAACGCTGGGCAGTAACGGTATCGGCCTTGAGGGTGGTGGTGTCTTTACCCACAATAATGAAGGGCATGCCCACTTTCTGGTGGAAGAGGGCATACGGGCGAAAGCGGTACTGGAGCAACACGGTTTTGATGTCCGCGAGCTGCGCAGGCCTGTGATCCGTAAGCTCAAACAGGAGCGGCCCGGCGAGCTGGGCGAGATAACGGCAAAGCTTGCATCCCATGGCGTAAATATTCTCGTGCAGTATAGCGATCATGCAAATCAGCTCATACTGGTGACGGATAATGATCTCGTTGCCAGCGAGGCAACAGAACCCTGGGCGGTTTATGCAACTTCATCCTGAACATCTTTCTGATGACGACGCACTTGAGCTTTCGGTCGCGGCAGTTGCCGCAGCGATGGCCGATCCATCACGCGTGAAAATGCTGTGTGCGCTGATGGATGGGCGGGCATGGACGGCAACGGAATTGAGTGTGGCGGCAGGCGTTGCGGCCTCCACCGCCAGCGCACATTTGAGTAAGCTGGTTGACAGCCAACTGGTCTGTTTCCTGTCACAGGGGCGTCATCGTTACTACCGTCTGGCAGGCCAGGAGGTTGCCCGGTTGATTGAAATGATGATGGGCATTTCCTGGCGGCAGGATAAACCTTTAACCACACGCACGCCCGTGGCGCTGCGGCATGCGCGCACCTGTTACGATCATCTGGCTGGTGAGCTGGCGGTAAACATTTATGACGCGCTGGTGGCGAAAGATTACCTGACCGCGGATGGTGCGTCGCTTACCGAAGCAGGGCTGGCATTTTTTATCCGGATGGGTTTACCGCTGGAAAATAAATCAACGCGTAAACGTAGCTGTGCCTGTCTTGACTGGAGCGAGCGGCGCTTTCATCTGGGCGGGCATGCAGGAGCGGTGTTGCTTATTTATTTTGAAACGAAGGGGTGGATCCGCAGGACGCCCGGGTTTCGTGAAGTTGCGCTGACTGCGAAAGGTCGGCAGGGGTTACAGACATTACTCGGCATCGACGTCGGGTAGCAGGCATAAAAAAACCCGCTTTACGCGGGTTCTTTCACAAAGTACAACAAGCGGGCGATTAAGCCAGTTTGCTGATCTGTGCAGTCAGGTTTGCTTTATGACGCGCAGCTTTGTTTTTGTGGATCAGACCTTTAGCGGCCTGGCGATCCACGATCGGTTGCATTTCGTCAAATGCTTTCTGTGCAGCAGCTTTGTCGCCAGCTTCGATCGCAGCGTACACTTTCTTGATGAAAGTACGCATCATAGAGCGACGGCTTGCGTTGTGTTTGCGAGCCTTTTCAGACTGAACGGCGCGCTTCTTAGCTGATTTGATATTAGCCAAGGTCCAACTCCCAAATATGATCTATATGGACAATTCAAAGGCCGAGGAATATGCCCTTTTAGCCTTCTTTTGTCAATGGATTTGTGCAAATAAGCGCCGTTAATGTGCGACGCTACGTTACGTATTGATGGCGCAGGATTCTACCAGCTTGTGGTCATCGAATACAGCCTTTCCACTATAAAAATCGCTTTCCGGCCCAGTTTTTCATGCGGTAAGAAGGCAGCCTGATGAAATCCTTCTCCTTTCTGGCGGGTTCGGGCAATCGTCGGTTAACGTTGCACGTTGTACAAGGTATACTTTGACGATTTTCACTGTTTTGAGCCAGACATGAAGCTGATACGCGGCATACATAATCTCAGCCAGGCACCGCACGGGTGTGTGCTGACTATTGGTAATTTCGACGGCGTGCATCGCGGCCATCAGGCACTTTTACAAGGGCTTAGCGAAGAAGGTCGTACCCGTGCTCTCCCCGTGGTGGTGATGATATTCGAGCCGCAACCTCTCGAACTTTTCGCGAGCGATAAAGCGCCTGCGCGCCTGACCCGACTGCGGGAAAAACTGCGCCTGCTGGCCGAATGTGGCGTCGATTACGTACTGTGCGTACGTTTTGACCGGCGTTTTGCCGCGTTGACGGCGCAAACCTTCGTCAGCGACCTGCTGGTTGACAAACTTGGCGTGAAATTCCTCGCCGTGGGCGATGACTTCCGCTTTGGCGCTGGTCGCCAGGGTGATTTCTTGTTATTACAGAAAGCCGGTCTGAAATATGGCTTTGATGTTACCAGCACGCAAACCTTCTGCTCTGGTGGCGCGCGCGTGAGCAGTACGGCGGTTCGCCAGGCGTTGGCTGATGACAACCTTGAGCTCGCTGAACAACTGCTGGGCCGTCCGTTCAGTATCTCCGGGCGTGTGGTTCACGGCGACGAGCTGGGGCGTACTATCGGTTTTCCGACGGCGAACATACCGCTGCGCCGCCAGGTTTCCCCGGTCAAAGGTGTCTATGCGGTAGAAGTGGCTGGCTTAGGCGATACTTTACTGCCCGGCGTGGCCAACATTGGTACGCGCCCGACGGTTGCCGGGGTTCGCCAGCAGCTTGAAGTCCATCTGCTGGATGTTGTAATGGACCTCTATGGACGCCATATAGATGTAGTACTGCGTAAAAAGATACGCAACGAGCAGCGATTTACATCGCTGGATGAGCTTAAAGCGCAGATCGCGCGTGATGAGTTAACCGCCCGCGAGTTTTTTGGGCTATCAAACCCGGCTTAAATGCCTGTGTGATCAATACGGAACCGAGAATCTGATGAGTGACTATAAATCAACCCTGAATTTGCCGGAAACAGGGTTCCCGATGCGTGGCGACCTCGCCAAACGCGAACCGGGAATGCTGGCGCGTTGGACTGATGATGACCTGTACGGCATCATTCGTGCAGCCAAAAAAGGCAAAAAAACCTTCATTCTGCATGATGGCCCTCCTTATGCGAATGGCAGCATTCATATTGGTCACTCTGTTAACAAGATTCTGAAAGACATTATCGTGAAGTCCAAAGGCCTTGCGGGTTACGACTCGCCGTATGTGCCGGGCTGGGACTGTCACGGTCTGCCTATCGAACTGAAAGTAGAGCAGGAATTTGGTAAACCGGGTGAGAAATTCACCGCCGCGGAATTCCGTGCAAAATGCCGTGAATACGCTGCGACCCAGATCGATGGCCAGCGCAAAGACTTTATCCGTCTTGGCGTACTGGGCGACTGGGAACATCCGTATCGCACCATGGACTTCAAAACCGAAGCCAACATTATCCGTGCGCTGGGTAAAATCATCGGTAACGGTCACCTGCATAAAGGCGCCAAGCCGGTGCACTGGTGCGTTGACTGCCGTTCTGCGCTGGCGGAAGCGGAAGTTGAGTATTACGACAAAACCTCTCCGTCTATCGACGTGGCGTTCCATGCCGTCGATGTCGACGCGGTAAAAGCGAAATTTGGCGTTGCCAGCGTTAACGGTCCTGTCTCTCTGGTTATCTGGACCACCACCCCGTGGACGCTGCCGGCGAACCGTGCGATCTCTCTGTCCCCGGAATTTGACTATGCGCTGGTGCAGGTTGAAGGCCAGGCGCTGATCCTCGCGAAAGATCTGCTGGAAAGCGTGATGAAACGCGCTGGTATCAGTGAGTTTACCGTACTGGGCGTGGTGAAAGGTTCTGACCTGGAACTGATGCGCTTTAAACACCCGTTCCTCGATTTTGATGTGCCTGCGATCCTGGGCGATCACGTGACGCTGGAAGCCGGTACCGGTGCAGTGCATACCGCCGGTGGTCATGGCCCTGATGACTATACCATCAGCCAAAAATACGGTCTGGAAATCGCTAACCCGGTTGGTCCGGATGGGGCATATCTGGCGGGTACGTATCCGATTCTGGATGGCGTAAACGTCTTCAAAGCGAACGATATTATCGTCAACCTGCTGCGTGACAACGGTTCACTGCTGCATGTCGAAAAACTGCAACACAGCTATCCGTGCTGCTGGCGCCACAAGTCGCCGATCATTTTCCGTGCGACCCCGCAGTGGTTCGTCAGCATGGATCAGAAAGGCCTGCGTATTCAGTCTCTCAAAGAGATCGATCGCATTGAGCAGGAAGGTCTGGCGAAAGAGAACCTGAGCGGCTGGATCCCGGCATGGGGTAAAGCACGTATCGAATCGATGGTCGCGAACCGTCCTGACTGGTGTATCTCCCGTCAGCGTACCTGGGGCGTGCCGATGGCGCTGTTCGTGCATAAAGACACTGAAGAGCTGCATCCGCGTACCACTGAACTGATGGAAGCTGTCGCTAAATACGTTGAGAAAGACGGCATTCAGGCATGGTGGGATCTCGATCCGCGCGAAATTCTGGGCGATGACGCTGACAACTACGTGAAAGTGCCGGATACCCTGGACGTCTGGTTTGACTCCGGTTCAACAAGCTACTCTGTGGTTGACGCGCGTCCGGAATTTGGCGGCCACGCAGCGGATATGTATCTGGAAGGTTCTGATCAACACCGTGGCTGGTTTATGTCCTCTCTGATGATCAGCGTCGCGATGAAAGGCAAAGCACCTTACCGCCAGGTACTGACCCACGGCTTCACCGTCGATGGTCAGGGTCGTAAGATGTCCAAATCTATCGGTAATACCGTTTCTCCGCAGGACGTGATGAACAAACTGGGCGCGGATATCCTGCGTCTGTGGGTGGCATCAACCGACTATACCGGTGAAATGGCGGTTTCCGATGAGATCCTCAAACGTGCCGCCGATAGTTATCGTCGTATTCGTAACACCGCGCGCTTCCTGCTGGCGAACCTCAATGGTTTCGATCCGGCAAAAGACATGGTGAAACCGGAAGAGATGGTGGTACTGGATCGTTGGGCGGTTGGCTGTGCGCAGGCAGCGCAGAAAGATATCATCAGCGCGTACGACTCCTATGATTTCCATGAAGTTGTGCAACGCCTGATGCGTTTCTGCTCCATCGAGATGGGCTCTTTCTACCTCGATATCATCAAAGATCGTCAGTACACCGCAAAAGCGGACAGTGTTGCCCGTCGTAGCTGCCAGACTGCGCTGTACCATATCGCAGAAGCGCTGGTGCGCTGGATGGCGCCGATCATGTCCTTCACCGCAGATGAAATCTGGGGCTACCTGCCAGGCGAGCGCGAAAAGTATGTGTTCACCGGCGAATGGTATCAGGGGCTGTTTGGTCTGGCGGAAACCGAAGCCATGAACGACGCCTACTGGGAAGAACTGCTTAAAGTGCGTGGCGAAGTGAACAAGGTTATCGAACAGGCGCGTGCCGACAAGAAAGTGGGCGGTTCGCTGGAAGCGGCAGTAACCCTGTTCGCTGAACCGGAACTGTCTGCGAAACTGACGGCGCTGGGTGACGAATTACGATTTGTCCTGTTGACCTCCGGTGCGAAAGTTGAAGATTATGCCAACGCTTGTGCTGATGCCCAACAGAGCGAGCTGCTCAAAGGTCTGAAAGTGGCGTTAAGCAAAGCCGAAGGTGAGAAATGCCCGCGTTGCTGGCATTACACTCAGGATGTCGGCAAGGTAGCGGAACACGCAGAGATCTGCGGACGCTGTGTCAGCAACGTCGCCGGTGACGGCGAAAAACGTAAGTTTGCCTGATGAGTAAACCGATCTTTTCAACAGGGCTACGCTGGTTGTGGCTGGTCGTCGTCGTGCTGATTATCGATCTGGGCAGCAAGTTCCTTATCCTCCAGCATTTTGCGCTGGGGGATACGGTGCCGCTGTTCCCGTCGCTTAATCTGCATTACGCGCGTAACTATGGCGCGGCATTCAGTTTCCTCGCGGACAGCGGTGGCTGGCAGCGCTGGTTCTTTGCCGGTATCGCTATCGGTATTTCTGTCGTGCTGGCGGTACTGATGTACCGTTCAAAAGCCTCGCAGAAGCTGAACAATATCGCCTACGCGATGATTATCGGCGGTGCGTTAGGCAATCTGTTCGACCGCCTGTGGCACGGTTTTGTCGTTGATATGATTGACTTTTATGTCGGCGACTGGCATTTCGCCACCTTCAACCTGGCCGACAGCTTCATTTGCGTCGGCGCGGCGCTGATTGTGCTGGAAGGCTTCCTGCCGAACGCGGCTGCGAAGAAACAGGCGTAACAAAACCTGCCGGGCGGCGTTACGCTTGCCCGGCCTGGGTTATCCTCAGGCCCGGTAAGCGTTATCGTCACCGGGCAAAACAAGTGAGCGTACCTGCATGTCAAAATCTGTACAGAGTAATAGCGCGGTGCTGGTGCACTTTATGCTCAAACTCGAAGATGGCTCCACCGCTGAGTCAACCCGCAACAATGGTAAACCTGCGCTGTTTCGTCTGGGGGATGGTTCGCTGTCCGAAGGGCTTGAGCAGCACTTGCTGGGATTGAAAGCAGGCGACAAAAAAGCGTTTTCGCTGGAACCGGACGCGGCATTTGGCACGCCGGTTCCCGATCTGATTCAGTATTTCTCGCGCCGTGATTTTATGGACGTGGGTGAGCCGGAAATCGGCGCGATTATGCTCTTTACCGCAATGGATGGCAGCGAAATGCCAGGCGTGATCCGTGAGATCAACGGTGATTCTATTACCGTTGACTTTAACCATCCGCTGGCAGGGCAGACCGTTCATTTTGATGTCGACGTGCTGGAAGTGGAACCGGCACTGGAGGGGATGCATGCAGATCCTGTTGGCTAACCCACGTGGTTTTTGTGCGGGCGTAGACCGCGCGATTAGTATTGTTGAAAACGCGCTGGCGATTTATGGCGCGCCCATTTATGTCCGTCACGAAGTGGTCCACAACCGTTACGTGGTAGACAGCCTGCGTGAACGCGGGGCGATTTTTATCGAGCAAATCAGCGAAGTGCCGGACGGCGCGATCCTGATTTTCTCTGCTCATGGTGTTTCACAGGCGGTACGTAACGAAGCGAAAAGCCGCGACCTGACCGTCTTTGATGCCACCTGCCCGCTGGTGACCAAAGTGCATATGGAAGTCGCTCGTGCCAGTCGTCGTGGGGAAGAAGCTATCCTGATTGGCCATGCTGGTCATCCGGAAGTCGAAGGCACCATGGGGCAGTACAGCAACCCGAAAGGGGGAATGTACCTGGTGGAGTCGCCGGAAGACGTAGAAACGCTCAATATCAAAGATATCAATAAGCTCTCTTTTATGACGCAGACGACACTCTCCGTGGATGATACTTCCGACGTGATTGATGCGCTGCGTCAGCGCTTCCCGAAAATTGTCGGGCCGCGTAAAGATGATATCTGCTACGCCACGACCAACCGTCAGGAAGCCGTGCGCGCACTGGCGGAACAGGCGGAAGTGGTACTGGTTGTCGGCTCGAAGAACTCGTCGAACTCCAACCGTCTGGCGGAGCTGGCCCAGCGTATGGGGAAATCCGCTTACCTGATCGATGATGCTTCTGATATTCAGGAAGAGTGGGTGCGCGAAATCAGTTGCGTTGGCGTAACGGCCGGGGCATCGGCGCCTGACGTTCTGGTGCAAAACGTTATCTCCCGTCTGCAGGAGCTTGGCGGTGGGGAAGCCATTCCGCTTGAAGGCCGTGAAGAAAATATCGTTTTCGAAGTACCGAAAGAGCTGCGGGTCGATGTTCGCGAAGTCGAATAACTTTTTCGCTTTGAGTTTATGAGAAGATGCCAGGCCTGACGCCTGGCATTTTTTATGGAGGATGTATGCGCCTGCCGATTATTCTCGACACCGATCCTGGTATTGACGACGCGGCTGCCATTGCCGCTGCGCTTTTTGCTCCTGAGCTTGATCTCAAACTGATGACCACGGTCGCAGGTAATGTCTCGCTGGAGAAAACCACCCGTAACGCCCTGCAATTGCTTCACTTCTGGAATGCCAATATCCCGGTTGCGAAAGGTGCGGCGACGCCGTTGCTGCGCCCGTTGCGCGATGCGGCAAGTGTCCACGGTGAATCTGGCATGGAAGGCTATAACTTTGTTGAACATCAGCGCCAGCCGCTGGCAAAGCCAGCGTTTCAGGCTATCCGCGATGTGCTCATGGCCTCACCGGAGCCGGTCACACTGGTAGCGATTGGCCCGTTGACCAACATTGCCCTGCTGTTATCCCACTACCCGGAATGTCAGTTCAACATTCGTCGTCTGGTGATAATGGGTGGCTCTGCCGGACGCGGTAACTTCACGCCGAACGCCGAATTTAATATCGCCATTGACCCGGAGGCGGCCGCGCGTGTCTTCGAAAGCGGGCTGGAGATTGTGATGTGCGGTCTGGATGTGACTAACCATGCAACGCTTACCCCGGATTATCTGTCCATGCTGCCTGCCGGAAATCAAACCGGGAAAATGCTGCATGCCCTGTTTAGCCACTACCGCAGCGGCAGTATGGCGACCGGGCTACGGATGCACGATCTCTGCGCGATTGCCTGGCTGGTGCGCCCGGACATTTTTACCCTGAAATCCTGCTTTGTGGCGGTGGAAACCCAGGGCACGTACACGGCGGGCACGACTGTGGTGGACATTGAAGGCCGTCTGGGGAAACCCGCGAATGCGCAGGTGGCCCTGGGCATAAATATTGATGCATTCCGCGCCTGGGTTGCGGACGTACTCAGTAAGGCGCCGTAAGCGAGACCTGCGGCATCTTCTCACTTAAATAATCAATCATTGCCCGCATTCTGGCGGGCATATGCTTTCCTGACGACCACAGTAGCCAGAGCTGCCCGGAATAGTCGCTAATAAATTCCCAGTCTGGTAGCACCTGAACTACCTCGCCTCGCGCCAGTGCCGCACTTGCGGTAAACAGTGGCAGGCTGCCTATCCCCAGATGGTTTAGCACCGCATCGAGGCGCACACCGGTGTGGTTAGCGGCATAGCGTCCGTGGGTCTGAATGGTTTCGCTTTTGCCACGCTTACGAAATTTCCAGCGTGAGTCTGCTGGCGTTTCGCCAAGACTGATGCAGCTATGCTGGCGTAAATCTTCCGGCTTCTCGGGTGTGCCGTGCTGACGCAGATATTCCGGCGTGGCGCAAATCAGATGTTTAATCGGTATTAACGGCTTACCGTGCAGGCCCGGAGAAGGCGAGTCGGTAATGCGCAGCGCCAGGTCGACGCCATCATCAATTAAATCCATATACCGATCTTCCAGACGCAGCCGTACATCAACCTGCGGATAACGGACCAGAAATTCGCGCATGAGGGGGTGGATAACAAATCGCCCAACGGCTTTGGGCACGCTGATAGTCAGGGGGCCTTGCGCAATATCCTGCACGCTGCTGCCAGCATTCATTGCCTGTCTGGCGGCGTCGAGCATCATTTGCGCATGTTCGTACACGCTACGCCCGGACTCACTCAGCCGCAGTTTGCGCGTTGTGCGGTGCAGTAATTTATTACCCAGCGCCTGCTCAAGGCGTGAAACGCAGCGGCTCATTGCAGATGGTGTCGCGCCGGAAACACGGGCGGCGGCAGAGAAGCTGCCCTGATCGACAATCAGAACAAAGGTCGCGAGATCGGGAAGTAGGGTGGTATTCATTTGTGTCTGCCAGGCAAAAGTGTGTTGAGAGCGCAACGGATTATAAAAGTCAGTGAAGATAATATACTGGTCGTGTAATCAGGAGGAAGAAGATGACAACACGAAATTACTACACCAGTGATGAGACACAGGGCCAGGCCAATGTTGTGCAATGTATTCCCGATGGGGAGGACGGTTATGTGATTGAACTGGATGCCACGCTCTTTCACCCACAGGGAGGCGGTCAGCCCTCTGATGGCGGAACCATCGACGGCGTGCCCATACAACGCGTTTTCGCCGACGGTGATACGGTATGGCATCGCACCGCCACGCCGGTCGCGCCAGGCCCGGTCACGCTCAGTGTCGACGGTGAATTACGTCATCTTCATGCACGCTGGCATTCGGCCGGACATCTGATTGGTTGTGCAGGTGAAACATTCGGCTGGCAGCCTGTAAAAGCCCATCACTGGCCAGGTGAGGGGCGCATTACTTTTAGCGGTAACGGGACTCTCACTGCGGAGATGTTAACGGCGAAAATCAGTGCCTGGATGGAGGAAAATCTGCCGCGACACATCGGCTTTTCCGAAGGAAAGCGGCACGTTCGCTTCGGCGAATTGTCTGCCTATGGTTGCGGCGGTACCCATGTCAGCGCACTGCGTGAAATCGGGCTCATCACACTTACCAATGTCAAAATGAAAAAAGGTCAGCTCGTGGTCAGCTATACAGTGGACGAACGCTGACCGTTCGCTGACGCGCGGTGCGTTGTCATGTAGCAAAAGACGAGGTGGTAACGCATCGCTGTAGTGAAAAATCTTCTTAGCATACCGATGATCAGTGTCTTCTGTGGGTTTTGCTATTCAATTCGCAACATGCGAACACATGTCTTTTACTGATATTTCCCGCTGTTTATCATTTAATTCTAATTATCGGTGTTTTCGGCTGGTAGCCCCGACGCGGGCTGGTTAATCTGAGAACGATTTTCAGCATTTCATTAACAAAAGAGTACAACTATGCATGATGCACAAATCCGCGTAGCCATCGCGGGGGCCGGCGGGCGTATGGGCCGCCAGTTAATTCAGGCAACCCAGCAGATGGATGGCGTCGCGCTTGGCGCAGCGCTGGAGCGCGAAGGTTCTTCCCTGCTGGGCAGCGATGCAGGAGAGCTCGCTGGCGTGGGTACGACAGGCGTTACCGTGAGCAGCGATCTGCAGGCGGTAAAGGACGATTTTGATGTACTGATCGATTTCACCCGTCCGGAGGGAACCCTTGTTCATCTGGCGTTTTGTCGCCAGCACGGCAAAGGGATGATTATCGGTACCACCGGTTTTGATGATGCAGGCAAAGCGGCAATTCGCGAGGCATCGCAAGAGATTGCCATTGTTTTTGCGGCGAATTTCAGCGTTGGCGTGAACGTAATGCTTAAGCTACTGGAAAAAGCGGCGAAGGTGATGGGGGATTACACCGATATAGAAATCATCGAAGCACATCACCGTTATAAAGTGGATGCGCCGTCAGGAACCGCCCTGGCTATGGGAGAGTCTATTGCCCAGGCATTGAATAAAGATTTAAAAGGTTGTGCGGTTTATGCACGTGAAGGCCATACCGGCGAGCGTGTACCAGGCACAATTGGCTTTGCTACCGTTCGCGCGGGCGACATTGTCGGCGAACATACAGCGATGTTCGCTGATATCGGTGAACGCATTGAAATTAGCCATAAAGCGTCAAGCCGAATGACGTTTGCCAATGGCGCTGTTCGCTCTGCTTTATGGCTAAAAAACAAAGAAGCCGGCCTTTTTGACATGCGGGATGTGCTGGATCTGAACAATTTGTAAAAGTTATTACCCATCGTGATGTGGTTGTTGCAGTCGTAATGCATTGATTGCATAGGGCAATATTTTATTGCCCTTTTATTTTTCCTTATTTTATGTGTTGCGCCCTTTTAAACCTCTATTAATGCCTATCTTCCGTCTCATTATGGTTGCTGAAATGTAAATTTTGACCGTTTGGTCCACTTTCTACTAGAGCTAAGCCCGTAAAACCAGTTTTATGGCGACGCAAGCGTTTTCCTTCCTCCGGTAATGTGATCTTTTTGCCCTCTAAATCGTGCTATTCTTTTCTGGGGCGCAAAAAGACATGAAAAAGATGCGCTATGAGTTGACTTTTACCCTTCATGTCTCCAGAATGCCGCCGTTTGCAAAAAATTCGCGGTTACGCAAATTTGCATTGATTCGAGGCTTATAATTGAATTAATATGCAAATAAAGTGAGTGAATATTCTCTGGAGGGTGTTTTGATTAAGTCAGCGCTATTGGTTCTGGAAGACGGAACCCAGTTTTACGGTCGGGCCATAGGGGCAACAGGTTCGGCGGTTGGGGAAGTCGTTTTCAATACTTCAATGACCGGTTATCAAGAAATCCTCACTGATCCTTCCTACTCCCGCCAAATCGTCACCCTTACTTATCCCCATATTGGTAATGTCGGCACCAATGCCGCCGATGAAGAATCCTCTCAGGTACATGCGCAAGGCCTGGTCATTCGCGACCTGCCGCTGATTGCCAGCAACTATCGTAATACCGAAGACCTCTCTTCATACCTGAAACGCCATAACATCGTGGCGATTGCCGATATTGATACCCGTAAGTTGACGCGTCTGCTGCGTGAAAAAGGCGCACAGAATGGCTGCATTATCGCCGGGGACAATCTGGATGCCGCTCTGGCGCTGGAGAAAGCGAAAAGCTTCCCGGGGCTGAACGGGATGGATTTGGCGAAAGAAGTGACGACTGCCGAGCCATATAGCTGGACGCAGGGGAGCTGGACACTGAAAGGCGAACTGCCGGAAGCGAAAAGCGAAGATGAACTGCCGCTGCATGTCGTGGCATACGACTTCGGCGCAAAACGTAACATCCTGCGTATGCTGGTGGACAGAGGCTGCCGTCTGACGGTCGTTCCGGCGAAAACGTCGGCGGAAGATGTCCTGAAAATGAATCCGGACGGTATCTTCCTCTCTAACGGCCCTGGCGACCCGGCACCGTGCGATTATGCTATCGAGGCAATCGAAAAATTCCTTGAGACCGACATTCCGGTATTCGGTATCTGTCTTGGCCACCAGTTGCTGGCGCTGGCGAGCGGCGCGAAAACCGTGAAGATGAAGTTCGGTCACCATGGCGGCAACCACCCGGTAAAAGATATCGATAACAACACCGTGATGATTACCGCACAGAACCACGGTTTTGCAGTAGATGAAGCCTCCATGCCTGCAAACCTGCGCGTCACGCATAAGTCATTGTTTGATGGCACCCTGCAGGGGATTCATCGCACGGATAAACCGGCATTCAGCTTCCAGGGCCATCCTGAGGCAAGCCCGGGCCCGCACGACGCTGCGCCGCTGTTTGACCATTTTATCGAGTTAATTGAGATTTACCGTCAGTCTGCTAAATAATCAGGAGCGAAAAAGAGCCATGCCAAAACGTACAGACATAAAAAGCATCCTGATCCTTGGCGCCGGCCCGATTGTTATCGGTCAGGCGTGTGAGTTCGACTACTCCGGTGCGCAGGCGTGTAAAGCGCTGCGTGAAGAGGGTTATCGCGTCATTCTGGTGAACTCCAACCCGGCGACGATCATGACCGACCCGGAAATGGCGGATGCAACCTATATCGAGCCGATCCACTGGGAAGTGGTACGCAAAATCATCGAAAAAGAGCGTCCGGATGCGGTACTGCCGACCATGGGGGGCCAGACAGCGCTGAACTGTGCGCTGGAACTGGAACGCCAGGGCGTACTGGCCGAGTTCGGCGTCACTATGATCGGTGCTACCGCTGACGCGATTGATAAAGCAGAAGACCGCCGCCGTTTCGACGTGGCGATGAAGAAAATCGGCCTGGAAACCGCGCGTTCCGGTATCGCGCACAATATGGAAGAAGCGCTCGCCGTTGCCGCTGACGTGGGCTATCCGTGCATCATTCGACCCAGCTTCACCATGGGCGGAACGGGCGGCGGTATCGCCTACAACCGCGAAGAGTTTGAAGAGATTTGTGAACGCGGTCTGGACCTTTCCCCGACAAAAGAGCTGCTGATTGATGAGTCGCTGATTGGCTGGAAAGAGTACGAGATGGAGGTGGTGCGTGATAAAAACGACAACTGTATCATCGTCTGCTCCATCGAAAACTTCGACGCCATGGGCATCCACACCGGTGACTCCATCACCGTTGCGCCTGCACAGACCCTGACCGATAAAGAGTATCAAATCATGCGTAACGCCTCGATGGCGGTATTGCGTGAAATTGGCGTGGAAACCGGCGGTTCTAACGTCCAGTTCTCGGTTAACCCGAAAAATGGCCGTCTGATTGTTATTGAAATGAACCCGCGTGTCTCCCGCTCCTCTGCGCTGGCCTCGAAAGCGACCGGCTTCCCGATTGCCAAAGTGGCGGCGAAACTGGCGGTGGGTTACACCCTCGACGAATTGATGAACGATATCACCGGTGGCCGTACCCCGGCGTCCTTCGAGCCGTCTATCGACTACGTTGTGACGAAAATCCCGCGCTTCAACTTTGAGAAATTCGCTGGCGCCAATGACCGCCTGACCACTCAGATGAAATCGGTCGGTGAAGTGATGGCGATTGGCCGCACGCAGCAGGAATCCCTGCAAAAAGCGCTGCGTGGCCTGGAAGTCGGCGCCACCGGCTTTGACCCGAAAGTGAGCCTGGATGACCCGGAAGCGCTGACCAAAATTCGTCGCGAACTGAAAGACGCTGGCGCTGAGCGTATCTGGTACATCGCCGATGCTTTCCGTGCAGGCCTGTCCGTTGATGGCGTTTTCAACCTGACCAATATTGACCGCTGGTTCCTGGTGCAGATTGAAGAACTGGTGCGTCTGGAAGAGAAAGTCGCCGAAGTGGGTATTAACGGCCTCGACGCGGATTTCCTGCGTATGCTCAAGCGTAAAGGCTTTGCCGATGCGCGTCTGGCTAAACTGGCAGGCGTGCGCGAAACGGAAGTGCGTAAGCTGCGCGATCAGTACAACCTGCACCCGGTCTACAAGCGTGTGGACACCTGTGCGGCAGAATTCGCGACTGACACCGCTTACATGTACTCCACGTATGAAGAAGAGTGTGAAGCGAATCCGAACCAGGACCGCGATAAAATCATGGTACTGGGTGGCGGCCCGAACCGTATCGGTCAGGGGATCGAATTTGACTACTGCTGCGTACACGCCTCGCTGGCGCTGCGCGAAGACGGCTACGAGACCATCATGGTCAACTGTAACCCGGAAACCGTCTCCACCGACTATGACACTTCCGACCGTCTCTACTTCGAGCCGGTAACGCTGGAAGATGTGCTGGAAATCGTGCGTATCGAGAAGCCGAAAGGCGTTATCGTGCAGTACGGCGGCCAGACTCCGCTGAAACTGGCGCGCGCGCTGGAAGCGGCGGGTGTACCGGTTATCGGTACCAGCCCGGATGCCATTGACCGTGCCGAAGACCGTGAACGTTTCCAGCAGGCGGTTGACCGTCTGAAACTGAAACAACCGGCGAACGCCACCGTCACCGCCATTGAGCAAGCGGTTGAAAAGGCGAAAGAGATTGGTTACCCGCTGGTGGTGCGTCCGTCTTATGTACTGGGCGGCCGTGCGATGGAAATCGTCTACGACGAAGCCGACCTGCGTCGTTACTTCCAGACCGCAGTGAGCGTGTCCAATGATGCGCCAGTCCTGCTGGATCGCTTCCTGGACGATGCGGTAGAAGTGGATGTTGACGCTATTTGCGACGGCGAAATGGTGCTGATTGGCGGCATTATGGAGCATATCGAGCAGGCCGGCGTGCACTCCGGCGACTCCGCTTGTTCCCTGCCAGCCTACACGCTGAGCCAGGACATCCAGGACGTGATGCGCCAGCAGGTGCAGAAACTGGCCTTCGAACTGCAGGTTCGCGGTCTGATGAACGTCCAGTTTGCGGTAAAAGATAACGAAGTGTATCTGATTGAGGTGAACCCGCGTGCGGCGCGTACCGTACCGTTTGTCTCCAAAGCCACCGGCGTACCGTTGGCGAAAGTGGCGGCGCGTGTGATGGTCGGTCAGACGCTGGCACAGCAGGGCGTCACCAAAGAAATTATCCCGCCGTACTACTCGGTGAAAGAAGTGGTGCTGCCATTCAATAAATTCCCGGGCGTTGACCCGCTGTTAGGGCCAGAAATGCGCTCTACCGGGGAAGTGATGGGTGTGGGCCGTACCTTCGCCGAAGCGTTCGCTAAAGCGCAACTGGGTAGCAACTCCACGATGAAGAAACAGGGTCGTGCGCTGCTTTCTGTACGTGAAGGGGATAAAGAGCGTGTGGTTGACCTGGCAGCGAAGCTGCTCAAGTTTGGTTTCGAACTCGATGCAACCCACGGTACGGCGATTGTCCTGGGCGAAGCCGGTATTAACCCGCGTCTGGTGAACAAGGTGCATGAAGGTCGTCCGCACATTCAGGACCGTATTAAGAATGGCGAATACACCTACATCATCAACACCACCGCAGGCCGTCGGGCGATAGAAGACTCCAGGGTCATTCGCCGCAGCGCGCTGCAGTACAAAGTGCATTACGACACCACGCTGAACGGTGGTTTTGCTACCGCGATGGCGCTGAACGCCGATGCCACCGAGAAGGTGACCTCCGTTCAGGAGATGCACGCGCAGATTAAAGCGTAACTTGCTGCGCAGACCAGCGCACAGTATTACCGATTAAATAAACGGTTCCTGATCAGGAGCCGTTTTTTTATACATACCATTCGTGCTGAACGTGCAAATCATTGTTACGCATTTTTCTAATGCTACTAGCACGATTTTGCTCACACTAATGATCCTCAAACCTGCATACTATTTCTTGTTATCCGTATTTTTAATATGGTTAATGGTTTTGTTGATATTCAGGCAAGCCTGACCATAACAAGATTTTTAATTTGTAAAAATGGTGTGCTTATGAGTAAAGAATATGTTGAAAAACCCCTTTATTTGTTAATTGCCGATTGGATGATGGCGGAAAATCGTTGGGTGAGCGCTAAGGAAATTGCCAGGCATTTTGACATGGACCACTGTAAAGCGATCAATACGGTTTCTTATATTCTTTCTGAGGTAGAAGAAATTACCTGTGAGACCAGGACAATTCCAAATCAACTGCAAGGTAGAGGATGTCAATGTCAGCGTCTGGTGCGTGTAAAAAATATTGATGATCAAATCTATACCAGGCTGAAAAATAATGCGCAGGAAAAAATGCTCAGTACCACGAAAACATCCCATATGCCTGTAGTCCTGCCAGCAGGACTTAAGACGGAACAGAAATGGCAAATGATGTTGTCAAAAAGTTTGCGTCGTTAATGAGCGAATATCGAATGGCGCGAGTGCGCCATTCGATAAAGTCATTGCGCTGATTTCGGCTTCACCTCTGTCGTACCTTTAAGCCGCGGTCGGTTTTTTTCTGGCTGGCGCAGCGGTTGCGTTTCATATAATGATGAGCGACAGCGGATAGCCAGATCCTGATACTCCCGGGTATTAAGTTGCTTCCAGTGCAACTCTTCTTCGGTTACATCACGTATGAAACGGGCTGGCGATCCCACCAATAACTGTCTTGCTGCCCCGATAAATCCGGCTTTCACAAAGCTCATGGCGGCAACAATGCTCTCTTCGCCAATGACCGCGCCGTCCATAATCACGCTGTTCATACCGACCAGCGCATCCCGGCCAATCACGCAGCCATGCAAAATCGCACCGTGTCCGATATGTCCGTTCTCACCGACGACGGTGTCGGTATCGCAGTAACCGTGCATAATGCAGCCATCCTGTAAATTCGAACCTGGTTCCAGAATCAGGCGGCCATAGTCACCGCGAAGCGAAGCGTGAGGGCCGACGTAGACACCAGCCCCTACAATGACGTCGCCAATCAATACCGCGCTCGGATGGATATACGCCTCTGGATGGACGACCGGGATCAAGCTTTCAAAGGCGTAATAGCTCATGAGTTATTAACGTCCTTTCCATACCGGTGAGCGTTTTTCGGCAAAGGCCTGCGGCCCTTCAATCGCATCTTCGGAATGCAGGACCGCCGGATAGTGTTTCAGCGCACCGCTACGGAGATAACGATAGCCTTCTTCTACCGGCATTTCACTGGTTGTTCTGGTTATCTCTTTTAATGCGGCAATAGCCAGTGGTGCGCTTTGAAGCAGTTGCTGTGCCAGTTCGCGCGCTTTCTCCATTAATGCTTCCTGACTGACAACATAATTAGCGATACCCCAGCGTAGTGCTTCTTCGGCATTCATGCGCCGCCCGGTCATCACCATTTCATTGACGATAGCGGGTGGTAAGCGTTTAGGCAGGCGTAAAACCCCACCGCTGTCCGGCACGATGCCGAGTTTGGCTTCGGGTAAGGCAAAGCTGGCATTTTCAGCGCAGATAATGAAATCTGCTGCCAGCGCCAGTTCAAACCCTCCGCCAAAGGCATAGCCGTTTACTGCGGCAATGACCGGTTTATCGAGATCAAAAAGTTCGGTCAATCCCGCAAACCCGCCAGGCCCAAAATCTGCATCCGGTGCTTCACCTTCTGCTGCTGCTTTTAAATCCCAGCCCGCGGAAAAGAATTTCTGGCCGGCGCCAGTAATAATTGCTACGCGTAATTCAGGATCATCGCGGAAATTCAGAAATACTTCGCCCATGGCAAAACTGGTTTTTGCATCAATGGCATTGGCAACGGGGCGATCGAGAGTAATTTCCAGAATATGCCCATGGCGGTTCAGATGTAATGATTCACTCATATTTTGCTCCTTTTAAATATGTGTATGCTTTGCAGAGGCATACCGCCTCTGCAAGATATGAAGTGTTCACGTTATTTCTATTTCGGCGAACATAAATTCAGCCGAATACGTTATGTTAGATTTTTCTTTATGACTTTCCCTGAACAGTTGCGTGGCAGATCGCGCCTGAATTCAACAAGCGTCGGTACTTTAAATTTCGCCATATTACTGGCGCAAAAAGAAAAAAATTCATCAGCACTTAATGTTTCGCCTTCATGAAGAACAATAAAGGCTTTTATAGCTTCATCCCTGATACTGTCTTTAACGCCGATAACCACCGTATCCTGAATTTTTGGATGGGTCGAAATGATATTCTCCAGTTCTACACAGGAGACATTCTCACCACCGCGCTTAATCATATTGCAACGCCTGTCGACAAAATAAAAAAAGCCTTCTTCATCGTAGTAACCCGAATCACCGGTATGTAACCAACCGCTTGCATCCAGCGCCATCGCGGTTGCGTCCGGCTGTTCGTAATACTCTTTAAAAAGCGTTTTCCCCGGCATGCCTTTAATGCATATTTCACCGATTTCATGGGGAGGAAGGGGCTGATTTTGATCGTTACGAATTTCCGCTTCGTAGCAAAACCCCGCGCGGCCAATTGACGGCCAGCGCCGTTTATCACCGGGTCTGTCACCAATAATGCCGACAATCGTTTCCGTCATGCCATACGATGTCAGCAACCTGACACCGAAACGTTCAACAAAGGCGTCTTTTTCCTGCACGGAAAGATTGAGGTAGAAAAGCACTTCACGAAGGCAATGCTGATTATCCGCAGGCATTGGCGGTTGCACCATCAGGGTTCTAATCATCATGGGAATGCATTCGGTAACTGTGGCACGGTATTTTCGCACCTGGCTCCAGAACGCACGCGCACTGTATTTCTCAAGCAGCACAAAGGTGGCACCGCTGGAAAAGGCGGCCATTGCCGCCGTACACTGACAATCGATATGAAAAGCGGGCATAGCGGTCAGATAAATATCGTCATCGCGTAATGCACACTGCCAGGCGGAGTAGTAACCCGCAAAACGTAAGTTATATTGGGTAATGACCACGCCTTTTGGTCGTGAGGTCGTGCCCGAGGTAAAAAGAATTTCTGCGGTATCGTCGGTGCTTAACGTCGGCGTAGAGTTCAGGGTAGTGGGTTGGACGCGCTTAAGTTGATAAAAATCACTCACCGCGCTATCTGAGACACAGAACTGCCGGTCGATAAGGCAGATATGATTGAGCTGCGTTTCACCTTCCTGCAGAATCTGACGGTAAAGGGGATAGAAGTTTTCAGTGGTTACCAACAAACGAGCCCGGCAGTTTTGCAGGATCCACAGACTTTCATCATGCAATAGTCTGGCGTTAATCGGCACCATGATGGCACCGATTTTTGCCAGCCCGAACCAGCAAAAGAAAAACTCAGGGCAGTTATCCAGATGCAGCGCGACTTTATCGCCTTTTTGGATCCCCAGCCCGTTGAACAGGTTTGCTGTGCGATTGATTTCCTCATTGAGGAAGGTATAGCTGAATTGCTGTACTTCACCTTCACATGACTCAAAAATCAGCGCCGTTTTATCGCCATAGACCTCTGCCAGGTCGTCCCACATCTGACGTAAGTTTTGATCGCCAATAACATCCATCGCACTTTTATCCACTGAAATTAGGTGTAAGCGCTAACAGGGTGGCTACACGATCCCGTTAGCGCTACGTATTTAATCCTCAACCCTGGCCAGCCCCTTGCTTACCAGTTCCTTAATATCTGCTTCGCTGTAACCGATGTTCTGCAAGATGGCGGAGGTATCCATACCGTGTGACGGCATGCCGCGCCAGATTTTCCCAGGGTTATTTTTGAATTTCGGCATAATGTTTGGCCCCTTGCAGGTACGGCCATCCATGGTTTGCCATTGGGTGATTGATTCGCGGGCGACGTACTGCGGGTTACCCTCCAGTTCAGGAATGGTCAGTACTTTTGCACAGGCAATATTCAGCTCGGCGAAGCGCGCTTGTACTTCGGCAATGGTATGCGTTAGCAGCCATGCATCCAGTTTCTCTTCCACCAGTGGGCCGTACGGGCACTCGACGCGGTGAATGAGTTGTGTACCTTCCGGAACTTCTGGCGTGCCGAGAATATGCGCCAGCCCGATATCGTTAAAACACTCGGTAATTTGCGTGATACCGACCAGTTCCATCACGATGTAGCCATCCGAGCATTTATACAGACCACAGCCAGCGTAATAGGGGTCTTTGCCTTTGGTCATACGCGGACAGATTTCGCCGCCATTGAAATAATCCATCATGAAGTACTGGCCCATGCGCAGCATCACTTCATACATCGCAATATCAATGCTTTCCCCTTTGCCTGTTTCACGTACTTTATGCAGCGCCGCAAGTGCTGCGGTTGTCGCCGTCATGCCGGAAAAATAGTCTGCCGTGTACGGGAAGGCGGGCATCGGCTGGTCAACGTCGCCATTTTGAATCAGGTAACCACTGAAGGCTTGCGCAATGGTGTTATAAGCAGGAAGGTTGGTGTACTCCTCTGTCCCAAACTGCCCAAAACCAGACAGGTGGGCGATGACCAGCTTCGGATTGTGTTCCCATAACACTTCATCGGTAATTCCCCGGCGAGCAAATGCCGGACCTTTACTGGCCTCGATAAAAATGTCGGTGGTTTCCATTAATTTAAGGAACGCTTCCCGGCCTTCATCTTTGAAGATATTCAGCGATAGCGCGTGCAGATTGCGGCGTGAGAGTTGCGGATAATTCGGCTGGACACGAATTGTGTCGGCCCAGGCGACATTTTCAATCCAGATAACTTCTGCGCCCCACTCGGCAAACATTTGTCCGGCGAAGGGCCCGGCAATTTCGATACCGGAGAAAACGACCCGCACACCCGCAAGTGGTCCAAACACGGACATTGGTAAACGATGACTCATGACATACTCCTGTGTGGCATCCCTGGAACCCCATCACAGCGTGATGGGGTTATCACCCGATTAACGGTACTGTTTGAGCACTGCGCGACCCAAAGTCAGGATCTGCATTTCGTCGGAACCGCCGGACACCCGATCAACGCGCAGATCGCGCCAGAAACGGGTAATACGGTGATTGCCTGCAATCCCAACGCCACCGAGTACTTGCATCGCACTGTCAACGACCTCAAATGCCGCATTGGCGCAGAAGTATTTGCACATGGCTGCATCGCCGGAGGTAATGGTGCCGTTATCTGCTTTCCAGGCGGCTTCCAACAGCATGTTTTTCATGGAGTTTAATTTGATTGCCATATGGGCAAACTTCTCCTGAATGAGCTGGAAGCGACCGATCGTTTCGCCAAACTGCACTCGCTGATTGGCGTAGCGCGCTGCATCTTCAAAGGCGCACATTGCGGTTCCGTAGTTCGTCAGAGCAACGAGGAAGCGTTCGTGGTCAAACTCTTCTTTAACACGGTTAAACCCATTACCCTCACGGCCGAACATGTCTTTTTCATCCAGTTCAACATCGTCAAAGGTAATTTCGCAGCAGCTATCCATGCGCAGACCGAGTTTCTCAAGCTTGTTAACTTTGATGCCAGGTTTGCTCATATCGACAAACCATTCGGTATAAATGGGTTTATCCGCAGACGCGCCGTCACGCGCCATTACCACGATATAAGGGGTGTAAGCGCTACTGGTGATGAAGCACTTACTGCCATTAAGATAAACCTTACCATTTTTACGGGTATAAGTGGTTTTTAAACTGCCCACGTCAGACCCGGCGCCCGGTTCGGTGATCGCCGAGTTCCACATCTGTTTACCGGTACCCTGAAACGCCATGATCTTATCGATCTGTTCCTGAGTGCCTTCGCGTAACACCGTGTTGAAGCCGCCAGGAAGTTGATAGAGCACGTAGGTTGGCGCACCCAGGCGACCTAATTCCATCCACACAGCCGCCACGGTAACGAAACCGGCATCCAGACCACCGCGATCTTCCGGGAGCAGCAGGCTGTCAATGCCCATATCGGCCAGTGCTTTTACGAAACGCTCAGGATAGACGCTATCGCGATCGCATTCGGCAAAATAGGCCTCCCAATTTTCACTGGCCATTAATTCACGAATACCGGCGACGAACAGTTCCTGTTCATCATTCAAGTTAAAGTCCATCTTTTAACCTCTTGATATGGTTGATTTATCTTAGTTATCTTTCCAGTGCGCTTTGGCGTCCTTAATAAAGGACAGCGTGACCATGATATTGACGAAGAAGAGAGGGCAGCCGCCCGCGATGATTGCCGTTTGTATCGGTTTCAACCCGCCGAGAGCCAACAGCACAATACCGATGATGCCGACCAGAATGGACCAGCCGATACGTACCAGCAGAGGCGGCTCTTCACCATCGCGTATTTCGCGGCAGGTCGACATGGCCAGCGTGTAAGAACACGCGTTGATAAGTGTGACGGTGGCAATAAAGCAGAGAATAAAGAACCCCCACATTGTTGCTGTACTCAGGGGTAAGGCGGCCCAGGTCTCGATAATGGCGCGTGGTACGCCATGCTCTGCAATAAGCTGCGGAATATTGAGAATATTTTTATCCATCAGCAGTAGCGTGTTACTGCCCAGCACAGTCCACAGGATCCAGGTGGAAGCCGTCAGGCCCAGCACCATTCCGAAGCACAGTTCACGAACGGTACGGCCACGCGATATACGGGCGAGGAAGATACTCATTTGGATGGCGTAAATGACCCACCAGGCCCAGTAGAAAACGGTCCAGCCCTGCGGGAAACCGCCTTTGCCGATAGCATCGGTGTAGAACAACATACGTGGCAGATGCATCAACAGCATACCGACGGAATCGGTGAAGTAGTTCATGATGAAGCTGGCGCCGCTGACGATGAATACCCAGCCGAGCATAAGGAAGCTCAGGTAGCTACGCACGTCGCTGGCAATCTTCACTCCTTTCTGCAGGCCGCAGGCCACGCAGATTGCGTTAAGAATGATCCAGCAGGTAATGATGATCGCGTCCAGTTGCAGCGTATGGGGGATGCCGAATAGATACTGCATACATTCAGTGACCAGCGGCGTAGCCAGACCGAGGCTGGTACCCATCGCGAAGATCAGTGCCACAAGATAGAAGTTATCGACGATGGTCCCGAATAACCCTTTCACATGTTTCTCACCCACTAAAGGCACAAGCGTTGAGCTGGGGCGAATCACATCCATTTTGCGAACAAAGAAAAAATAGGCGAAAGCGACGGAAAGGAAGCTATAGGTGGCCCACGGTAGCGGTCCCCAGTGGAACAAACTGTAGGCGAGGCCGAGCTCTTTGGCGCCGGTAGAGTTGGGGGCTAATGCAAACGGTGGTGTAGAGATATAGTAATAAATCTCTATCGATCCCCAGAACAACACGGCTGCGGAGGTACAGGAGGCGAACATCATGAAAATCCAGCTCGCGGTGCTGAATTCAGGTTTCTCATCGCCCAGTTTCTTTTTGGCGTAAGGGCCAAAGACCAGCCAGAACCAGCCAAAGAGCATCACGACCATATACCACTCAAATGCCCATCCCCAGACATTCGTTACATAAGTAAATACTGCATTAATAACCACATTGGCGGCATCAAGGTCTCTAACAGTTAGCCAGCAAAGTATTCCGACGATTATTAGCGGTGGGAAAAAAACTTTTGGCTCTATACCTGACTTTCTCTTGTCATTTTTCATGTTCGAATTCCAGTGTCATAATTGATTTATATTTCGTTCCCGTTTGTTATATTTATGTTCATTTTTGTGAGTGTTTATTTAATGACTCTTTAACCTCAAGGGAGCTTCGGCGAGTACTCCATGATGGGTATTCGCTACAGCGTATTCTGTTATTCGCGTCACACTTTTTTGTCGGTTTTTATTTGGTTGGGAGTGATTGATAAGTTCTTTAAAAACAATTTGTTACTTGTGATTTTTCTGTTTTTTCATCCTTGTGGCGTTCAATATTGGTGATCCCGGAAACAATATTGAAAATTTGTAAGGTGAAACCAATTCTTCAATATTGGTGAAGTCGCTAACAATATTGAAAATTTGTAAGGTGAAACCAATTCTTCAATATTGGTGAAGTCGCTAACAATATTGAAAGTCCTATTTTACAGGGTGTGACATTTTCAATATTGGTGATTAATGTTTTATCCCGTAATTAAATGGTGTGATATCTGTATTTACCATCGCCGATATGGACGACGATTCCTTCATGATTTCTGGAGAGGCAATGAAGATAATTACTTGTTACAAGTGCGTACCTGATGAACAGGATATTGCGATCAATAACGCGGATGGTTCGTTAGATATTAGTAAAGCGGATTCCAAAATTAGCCAATACGATTTGAATGCGATTGAAGCTGCTTGCCAGTTAAAACAGCAGTCCGGAGACGCGCAAGTGATCGCCATGAGTGTTGGCGGTAAGGCGTTGACTAATGCGAAAGGACGCAAAGATGTGCTTTCGCGCGGCCCGGACGAACTGATTGTTGTGATTGATGATGCGTTTGAGAATGCGCTGCCGCAGCAAACCGCAGTGGCGTTAGCGCAGGCAGCGAAAAAATCCGGCTTTGATCTGATTATTTGTGGCGACGGTTCCTCCGATCTCTATGCCCAACAGGTCAGTCTGCTGCTGGGTGAAATGCTGCACATTCCGGCAATCAACGGCGTCAGTAAAATTTTATCGCTGGTGGATAACACGCTGACCGTTGAGCGCGCTCTGGAAGACGAGATCGAAACCCTGAGCATACCGCTTCCGGCGGTCATTGCGGTCTCTACGGATATTAACTCCCCGCAAATTCCTTCCATGAAAGCCATTCTGGGCGCGGCCAAAAAACCGGTTCAGGTCTGGACGACAGCAGATATTGGTTTTACCCACGGGGAAGCGAACTCCGTGCAACAGATCGCTGCGCCGGGACAACGTGAGCGCCAGCGCATCGTTATTGAAGGTGATGGCGAAGAACAAATCGCCGTATTTGCTGACCATCTGCGCAAGATCATCAATTAAAAGGGGATGTTATGAGCAAGTTTTCCACTGTATGGGTATTCAGCGATACCGTTTCCCGGCTGGCTGATTTGATGGGCGGCGCACGCATGTTGGGCGAACAGATCAATGTATTTGTGCTCAGTGAAACCGACAGTGCCACAGCATTCCACCTGGGGGCCGATAGCGTCTGGCATCTCAGCGGTAAACCGGAAGACCGCATGATTGAAGATTATGCGGACGCCATGGCGGCGACCATTCGCCAGCAGGGTTCGAAAGGGCTGGTACTGCTGCCCAATACACGTCGGGGCAAATTACTGGCGGCAAAATTGGGTTTCCGCCTGACGGCCGCAGTCTCTAATGATGCCAATGCCGTCGCCATCGCGGGTGATAACGCTTTGGTAAAACATATGGTGTATGGCGGACTTGCCATTGGCGAAGAAACGCTACGTTCTTCTTTCGCCGTGATTACGCTCAGCAGCGGCACATTTGAGCCGGCGCAGCCAGACACTTCGCGAAGCGGCGTGGCGCAGACTGTCGCATGGCAGTCGCCGGAAATCACCGTCATTCGCACTGCAACTCAGGCTCGCCAGAACAGTAACGTTGATCTTGATAAAGCGCGCTGGGTTGTCAGCGTCGGACGCGGTATCGGTAGCAAGGAGAATATCTCGCTGGCAACAGCGTTGTGCCAGTCCATTGGTGCGGAGTTGGCCTGTTCGCGTCCGGTCGCTGAAAACGAAAAATGGATGGAACACGAACGCTATGTCGGCATTTCTAACCTGATGCTCAAACCGGAATTGTACCTGGCTGTAGGCATCTCCGGTCAGATTCAGCACATGGTGGGCGCAAACGGTGCACAGACGATTTTTGCCATTAACAAAGACAAAAATGCGCCGATTTTCCAGTATGCCGATTACGGTATCGTCGGCGATGCGCTGAAAATTTTACCCGCACTGACAGCCGCATTAGCGCGCTAATTCCTTAAGCAGAGCGGTGACCGCTCTGTTATTACAGGTAATTTCTGGAGTTTTTATGTCAGAAGATATTTTTGACGCCATCATCGTGGGGGCGGGGGTGGCGGGCTCGGTGGCAGCGCTGGTGCTTGCCAGGGAAGGTGCGCAAGTACTGGTGATTGAGAGGGGCAATTCCGCCGGAGCGAAAAATGTAACTGGCGGGCGTATTTACGCCCATAGTCTCGAACGTATTATTCCCGGTTTTGCCGGGCATGCTCCCGTCGAACGCCTGATTACACATGAAAAGCTCTCGTTTATGACCGATAAGGGAGCAATGACGGTTGATTACCTCAACGGCGATCACGGTGAACCTGAGCAAGCCTCTTATTCCGTCTTACGCAGTAAATTTGATGCCTGGCTGATGGAGCAGGCAGAAGAGGCGGGAGCGCAATTGATCACCGGGATCCGCGTTGACAATGTCGTGCAACGTGATGGCAAAGTGGTTGGCGTGGAAGCCGATGGCGACATTCTGGAAGCGAAAGTCGTGATTCTGGCGGATGGTGTGAATTCCTTGCTGGCTGAACAACTGGGCATGGCGAAACGCGTTACGGCTTCGAATGTTGCGGTTGGGGTTAAAGAACTCATCGAATTGCCAAAAACGGTCATTGAAGATCGTTTCCAGTTACAGGGCAACGAAGGGGCGGCCTGGCTATTTGCCGGCGCACCGACAGATGGCCTGATGGGGGGCGGGTTCCTCTATACCAATCAAACGACAATTTCGCTTGGGTTAGTATGCGGTCTGCATCATCTCAAAGAGGCCAAAAAATCAGTCCCGCAAATGCTGGAGGATTTTAAACAGCACCCTGCCGTCGCGCCGTTGATTAGCGGCGGCAAAATGGTGGAATACGCCGCTCATGTTGTTCCGGAATCCGGGATGAATATGCAGCCTGAACTGGTTGGCGACGGTGTCCTGATCGCGGGTGATGCCGCCGGCATGTGTATGAATCTTGGTTTCACCATTCGTGGCATGGACCTGGCCGTGGCGGCAGGGGAAGCCGCCGCGAAAACGGTACTTTCCGCGATACAAAGTAACAATTTCAGCCGTCAGGGGCTTTCGGCTTATCGTCAGCTCCTTGATGACGGTCCGATGCGGGATATGCGTATGTATCAGCGTTTACCTGCCTTCCTCGATAACCCGCGCATGTTTACCCGTTACCCAGAAATGGCGGTTGGCGTGGCACGCGATCTGTTTACCGTCGATGGTACCGCCCCGGTAGCAATGCGTAAGAAAATCCTTCGGCATGCCAAAAAGGTCGGTTTTATCAACTTGATAAAGGATGGTCTAAAAGGAGCGACTGTACTATGACTTCCCCCGTCAATGTGGACATCAAACTGGGTGTTAACAAATTCAACGTGGATGAAGAAAACCCACACATCATTTTAAAAACCGACCCCGATAAGCAGGTGCTGGAGGTGTTAGTTAAAGCCTGTCCTGCGGGCCTGTACAAAAAGCAGGATGACGGCAGCGTGCGTTTTGATTACGCCGGATGCCTGGAGTGCGGTACCTGTCGGATTTTGGGGTTGGATACGGTCCTCGAAAAATGGGACTACCCACGCGGTACGTTTGGTGTGGAGTTTCGCTACGGCTAAAACCGGTGCCGGATAACAGAGATTTATCCGGCCTATAAAAACTACGTGAAGTATTGGCTGGAGAAGGTGCTTTTGCCGGGCCATTCGGCACTTGAGGTGACAAACCTCGTATTTTGCCGTTGAGACAGGACATAACCATGCAGCAGATCAGAAATTTTGATGATATCCAATTCTCATCTATTCACCGTCGAATCATGTTGTGGGGAAGCGGCGGACCTTTCCTGGATGGGTATGTGCTTGTCATGATTGGCGTTGCACTGGAGCAGCTCACGCCAGCATTAAAGCTGGATGCACAGTGGCTGGGATTGTTGGGGGCGGGAACGCTGGCGGGTCTGTTTGTCGGCACCTCGTTGTTTGGCTACATCTCAGACAAAGTGGGGCGACGGAAAATGTTCCTCATCGATATCATTGCCATTGGGGTGATATCGGTGGCCACGATGTTTGTCTCCTCGCCCATGGAATTGCTCATTATGCGAGTGCTGATTGGCGTAGTGATTGGCGCGGATTACCCTATCGCAACCTCCATGATCACTGAATTTTCCAGTACCCGCCAACGAGCTTTCTCAATCAGTTTTATTGCTGCGATGTGGTATGTCGGCGCGACCTGTGCCGATCTGGTCGGTTATTGGTTGTACGATGTGGACGGCGGATGGCGCTGGATGCTGGGGAGTGCGGTAATCCCTTGTATCATGATCCTGATTGGGCGTTTTGATCTTCCAGAATCTCCGCGCTGGCTCCTGCGTAAAGGGCGGGTGAAAGAGTGTGAGGAGATGATGATTAAACTGTTTGGCGAGCCGGTAGCGTTCGATGATGAACCACCACAAGAAACTCGCTTCTTACAACTGTTTAATCGTCGTCACTTCCCGTTTGTCTTGTTTGTCGCCGCTATCTGGACGTGCCAGGTTATTCCGATGTTCGCCATCTATACCTTTGGTCCGCAGATTGTTGGCCTGCTGGGGTTGGGCGTCGGGAAAAGCGCGGCGCTGGGCAATGTGGTGATCAGCTTGTTCTTTATGCTGGGCTGCATTCCACCGATGTACTGGCTGAACAGCATGGGGAGGCGACCGCTACTGATCGGCAGCTTTATGATGATGACACTGGCGCTGGCCGTGCTGGGATTGATCCCTGAAATGGGTATCTGGCTGGTGGTTGCGGCATTCGCGGTATATGCCTTTTTCTCCGGCGGGCCAGGAAATCTCCAGTGGCTTTACCCGAATGAGCTGTTCCCGACCGATATTCGCGCCTCTGCCGTTGGCGTCATCATGTCCCTGAGCCGGATTGGTACCATTCTTTCAACCTGGGCGCTGCCGATTTTTATCACTAAATATGGGATCAGTTACGTCATGCTGATGGGGGCGGGAATTTCGCTCGTTGGCCTGCTCATCTCCATCGCTTTTGCACCGGAGACGCGTGGTTTGACGCTTGCTCAGACGGGGAGTATGACGATTCGACGCAATTCCCTGAATTAAGTCAAACCTTCAGAGTGTTCTGTATTTTCTTTTAAGGTCAGTCAGTTAGTCTAAAGTTACCCTGTATTTAACTGAAAACGACTGAAAAGCAGGGGAGAACACCATGCGAACGAAACTGTTATTAACGTCACTGTTTACTGCTGCCACGCTCTTTACCGTTGCCGGTTGTTCATCCAATCAGGCTGTAAAAACCACCGATGGCAAAACTATCGTGACTGATGGCAAACCGGAAATCGATAGCGACACCGGCCTGGTCTCTTACAAAAATGCGGAAACGGGTAAAACCGAGCAGATTAACCGCGACCAGGTGAAGAACATGAGTGAACTGGACAATTAATTTCACTCCGTGCCAGAAAGCGTCCCGCCATTAGCGCGGGACTTTTTTTGTCTCACCCCTCAGTGGCGGCAGACCGGTAACGCCAGCCCCTCTCGCTGTTTTAGCCGCTTTTCTGACCGGTGCTACGCTGGTGCCTGCTAATCCCGCACAGATTGTCGCTGTTAGCACGACGATTAACTGTCTACACTCAAAGAAAAAAGTGTGCAGTGAAAACAGGTTAATCGATGATTCTGATAATTTATGCCCATCCCTATCCGCAGTATTCCCATGCGAATAAGCGGATGATTGAGCATGCAGGGACTCTGGAGGGGGTGGAAATTCGCTCTCTTTATCACCTCTACCCCGATTTCAATATTGATATCGCCGCCGAGCAGGAGGCATTGAACCGTGCTGACCTGGTTGTCTGGCAACATCCCATGCAATGGTACAGTGTACCGCCGCTCCTCAAATTATGGATTGATAAAGTCCTGGCCCACGGCTGGGCATATGGCCATGGCGCGCGTGCGTTGCAGGGGAAAAGTCTGTTATGGGCCGTGACCACAGGCGGCGGGGATCAGCACTTTGATATTGGTTCACACCCCGGCTTTGATGTTCTGGGACAGCCATTACAGGCCACGGCGCTCTATTGCGGGATGAACTGGTTGCCGTCGTTTGCCACTCACTGCACCTTCATTTGCGACGACGAAACTCTGCAGGCGCAGGCCCGTCGCTACAAACAATTGTTGCTCGACTGGCAGGAGACCCACCATGGATAGTCATACGCTTATTCAGGCGCTGATTTACCTGGGGGCGGCCGCGCTCATCGTACCGATCGCGGTACGCCTGGGGCTGGGGTCCGTGCTGGGTTATCTGATCGCCGGTTGTATTATTGGTCCGTGGGGCTTACGCCTGGTCACTGACGCTGAATCTATCCTCCACTTCGCTGAAATCGGCGTGGTGTTGATGTTGTTTGTGATTGGCCTTGAGCTGGATCCCCAGAGACTGTGGAAGTTGCGCGTGTCGGTCTTTGGCGGCGGCGCGTTGCAAATGGCCTCCTGCGGCGTTTTGTTGGGGGCGTTTTGTATGGTGCTGGGGCTCGACTGGCCGGTGGCGCTGCTTATCGGCCTGACGCTGGCGCTCTCCTCAACCGCGATTGCCATGCAGGCGATGAATGAGCGTAACCTGACCGTTTCGCAAATGGGGCGTAGTGCCTTTTCCGTGCTGCTTTTCCAGGATATCGCGGCCATTCCACTGGTGGCAATGATTCCGCTACTGGCCAGCAGTGGCGCATCCACAACGGTGGGGGCGTTTGCCCTGTCGGCGTTGAAAGTGGTTGGCGCGCTGGCGCTGGTGGTCGTGCTGGGGCGCTATGTCGCACGTCCGGCACTGCGTTTTGTTGCCCGCTCCGGATTACGTGAAGTATTCAGCGCCGTGGCGCTGTTTCTGGTATTCGGCTTCGGTTTGTTGCTGGAAGAGGCTGGTCTTTCCATGGCGATGGGGGCGTTCCTGGCTGGCGTGCTGCTGGCAAGCTCGGAATACCGTCATGCGCTGGAAAGCGATATCGAACCCTTTAAAGGTCTGCTGCTGGGGCTCTTTTTTATCGGCGTCGGTATGTCGATAGACTTTGGCACCCTGGTCACTCATCCGCTGCGTATCCTGCTTTTGCTGGTCGGTTTTCTGGTCATTAAAACCCTCATTCTCTGGCTGATTGCTCGCCCGCTGAGTGTGCCTGGCAAACAGCGGCGCTGGTTTGCGGCACTGCTGGGGCAGGGCAGTGAGTTCGCGTTTGTGGTTTTTGGTGCAGCACAAATGGCAGGCGTGCTCGACCCGGAGTGGGTCAAAGCCTTGACGCTGGCTGTGGCGTTGTCCATGGCGGCGACGCCTGTGCTGTTAGTCCTGTTGACGCGTCTGGAAAGCGCTGCCACCGGACAAGCGCGTGAAGCCGATGAGATTGACGAAGATGAACCGCGGGTTATTGTGGCCGGATTCGGCCGCTTCGGCCAAATTGCCGGGCGTCTGCTACTCTCTAGTGGAGTCAAAATGGTTGTTCTCGATCACGACCCGGACCACATTGAAACGCTGCGCAAATTCGGCATGAAAGTCTTTTATGGCGATGCGACGCGCGTGGATCTGCTGGAGTCAGCCGGTGCCGGAAAAGCCGAAGTGCTGATCAACGCGATTGACGATCCGCAGGCCAATCTCCAGCTTACTGAGCTGGCGAAAACCCATTTCCCGGCGCTGCGTATTATTGCCCGTGCCCGCGACGTCGATCACTACATTCGTCTTCGCCAGGCGGGTGTTGAGAAGCCGGAGCGTGAAACATTTGAAGCGGCGTTGAAAGCCGGGCGAATGGCGCTCGAAGGGTTAGGTCTGGGGCCTTATGAGGCGCGTGAGCGTGCCGACCTTTTCCGCCAGTTCAACACCCAGATGGTTGAGGAGATGGCCGGAGTGGATAACACCGCTCAGGCCAGAGCGGATGTCTTTAAACGCACCAGTGCGATGTTGACGGAGATTATCAGCGAAGACCGGGCGCATCTGTCCGTGGTCCAGCGCCATGGCTGGCAGGGGACCAAAGAGGGCCGTCACACGGGGGATGTCGCCGATGAACCTGAGGCGAAACCACAGCCATAGCGCGTGTTACGGCTGATTGACGGTTAAGGGTTTGCTTCGCGAAAAAGTGGAAAGCAAGGTATGCGATCGTGCAGCGCGGGTTTGCTTACAGATTACGAAAATTTTCTGTCTCTTTACCCTGTCGCCAGTCGACGAAAGAATGCGCTTTCCGTATAGTGGCGACAATTTTTTGCATCCGGGAAATTATCAATGATCAGTCTGATTGCGGCGTTAGCGGTGGATCGCGTCATTGGCATGGAGAATGCCATGCCATGGAACCTACCTGCCGATCTCGCCTGGTTCAAACGTAATACGCTAAACAAACCAGTGGTTATGGGACGCCTGACATGGGAGTCGATTGGGCGCCCGCTGCCAGGTCGTAAAAACATTGTCATCAGCAGCAAGCCAGGCACTGACGATCGCGTACAGTGGGTCACCTCGGTTGACGCGGCGATTGCCGAGTGCGGTGACGCGGAAGAGATCATGGTGATCGGCGGTGGCCGTGTTTATGAGCAGTTCCTGCCGAAGGCACAAAAGCTCTATCTGACGCACATTGATGCCGAAGTCGAAGGGGATACCCATTTTCCGGATTACGATCCGGATGACTGGGAGTCGGTATTTAGCGAGTTTAACGATGCGGATGAGCAGAATTCTCACAGCTATTGCTTCGAGATTCTGGAACGTCGGTAATTGTCTGCCCCGGTAGCGCGTTGCGCGCCGGGGCGACAGCATACCTTCTTAAGAGGCGACCGCCTCGTCTTCACCTAAATCCATCTGACGGTTCGACGGTTGTACAAACCAGGCCTGGTCTTCCCAGCGCAGGCAGGTTAGTGTGCCGCCCCAGCAACAGCCGGTATCCAGTGCGTAAATGCCTTCTGGCGTGCCTTTCCCTTCCAGTGATGCCCAGTGACCAAACACGACGCTGTACGCCTGCGAGACAGGTCCGGGAATGGTAAACCAGGGCTTCAACGGTGCCGGTGCGTATTCCGGCACATCTTTGCAATACATATCCAGCTCCCCGTTCGGGAAACAGTAGCGCATCCGCGTAAAGGCATTGCTGATAAAACGCAGCCGTGCCATTCCGCTCAGTTCCGTTGACCAACTGTTCGGATAGTCGCCATACATCCCGTCAAGGAAGAACGGGTAGGAGTCGCTGGAGAGAATGGCTTCAACGTCGCGTGCACATTGCTGAGCCGTCTCCAGATCCCACTGCGGCGTGATACCCGCATGGGCCATCACCAGCTTTTTCTCCTCGTCGACCTGCAACAGCGGCTGACGACGCAGCCAGTTGATGAGGTCGTCGGCATCGGGCGCTTCCAGAAGCAAATTAAGCCGGTCTTTGGGTTTATTGCGGCTGATGCCGGCAAACACCGCCAGCAGGTGCAGATCGTGGTTGCCGAGGACCAGGCGAACGCTGTCGCCCAGCGATTTAACGTAGCGCAATACATCCAGCGAGCCGGGGCCGCGCGCGACTAAATCACCCGTTAACCATAAGGTGTCCTGCCCAGGTACAAACTGCACCTGATTTAACAATGCGAGCAGTTCATCATAGCAACCATGAACGTCGCCAATAAGATATGTAGACATTGTCTCAGTGGATTAGTGTTTGAACGGCAAGTCGGAAGACCGGGATAGCGATGCGGAACGCCTTCCCTTGCGCATCGATCATTTCATAATGGCCTTCCATGGTACCAAACGGCGTTTCAATTACCGCACCGCTGGTATACTGATATTCTCCGCCGGGTTCAATGTGCGGCTGAACGCCGACCACACCTTCACCCTGAACCTCAGTTTCACGGCCATTCCCGTTGGTGATAAGCCAGTACCGTTTAAGCAACTGGACCGGCGCTCGCCCCAGATTCCGAATAGTGATGGTGTAAGCGAAAACATAGCGTTCTTCATCGGGTGAAGATTGCGATTCAATATAGACACTTTGCACCTGAACAGAAACTCGGGGCGAATTGATCATGACTTAACTCTCCTTCGGCGGCGCATTATCAGTCAGATAGTTCGCCATCTTGCAATACTGCGCAACAGAGATGTTTTCCGCACGCATCGCCGGATCAACGCCCAGCTCCGTCAATACCTCAACGGAGAAGAGATTACCAAGGCTGTTGCGGATCGTTTTACGGCGCTGGTTAAAGGCTTCCGTCGTGATCCGACTCAGCACCCGGACTTCTTTGACCGGATGTGGCAACGTGCGATGTGGTACCAGGCGCACGACAGCGGAATCCACCTTAGGCGGTGGGGTAAAGGCTGTTGGCGGCACTTCCAGCACCGGAATAATCTGGCAATAGTATTGCGCCATGACGCTTAAACGACCATACGCCTTACTGTTTGGCCCTGCAACCAGACGATTGACGACCTCTTTTTGCAACATAAAGTGCATGTCGGCAATGGCATCAGTATAGCTAAACAGATGGAACATTAGCGGCGTTGAGATGTTATAAGGCAGGTTGCCAAATACGCGCAGCGGCTGACCCATAGTCTGCGACAGCTCGCCAAAATTCATGGTCATCGCATCTTGCTGAAAAATCGTCAGCTTTGGCCCGAGAAACGGGTGTGTTTGCAGACGTGCAGCCAGATCGCGGTCCAGTTCGATAACGGTGAGCTTATCCAGACGTTCACCTACCGGCTCGGTCAGCGCGGCAAGGCCCGGGCCGATTTCGACCATCGCCTGGCCTTTTTGCGGATTGATAGCTGAAACAATACTGTCGATCACAAACTGATCGTTGAGGAAGTTTTGCCCGAAGCGTTTACGGGCTAAGTGGCCCTGATGGACTCGATTAGTCATTGAGTATTAACAATCATGGTGATGGCGAGATTAAGCGCCGTGATAAAACTGCCGACATCGGCTTTTCCCTGGCCCGCCAGTTCCAGCGCGGTGCCATGATCAACAGATGTACGAATAAAAGGTAAACCGAGCGTGATGTTCACGCCACGGCCAAAGCCCTGGTATTTTAGCACGGGCAGGCCCTGATCGTGGTACATCGCCAGTACGGCGTCGGCATTATCAAGATATTTAGGCTGAAAAAGCGTATCGGCAGGCAGTGGACCACTAAGATTCATGCCTTTTGCGCGCATTTCATCAAGAACCGGAATGATCGTATCGATCTCTTCGGTGCCCATATGTCCGCCTTCCCCGGCGTGTGGGTTCAGGCCGCACACCAGAACATGTGGCTGGCGGATACCAAACTTTTGCTGCAAATCGGTATACAAAATGGTGATGACCTCGCGCAGCAAATCTGGCGTGATGGCCTCTGCAACCGCTTTGATGGGCAGATGGGTCGTGGCCAGCGCAACGCGGAGTTCCTCTGTTGCCAGCATCATCACAACTTTGCTAACGCGCGAACGCTCTTCGAAGAACTCGGTATGTCCGGTAAACGGCGTACCCGCGTCGTTGATCACCCCTTTATGCACGGGGCCGGTGATCAGCGCAGCAAACTCGCCGCTCAGGCAACCATCGCAGGCACGGGCCAGTGTGTCGACCACGTATGGCCCATTTTTGACCTCCAGCTCACCCGGCACTACTGACGTTTTGAGTGCAACGGGTAATACGGTGAGGCTGCCTGCCTGTTGTGCACGGGCCGGTTGTCCGGCGTGGTACTCGCGCAGGACGAGGGGCAAACCCAGCAGCGCCGCACGCCCGGTGAGCAGCGTTGGATCTGCACACACCACTAACTCTACGGGCCAGTCACGCTGGGCGAGTTGTACGACTAAATCAGGACCAATCCCGGCGGGTTCGCCGGGAGTGATAACGACACGATGTGCGTTCATTAGTTGCTCAGGATTTTAACGTAAGCACTGGCGCGCTGTTCCTGCATCCAGGTTGCCGCTTCTTCGGAGAATTTGCGGTTCATCAGCATGCGGTAAGCGCGATCTTTTTGCGCAGCATCGGTTTTATCCACGTTACGGGTATCCAGTAGCTCAATCAGATGCCAGCCAAAAGAGGAGTGTACCGGGCCGCTCATCTGACCACGGCTAAGCTTCATCAACGCATCACGGAATGCCGGATCGTAGATATCTGCTGCCGCCCAGCCCATATCGCCGCCCTGATTGGCAGAACCTGGATCCTGAGAGAACTCTTTTGCCGCCGCAGCAAAGGTGGTTTTACCGCTCTTGATGTCCGCCGCGATCTGTTCCAGTTTCACGCGAGCCTGGTCGTCACTCATGATCGGCGACGGTTTCAGCAGAATGTGGCGAGCGTGAACTTCGGTCACGGAAATGCTCTGGCTTTGGCCACGCAGATCGTTCACTTTCAGAATATGGAAGCCAACGCCTGAACGGATGGGGCCAATGATGTCGCCTTTTTTCGCCGTGCTAAGCGCCTGAGCGAAGATTGACGGCAGTTCCTGAATACGCCCCCACCCCATCTGGCCGCCTTTCAGCGCCTGCTGGTCGGCAGAGTAGGTAATCGCCAGTTTACCGAAATCGCCGCCTTTACGCGCTTCGTCAACGATAGAACGTGCCTGGCTTTCTGCTTCATTTACCTGGTCAGAGGTTGGGTTTTCCGGCAACGGAACCAGAATGTGGCTCAGGTTCAATTCGGTACTGGCGTCGTTTTGGTTGCCTACTTGTTTCGCGAGCGCTTCAACTTCCTGCGGCAGCACGGTGATGCGGCGGCGAACTTCGTTGTTGCGGACTTCGGAAATGATCATCTCTTTGCGGATTTGGCTACGGTAGGTGTTGAAATTCACACCGTCGTAAGCCAGACGGCTGCGCATCTGATCCATGGAGATATTGTTTTGTTTGGCGATATTGGCGATGGCCTGATCGAGTTGATCATCGGTCACCTTGATGTTCATTTTCGTCGCCATTTGCAGAATGATTTGATCCATGATCAGACGTTCAAGAATCTGATGACGCAGCGTAGCGTCATCAGGCAATTGTTGACCCGCCTGGCCCGCGTTAAGTTTCACGGATTGCATCAAACCATCAACGTCGCTTTCGAGCACCACGCCGTTATTCACGACGGCAGCTACTTTATCGACAACTTGCGGTGCAGCGAAACTGGTATTCGCAACCATAGCGATACCGAGAAGCAGCGTTTTCCAGTTCTTCATACTTTTTCCATTTCAATTAACCGATAACTTTGCAAATCAACCACATCATAACGAGCTACGGTACGGCAGAATGTTCGAGCGCAGCATTTGATGCGTGCCCAGGCCGTAATTTGAGCTCAAACCGCGCAACTCAATGTTGAAACCGATGACGTTGTCATACTTGCTTTGGTTGTTTTCCCAGCCGTTGATTTTGCGTTCATACCCAACGCGAATCGCATAACAGCAGGAGTTATACTGCAGACCTAACATCTGGTCGGCAGGCTTGCTTGTATGGGTATCGTAGTAGTAAGCCCCGACGACAGACCAGCGATCGACGATCGGCCAGCTTGCCGCAGCACCGACTTGCGAAATGCCGTCTTTGTACTGCGGCAGGGTCCATGTTGTATCATTTTTGTCTCTTGGAAGTGTCGCTTGAATGTATTCCGGGCTGGCATAGCGATAGCTGAGCTGTACCATACGGTCTTCATCACGGCGATATTCAATTGACGCGGTGCTGTTAGCGATATTGTCCAGACGCGTGTCATACTGCACGCCGCCACGTAAGCCCCAGCGATCCGAAATGCGCCAGTAGGTATCTCCCGCCCATACCAGTGAACCCGTTTTGTTGTCTTTCTCCCAGTTTATGTTGTCATCGCCAGTGCGTGACTCCGTGAAATAGTAGATTTGACCAACAGAAACGTTAAAACGTTCAACAGAAGCGTCATCATAAATACGGGATGTGACGCCGGTGGTAACCTGGTTTGCCGATGCGATACGATCCAGACCGCCGTAGGTACGGTCGCGGAACAGGCCGCTGAAGTCGGATTGCAACAAAGATGAGTCGTAGTTTTTGATAGTGCTCTGGTTGCGATACGGTATGTAAAGGTACTGTGCGCGCGGCTCCAGTGTCTGGCTATACCCCTCCGCAAGAGTCATATCACGCTCGAAAATCAGCTTCCCGTCAACCTTAAACTGCGGCAACACACGGTTAACGGAATCTTTATAATCAGTACCGTTCGCCGCGTTGTAGGCATCAAGATTGGTTTGCTGATAGTGAGTCGCCATCAGCTTCGCCTCAGTATCGAGGCTGCTCCAGTTATTCGACAGAGGCAGATTTAACGTTGGTTCAAGATGAACACGCGTGGATTCCGGGTAAGTTCCGTTGGTATTAACAAAATGCACCGCCTGACCATAGATATGTGCATCAAACGGACCCAGGTCGTTTTTGTAGTAATTCACGTCTAGCTGTGGTTCTGCGGCGTAAGAATTACTGTTCTGCCGGTTAAATACCTGGAACTGTTTGGTCGATACGGTGGCGTTAAAATTCTCCAGCCAATAACCCATGCTGAATTTCTGGGTGGCGTAACCGTCGGTACTGGTACCGTATTTCGACGAAAAATCGTTAAAATAGTATGGATCGCTGACTTTGGTGTAATCGACGTTAAAACGCCAAACCTGGTCCATCACGCCAAAGTGATTCCAGTAGAATAACCAGCGATGACGATTCGACTCGGCAGGATAGTCGTCCTGATAGACGTTATCCGACGGTAGATAGTCAAATTCGATGAGCCCTGTTCCCGCTCGCGTCAGGTAGCGGAATTCGTTCTGCCACTGAGTGTTACCGCGTTTTTGAATGTAATGCGGCGTGATGGTCGCATCGAAGTTGGGGGCGATATTCCAATAGTACGGTAAATAAAATTCAAAGCCGTTGTTCGTGCCGTACTTGGCATTCGGAATTAAGAAACCAGAACGGCGCTTGTCACCCACCGGCAATTGCAGATACGGGCTGTAGAAAACCGGCACCGGGCCGAGTTTAAAGCGCGCGTTCCAGATCTCTGCGACCTGTTCTTCACGGTCATGGATGACTTCGCTACCCACGACGCTCCAGGTATTTGAACCCGGTAAGCAGGAGGTGAATGAACCGTTTTCAAGGATGGTGTAACGGTTTTCGCCACGCTGTTTCATCAGGTCTGCATCACCACGTCCCTGGCGTCCCACCATCTGGTAGTCGCCTTGCCAGACGTTGGTGTCTTTCGTATTTAAATTTGACCAGGCTTTCGGACCTTTCAGGATGACCTGATTGTCGTCGTAGTGCACATTACCCAGTGCATCCACTGTACGCACCGGGTCAGGCTGGCCTTCCACCTGTTTCTGGTGAAGTTGAACTTCATCAGCACGCAGGCGGCTATTGCCCTGATTAATATCCACATTGCCTTTAAAATTGGCGTCGTCAGGGTAGTTACCTTTGGCGTCATCGGCATTGATGGTCACAGGCAGATTATTAGTATCGCCTGTCACCAATGGACGGTTATAGCTCGGAACGCCAAGCATACATTGCGAGGCGAGACTGGCTGTCATCCCTTGTTGACTATAAAGGGCTGTGCCGATCATTGTGGCCAGGAGGGTGGGAATACGTTTTTTCATACGTTGTATTTGTTGTTCCGTCATCTGTGGCTTTACGCTGGCAAACGGTCAGAGACTAACGTACTCATCTTCGCAGCGCTAGTTAATCCTGCCCGTTTTCGAGCCAGGTCAGAGAAGACTGTGCCTGTGCACGGCATAGAATGACGGGTATGATAAAGCAAATTTTAGCCGACGGCATGACGATTTGGGGAGTATATGCAGTATTGGGGAAAAGTGGTTGGTGTGGTTTTCGCTCTGATCATGGGCGGAGGCTTTTGGGGCGCGGTTCTCGGGCTGTTAATCGGCCATATGTTTGATAAGGCTCGCAGCCGAAAAATGGCGTGGTTTGCCAATCAACGGGAACGTCAGACGCTCTTTTTTGCCACCACCTTCGAGGTGATGGGCCATTTAACAAAGTCCAAAGGTCGCGTGACGCAGGCTGATATTCAGGTTGCCAGTCTGTTTATGGACCGGATGAACCTGCATGGTGACTCGCGTGCGGCCGCGCAGCAGGCGTTTCGCGTGGGCAAAGCGGATAACTACCCATTACGTGACAAAATGCGTCAGTTTCGCAGTGTTTGCTTCGGACGCTTTGATTTAATCAGAATGTTCCTGGAAATCCAGATTCAGGCGGCATTCGCCGATGGCTCGCTGCATCCTAATGAGCGCGAAGTGCTGTACGTCATTGCCGAAGAACTGGGGATCTCTCGTGGTCAGTTCGATCAGTTTTTGCGCATGATGCAGGGGGGGGCGCAGTTTGGCGGTGGCTATCAGCAGCAAGCGGGCGGCGGCTGGCAGCAGCAGGCGCAACGAGGCCCTACGCTTGAAGATGCCTGTAATGTGCTGGGTGTGAAGCCAACGGATGATGCCACCACCATTAAGCGCGCCTACCGTAAGCTGATGGGCGAGCACCATCCGGATAAGCTGGTGGCGAAAGGGCTGCCGCCGGAGATGATGGAGATGGCGAAGCAGAAAGCGCAGGAGATTCAGAAGGCTTATGAACTCATTAAAGAGCAGAAAGGGTTTAAGTAAGTTGCGGGCTAGCTTACTTGCCAGATTATCCCCGGGCTGTGCTCGCAATCCTCACGTACTTTGAGTACGCTCCGGTTGCTGCGCGCAGGCCGTTAATAATCTGCCTGCGCCGCTGACGCCCGCCGTCGATGGCCTGGCGGTAGGCTTCGCAATAACCCCGGGAGCCGGCGTAAAACGCCTCGCCCGGGCTACCTGCTGGTTTTGACGGTAGCCCGGAGAAAACGCAGCCGCCATCCGGGACCGTAAGCCGCGTTAAGTCAAAAATCCACCGGCGCCCTGAACGTCATGCTGTTGCCATACGCCGGGTGGGTTATCGTCAACGTTTCCGCATGCAGTAACAGGCGTGGCGCCAGAGCAAGAGCCTCTGGCATCGCGTAAAACCTGTCGCCCAGAATCGGATGCCCCAACGCCAGCATATGCACACGCAATTGGTGCGAGCGACCGGTAATCGGCTTAAGCCGCACGCGCGTGGTATTGTCGGCGGCGAATTCCAGCACTTCATACTCGGTCTGCGCGGGTTTACCGGTCTCGTAGCAGACTTTCTGCTTCGGACGATTCGGCCAGTCGCAAATCAGAGGCAGATCGACAAGCCCCTCGTCGTGCTCCAGGTGTCCCCAAACGCGCGCCACATACTGCTTTTTCGGTTCGCGCTCGCGAAACTGGCGCTTGAGCTCGCGCTCCGCCGCTTTGGTCAGAGCCACCACAATCACGCCGCTGGTCGCCATGTCCAGACGATGCACAGATTCCGCCTGCGGGAAATCGCGCTGAATACGCGTCATCACGCTGTCTTTATGCTCTTCAAGACGCCCAGGAACAGACAACAACCCGCTCGGCTTGTTGACCACCATAATGTGCTCATCCTGATAGAGGATGGTTAGCCAGGGATCCTGAGGCGGATTGTAGGACTCCATTACCATAGCCTGCTCCGTTACTGATGCGTCACCACGATAAGACGCAGCGCGTCAAGACGCCAGCCTGCCTGAGAAAGGCTTTCCAGCACCTGCAGGCGGTTGCTCTCAATAGCGCTCAGCTCGTCATCACGAATATTCGGGTTAACGGCTTTAAGGGCTTCGAGGCGCGACAGTTCCGCTGACAGTTTTTCATCCGCTTCGCGCTTCGCGGCGTCGATCAATGCCTGTGCGGCTTTCTCGACCTGCGCTTCACCTTTTTGCAGAATGGTGTGCACATCCTGCTGTACGGCGTTCACCAGCTTGCTACCGGTGTGGCGATTAACCGCGCTGAGCTGACGGTTGAAACTCTCGAACTCGACCTGTGTGGCAAGGTTAGTGCCGTTTTTATCCACCAGCAGACGAATCGGCGTCGGCGGCAGGAAGCGGTTAAGCTGCAGTTGTTTCGGCGCCTGTGCCTCAACGACATAAATCAGTTCCAGCAGCAGTGTACCGACAGGCAGCGCCTTGTTTTTCAACAATGAAATGGTGCTGCTACCAGTATCGCCAGAGAGAATCAGATCCAGCCCGTTGCGAATCAGCGGATGTTCCCAGGTAATAAACTGCGCATCTTCGCGGGACAGTGCCACCTCACGCTCAAAGGTGATGGTGCAGCCATCTTCCGGCAGGCCCGGAAAATCCGGTACCAGCATATGGTCGGATGGCGTCAGCACAATCATGTTCTCGCCGCGATCGTCCTGGTTGATACCGACGATATCGAACAGGTTCATGGCGAAATTGATAAGCCCGGTATCATCGTCCTGCTCTTCAATGCTTTCTGCCAGCGCCAGCGCTTTTTCACCGCCGTTGGAGTGGATTTCCAGCAGACGGTCCCGACCTTGCTCAAGCTGCGCTTTCAGCGCGTCATGCTGCTCGCGGCAGGCCTTGATAAGGTCATCAAAACCGTCGGTATTTTCCGGCGATGCAAGGTAATTAATCAGATCGGTGTGGACCTTGTCGTAAATCGTCCGCCCTGTCGGGCAGGTGTGTTCGAACGCGTCCAGGCCTTCGTGGTACCAACGCACCAGCACGGATTGCGCCGTTTTTTCCAGATAAGGCACGTGGATCTGAATGTCATGCGCCTGGCCGATACGATCCAGACGACCGATACGCTGTTCGAGCAGATCCGGGTTGAACGGCAGATCGAACATGACCAGATGGCTGGCAAACTGGAAGTTACGTCCTTCGGAACCGATTTCAGAGCACAGCAACACCTGCGCGCCGCTGTCTTCTTCGCTAAACCAGGCCGCTGCACGGTCACGTTCTACAATCGACATGCCTTCATGGAACACTGCGGCACGGATACCTTCACGCTCGCGCAACACCTGCTCCAGTTGCAGCGCGGTGGCCGCTTTGGCGCAGATCACCAGAACCTTCTGTGAACGATGACTGGTCAGATAGCCCATCAGCCATTCGACGCGAGGATCGAAGTTCCACCAGGTACCGCTGTCGCCTTCGAATTCCTGATAGATCTGTTCCGGGTAGAGCATATCGCGGGCACGGTCTTCAGCACTTTTACGCGCGCCCATGATGCCGGAGACCTTAATTGCCGTCTGATACTGGGTCGGTAGCGGCAGCTTGATGGTGTGCAGTTCACGTTTCGGGAAGCCTTTCACGCCGTTACGGGTGTTACGGAACAGCACGCGGCTGGTGCCGTGGCGGTCCATTAACATCGAAATCAGCTCCTGACGCGCTGCCTCAGCGTCGTCACGGTCACTGTTGGCAGCCTGCAGCAGCGGCTCGATGTCCTGTTCGCCAATCAGGTCGCTGAGCGTATTGAGCTCGGTATCACTCAGGTGTTTGCCCGCCAGTAACAAGGCAACCGCATCAGCAACCGGGCGATAGTTCTGTTGTTCATCAACGAACTGAGCGAAATCGTGGAAACGGTTTGGATCCAACAAGCGCAGGCGCGCAAAGTGGCTCTCAAGGCCGAGTTGCTCCGGTGTCGCGGTAAGCAGCAAAATGCCCGGCACGCGCTCAGCAAGCTGTTCAATGGCCTGGTATTCGCGGCCTGGAGCCTCTTCGCTCCACACCAGGTGATGGGCTTCATCCACCACCATTAAATCCCATTCGGCGTCACACAGGTGCTCCAGGCGCTGTTTATTACGGCGCACGAAGTCCAGTGAGCAAATCACCAGTTGTTCTGTTTCAAATGGGTTGTCGGCATCGTGCTGCGCTTCGGCATAGCGTTCGTCATCAAACAGCGCAAAGCGCAGGTTGAAGCGACGCAGCATTTCGACCAGCCACTGGTGCTGCAGCGTTTCCGGCACGATGATCAGCACACGTTCTGCTGCGCCAGACAACAACTGCTGGTGGAGGATCATCCCGGCTTCAATGGTTTTACCTAAGCCAACTTCGTCCGCCAGCAGGACACGTGGCGCATGGCGACGGCCAACATCGTGGGCGATATGCAACTGGTGAGGGATCAGGCTGGTACGCTGGCCGCGCAGCCCGCTCCACGGCATACGGTACTGTTCACTTTGATATTTACGCGCGCGATAACGCAGCGCGAAACGGTCCATACGGTCGATTTGCCCGGCGAACAGGCGGTCTTGCGGTTTGCTAAAGACCAGTTTGCTGTCGAGAAAGACCTCGCGCAGCATGACGTTGGTTTCCTGCGTATCCAGGCGCGTACCGGTATAGGCGAGCAGGCCGTTTTCTTCTTTTACGTCTTCAACAGTTAGCTGCCAGCCTTCGTGGCTGGTTACCGTATCGCCAGGATTAAACATGACGCGTGTAACGGGGGAATCGCTGCGTGCATACAGACGATTTTCTCCCGTCGCGGGAAAAAGCAGAGTAACGGTTCGCGCATCCATCGCTACGACTGTACCCAGTCCGAGTTCGCTTTCCGTGTCGCTTATCCAGCGTTGACCAAGTGTAAAGGGCATAAATTGAACTCTATATCTCAAATTGCAGGCAATAGTTCGTCACCGCCTGAGAATCAGGCGGACGGCTAAGTTTGGGGCCAGGAATAGAAAGGGCGCTATGGTACTGGATGGCAATGCTTTCGTCACTCTCGTTATGCCCGTTGTTTTGCAAGTCACCACGTTGTTGGCACGTTGATCACCTTGTTCGCTGTACGCCGAAAACCAGCCCAACAATGGTCGTGAAGCAACCCGCAATCCAGAGGCTCGAAGGCTGGCCCTCTGTTACTGTGCCAGCCGGATACCAAGTCAAAACAGTCCCAGTTGCCCTGTCAGTAGTGTAGCAAAATCATCGTCGGTGAAGGGCAGTATTCCATCAGCGACTGGCTGAAGTTGTTTGGTCAGATAGTGGTCGTAATCCAGGGGGGATTGCTGATAATCCACCGGTTCCGGCCCCTGCGTCGTCCAGACATATTTGATGGTGCCCCGATTTTGATACTGGGGCGGGCGGCCGCGTTTCAGATTCTGTTCATCTGCGAGTCGTGCTGCGCGAACATGAGGCGGCACGTTACGCTCGTAATCGGCTAACGGGCGGCGCAGGCGCTTGCGGTAGACCAGCAGCGCATCCAGCTCGCCTGCCATCAGCTTATCGATTGTTTCGCGCACATAGTCCTGATAGGGCTCATTGCGAAAGATACGTAAATAAAGTGTCTTTTGAAATTGCTGCGCCAGCGGCGTCCAGTCGGTTCGTACGGTCTCCAGCCCTTTGAACACCATCCGTTGTTCTTCACCTTCCTGTATTAATCCGGCGTAGCGCTTTTTACTTCCCTGCTCAGTGCCGCGAATGGTCGGCATTAAAAAACGGCAAAAGTGGGTTTCGAATTCCAATTCCAGCGCACTGGTCAAGTGCTCAGCGGACAGATGTGCCTCCCACCAGTTGTTCACATAGGCCACCAGTTCTTGACCAATACGTGCCGCATCGGCCTCATTATGTGCTTTTTTTAGCCAGACAAAGGTGGAATCCGTATCGCCGTAAATGACGTCATAGCCCTGAGACTCAATCAGCGCTTTGGTCTGCCGCATGATCTCGTGGCCGCGCATGGTGATCGATGAAGCAAGACGCGGATCGAAAAAACGGCAGGCGCTGGTACCCAGCACGCCGTAAAACGCATTCATGATGATCTTAAGCGCCTGAGACAGCGGTTTGTTTCCCACTCGTTTGGCTTCATCGCGGCCATGCCAGATTTGACCGACGATCCCGGGCAGGCAATGGGTCTGCCGGGAAAAGCGTGCGCCCAGAAAGCCGCTTGTGCTGTGTTCAGGATCCGGATGCGCCATCCCTTCCACCAGACCGACCGGATCGATCAAAAAAGTGCGGATGATCGAGGGATACAGGCTTTTGTAGTCCAGCACCAGCACGGAATCGTACAGTCCCGGGCGTGAGTCCATTACATAGCCGCCGGGACTAGCCTGCGGTGGCACATCACCAAGGTTTGGCGCGACATATCCCGCGCGGTGCATCCGTGGAAAATAGAGATGGCTAAACGCCGCCACCGAACCGCCATGTCTGTCAATCGCCAGACCGTTCACCGTAGCGCGTTCCAGCAAGAACGGCATAATGTCCGTTTTGTGAAAGATGCGCGTAACCAGTTCACAATCTTTCAGGTTATAGGTGGCAAGGGCGGGCTTGTTCTCGGCGAAACGGCGATCGATTTCGTCCATGCGATCCCATGGGTTATCGATCGCTTTGCCTTCACCCAGTAACTCCTGCGATACCGTTTCCAGCGAAAAAGAGGAGAAATTCCAGAAAGCGGATTTAAGCGCTTCAATCCCGTCGATAATCACCCTGCCAGTTGCCTGGGCGAAGAAAACGCCGTTTTTAAACCCGTGCTCGCGCCATTCGAGCGGTTGATTGCCGCGCCCGAGTAATAAAGGCAGGCGATAACGTTCCGCGCTTTTTTGCAGCACGCGCAGGTCGAACTGCACGACGTTCCAGCCGATAATCACGTCGGGATCGTGCAGCGCAAACCAGGCGTTGAGCTTTTCCAGCAGTTGCGGGCGGCTGGCGACATACTCAAGAGTGAAATCCAGTCCGCTGGCATCACCGTTTTCCGGACCGAGCATATAGACCGTGCGCTGGCCGCACCCCTCCAGCCCGATACAGTAAAGTTCGCCGTTACGGGTGGTTTCGATATCCAGCGAGACCCATTTGAGGGGCGGGCGGTAATGCGGATTAGGTTTCAGGCGCGCGTTGGTCAGTTGCTCGCCGCGCGGCTCGCCATCCACCCATACCGGCGCGGTAATAAAGCGCTCCATCAAAAAGCGTTCTGGCGGGCGGACGTCGGCTTCATAAACCGTAACGCCACCGTCGCGCAGCAGCTTTTCATAGCGCATCAACTGGCGGTGCGCCCGACAATATAGCCCGTGAACGGGCTGGCGGTGGAAATCCTTAAGTTGCAGCGGTGTGAGGCGGTACTGGTTTTCTCCGGCGAGTAAACGCTGTGCCTGGCTGACTTGCGCACTGGGGATAAACGCAACCGATTCTTGTGGCGGCAAAAAGACCTGTAGCGGCCCGTTGTCCGTCGCCAGCCAGAATTCCACCTCGGTTCCCTGTGGCGTGTCCCGCCAGTGTCGGGTCAGTAAAAAGCCTTCTCGCGCTTGCGTCACACCATTCTCTCATCGCCTCATTATCGGCGAGATTATAGCCTGGTTTGCCCGGAGATACTGATTTTTTGTACAGGTGTGCGGATGCCCGCCCGCCGCTGCACTCAACCGGGCTGGCGGTCGACTTTTTGTATCGGAATATGCGGGAGATATCGCAGTATGCGATAACCGGTGTAGTAGAACGATTCCCTGAGCAGAAAAGGCAGTTGCGTTTGCCAGGAACGATATCGGCTTGTGGTGGTGGGCGAGGACCAGCTCACAATATCGTTATCGTGTGCGATAAGCCGCATGCGCAGCATATGCAAAGGATCGCTGACCAGCAGCGCGGTTTGCATATTCTGGCGTGTCATGATTATTTTGGCGTTATGGATATTTTCACGGGTAACGGTAGAGTGCTCATCGATAAAAATGACCGATTCAGGGACACCCCGATTCAAGAGATAATTTCGGGCGATGGCGGCATCGGACTCGGTTGCGCCATTACTGAGACCGCCTGTCAGGATCAGCGAGTTCACCTTACCTTCCTGATATAACCAAATCGCGTGGTCTAATCTGGCGGTAAAAACCGGGCTGGGGGATTTTTTATTGATACCGGCTCCGGCAACAATCGCGCAATCTGCCTTGCGTGTCTGGTCCTGTTGGCTAAAGCGGTAAATCGCGATGGCGTTATAAATGATCACGAACGCCGCCGTGACGAGCCCCAGCAGTATCCATTTTCCTGCTCCCTTTATTTTCACTGGCTTTTCTCCCGCCGGTTGCCGTATCGCATAGCATTGCCAGTTTGCCGTGAAATGGCAACGACATGCTGGATATAAGGCGGAAAATTAGGAAGTTAAAAATGACCGACCCATAGCCAGGCTACGGGTCGGAGAGGGTAAAACTTACTGCCCGTAATAGGCTTTTGCGCCGTGTTTGCGCAGATAGTGTTTGTCCAGCAGTGTCTGTTGCATAGCCGGGAGCTCTGGCGCGAGCTGGCGGCAGAAAATGCCCATATAGGCCACTTCCTCCAGCACGATGGCGTTGTGCACCGCGTCGTCGGCGTTTTTCCCCCAGGCGAACGGCCCATGTGAGTGCACCAGTACGCCGGGCATTTGCGCCGGATCGATACCCTGCTTTCTGAAGGTTTCAACGATCACGTTGCCGGTTTCCCACTCGTATTCACCGTTAATTTCGGCATCCGTCATTTTGCGCGTACAGGGAATGGTACCGTAGAAATAGTCTGCGTGGGTGGTTCCGGTCGCCGGAATGGCCTGGCCGGACTGTGCCCAGATGGTAGCGTGCCGCGAATGGGTATGCACAATGCCGCCAATGGTCGGGAACGCCTGATAGAGCAGGCGATGCGTTGGGGTGTCGGAAGAGGGTTTCTTTTTCCCTTCCACGACTTCCCCGGTTTCGAGACTGACCACCACCATATCCCCGGCGGTCATGACGCTGTAATCGACCCCGGACGGTTTAATTATCAGTACGCCACGTTCGCGGTCAACGGCGCTGACATTGCCCCAGGTGAGGGTCACCAGATTGTGTTTTGGCAGCGCCAGATTGGCTTCCAGTACTTGCTGTTTCAATGCTTCTAACATGCTTTCCTCCAGGAAAAAGCGGCCTGCCGGAGCAGGCCTAATGTTCCCCTGTTAACGTTTGGAGCCGTAATACACTTCGTTCCAGCGCAAAGCGTCTTTAAAGGCAGGCAGGCGAGTTTCGTTATCGATAGTCACAATTTCGATACCATGTAGCTCAGCGAACTGGCGCATGTCATCAAGGTTCAGGGCGTGGCTGAACACGGTATGGTGCGCGCCGCCCGCCAGAATCCAGGCTTCGGAGGCGGTCTGTAGATCCGGCTGTGCTTTCCACAATGCGTTCGCAACCGGCAGTTTCGGCAGATCGTGCGGTGTCTTAACGGCATCAACGCAGTTCACCAGCAGGCGGAAGCGATCTCCTAAATCGATCAGGCTGGCGTTAATGGCCGGGCCGGTTTTGGTAGAGAAGATCAGGCGTGCCGGATCGGCTTTACCGCCAATGCCGAGGTACTGGACATCCAGGATCGGTTTCTCATCCAGCGCGATAGACGGGCACACTTCCAGCATGTGCGAGCCGAGTGCCAGATCGTTGTTCTCTTCGAAGTGATAGGTGTAGTCCTCCATAAAGGAGGTGCCGCCCTGCAGACCGGTCGACATCACCTTCATGATGCGAAGCAGAGCGGCAGTTTTCCAGTCGCCTTCGCCCGCAAAGCCGTAGCCCTGCTGCATCAGGCGTTGAACCGCCAGGCCCGGAAGCTGTTTCAGGCCGTGTAAATCTTCGAATGTGGTGGTAAAGGCGTGGAAGCCCCCCTGTTCCAGGAAGCGTTTCATACCCAGCTCAATGCGTGCGGCATCAATCACATTCTGACGCTTGTCGCCGTTCACCTGTGCGGCTGCGGTCAGGCGGTAGCTGCTTTCATACTCGTCGACCAGCGCGTTAACATCACCTTCACTGATGCTGTTCACTACCTGAACCAGATCGCCCACACCCCAGGTGTTGACGGAGAAACCGAACTTGATTTGTGCGGCTACTTTATCACCGTCGGTCACCGCCACTTCACGCATGTTGTCGCCGAAACGGCACACTTTCAGATGACGGGTATCCTGTTTGGACACGGCCTGACGCATCCAGGCACCAATACGCTGGTGCGCTTTTTTGTCCTGCCAGTGGCCGGTCACCACCGCATGCTGTTGGCGCATGCGGGCGCCGATAAAGCCGAACTCACGGCCGCCGTGCGCGGTCTGGTTCAGGTTCATAAAGTCCATGTCGATGCTGTCCCACGGCAGGGCAGCGTTAAACTGAGTGTGGAATTGCAGAAGCGGTTTGTTGAGGATTGTCAGGCCGTTAATCCACATTTTTGCCGGTGAGAAGGTATGCAGCCACACCACCATACCGGCGCATTTGTCGTCATAGTTGGCGTCACGACAGATATTCGTTATCTCATCCGGCGAGGTGCCGAGCGGCTTAAGAACCAGTTTGCAGGGCAGTTTGGCCTCAGCGTTCAGCGCGTTAACCACTTGCTCGCCATGCTGCGTCACCTGACGCAGAGCTTCGGGTCCGTAAAGGTGTTGGCTGCCAATCACAAACCAAACTTCATAATTATCAAAAATCGTCATTATTGTGTCCTTAGTGAGTGAGCGCTGCCTGCGTTGCTGGCGCAGCTACAGGGAGATAGTGAAGCTCGGCGCTTTTCGCCCATTGCTGGTAGCGGCGGTAGAGTTGTTCAAAGCGTTGAGCCTGCGCAGGTGCGGATTGCAGCGTGTTTTCGATCTGGCTGGCCATTTGCTGCTGTGCGGCAGGAATATCGGTATGAACCCCTGCGGCGACGGCGGCAAAAATAGCCGCACCGAGTGCACAGCATTGATCCGAGGCGACAATTTGCAGCGGGCGATTAAGCACATCGCAGCAGGCCTGCATGATGACGCGGTTTTTACGGGCGATCCCCCCCAGCGCCATGACGTTGTCCACCGCAATACCTTGCTCGGTGAAACATTCCATAATGGCGCGTGCGCCAAAGGCAGTAGCGGCAATCAGCCCGCCAAAGAGCGCCGGGGCATCGGTTGCAAGATTCAGGTCGGTGATCACCCCTTTCAGGCGCTGGTTCGCGTTCGGCGTACGGCGGCCGTTGAACCAGTCGAGGACAACCGGCAGGTGTTCCAGCGATGGGTTTTGCGCCCAGGCCTCTGTCAGGGCTGGCAGCAGTTGTTTCTGGCTGGCTTTAATTTGCGTCTTCAGTTCAGGATTTTGCAGCGCCAGTTGCTCCAGCGGCCAGCCGAGAATGCGGCCAAACCAGGCGTAGATATCGCCGAACGCCGATTGACCTGCTTCCAGACCAATAAAATCGGGTACCACGCTGCCATCCACCTGACCACAGATGCCTTTCACGGCACGGTCGCCGACGCTCGGCTTATCAGCGATAAGAATGTCGCAAGTCGATGTACCAATGACTTTGACCAGCGTGTTGGGCTGTGCGCCTGCGCCTACTGCCCCCATATGGCAGTCGAACGCGCCGCCGGAAATAACCACCGTTTCCGGTAAGCCAAGGCGTTGCGCCCATTCCGCCGTCAGCGTGCCAACCGGAATATCGGCGGTATAAGTGTCGGTAAAGAGTGGGCAGGGCAGGTGTTTGTTGAGGATTGGATCCAGTTCATCGAAGAAGCTGGCGGGGGGTAAACCACCCCAGCTTTCATGCCACAGAGATTTATGCCCGGCGCTGCAGCGACCACGGCGGATATCCTGCGGACGGGTGGTACCGGAGAGCAGGGCTGGCACCCAGTCGCACAGTTCAATCCACGATGCGGCAGCCTGGGCGACATTGCTGTCGGCGCGGGTCACGTGCAGGATTTTTGCCCAGAACCATTCGCTGGAATAAATCCCGCCGATGTAGCGTGAATAGTCGACTTTACCCGTTGCGTGGCACAGGGCGGTGATCGCTTCGGCTTCTTCGACCGCCGTATGATCTTTCCACAACACAAACATCGCATTGGGGTTGTCTGCAAATTCCGGACGCAGTGCCAGAACCCGGCCTTCTGCGTCGACAGGAGCAGGCGTTGAACCGGTGCTGTCCACGCCAATGCCTTTGACCTGGGCACGCTGTTCAGGCGTCAGTTCTGCCAGCACGCTTTTAAGCGCCATTTCCATCGACTCGATATAGTCCCGGGGATGGTGGCGAAATTGATTATGTGCCGCGTCGCAGTAACGCCCTTCTTGCCAGCGAGGATACCACTCCACGCTGGTGGCGATTTCTGCCCCAGAGGTACAGTCCACCGCCAGTGCGCGAACGGAGTCGCTGCCAAAATCGAGGCCAATTGTGATTGCCATCGTGTTGCTCCATGAAGAATAACCTTATGGAGAAACATAGTGATCGGCGGGAAAAAGCGTCAGGCAGGATTCGCTAATCTTATGGACGAAAATGCTATGGGAGTGCAAAGTGTGACCGTGTGCAAAAATTCCATGTGGACATTTTAATCGCCTTTATAGACACTTTGGTTGACCGTTTTTGTCCCCTTTGCGTCATAAAAATGGCGTAATTGCTTTTATCTGGCGGGGTTAAAAGTGGCGGCGTTTTCCTTGTGCCTGGTCAAAACGCCTGATTAATGAAAAGCGTATCAATATGGACAATTGGTTTCCTTCATGATGCCCGGAGTATCGAGTTTATGGCTGAGTCACAAAATGATCCTCTGTTGCCTGGTTACTCGTTTAACGCCCATCTGGTGGCGGGGTTGACCCCTATCGAGTCCGAGGGCTATCTCGATTTCTTTATCGATCGTCCGCTGGGAATGAAGGGGTACATTCTCAATTTCACCATTCGCGGTGAGGGGGTCATCAATAACCACGGAAAACAGTACGTTTGCCGCCCCGGCGACATGATTTTGTTCCCGCCGGGAGAAATTCATCACTATGGCCGCCACCCGGATGCCAAAGAGTGGTATCACCAGTGGGTCTACTTCCGTCCGCGCGCCTACTGGCATGAGTGGCTAAGCTGGCCAACCATTTTCGCGCAGACTGGTTTCTTTCGCCCGGAGGAGCCCTGGCTGGCGCAGTTTAGCGAACTCTTTGGGCAGATTATCGATGCCGGGCAGAGCGGAGGGCGTTACGCAGAATTGCTGGCGATAAATCTGCTCGAACAACTGTTATTGCGCCGTATGGATGCCATCAATGAATCATTGCATCCGCCGCTCGATAACCGCGTTCGCGACGCCTGCCAGTACATCAGCGATCATCTGGCGGACAACCATTTTGATATCGCCAGCGTCGCGCAGCATGTGTGTCTGTCGCCGTCCCGTCTCTCGCACCTGTTCCGTCAGCAATTGGGGGTGAGCGTGCTGAGCTGGCGTGAGGATCAGCGTATCAGTCAGGCGAAGCTGCTGTTGAGCACTACGCGTATGCCAATCGCCAGCGTGGGGCGTAATGTCGGCTTTGAAGATCAGCTCTATTTCTCACGCGTTTTTAAAAAATGTACCGGCGCCAGCCCCAGTGAATTTCGTGCAGGATGTGAATAGAGCGTAAAGATAGGCAAGGAGTGGCCCGGCAACCTGTCATAACCGGCAAAATATTCAGATAATTGAAGCTTGACCCTCAGGGTATGCGCCTGGAGAATTCCAGCTTCATTTTTTGACCGGAAAACATATGCAAGCACTGCTGGAACACTTTGTTACCCAATCTACGGCCTATACGCTGATTGCGATTGCGCTCGTGGCTTTTCTGGAGTCGCTGGCGCTGGTGGGGCTTATTCTACCGGGCACCGTGATGATGGCGGCACTCGGGGCGCTGATTGGCAGCGGTGAAGTGAATTTCTGGCACGCCTGGATGGCAGGGATTGTGGGTTGTCTGCTGGGGGACTGGATCTCATTCTGGCTCGGCTGGCGTTTCAAAAAACCGCTGCACCGCTGGTCATTCATTCGCAAGAACAAAGCGCTGTTGAATAAAACCGAACATGCGCTGCATCAGCACAGCATGTTCACCATTCTGGTGGGGCGGTTTGTGGGGCCGACGCGTCCGGTTGTGCCGATGGTCGCGGGCATGCTTGATCTGCCGGTCACGAAGTTTATCCCGCCTAACATCCTTGGCTGCCTGCTGTGGCCGCCTTTCTATTTCTTGCCTGGTATTCTGGCGGGAGCGGCGATTGATATCCCGGCAGGTGAGCAGAGCGGTAACTTTAAATGGCTGCTGCTGCTCGCAGCGGTGCTGCTCTGGCTGGCGTTCTGGATGTGCTGGCGCCTGTGGCGTAGTGGTAAAGCCGGACTGGATCGTTTAACGGTATATCTGCCGCGTCGCCGATTGTTCTGGCTGGCGCCGTTGCTGACGGTGGGGGCCGTGTTTGCGGTGACTATTCTGGTTCGCCACCCTTTAATGCCCATCTACCTGTCTATTTTGCAAAAAGTGGTTACCTGATCCCAAGCAGCGAGGAGACAGGCGCGTTGCCGCTGAGCAGTTCGTCTGTTTTCCCGTCCCAGGCGATACGACCATCGGCTATCACCAGCGCGCGCGACGCGATACGAGCGGCATCTTCCACATTGTGCGACACCATCAACAGCGTTAACTGCTGGCGATGACAAACCTCTTTTACCAGTGCAAGCATCTCCTGGCGCAGGGCCGGATCGAGCGCGGAGAAGGGTTCATCCAGCAAGAGCACGGGTTGTTCACGCACCAGACAACGGGCAAGTGCCACACGCTGCCGCTGGCCGCCAGAAAGCTGATCCGGCATGCGGCCAAGCAACGTATCCAGCCCCATAGTGCTGGCAATGGCCTCAAGTTTTGTATTTTGCGCAGAAGACAGTTTTAGGCCAGGGTTCAGCCCCAGACCAATATTTTGCCGCACCGTGAGATGGGTAAAGAGGTTGTTCTCCTGAAACAGCATCGACACCGGGCGCCGCGAAGGTGGCGTGCGCGTGTGATCGCTATTCTCAATCATAATGACGCCGCTGGCCGGGGAGAGAAAACCGGCGATTAAATTCAGCAGCGTACTTTTCCCGGCCCCACTAGGCCCAAGCACGGCGACCTGTTCGCCCTGTTGGATCGACAGCGTAAAACGCATGGGTAAATGTTGATACAGCCAGGTTACATCAGTCAGTCTTAGCATGGCGGCCCGGAAGTTTTTCGATAAGGGTGAACAGTAAAAAGCACAGTAGCAGCAAAATCAGCGCGGTAACCGCACCATCCTGCGTGCGATAGGCGCCAATTTGCTGATAAAGATAGAAGGGCAACGTACGGAAATCGTCATTGCCAAATAACGCCACAACGCCAAAATCACCAATCGACAACACGCAGGCAAATGCCAGCGCTTGCGCCAGCGGTGCTCTAAGGGCACGCAGTTCGATGACCTTTAATCGATTGAAACCTTCAATACCCAGAGACTGACAGAGCAGGCTGTAGCGTGCCGTCACATCCCGCATGGGGTTCTCCAGTACTTTCAGGGCATAGGGGATAGCCATCAACGCATTGGTGAAAATCACGATGCCATCGGCGGACGAAGGCAGGCCGATGCTGTTGTTGAGCAGCAGGAAAAAGCCGGTCGCCAGCACAATACCAGGCATCGCCAGAATTAGCATGCCGCTCATCTCCAGCGTTTGTCCGGCCAGTTGATGCTGGCGGGCGCGTAGCTCACGGCTGCTCCAGAGCAGCATCATGGTTAACGTGACACACAGCAACCCCGCTCCCAGGGCAATGCGCACAGAGGTCCAGATTGCCTGCCAGAGCACGGGCTGGGCAAGCACATGAAAAAGGCTGAGGTTCAGGCCATCGATAATGACCGCCAGCAGGGGGGGCAACAGAAGAAGAAGCGCCAGTGCGATGAGCGTGTAGTCGGCGATACGGCTGAAAAAGCGATCTTCCGGGTTGCGCCAGCCCTGAATCTGATGGCTGCCCACGGAAATGGCCTTGCTAAGGCGCTGGCTAAGCAGAACCAGCCCCAGGCAGCAGATCATCTGAATTAACGCCAGCAGTGCCGCGCGGCCCGGGTCGAAGTCGTAACTCAACGCCTGATAGATAGCCAGTTCAATCGTCGTCGCTTGCGGGCCGCCGCCCAGCGACAGCACGGTGGCAAAGCTTGCAAAGCAGAGCATGAAAATCAGGGCGGTGACAGGCGGGAGCTGGCGGCGTAGCCAGGGCCACTCGACATAGCGGAAGAAAGACCAGCCGCGCATACCCAACTGCGCGGCCAGTTGTCGCTGCTCGCCGGGGATCTGCTCCAGCGTCTGGAGCAGCAGACGGGCCGCCATCGGCAGGTTAAAAAAGACATGCGCCAGCAGAATGCCAGGCAATCCGTACGGTGAATATGTCCACTCCAGGCCTGCTGCGCGAAACGCCGAGGCAAGCCAGCCCTGGCGGCCATAAACACTCAGAATACCAAATACCCCAACCAACACCGGGAGGATCAGCGTCATGGCGCACAGACGCAGCAGGGCAAGACGGCCAGGGAAGCGTCGCCGATAGAACGCCCGGGCGAGAAAGATAGCCGGTGCGACGGAGAGCAGCGCCGACAGAAAGGCCTGCCAGAAAGAGAAACGCACGACATGCCACAGATAACTATCGTGCAGAAGTGCCGCCAGATCGGCCGCGGGAGCGTTTTGCCAGAGCGCGAGAAACGCGGAGAAGGCCACTGCCACCATCAGGGCAGCGGCGGCCAGTCCGGGAACCAGCCAGCCGAAGGTTAGCGGCTGACGGCGCGTTGCCATGCGTTAATCCATTCGCCGCGCTGGGTTGCGACGTCTTGCGGGGTATATTCCAGCGAGGTCTGCGGTTTCACCAGTGTGTCGAATGCGGCGGGAAGCGAGACATTGCTGACCGGGTACATCCAGTTGCCGGTCGGGATGGCATTCTGGAATGCCGGAGAGACCATAAATTTCAGGAACTTCTCTGCCAGTTCCGGCTGCTTGCTGGCGGCGGTTCGGGCTGCGACTTCAACTTGCAGATAGTGGCCTTCGGTAAATGCTGCGGCTGCGTAGTTGTCTTTCTTCTCTTCAATGATGTGATAGGCCGGAGAGGTGGTATAGCTCAGCACCAGGTCGCCTTCCCCTTTCAGGAACAGACCGTACGCTTCGCTCCAGCCTTTGGTGACCGTCACGGTTTTGGCTGCCAGTTTTTGCCAGGCTTCCGGGGCTTTATCGCCGTACACTTTCTGCATCCACAGCAGCAGGCCGAGACCTGGTGTGCTGGTACGCGGATCTTCATAAATCACACGCCATTTCTGCGAGCTTTCTACCAGCTCTTTCAGGCTCTTTGGCGGATTTTGCAGTTTATTTTTGTCATAAACGAACGCGAACCAGCCGTAATCGAAAGGAACGAAGGTGTCGTTTTTCCAGCCGCCAGGCACGGTAACGGCGTCGGGTGAAATACCGCTTTTGGCGAACAGTTTGGTCTGCGTGGCGGCTTCAAGCAGGTTGTTATCCAGCCCCAGCACCACGTCCGCTTTGCTGTTTTTACCTTCCATACGCAGGCGGTTAAGCAGCGATACGCCATCTTCCAGCGCGACAAATTTCAGTTCGCAGTTGCAGTCGGCTTCGAAGGCTTTTTTTACCGCTGGCCCCGGTCCCCATTCCGCAGAGAAGGAGTCGTAGGTGTAAACGGTCAGGGTCGGTTTCGCGAAAGCAGGCGCTGCGGCAAGCAGCAGGAATGGTAGAACTTTTTTAAGCACTTTGCACCTCAAAAATGGGTGGCAAAGAGGATTTAAGCGATAGCCTCAAATCCCTTCGCCGGCGTTATCCGGATCAGGTTCGACGGGTATTTTCTCAGCACACGCTTTTGGCGCAGCACCCCGTTGAGCACCGCGCCATTGTAATGATTTTGTAAGTTTTCTGAAAGCGCCCCTTCATCATTCAGCAGGAAGAGCCGGAATCTTATTGATTACGGGTCCGGCGGGGCGAACCATGCGGATTTAAAGTCAAACCAGCCAAGGGTGTTCATACGCAGACCGCGCATACTGCGCTGGCCCTGAATCCGTAGCCAGTGGTGAATCAGCGGTACCATGGCTTTGCTTTCCAGTAACTGCTGGCACCAGACGGCCAGATTCATTTTACCAGCGCGCCAACGCTCAGCATCGGCCTGCCAGTCCAGCGGAACGCAGTGTTGAATCAGCGGAACTTCATACAAATGCGTGAAGAGAGAAAAATCGAGCGGCAGCGTGAAGTTGGCGCTATTAAGCCAGATATCACTGACGATATCGCCACGGTGCCACTCTTCATAATCCACCTCTTGTATCTCCAGGCGTACATCATGTTGCGCCAGTAGCTTGCTCATGGTGTTGGCAATGGCTTTATGCTCGTTGTGATCGCGGTAGAAGGTCAGCGTGAGCGATTCCAGCCCCGCCGGTTTTTCACCACTGCCTGGTCGCGCATGGTGCCAGCGCGGCAGCAGTCCGTACGCCGGGAACCAGTACTGCTGATAGTGTTCTTCAGCGTGATAGAGCAGCCGGGTAGGAGAGAGCACCTGGCTTATCCAGTCGCGAACCCCCTGGTTTGCTCCCCGGTGCGAGCGTGCGTCGAAGAGCAAATAGTAACAGCCTTCTTCAAGGCGGCTTTCGACCGCTTTTTCACCGTCGGTTGGCCCGTCGATTGTCAGGCCGCCGTTCGGTTCATCACCAATTTCCGGCAGTACCCAGACATTGACTTCATCAATAAGCGCGCGATACCCGAAGTAATCATCAAACGCATGGATTTTCAGTTGGTTATTGTTGTTGCGGGTGACAGCGTAAGGCCCGGTGCCGACCGGATGGCTGGCGAAGTTGGCCATCGAGTTCCACTCCTGCGGCAGGATCATGGCGGGTACATGCCCCATCAGCCAGGGCAGCCAGTTATCCGGTTGTGAAAGATGAATATCCAGCGTCCAGGGCGTCGGGGAGATAACCTGAGTGATATGCGAATAGAGCGGCAGCGTACAGACGCGTTCGAGGGACGCAATGACATCGCGCATTTCGAGTTCACGACCATGGTGAAAATGGATGCCGGGGCGCAAATAAAAACGCCAGTGGAGTGGCGTGAGCGCTTTCCAGTGATGCGCGATATCGGCTTCCAGTTCCCCATTTTCCTCATTTATGCGAGTCAGAGCGCTAAAAATTTGCCGCGCCATGTGGGTTTCAGAGCGCCGCAGGGCGGTGCCTGGCAGTAGGTTACGCAGCGGACGGTAGTACAAAACCCGCAGAATATGCCGCCCCTGGCGGAAGCTGCGGCCCAAATGCGAGATCAGCATCTGGCGGACGGCGCTCTTATCACCCACCAGTTGAACCAGTTGCTCGATACGATCCTGCTCCAGCAAATCCTCTGCCCGCTGTTGCTGTAAAGCGAGGCCGGTATAAAGAAAAGTCAGGCGCGAACGCTTGCCGCGACCGGCTTCAGCCTCCCACGTCAGCCAGCCGCGCTCTTGCATGGTATTGAGCAGGGTCCGCATATGGCGACGGGAACAGCTCAGCAGATCGGCCAACTCATTGAGCGTTGTCTCCTGAGATTTCCCGTCGCAACATTGCCACAGACGAATGAACTGTTGTTGCAGGCGACCTGATGGCATAAAAGGGGAACTCCTGATGAAAAGTCAGCAATTTATTTATCCCTATATTAAGCCAATAATCTTCCGTGATGAAGCGAGGAGGTGGTTATGAAGAGATCGTCTACACAGCAATTTTACTTAGCGTATTTTCGTGCGACGCAGAATGCGTCCCGGCTCTTTCGTTTGAGTACGAATCAGCGGCTGAAAATGCTCGAAGAATTAATGCAGTGGGAAGTGACAATCCCGGTCTCGAAACCCTGAAACGCGTCCATCATGTGTGACTGAGTATTGGTGCTAATCACCACGCCAGCAGTTATTATCTGCTGGCTTTTTTCGTTTCTTTCGCATGCAAGGGATCTTTATGCTCTGGTTAGTCACGATGGGACGTCGCCTGAATGGGGTCTTCATCGCTTTTATGATCGTCGCGTTTATGATCGGCGTTGCTGGTGCTTTGCAGGCCCCAACGCTGAGCCTGTTTCTGAGTCGCGAGGTGGGGGCGCAACCGTTTTGGGTTGGACTGTTTTATACCGTTAACGCCATTGCCGGGATCCTGGTCAGCCTCGGGCTGGCAAAACGCTCTGACCAACAGGGTGATCGCAAAAAACTGATTATGTTTTGCTGTCTGATGGCGGTGGGTAACGCCCTTCTGTTTGCCTTCAATCGACATTACCTGACCTTAATCACCTGTGGCGTGATGCTGGCGTCGCTGGCCAGTACTGCTATGCCCCAGCTTTTCGCGCTGGCGCGGGAATACGCAGACAGTTCGGCGCGTGAAGTGGTGATGTTCAGTTCGATCATGCGTGCGCAAATTTCGGTGGCATGGGTTATTGGCCCGCCGATGGCATTCATGCTGGCACTCAACTATGGCTTTACCGCCATGTACTCGATTGCCGCAGGTATCTTCGTTATCAGCCTGGTACTGGTGGCGCTCTGGTTGCCCTCCGTGAAGCGAATTGAACAGCCTGCGGATATTGCCGTCACGGAAGTCAGTGGCTGGGGCAATAAGAACGTCCGTATGTTGTTTATCGCCTCGACGATGATGTGGACCTGCAACACGATATACATCATTGATATGCCGCTGTGGATCAGTAGCGAGCTGGGGTTACCGGACAGCCTGGCGGGCGTATTAATGGGAACGGCCGCGGGGCTTGAGATCCCGGCAATGATCCTGGCAGGTTACTACGTTAAGCGCTTTGGTAAACGCAGGATGATGGTCAGCGCAGTGGCGGCGGGCGTGGTCTTCTATGCAGGGCTTATCATGTTCCATAGCCGTGAAGCTCTGCTTGGTCTGCAGCTCTTTAACGCTATCTTTATTGGGATTATTGCCGGTATAGGCATGCTATGGTTTCAGGATCTGATGCCAGGCCGCGCCGGGTCCGCAACGACGCTATTCACTAACAGTATCTCTACGGGGGTGATCCTCGCCGGGGTGATACAGGGCGCGCTGGCACAAAGCTTCGGCCATGCGAAGGTGTACTGGGTGATAGCGGTGCTTTCGCTGGTGACGCTTTTTCTGACCAGCCGGGTCAAAGACGTTTGATGCGAAAAACGCTCCCGGCTGACTGTTGCCGGGAGCAGTGGGTTATTTCAGTACAATACGTTTGATATCGCCAATGATAAAAATATAAGCGACAACGCCAATGAGTGCCGTCAGGCCAATATAGATAAGCGCGTAGAAGAAATTCCCGGTACCTGAAATAATAAACCCTATGATCAGCGGCGTAATAATGGACGCCATATTAGCGCAGAAGTTAAAGATCCCACCTGTCAGCCCCGCCATATTTTTCGGCGCAATATCGGAAATTAACGTCCAGCCTAGTCCGACCATGCCCTGGCCGAAAAAGGCAATCGACATAATCACAATCACCAGCGTGTTATTCGATACCCAGTTCGCTGTGATAATACAACTAGAGAGCAGCAGGCCGGAGATGATCGGCAGCTTCCTGCTGATATTTACCGATGCGGTTTTCTTCAATAATTTATCTGAAATCCATCCGCCAAAAATGATACCTACCGCCGCCGAGAGAAACGGCCAGGTCGCAAAAAAACCGACGTGCAACCACGGGAGATGCCGCTCGTGGGCAAGATAAGTGGGAAACCATGTCAGAAAGAACACCAGCGTGGTGTTACCTGCAAATTGCCCTAAGCTGGCGCCAATGACCTGTCGGCAACACAGCAGTTTTTTGGCATCCGGCCAGTTAAAAGGGATGTTTTCACTCCCTTTTTCTTTATTACCGACGCCAATGTATTCCAGCTCTTCTTTATTTGCCGTTGTTGATTCGTGGGGCTCTTTATAAAATTTCCACCATACAAACGTAAAGGCGATGCCGAGTGCGCCGGTGATGAAAAATAATGTTCTCCAACCGTGGTGCTCAAGGATTAAAAATAAAATCGGCGAGAAAGCGGCCAGGCCAATATATTCTCCAACGGTATATGTTGCCGTTGCCCGGGCGCGTTCATGCTGTGGAAACCATGTTCCTACGACGCGACTGTTAACCGGGAAACAGGGGGCTTCACTGATCCCCAGGCCTAAACGAAATAGCAGTAGAGATTTTAAGCCCACTGAAAAACTTTGCAGTAAGGTAAAAGCCGACCAGAAAAAGATAGAAAGGGCGTAGGTTATTTTGTTTCCGAAGCGATCTAAAAACATGCCTCCAGGGATTTGTGCCAGCGCGTAGGTCCAGGCAAAGGCCGAGAACACAATACCCATCATGGCGGGATCAATATGGATCTCATTGCTGAGTGCCGGAGCGACAATGCCTAAGATAGTCCGATCCAGATAATTGATCATCGTACCGATAGATAATAACAATAAAATTACAATTCTCGCTTTGGTTCGCTTTTGTTGGCCTGCTAAAGGCACAGCACTTTCCTGGCTGATACTTGTCCTCATAGTAGTTTCCTTTAATATTTAAAATATTTTTGCATATTCCTTAATATGCAGAAATACTTTATCTTCCTGCTCTTTATTTTCACGCTATAAACTAACGCTTAACATATTATTCACCGCATCATATGAATATTTGATATTGCCCAAGAATTCATGTTTTACCGACAGGGGATGACCGCTGCTGTGCTATATTGAATGCAATATCAATCTTATATTATACGGTCAAAAATAATGAACCTAAAGCAACTTTATTATTTTAAGCGATTATCGGAAACGGAGCACTACACTGAGGCGGCCTCCAGTCTCTTCATCACTCAACCCTCCCTAAGCCACGCTATCTCTGAGCTGGAGAAGGAATTGGGCGTCTCCTTGTTTGCCAGAAAAGGTCGAAATGTCGAAATTACGCAAAATGGAAAACGCTTTCTTCCCTATGTCGAAGATGCGCTAACGTCGCTGGAAAATGGCCGAATGACCTTGCAGAAAAGTGGCCTGGAAAATAAGGAGAATATTCGCATTGCCTTTATATATACAATGGGTGAATATGTTGTCCCGCAGCTAATTCACAAATATTCTATACTTCCTGCCCGACATAATGTGACCTTTTCCTTTACTCAGGGGACGTCACTGACTTTATTGCAGGAGCTGAAAGCTGGCAAGAGCGACTTAACGATTTGCTCATATATCCCGGATGAACCGGATATTGATTTTATCCCTATTATTCAGCAGGAATTGGTCGTCGTCACTGCGAAGGATCATCCACTGGCCCGCTTGTATCAACATGAAGTGGACCTTGTGGAGACGATTCATTACCCGTATGTTTACTTTTCGGAGAACAGCGGCTTACGTCCGTTTATTGATAATGTCTTTATGCAGCAAAAACTGGTACCTGATATTGCCTGTTATGTTGATGAGGATACGGCGATGGCGGGGCTGGTCAGTATTGATTACGGTATTGCGATCATGCCAAGAATTTCTGCGCTCTCGTATTATAACGTCCATATTCTGGCGATTAAAAATAAGATCCCGCCGCGTTATATCTATCTGGCGACTATGAAAGATCGCGTGCTTTCACCAGCGATTCAATCCTTTAGAAACTTTATCATTGATGACAGCCAGCAAAAACGCTAACAAGAAAACCCGGAGACAGGCTCCGGGTTTTCTTGTTTTAGTACAGAATATCCATCATTTCACGCAGTTCTTTGATGGCGATTTGCCCTGGTGCCGAGGCCTGGCCTACGGTACCGAACGTCATTGCTGAACCAAACAGGCGACCCGTTACACGACTGACGCCCCCCATTTTTGCCATCGACATGGTAATAATGGGGCGTGTCGCATATTTCTCTTTCATGGTCAGCGTGGCAGAGAGCAGTGTCAGTACATCCTGCGGCGTTTGCGGCATAACCGCGATCTTCGGCAGATCTGCGCCCAGCTCCTGCATGCGGCGAAGACGATAGATGATATCTTCCTGGGCGGGTGTTTTGTGGAAATCATGATTACTCATGATGACTTTGACACCGGCGCCATGGGCCGCATCGATTACTGCACGAATATGCGCTTCATCGTTGAACAGCTCAATATCAATAAGATCGGCCAGACCGCTGATGGCTGCCTGACGATTAAGCTCGAAATAGGCCTCATCGCTGATTTCTGTTTCGCCGCCTTCTTTTTTGCTGCGGAAGGTAAACAATAGCGGAATATCAGCCAGAATCTGACGAATGTCGCTGAGCGCCTGTTGCACAAGCTGCGGTTCGCGGACTTGCGTAAAGTGGTCGACACGCCATTCGATAAGATCGACACCTGCTGTGGCCAGAGTACGTGCATTTGCTTTCAGTTCGTCGAGCGTTTTGCCGATCAGCGGCACACAGATAAGCGTGCTCCCTTCCTGAAAGGTGATGTTTTTAACCGTTACTGCATTAGTCATGTTGGTATCCATAATATTCTCGCCGAACCGTCAGGCTGTGGCGGTTGCGCGGACCGTTTTTTGGGCAGCGCGAGCCTGAAACTGACGATAACCGATGTACAGCGCAATCACAAAGCCGATTATGGCGATAATCAAATCAAACCACATAATGCTGGCGATGCTGATTTTGGACAGTTTCGCCGTGATCAACGGGATCGTGAAGCTGGCAATACTGCCTGCGGTGTAGAAGATCCCGGTGGCTTTACCTTTCCCTTGCGGGAAACTCATTGCCATGATGGTTGCACCCAACTGTAATACCCCGCCTGCGGCTGAGAAACCGATCACGAAAGCAAAACCGGTGACAATCATCGGCGTCGGGAACATGCAAACAATCAACAACGAAATCATCGAGATGCCGGTGTAGAGAATCATCGCAACGGCAGAGTTAATGACGTTTTTCACAAAGGTCGCGGTGACAAACACACAGGTCAACGAGCCCGCCGTGTAGATACTCAGTAACTTGATTGCTGATTCGTAGGGAATACCCGCAACGAACTGACCGTACTGCGCCAGCCACTGACTGACCAGGTAAAAGGTCGCCATACCAATATAGCCATACAGCGTGAACACCAGCATATCCATGGTACCGGCATCTGACTGCCGTGTTGTCGCTGCGCCAGGTTTCTCTGCGGTCTCTTTTTTGGCCCCGTTGTCAGGAAAGGGCATTTTTATCAAATAGATGGCGCTAATCACCATCAACACAGCCGCAATGATAAATGACCAGCCAAACCACAGGTTTGCCCAAATCAACAGGCTAATAATGAAGGGCAGCAGGAATTGCCCGGCCGAGACAAACGCTTTGATTAACACATTCGCACGGCTTGCTGAGTTCGGGAAAGATTCCATCAGCGCCGGGTAGGTCCCGGAGTCGAGGAAGCTGTTCGCCAGGCCAGCCAGGATGCCAAAGAAATAGGCAACATAGATATTTTTGGTCAGCAAAATGCCTAAGAAAAATAGCAAATAGCTCAAAATACCCAGATAGATAAAAGGCTTACGCCCGTAGCGATCGGACAGAAAACCCGTCACGATGGTGGCGAGTTTGCCGATACCTAAGGACGAAATAACAATCGAAACGCCGGCTCTGTCTGTTCCCCACTGTTCCTGTAAATTCGCCATGTTGAGGGTAATTAATAGTACCCCCATGCCATGGATCAAATAGTTGAGGTACAGCCCGGCCGCGGTTGGGACATATTTATTTTTCATCATGTTTACCCTTAAAAAAGGATATTTTTGACGTAATCGACCGGCATTTCTTTACCTGTCCAGATTTCAAAGGCTTTCGCCCCTTGCCAGAGCATCATTCCCAGACCGTTGAGCGTGCGGCAGCCTTTCTTCTCAGCCACTTGCAACAGGTGGGTTTTGCGCGGGTTATAAATCACGTCAGAGACGATCAGGTCAGGGCGCAGGAAGCTGTCGTTCGGCAGCAGCATCTGGCCTTCAAACGGTTTCATACCCACACCGGTAGCGTTGGTGAGGATCACACTGCTATCGATTTCCTGACGCAGTTTGTCGTGATCGGCCAGATCGTACAGATGAATTTCACAGTTAGTGTTATTGCGGATCTTGGCGACAGTTTGCTCCGCATTGGCGAAAAATTTGTCTTTCTGGTTGAAAATGGAGATCGCTTTTACGCCATCCAGTGCCGCCTGAACGCAGAGTGCCGTTGCCGCACCACCCGCACCCAGGACCGTCATTTTCTTGCCGATGATATCAATACCTTCTTCAGCTAGTGCGCGCATATAACCGGTACCGTCGGTGATATGACCCGTCAGTACGCCATTGTCATTAACCACGGTATTCACCGCACCGACCAGTTCTGCCGCCGGGGAAAGTTTGTCCAGGTATTGGCAAATGGCAGTTTTGTTCGGCATGGAGACGTTAAACCCGCGCAGTTTAAGCGCCCGGAAACCCTGTACAACATCTTTCAGCTCCTGGTTGTCTACTTCAAATGCCAGGTAGACATAATCCAGACCCAGATGCGCAAAGGCTTCGTTATGCATTGTCGGCGACATGCTATGGCGAATCGGCGTTGCTATCAGTCCAATCAGCTCAGTGTGACCCGTAATACGTTCAGCCATGATAAAGTCCTTAATATGTTAGAAGTGGAATTTTGGTTGATTCGCGGTTGCCCAGAGCACCCATATCCTCCAGGGTGTCCAGCACGTTGCGCCCTTCGCGCACGCCATCAATGATTCGCCGGGCCATCAGGCTGTCGCCGATGTTCATTATTTTTACGTTATTGGCTCTGGCCCATTGCTCAATTTCATTGAGACCGCTGGTGTTGGCGCGCATTCCCAGGCACACAAAGCCGTAGTCAAAAGGAATGTCGCAAGCGTGATCAGCTTTCTTGACGCTAAAGTGTGTGGGGTGAACGGCGATGAGTTGTGTCTGCATGTGCTGTTCCACGTGGTGCTCATCCAGCATGGTCAACATGGCATTTTTGGTAATGATATCCAGATCGCGTCCTGGACCTTCTTGCATCTCAATCAGCACGGTACTTGCACCGCGTGCAGAGAAATATTCGATAACATCCAGGCCAACAGCACCGCCGCCGACAACGGCGATGCGTTTTCCTTGAACATTCGCAAATTGCTCCAGGTGCTGAATCATGCCGATAATGGAGAAGACGCGGCCGCCCTCAACGTCAATGCACTCTTTCAGTCCGTTAATCGGCGGCAGCAGCGGTGTTGAGCCCGTGGCGTTGACAATCAGGTTCGGCCGTAGCCCGGCAATATGCTCAACAGTGGCCTGCTGACCAACCTGCAGCATTAAATTGTCTAAACCGGCCATCCGATTTTTCATAAATTGCGGGAAGTCGGCGATACGCTTTTTCTCCGGCAGGCGCGAGATTTCAGAGGCCAGTCCGCCGAGGCTGTTTTTCTTTTCCAGCAACCAGGTATGGCAACCGACTTCTGCGGCGGTGCATGCGGCTTCCATACCTGCGGTTCCCGCACCGATAACCACAACACGGGTGTCGCGATTTACCCTGCGCAGTTTATAAGCGTCGCCATGGATAATGTCCGGATTGATGGAGCAACGCAGCGGACGAGAGCGCGCGATACGGTGGTCGGCGCAGCCGATATTGCAGGAGATGCATTTGCGCATCAGGCGTTCATTGCCGCTCTGGACCTTTTGCACCCATTCCGGTTCGGCAATCAGGCCACGGCCGATAGCAATCAGGTCTGCATCGCCCGTTGCGATAATGTCTTCGGCCACTTTCGGTGAGCGAATATTGCCAGCAATAACAGTCGGTTTATTAAACTTATCGCGTACGGCGCGGGAGAGATAACGCTTCCAGCCATCTTCCAGTGACATCTGATCAATTTGCAGATTCAGGTTGTCGTTTTGCGCGGCGGAAACATTGAGAATGTCGACCTTATCCTGGCAAAGTGCCAGCATACGTAGTGTATCCACCAGCGTGTTGCCGCCCTTAAGGAAATCATCGGCACTGAAACGCAGGCTAATCGGGAAGCGAGGACCGACGCTGGCGCGCACTTTATCAACCACCAGCGTTAATATTCTGGCGCGGTTTTCCGGGGAGCCGCCAAATTCATCGGTACGTTTATTAAACAGTGGTGATAAGAACTGGCTTATTAAATAAGAGTGGCCTGCGTGAATTTCCACACTATCAAAACCCGCACGTTTTACACGTTCTGCAGCTTCACCGAATTTATTAACCGCATGATATATTTCGTCATGTGTCATGGGGCGAGGAATATTACCGTTCTTTTTCGACGGTATATTCGAAGAGGAGAGCGGTTGTTCGCCATTCAGGCGATAAGCATAAGCAGAAGCACCCGCATGATTTAGCTGAATAGAGACACAGGCTCCGTGTTTATGCAGCGTCTCAGTTAATTTGAATAGCCCAGGGATATATTGATCGTTATCGATACGCAGCTGCGTTGTGCCATTTGAGGCGAACGGGAAGTCGATACAAATATTCTCAATCGTAATTAAGCCTGTGCCCCCTTTTGCACGCAGTTCATAGTACTCCAACTGTTCCTGAGAGACTTCACCGTTCAGGCTTGCCAGGTTGGTGCCCATTGGCGGCATGATGATCCGGTTTTTTATCGTCATCCCGTTAATGGTTAGCGGGGTGAAAAGGTGTTGGTAGTGGCTCATTTGCTCTCTCCACGGGAAATCCAGGAGGCCGACATGCGGAGGCCCTGATATATCCAAAGTTAAAATGTTTCTGTGGGAAAGATAACGAGGGGGGAAGAGGAAAAATAATGCTTTTTTTTGCATGAAACCATAGTGTCTTTCTATGCAATTAACCGTTTTTTCACATGCTTGTATTCTTATATTAAATAATTGAGCTGTATTTTTACTTGTGTTGCCGGGTTTATACAAAAAGAGAGAAGAAATGCACAGAATAAGAGCGATACAGTAGATAATTAAATTTTAAAAGTTCAAATATCTGTGCATATGATAGAAAGAAGTGATGGTTTTTGTGATGATAATCACAAAATAAAACGTGAAAGGCCCGGTGAAAAACCGGGCACCAGAGCAGCAGAGAGGTTTAATTCATAAACGCGGGCTGCTTGTTTTCGTAGCTGGAGATGGCATCTTCATGCTGTAGAGTCAGGCCAATACTGTCGAGACCGTTCAGCATGCAGTGGCGGCGGAACGCATCAATAACAAACGGGTACGATTTCCCCCCGGCTTTCACTACCTGCGCCTCGAGATCCACCTCGAACGAGATGCCCGGATTGGCCTGGACCAGTTTGAACAGTTCGTCCACTTCTTCATCGCTCAGTTTCACAGGCAGCAACTGATTATTGAAGCTGTTGCCGTAGAAAATGTCTGCGAAGCTTGGGGCGATAACGGTTCTAAAGCCGTAGTCGGTTAATGCCCAGGGCGCATGTTCGCGTGATGAGCCGCAACCGAAGTTTTCACGCGCCAGCAAAATAGAGGCGCCTTTATATTCCGGGAAGTTCAGGACGAATTCCGGGTTCGGAACTTCCCCTTTATCATCCAGGAACCGCCAGTCATTAAACAGATGTGCGCCAAAGCCAGTACGCGTGACCTTCTGCAAAAACTGTTTTGGAATGATGGCGTCGGTATCGACATTGGCGGCATCCAGTGGGACAACCAGGCCTGTGTGCTGTGTATATTTCTCTGCCATGATTATCTCCTTTACAAGCTGCGAATATCAGCGAAATGACCGGTAACCGCAGCCGCGGCTGCCATTGCCGGACTGACCAGGTGCGTACGACCACCGCGCCCCTGACGACCTTCAAAGTTACGGTTACTGGTGGATGCGCAACGTTCACCTGGGTTCAGACGGTCATTGTTCATTGCCAGGCACATAGAGCAGCCTGGTAAACGCCATTCGAAACCGGCTTCAATAAAGATCTTGTCCAGCCCTTCGGCTTCGGCCTGCGCTTTCACCGGGCCAGAGCCTGGAACCACCAGCGCCTGTACGCCCGGTGCAACTTTGCGCCCTTTGGCAACCTCTGCTGCGGCGCGTAAATCTTCAATACGTGAGTTGGTGCAGGAGCCGATAAAGACTTTATCAATGGCGACGGAGGTCAGAGGTACACCTGGCTGCAGGCCCATATAGGCCAGCGCTTTCTCTGCTGAGGCACGCTCAACCGGATCGGCGAAGGAGGCCGGGTCCGGAATGATGTCATTAACGGAGATGACCTGACCCGGGTTAGTCCCCCAGGTGACCTGCGGGGCAATCTCTTCGGCTTGCAGCGTCACAACTGTATCGAACGTCGCACCGTCGTCGGTTTTCAGCGTCTTCCAGTACTCCACCGCATCGTCATAGTCTTTGCCTTTCGGCGCATGCAAACGACCTTTCACATAGTTGAAGGTGGTTTCATCCGGCGCGACCAGACCCGCTTTGGCACCCATTTCGATAGCCATATTGCACAGGGTCATACGGCCTTCCATGCTCAGCGCCTGAATCGCCTCGCCACAGAATTCGACTACGTGCCCGGTGCCGCCAGCGCTGCCGGTTTTGCCGATAATCGCCAGTACAATATCTTTAGCAGTAATACCTGCTGACGCTTTGCCTTTCACTTCAATTTTCATGGTCTTTGCGCGACCCTGTTTCAGGGTCTGCGTCGCCAGCACGTGCTCCACTTCGGAGGTGCCGATCCCGAACGCCAGGGCACCAAACGCGCCGTGGGTGGCGGTGTGGGAGTCGCCGCAGACGATGGTCATGCCTGGCAGGGTGACACCCTGTTCCGGCCCCATCACGTGCACGATACCCTGATATGGGTGGTTCAGGTCATACAATTCAACGCCGAACTCTTTGCAGTTCTTGATCAGTTCCTGCATCTGAATACGCGCCATCTCACCGGAGGCATTGATGTCTTTGGTCTGCGTGGAAACGTTATGATCCATGGTTGCAAAGGTCTTGCCCGGCTGACGCACCGGGCGGTTATGCGCGCGCAGGCCGTCAAACGCCTGTGGTGAAGTGACTTCGTGCACCAGATGGCGGTCGATATACAACAATGGGGTTTCGTTTGGCGCTTCGTACACAACGTGCGCATCAAACAATTTTTCGTACAATGTCCTGGCCATGATTACACCCCTTCTGCGATATAACGGGCGATGATGTCACCCATCTCATCGGTACTAACAGCTGCGGCGCCACGGGCTAAATCACCGGTACGCACACCTTCTTCTAATGCGCGGTTGATGGCGCTTTCAATGGCGGTTGCCGCGTCGTCGGCATCAAGGCTGTAACGCAACAGCAGTGCGAGAGAAAGAATTTGGGCTATCGGGTTCGCAATATTTTTGCCCGCGATATCTGGCGCAGAGCCGCCAGCCGGTTCGTACAGACCAAAACCTTGTTCGTTCAGGCTGGCAGACGGCAGCATGCCCATGGAACCCGTGATCATCGCACACTCATCAGAGAGGATGTCGCCGAACAGGTTGGAACACAGCAACACGTCAAACTGGGACGGGTCTTTAATTAACTGCATGGTGGCGTTGTCGATATACATATGCGCCAGCTCGACGTCCGGGTATTCCTGTGCCACTTCGTTGACGATTTCACGCCACAGCAGAGAGGTCTGCAGCACGTTCGCTTTATCAATAGAATGCACTTTTTTACGGCGTTTACGCGCAGATTCAAACGCGATACGCGCAATACGTTCAATCTCAAAACGGTGATAGACCTCGGTATCAAACGCTTTCTCGTGCTGCCCGCTGCCTTCACGGCCTTTTGGCTGACCGAAGTAAATACCACCCGTCAGCTCGCGCACGCAGAGAATGTCAAAGCCGTTAGCGGAGATATCGGCACGCAGCGGGCAGAACTCTTCCAGCCCCTGGTACAGTTTAGCCGGACGCAGGTTGCTGAATAATTTGAAATGTTTGCGCAGCGGCAACAGAGCACCACGCTCCGGTTGCTGTGCTGGCGGCAGATTTTCCCATTTCGGACCGCCTACGGAGCCAAACAGGATAGCGTCTGCCTGCTCGCAGCCTTCCACGGTTGCCTGCGGCAGCGGATTGCCATGGCGGTCAATTGCGATGCCGCCCACATCATAGTGGCTGGTGGTAATACGCATTTCGAAACGGCTACGAACGGCGTCCAGTACTTTTAAGGCTTGCGCCATGACTTCGGGGCCAATGCCGTCACCCGGCAACACGGCAATATGGTAATTCTTCGACATCACACGGTTTCCTTGTTGTTTTCTTTATTTTGAGCTTTGCGTTGCAATTCTTTTTCGACTTCTGCGGCGCGCCAGATGTTGTTCAGCACGTGTACCATCGCTTTGGCAGAGGATTCCACGATATCAGTTGCCAGACCCACACCATGGAAACGACGCCCGTTGTAAGTGACGACGATATCCACCTGACCCAGCGCGTCTTTACCCTGACCTTTGGCATTGAGATCATATTTAACCAGCTCAATGTCATAACCGGTGATGCGGTTAATCGCCTGATAAACAGCGTCTACCGGGCCGTTGCCGTTGGCGGCTTCGGCTTTCGTTTCTTCGCCACAGGCCAGCTTCACGGAGGCGGTAGCGATATCGCTGGAGCCGGACTGCACGCTAAAATAATCCAGACGGAAATGTTCCGGCTCTTCCTGCTGTTTATTGATGAACGCCAGCGCTTCCAGATCGTAATCGAAGACCTGGCCTTTTTTGTCTGCCAGTTTCAGGAACGCGTCGTACAGGTGATCCATGTTGTAGTCGGTATCTTTGTAGCCCATCTCTTCCATACGATGTTTCACCGCCGCGCGGCCAGAGCGGGACGTCAGGTTCAACTGTACCTGGTTCAGACCGATGGATTCCGGGGTCATGATTTCGTAGTTTTCACGGTTTTTCAGCACGCCATCCTGGTGGATACCGGAGGAGTGAGCAAAGGCACCGGTGCCGACAATGGCTTTGTTCGCCGGGATTGGCATGTTGCAAATCTGGCTAACTGTCTGGCTGGTACGCCAGATTTCGTGATGATTAATGCCGGTGTGCACATTCATGATGTCTTTGCGCACTTTGATGGCCATGATGACCTCTTCCAGCGAACAGTTTCCTGCGCGCTCACCGATGCCGTTCATCGCCCCTTCAACCTGGCGTGCGCCAGCATGGACAGCAGCAATAGCGTTGCCGACAGCCAGACCTAAATCATCGTGGGTATGAACGGAGATAATGGCTTTGTCGATATTTGGCACGTGTTCATACAGGCCGGTGATGATATTGGCGAATTCGAACGGCATGGTGTAGCCAACGGTGTCCGGAATATTAATGGTTTTCGCACCCGCGTTGATGGCGGCTTCAACCACACGCGCCAGGTCAGCAATCGGAGTACGGCCTGCGTCTTCGCAAGAGAATTCAACGTCGTCGGTGTAATTACGGGCGCGCTTAATCATATAAATGGCGCGTTCAATCACTTCGTCCAGCGTGCTGTGCAGCTTAGTAGCGATGTGCATGGGGGAGGTGGCAATAAAAGTATGGATGCGGAATGCTTCGGCAACTTTCAGTGACTCAGCCGCTACATCAATATCCTTCTCGACACAGCGTGCCAGCGCACAAACACGGCTGTTTTTAACCTGACGGGCGATAGTCTGTACGGATTCGAAATCACCCGGAGAAGAGACCGGAAAGCCGACCTCCATGACGTCAACACCCATACGTTCCAGCGCCAGAGCGATCTGCAGCTTCTCTTTCACACTCAGGCTTGCCTGTAATGCCTGTTCACCATCACGTAAGGTTGTATCAAAAATAACGACTTGCTGGCTCATGGTTTGGTCCTTATCTCTCTTCGGTCGCCTTGCTACGAGCATAAAAAAACCCGCGCCAAGGCGCGGGTTCTTAGTGTAACTGGAGGATGACTCAACGCTGAGTGTCGCCCACCGGTCTACCGCGCACATGGGATGCGTTTAGTAGTAGTAGACCGAGGAAGCGAACATTGCGAATCATTAACCATGCTCCAGATGAATGCGATATGCCATTAGTGGTACTGGATCCAGAAAACAAAGTCAACACCTGACTCCGTAAAAGGGTGTGAAAACGGGTTTGTCAGTGGGTTTTATTTTAGTTAATCGTGCTGTAATTCAATGAAAACGCAAAATAAGGTATTAGTGCTATTTCATACTTGACGTTGTTTGTGCCTTTCATGAACATTTCTTTGCAGTTAGTTATATTTTTACATTATTTATAGGGGCTTGCTATCCTGATGATTAGTCATGATTAATTTGTTGGGGTTATTGTTTTTCTTAATCAATGCGAAGAAATGATAAAATTAAGTTAAATTACATTGTTGGCAATATTGAAATATTTCTGTCGGATAGCATTTATTGCTTACTGAGGTTGTATTGTACATTCACGCTATTTATGTTTTGATTCTGGTCTGCCGTTTCATTTGTGCGGGAAAATATGATTTGATGCTTTTTAGGGAGAGTGAAAAATCCCGGCATTAAATTATCTTTATATATTCCTATTTTGCTGGATTCCTCTTTTCCTTATCTTATATGCGTGATAAATCATATTTCTTAAGGTTATTGCTGCCGGGATAAATGGAATTTAGCATGATATCGGAGAAGGACATGTCAGAAGAAAAAGTTGAAAGTACTCATATTAGTGAGGTAACGAAACCGCAACTGCGTAAAGTTGATCTTAATTTGTTAACTATTTTTGATGCGGTAATGCAGGAACAAAATATCACGCGGGCGGCTCATTCTTTGGGAATGTCGCAACCGGCGGTGAGTAATGCCCTGGCCAGGCTTAAGGTGATGTTTAACGACGAGCTCTTTGTGCGCTATGGTCGAGGAATACAGCCTACGGCACGCGCCTTCCAATTGTTTGGCTCGGTTAGGCAGGCGTTACAACTTGTGCAAAATGAGCTGCCGGGATCGGGCTTTGAACCCGTGACCAGCGAGCGCGTTTTTAATCTCTGTGTGTGCAGTCCGCTCGATAACTTCCTCACTTCTGTCATCTACAATAGCGTGAATGAGGTTGCACCGAATATTCATCTGGCCTTTAAATCATCATTAAATCAAAATACAGAGCACCAACTTCGTTACCAGGAAATAGAATTTGTCATTGGCTACGATGAATTTCGTCGACCAGAATTCTCATGCGTGCCGTTGTTTAAGGATGAGATGGTTCTGGTAGCCAGTAAAAAACATCCACGTATTAATGGGCCACTTCGTGAAAGTGATATTTATTGTGAACAGCACGCAGTCGTTGCGCTGGATCGTTATGCATCTTTTAGCCAACCGTGGTATGACACGACGGATAAACAAACCTGTGTTGCTTATCAGGGAATGGCATTGACGAGTGTGCTCAATGTGGTTTCTCAAACGCAACTTGTGGCAATTGCCCCGCGTTGGTTAGCCGAAGAGTTTGCCGGAAAATTAGAACTCCACGTTTTACCTTTACCGTTAAAACTGAATAGCCGTACCTGTTATCTTTCATGGCATGAAGCGGCGGGACGGGATAAAGGCCACCAGTGGATGGAAGAGTTACTGGTCTCAGTTTGTCGCCGTTAAAAAAGCAGCCAATGTTATGGGGGGCCGATGGCTGATTTCTTCTGTTTGGCCATCCTGGCGCGAAATTTTATGCTGAGAAATTTTTCTGGCGCATCAAATCGCGCCGTAAAAATGCATGAATTACTGAGCAGGAAGTGATTCGAATGACGAATTGTCATCGTCTTTGCTTATTACAGACAATTTCACCAATTCCCGCCTGTTAACCTTATTTTTCCTCTTTTGGGGCAAGGTGAGGTGAATCGTTTGCTAATTGCCTGCCAGATTTTCAGCGGTTATGGTAACTGCCATTCATAATCAGAATGCAGGGACTTCCTGTACTGAACAGAGCGACAAGACGGAAATGCGTTCTGTCGTCAGTCGCCAAACCCAAGCCTGGAGGCAAACCATGGAGATGTTGTCTGGAGCCGAGATGGTCGTTCGATCGCTTATCGATCAGGGCGTGAAGCAAGTATTCGGTTATCCTGGGGGCGCGGTCCTCGATATTTACGATGCGCTACATACAGTCGGTGGAATCGATCATGTCCTGGTGCGCCACGAGCAGGCTGCTGTGCATATGGCTGATGGTCTGGCAAGGGCGACCGGTGAAGTTGGTGTTGTGCTCGTCACTTCCGGGCCGGGAGCCACGAATGCGATCACCGGGATTGCAACAGCCTATATGGACTCGATTCCTTTGGTTGTTCTTTCAGGGCAGGTTGCGACCTCCCTCATCGGCTATGATGCTTTCCAGGAATGTGACATGGTGGGGATATCCCGCCCGGTGGTAAAACATAGTTTCCTGGTAAAACAGACCGAAGACATTCCTGGCGTGCTGAAAAAAGCATTCTGGCTTGCTTCCAGCGGTCGGCCTGGCCCGGTCGTCGTCGATTTACCGAAAGATATTCTCAATCCTGCGAATAAACTTCCTTATGTATGGCCGGATTCGGTGAGTATGCGCTCCTATAACCCGACAACTCACGGTCATAAAGGGCAAATCAAACGCGCTTTGCAAACGCTGGTAGCGGCGAAACATCCCGTTGTCTATGTGGGCGGTGGTGCGATCACGTCTGCTTGCGAACCGCAACTGCGTACGCTGGCAGAGAAATTGAATCTTCCTGTGGTCTCCTCGCTCATGGGGCTGGGGGCGTTTCCGGCATCGCATCGTCAGGCGTTGGGTATGTTGGGTATGCACGGTACCTACGAAGCCAACATGACCATGCATCATTCGGATGTGATCTTTGCCGTTGGGGTGCGCTTTGATGACCGTACAACCAACAATCTGGCGAAGTACTGCCCGAATGCCACGGTTCTGCATATTGATATTGACCCGACATCGATTTCGAAGACCGTACAGGCGGATGTGCCGATTGTTGGGGATGCCCGGCTGGTGCTCGAGCAGATGCTGGAGTTATTGGGGCAAGAAGAGTTTCAGCAACCCCTGGACGATATTCGCGATTGGTGGTTGCAGATTGAGCAATGGCGTGCCCGCCAGTGCCTAAAATACGACACGCAAAGTGAGAAGATCAAACCGCAGGCGGTGATCGAAACGATCTGGCGCTTAACGAAGGGTGACGCCTACGTCACTTCGGATGTTGGCCAGCACCAGATGTTTGCGGCGCTCTATTACCGTTTTGATAAACCGCGTCGCTGGATAAACTCTGGCGGTCTGGGCACGATGGGCTTTGGTCTGCCAGCCGCGCTGGGTGTGAAAATGGCGCACCCGGATGAAACGGTTATCTGCGTTACGGGCGACGGCAGTATCCAGATGAATATTCAGGAATTGTCTACCGCAATGCAATATGAGCTTCCGGTGCTGGTACTGAACCTGAACAACCGTTATCTGGGGATGGTGAAGCAGTGGCAGGATATGATCTATTCGGGTCGTCATTCACAATCGTATATGCAGTCGTTACCCGATTTTGCACGCGTAGCCGAAGCTTACGGCCATGTAGGGATCAATATAACCCGTCCGGACGAGCTGGAAGCGAAGCTGATTGAGGCACTTGAGCAGGTTAAAAATAACCGCCTGGTCTTTGTCGATGTGACCGTCGACGGAAGTGAACATGTTTATCCGATGCAGATCCGTGGCGGTGGCATGGATGAAATGTGGTTGAGCAAAACGGAGAGGACCTGATTATGCGCCGGATATTGTCTGTTTTACTGGAAAATGAATCGGGCGCGTTATCGCGCGTGATCGGTCTTTTTGCCCAGCGTGGCTATAACATTGAAAGTCTGACAGTGGCACCGACAGATGATCCTACGCTTTCGCGGATGACGATTCAGACGGTCGGGGATGCCAAAGTACTGGAGCAAATTGAAAAGCAACTGCACAAGCTGGTGGATGTGTTACGCGTAAATGAGCTTGGGCAGGGCGCTTACGTTGAGCGCGAGATTATGCTGGTGAAAGTCCAGGCCAGCGGGTATGGCCGCGAAGAGGTCAAACGCAACGCGGAGATCTTCCGTGGGCAGATCATTGATGTCACGCCTTCTATTTATACGGTTCAGCTCGCCGGCACCAGTGATAAGCTTGACGCTTTTCTGGCGACCATTCGCGATGTGGCGAAAATCGTTGAGGTGGCGAGGTCTGGCGTAGTCGGTTTATCTCGCGGCGACAAAATCATGCGTTAAGTGTTACGCATACGTCATTTTCCTGGCCTGGCGCTATCCGCCAGGCTTTTTTTTTGCGAAATCCGCCGGAAGCAAACACAAAAGCGGTTGCCGCAGTGTCTATTCTGCGCTTAGATGTTATGGAATTTAACCTATATCCCTAAAAAGGTTATGGAGTATCTTTTATTTTTTGAGGGGCAATTGTGAAACTGGATGAAATCGCCCGGCTAGCCGGCGTCTCACGTACCACGGCAAGCTATGTCATTAATGGAAAGGCAAAGCAATATCGTGTCAGCGACAAAACCGTCGAGAAAGTTATGGCGGTCGTACGTGAGCATAATTACCACCCGAATGCGGTGGCGGCTGGGTTGCGAGCGGGACGTACTCGCTCCATTGGGCTGGTTATTCCGGATTTGGAGAACACCAGTTATACGCGGATTGCGAATTATCTGGAACGTCAGGCGCGTCAGCGCGGTTATCAACTACTTATCGCCTGCTCGGAAGATCAGCCAGATAACGAAATGCGCTGTATTGAACATCTGCTTCAGCGCCAGGTCGACGCCATAATCGTTTCAACATCGTTGCCGCCGGAGCATCCTTTCTATCAGCGTTGGGCCAATGACGCGTTTCCAATAGTCGCACTTGACCGCGCGCTGGATCGTGAACACTTCACCAGCGTTGTTGGCGCTGATCAGGACGATTCGGAAATGCTGGCGGCGGAATTACGTAAATTCCCGGCGGAAAAAGTACTGTACCTGGGCGCGTTACCTGAGCTTTCTGTCAGCTTTCTGCGTGAACAGGGCTTCCGTACGGCCTGGAAGGACGATCCGCGCGAAGTGGATTATCTCTATGCCAATAGCTATGAGCGTGAAGCCGCTGCACAGTTATTTGAAAAGTGGCTGGAAACGCACACCATGCCGCAGGCGCTGTTTACTACCTCTTTTGCACTGCTACAAGGTGTGCTGGACGTTACGCTACGCCGCGATGGTAAGCTACCGTCTGATCTGGCCATTGCTACTTTTGGTGATCATGAACTGCTGGACTTCCTGCAATGCCCGGTTCTGGCGGTGGCACAGCGTCATCGTGATGTTGCTGAGCGCGTGCTGGAAATTGTGCTGGCAAGTCTGGACGAGCCGCGTAAACCTAAAGCGGGTTTGAGCCGTATTCGTCGCAACCTCTACCGTCGTGGTGTATTAAGCCGCGTTTAGTAATCCAATAAAGGCAGTCATTGCTGCCTTTTTGTTGCGAATGAAAGGCGATAATTAATTTTATAGCCAATTCAGATAAATCCTTATTTTTAAGGCCGTTAATTTAATTAATTTGCCTTATTTCGCCTGTGACACATTTTAAAGTAATTAAGAGGTAACTGAACGTGTCTCCTGTATTACTTTGTTACATTTCCCATCGCAATCGTTGAAATAACAACCGCTTTTTGATTATGGGTTTTAACCCTACGGTTTTTCTTATCGCTTCCGCGGCGCGCAAGCGCTATCTGGCACTGTTATCTGCCTGCAATATGTCTTAAAATGCCGCCCGCGTCGCAAACTGACACTTTATATTTGGCACGCATGAAATAACTGGTTTTTAACGCCCCAATGCATATTCAGTTTTTTTCTTACAAATATTCATGACGTTAATTTGCCTCATTAGTTGAGCGGTATTTCACCAAAGTGGAATGTAACCGCGAATAAGGGATCTTTTATTCTGGTTAGCCTTTGCACTGGCTTGACAAGCTTTTCCTCCGCTCCGTAAACTCCTTCGGTGGGGATTTGTGGGATAAAGTGGTGAAATAGGTCACTCAGGGGTGGGGCTGGTATGTTCCGTGGAGCTACATTAGTCAATCTCGACAGCAAAGGCCGGTTAGCCGTGCCGACCCGTTATCGGGATTTGCTGCTGGAGAAAGCTTCCGGTCAAATGGTTTGTACCATTGACATCCGTCACACCTGCCTGCTGCTTTACCCCTTACCCGAATGGGAAATTATTGAGCAAAAATTGTCGCGTCTGTCGAGCATGGATCCGCAAGAGCGCCGGGTACAACGTCTCTTGTTGGGGCATGCCAGCGAATGTCAGATGGATAACGCAGGGCGCTTATTAATCGCGCCCGTTTTGCGGCAACACGCCGGGCTGACGAAAGAAGTGATGCTGGTCGGACAGTTCAATAAGTTTGAACTGTGGGACGAAACGACCTGGTATCAACAGGTCAAGGAAGATATCGACGCTGAGCAAACGGGTACTGAGATACTTTCAGACCGGTTGCAGGATTTGTCTCTGTAATGATGATGGAAAATTTTAAACACACAACGGTGCTACTGGATGAGGCCGTTAATGGCCTGAACATTCGTCCGGATGGCATTTACATTGATGGCACTTTTGGCCGCGGTGGTCACTCACGCCTGATCCTCTCCCAACTGGGAGCGGAAGGACGTCTGCTGGCTATTGACCGTGATCCAGAAGCAATTGCCGTCGCAAAAACCATTGATGATCCCCGCTTTTCCATCGTACATGGTCCTTTTTCCGCGCTGGCTGAGTATGTCAGCGAGCGTGGCCTCACCGGTAAGATCGACGGAATTCTGCTCGATCTTGGTGTCTCTTCTCCGCAACTCGATGATGCTGAACGCGGTTTTTCCTTTATGCGCGACGGTCCGCTTGACATGCGTATGGACCCCACGCGCGGTCAATCTGCTGCGGAGTGGTTACGAACGGCCGATGAAGCCGATATCGCATGGGTGATAAAAACCTTTGGTGAAGAGCGCTTTGGTAAACGCATCGCGCGCGCCATCGTTGAACGTAACCGTGAAGAACCGATGACCCGCACCAAAGAGCTGGCTGCGGTGGTTGCGGCAGCGACACCGGTGAAAGATAAATTCAAACATCCTGCGACCCGTACCTTCCAGGCGGTGCGCATCTGGGTAAACAGTGAACTGGAGGAGATAGAGCTGGCGCTAAAAAGCTCGATCGACGTATTGGCCCCGGGAGGGCGGCTCTCGATCATCAGTTTCCACTCGCTGGAAGACCGCATTGTAAAACGTTTTATGCGTGAACAAAGCCGCGGTCCGCAGGTTCCGGCAGGGTTACCGATGACGGAAGAACAACTCAGGAAACTGGGTGGACGTCAGTTACGAGCACTAGGCAAGTTGATGCCGGGCGAAGAAGAAGTGGCTGAGAATCCACGTGCCCGTAGTTCAGTTCTGCGTATTGCAGAGAGGACGAACGCATGATCGGCAGAGTGTCAGAGACCCTTAGCAAAGTTAAAGTGTCGTTAGGAAGCAACGAGCGCCACGCCTTGCCTGGCGTGATCGGCGACGACCTTTTGCGATTTGGGAAACTGCCACTCTGCCTGTTCATTTGCATCATCATGACGGCGGTGACGGTTGTCACCACTTCGCATCATACCCGTCTGTTGACGGCCCAGCGTGAACAACTCGTGCTGGAGCGCGATGCGCTGGATATCGAATGGCGCAACTTGATCCTTGAAGAGAATGCGCTCGGCGATCATAGCCGGGTTGAGCGGATCGCGACCGAGAAGCTGCAAATGCAGCATGTCGATCCGTCCCAGGAAAACATTGTTGTACAGAAATAAGGAACCACGCGACGCATGAAAGCCGCAGCGGTTAAAACGCCAAAACCGAAACGCCAGGAAGAACAGGCCAGCTTTGTGAGCTGGCGTTTTGCCTTGCTTTGCGGCTGCATTTTGCTGGCGCTGGGCTTTTTACTGGGCCGCGTCGCGTATTTGCAAATTGTAAACCCCGATATGCTGGTGCGTGAAGGGGATATGCGCTCGCTGCGCGTTCAGGAAGTCGCGACCTCGCGCGGCATGATTACCGATCGTTCCGGACGTCCGCTGGCAGTGAGTGTGCCGGTCAAAGCTATTTGGGCCGATCCTAAAGAGGTGCAGGATGCCGGTGGCGTAACGCTCGATAATCGCTGGAAAGCCCTGTCCGACGCATTGACCATCCCGCTTGATCAGCTTTCCTCGCGCATTAATGCGAACCCGAAAGGGCGCTTTATCTATCTGGCGCGTCAGGTCAACCCGGACCTTGGCGAGTACATTAAAAAGCTTAAGCTGCCTGGCATTCACCTTCGGGAGGAGTCCCGCCGTTATTATCCTTCGGGCGAAGTAACTGCTCACCTCATCGGCTTTACTAACGTCGACAGTGAAGGCATTGAAGGGGTCGAGAAAAGCTTTGATAAGTGGCTTACTGGTCAGCCGGGTGAGCGTATTGTGCGTAAAGACCGTTATGGCCGCGTGATTGAGGATATCTCCTCCACTGACAGCCAGGCGGCGCATAACCTTGCGCTGAGCATTGACGAACGTCTACAGGCACTGGTCTATCGCGAGCTGAATAATGCGGTGGCATTTAACAAAGCGGAATCGGGCAGTGCTGTACTGGTGGATGTGAGCACCGGTGAAGTGCTGGCGATGGCGAACAGCCCTTCTTACAACCCGAACAATTTTACCGGTACCGCGAAAGACACCATGCGTAACCGCGCGATTACTGACGTCTTCGAACCGGGTTCAACGGTTAAACCCATGGTAGTGATGACCGCGCTCCAGCGTGGCGTCGTGACGCCTAACACCGTGTTGAACACCATTCCATATCGAATTAACGGCCACGAAATCAAAGACGTGGCGCGCTACAGCGAATTGACCCTGACCGGGGTACTACAGAAGTCGAGTAACGTTGGTGTTTCTAAACTGGCGTTAGCGATGCCGTCCTCAGCGTTAGTAGATACTTACTCACGTTTTGGATTGGGAAAGGCGACCAATTTGGGGTTGGTCGGAGAACGCAGTGGCTTATTTCCTCAAAAACAACGGTGGTCTGACATAGAGAGGGCCACCTTCTCTTTCGGCTACGGGCTAATGGTAACGCCGTTACAGTTGGCGCGAGTCTATGCAACCATTGGCAGCTACGGTGTGTACCGTCCGCTGTCGATAACCAAAGTTGATCCACCTGTTCCGGGCGAACGCATCTTCAATGAGTCTATCGTACGTAATGTCGTACATATGATGGAGAGCGTGGCCCTGCCTGGCGGTGGCGGTGTGAAAGCGGCGATTAAAGGCTATCGCATCGCAATTAAGACCGGTACGGCGAAGAAGGTGGGGCCGGATGGCCGCTACATCAACAAATACATTGCTTATACCGCGGGTGTTGCGCCCGCCAGTAATCCACGCTTTGCGCTGGTGGTCGTTATTAACGATCCACAAGCAGGTAAATACTACGGTGGCGCCGTTTCTGCGCCGGTGTTTGGTGCCATCATGGGCGGTGTTTTACGCACCATGAACATCGAGCCGGATGCACTGACAACGGGCGATAAGAATGAATTCGTAATTAATCAAGGCGAGGGGACAGGTGGCAGATCGTAATTTGCGCGACCTTCTTGCTCCGTGGGTGCCAGGTGCGCCGGAGCGAGCACTGCGAGAAATGACACTCGACAGCCGGGTAGCGGCGTCGGGTGATCTTTTTGTGGCAGTAGTGGGTCATCAGGCGGACGGGCGTCGATATATCCCGCAGGCGATTGCGCAAGGTGTGGCTGCCATTATTGCCGAGGCGAAAGATGAGGCTACTGACGGCGAAATTCGCGAGATGCACGGCGTTCCGGTTATCTATCTGAGCCAGTTAAATGAGCGTCTTTCTGCGCTTGCGGGGCGTTTTTATAACGAGCCTTCTGAGCAACTGCGTCTGATTGGTGTGACCGGCACTAACGGTAAAACCACGACTACGCAATTGCTGGCGCAATGGAGCCAATTGCTTGGCGAAACCAGCGCGGTAATGGGCACGGTGGGGAATGGTCTGTTGGGCAAAGTTATCCCATCGGAAAATACCACCGGTTCCGCCGTTGACGTACAGCATGTGATTGCAAGCCTTGCTCAGCAAGGCGCAACTTTCGCCGCGATGGAAGTCTCCTCTCATGGGCTGGTTCAACACCGCGTGGCGGCGTTGAAATTCGCCGCGTCTGTCTTCACGAACCTGAGCCGCGATCATCTGGACTATCACGGTGACATGGCCAATTACGAAGCGGCTAAATGGCTGCTGTTTTCTGCTCACCACTTCGGCCAGGCCATCGTCAATGCGGATGATGAAGTCGGACGCCGTTGGTTAGCAAAACTGCCTGATGCGGTCGCCGTGTCGATGGAAGACCATATCAACCCGAATTGCCATGGCCGCTGGCTGAAAGCAACCGAGGTGGTGTACCACGACAGTGGCGCGACTATCCACTTTGCCTCCTCCTGGGGCGAGGGCGAGATTGAAAGCCGTCTGATGGGCGCTTTTAACGTCAGCAACCTGCTGCTGGCGCTCTCGACACTGCTGGCGCTGGGCTATCCGCTGGCCGATTTAATCAATACTGGCGCACGACTGCAGCCGGTATGCGGGCGTATGGAAGTGTTCAGCGCGCCGGGCAAACCGACCGTGGTGGTGGATTATGCCCATACCCCCGATGCGCTGGAAAAAGCGCTGCAGGCCGCACGACTGCACTGCACCGGAAATCTGTGGTGTGTATTTGGCTGCGGTGGCGATCGCGATAAAGGCAAACGTCCGTTGATGGGCGCAATAGCTGAACAGTTCGCTGATATTCCGGTCGTGACAGATGACAATCCGCGTACCGAAGAGCCGCGCGCCATCATCGACGATATTCTGGCGGGCATGCTCGATCCGGGCCGCGCACATGTGATGGAAGGCCGCGCAGAAGCGGTTACCAACACGATCATGCAAGCGAAAGAAAATGACGTTGTTCTGCTCGCAGGTAAAGGTCACGAAGATTATCAGATTGTCGGTAGCCACCGTCTCGATTATTCAGACCGTGTAACCGCGGCGCGTCTGTTGGGAGTCATCGCATGATTAGCGTAGCGCTTAGCCAGCTCAGCGGCATTTTGCATGGCGAACTGCATGGTGCAGACGCAACCATTGAGGCGGTCACTACGGACACCCGCAAGCTGACCTCTGGTTGCCTGTTTGTGGCGCTGAAAGGCGAACGTTTCGATGCCCACGATTTCGCTGATAAAGCAAAAGAGGGCGGTGCTGGCGCGCTGTTAGTCAGTCGCAAACTGGATATCGACCTGCCGCAACTGGTGGTGAAGGATACCCGTCTCGCCTTTGGCGAACTGGCAGCCTGGGTTCGCCAGCAGGTTCCCGCTCGTGTTGTGGCGCTGACCGGCTCATCTGGCAAAACTTCGGTGAAAGAGATGACGGCCGCTATTCTCAGCGAATGTGGCAATACGCTCTATACCGCCGGGAACCTGAACAATGACATCGGTGTGCCGATGACTCTGTTGCGCCTGACAAATGAACATCAGTACGCAGTGATTGAACTTGGCGCTAATCACCAGGGAGAAATTGCCTGGACTGTGTCGCTGACACGCCCGGAAGCGGCGCTGGTTAACAATCTTGCGGCAGCGCATCTTGAAGGGTTTGGCTCTCTGGCCGGGGTGGCAAAAGCCAAGGGCGAGATTTATACCGGCCTGCCTGTCAACGGCATCGCCATTATGAATGCCGATAACAATGACTGGCTGAACTGGCAGAACATCATTGGCGATCGCAAAGTCTGGCGTTTCTCGCCAAATGCCGCCAACAGCGATTTTACCGCGACCAATATTCATGTGACCTCCCACGGTACTGAATTTACGCTGCAAACCCCAACGGGCGGTATTGATGTCACGTTGCCATTACCTGGGCGCCACAATATCGCGAATGCGCTGGCCGCAACCGCGCTGGCGATGGCGGTAGGGGCACCGCATGACGCAGTGAAAAAAGGTCTGGCAAATTTGAAAGCTGTTCCGGGGCGTCTTTTCCCGGTGCAACTTGGAGAAAACCAATTACTGCTGGACGACAGCTACAACGCGAACGTGGGGTCGATGACGGCGGCAGCGCATGTGTTAGCTGAAATGCCAGGCTATCGGGTCATGGTGGTCGGTGACATGGCGGAATTGGGTGATGAAAGCGAGGCGTGTCACATTCAGGTGGGTGAAACGACAAAAGCTGTTGGTATCGATCATGTGTTAAGCGTTGGCAAGCTCAGTAAAGCCATCAGTGATACCAGTGGCGTCGGCGAGCATTTTGATGATAAGGCGGCAATGATTGCGCGTTTAGAGGCGCTGATTGCCGAGAAGCAAATTATTACCATTTTGGTGAAAGGTTCACGTAGTGCCGCCATGGAAGAGGTCGCACGCGCATTACAGGAGAAAAGGGCATGTTAGTTTGGCTGGCCGAACATTTGGTCAAATATTATTCTGGCTTTAACGTCTTCTCCTATTTGACGTTTCGCGCCATCGTCAGCCTGCTGACTGCGCTCTTCATCTCTTTATGGATGGGGCCGCGCATGATTGCCCGTCTGCAAAAACTCTCTTTTGGCCAGGTCGTGCGTAACGATGGTCCTGAGTCGCATTTCAGTAAACGCGGTACGCCGACCATGGGCGGCATCATGATTCTGACAGCGATCGTGGTTTCTGTGCTGCTGTGGGCTTACCCGTCCAATCCATACGTCTGGTGCGTTCTGGTTGTCCTGGTTGGCTACGGCATTATTGGTTTTGTCGATGATTACCGCAAAGTGGTGCGCAAAGACACGAAAGGCCTGATTGCGCGCTGGAAATATTTCTGGATGTCGGTGATTGCCCTGGGCGTCGCCTTTGCATTGTACCTTGCGGGCAACGATACGCCCGCTACGCAACTGGTGGTGCCGTTCTTTAAAGATGTTATGCCGCAATTGGGCATTTTCTACATCCTGCTGGCTTATTTCGTGATTGTGGGAACAGGTAACGCGGTCAACCTGACTGACGGCCTGGATGGTCTGGCGATTATGCCCACCGTGTTTGTGGCGGCGGGTTTTGCGTTAGTGGCCTGGGCGACAGGTAACATGAACTTTGCCAGTTATCTGCACATTCCGTATCTGCGTCATGCGGGCGAGCTGGTTATCGTCTGTACGGCAATTGTCGGCGCTGGGCTGGGATTTCTGTGGTTTAACACCTATCCGGCTCAGGTCTTTATGGGGGATGTGGGCTCGCTGGCGTTAGGCGGCGCACTGGGCATTATCGCCGTGCTGCTGCGTCAGGAATTCCTGTTGGTCATTATGGGCGGCGTCTTCGTCGTCGAAACCCTGTCTGTGATTTTGCAGGTTGGGTCGTTCAAATTGCGTGGTCAGCGTATTTTCCGTATGGCGCCGATTCACCATCACTATGAACTGAAAGGCTGGCCGGAACCGCGCGTTATTGTGCGCTTCTGGATTATTTCGCTGATGCTGGTCCTGATTGGTCTGGCAACGCTCAAGGTACGTTAATCATGGCAGATTACCAGGGTAAAAAAGTCGTCATTATTGGTCTTGGTCTGACGGGACTCTCGTGCGTGGAATTTTTCCGCGCGCGCGGCGTTACGCCGAAAGTGATGGATACCCGCGTTTCGCCTCCGGGGCTGGATAAGCTCCCGGAAGAGGTGGAGCGCTATCTTGGTGGTCTGAATGATGACTGGCTGCAGGCGGCCGATCTGATCGTCGCGAGTCCGGGGATCGCACTGGCGCATCCGTCGCTGAGCGCAGCGGCAGATGCGGGCGTTGAGATCGTTGGCGATATCGAGCTTTTTTGCCGTGAAGCGCAGGCGCCGATCGTGGCGATCACCGGGTCGAATGGCAAAAGCACGGTCACTACGCTGGTTGGCGAAATGGCGAAATCCGCCGGCAAGAACGTTGGCGTCGGCGGCAATATTGGCCTGCCCGCGCTGATGCTGCTGGAATCTGCCTGCGATCTTTACGTGCTGGAACTTTCGAGCTTCCAGCTTGAAACCACATCCAGCCTGCATGCGGCGGCGGCGACCATCCTCAACGTTACCGAAGATCATATGGACAGGTATCCGTTTGGTCTCCAGCAGTACCGTGCGGCGAAACTGCGTGTTTATGAAAATGCGAAGGTTTGCGTGGTGAATGCAGATGACGCGCTGACCATGCCAGTGCGTGGTGCCGATGAGCGCTGCGTCAGCTTTGGCGTGGATGTCGGCGATTACCATCTCAATCGCCAGCAGGGTGAAACCTGGCTGCGCGTGAAAGGTGAGAAGGTGCTGAACGTTAAAGAAATGAAGCTTAGCGGCCAGCACAATTATACGAACGCGCTGGCGGCACTGGCTCTGGCCGATGCCGTGGGGTTACCGCGCGCCAGCAGCCTGAAAGCGTTGACCACGTTTACTGGTCTGGCGCACCGCTTCCAGTTGGCGCTGGAGCACAACGGCGTGCGCTGGATTAACGATTCCAAAGCGACCAATGTCGGCAGTACAGAGGCGGCACTGAACGGCCTGCATGTGGATGGCACGCTGCACCTGCTGCTCGGTGGCGACGGTAAATCGGCGGATTTCTCTCCGCTGAAACGTTATCTCGAAGGCAGTAATGTTCGCTTGTATTGCTTTGGCCGTGACGGTGCAGAACTGGCTACGTTGCGTCCGGAAATTACCGATCAAACACAGGATATGGAACAGGCGATGCGCCTGATTGCGACGCGTGTGCAACCGGGCGATATGGTGTTGTTATCACCCGCCTGCGCCAGCCTTGATCAATTTAAGAATTTTGAACAGCGTGGCGATGTCTTTACCCGCCTGGCGCAGGAGTTAGGTTGATGCGTTTAAGTCTCCCCCGCCCGAGAATGCCGCACCTGCCAGGATTTGGGATCCTGAGCTGGTTATTTGGGGCATTAAAAGGTTGGGTGATGGGCTCACGCCAGAAGGACAACGACAGCCTGGTCATGTATGACCGCACGCTGTTCTGGCTGACGCTGGGCCTGGCGGCGATCGGATTCATCATGGTGACTTCGGCATCCATGCCGGTAGGGCAGCGACTGACGGCGGATCCGTTTTTCTTTGCCAAACGCCATGCGCTGTATCTGTTTCTGGCGTTTTGTCTGGGGCTGGTAACGCTGCGGTTGCCAATGGAGTTCTGGCAGCGCTGGAGCTCGGTAATGCTGGTGGCCGCCATTGTCATGCTGTTGGTGGTTCTGGTGGTGGGTAGCTCAATCAACGGGGCATCGCGCTGGATTGACCTTGGAGTAATGCGTTTCCAGCCTGCGGAATTTACCAAGCTGTCGCTGTTTTGTTATCTGGCGAACTACCTGGTGCGTAAGGTTGATGAGGTGCGCAATAACTTGCGCGGCTTCCTTAAACCGATGGGCGTCATTATGGTGCTCGCCGTGCTGCTGCTGGCACAGCCTGACCTGGGTACCGTGGTTGTGCTCTTTATTACCACACTGGCGATGTTATTCCTGGCCGGGGCAAAACTGTGGCAGTTCATCGCCATTATCGGATCCGGTATCGCAGCGGTGATTTTGCTGATTTTGGCTGAGCCATACCGTATTCGTCGTGTGACATCGTTCTGGAACCCCTGGGATGATCCGTTTGGCAGTGGCTACCAGCTAACGCAGTCGCTGATGGCATTTGGTCGCGGTGAACTGTGGGGGCAGGGGCTTGGGAACTCGGTACAAAAGCTGGAATATCTGCCCGAAGCACATACCGACTTCATCTTCGCCATTATCGGCGAAGAACTGGGTTATATCGGTGTGGTACTGGCACTTTTAATGGTATTCTTCGTCGCTTTCCGCGCCATGTCCATCGGACGCAAAGCGCTGGAAATCGATCAGCGGTTTTCGGGTTTCCTGGCCTGCTCGATCGGCATTTGGTTCAGCTTCCAGGCATTAGTAAACGTTGGCGCAGCCGCAGGTATGCTGCCGACTAAAGGGCTGACTCTGCCGCTCATCAGTTATGGCGGCTCCAGTTTATTGATTATGTCGACGGCCATCATGCTGTTGTTACGTATTGATTATGAAACGCGTCTGGAAAAAGCCCAGGCGTTTACACGAGGTTCACGATGAGCGGTCAACCAAAGCGGTTAATGGTGATGGCAGGCGGTACCGGCGGGCATGTGTTCCCCGGGCTTGCGGTTGCGCACCATTTAATGGATCAGGGCTGGCAAGTGCGCTGGCTCGGAACCGCCGATCGCATGGAAGCCGACCTGGTACCGAAACACGGTATCGAGATTGACTTCATCCGTATCTCCGGCCTTCGCGGCAAAGGGGTGAAAGCCCTGCTGCTTGCGCCGTTGAGAATTTTTAACGCCTGGCGTCAGGCGCGCGCCATTATGCAGCGCTTCAAGCCAGACGTAGTGCTGGGCATGGGCGGTTATGTCTCTGGCCCAGGCGGGCTAGCCGCATGGTCGTTAGGTATTCCCGTCGTGCTGCATGAGCAAAACGGTATCGCAGGGCTGACCAACAAATGGCTGGCGAAGATTGCCACCAAAGTCATGCAGGCCTTTCCTGGCGCATTCCCGAAAGCCGAGGTAGTAGGAAACCCGGTCCGTGTGGATGTGCTGGCGCTGCCATTGCCGCAAGAACGATTGCCGGGCCGTGAAGGGCCGGTGCGGGTTCTGGTGGTGGGCGGTTCGCAGGGGGCGCGCGTACTAAATCAGACGATACCGCTGGTCGCGGCAAAACTGGGCAGTGCGGTGACTATCTGGCATCAGAGTGGAAAGGGGGCTCAGCAAACCGTTGAGCAGGCCTACGCCGATGCTGGTCAGCCTCAGCATAAAGTGACCGAATTTATTGATGATATGGCGCAGGCCTATGCCTGGGCGGACGTTGTGGTATGCCGCTCTGGCGCACTGACGGTCAGTGAGATCGCTGCCGCAGGCCTGCCTGCGTTATTTGTTCCATACCAGCATAAGGATAGACAGCAGTACTGGAATGCGCTGCCGCTGGAAAAAGCGGGTGCGGCGAAGATTCTGGAGCAGCCGCAATTTACGGTCGATGCTGTGGCAGAGACGCTTGCAGGCTGGAACCGGGAAGCATTACTGGATATGGCCGAGCGCGCACGCGCCGCTGCCATTCCCGATGCCACTGAACGAGTGGCAAAAGAAGTGAGTCTTGCAGCACAGGCTTAATACTGGCGACGCCTTTTGCGTCGCGCGAATTTGAAGTGGTAGATGGCGTTTAGAGAATGAATACACAACAACTGGCGAAACTGCGTTCAATCGTGCCCGAGATGCGTCGCGTCCGGCACATTCACTTTGTCGGCATTGGCGGTGCTGGCATGGGCGGTATTGCCGAAGTTTTGGCTAACGAAGGTTATCAAATCAGCGGTTCTGATTTGGCGCCGAATCCGGTAACGCAGCAGTTAGCGTCGCTTGGCGCGACCATCTATTTTAACCATCGCCCGGAAAACGTTAGCGATGCGAGTGTTGTCGTTGTGTCCAGCGCGATTGCAGCGGATAACCCGGAAATCGTAGCCGCGAATGAAGCGCGCATCCCGGTGATTCGCCGTGCCGAAATGCTGGCAGAGTTGATGCGCTTTCGCCACGGTATCGCTATCGCCGGTACGCATGGCAAAACGACAACCACTGCTATGGTTGCCAGCATTTACGCCGAAGGCGGGCTTGATCCTACCTTCGTGAATGGCGGTCTGGTGAAAGCGGCAGGCGTACATGCGCGTCTGGGCCACAGCCGTTATCTGATTGCGGAAGCAGACGAGAGTGATGCGTCATTCCTCCATCTGCAACCGATGGTGGCGATTGTCACCAATATCGAAGCTGACCATATGGACACCTATCAGGGTGACTTCGAGAATTTAAAAACGACGTTTATCAACTTCCTGCACAACCTGCCGTTCTATGGTCGCGCGGTGATGTGCGTGGACGATCCGGTTATTCGCGAATTATTACCGCGAGTGGGTCGTCAGCTCACTACATACGGCTTTAGCCAGGATGCGGATGTACGCATTGAAAACTATCAACAGAAAGGCGCGCAAGGGCATTTCACCCTGATTCGCCAGGACAAGCCGGAACTGCATGTCACGCTCAATGCGCCGGGCCGCCATAATGCGCTTAATGCAGCGGCTGCGGTCGCGGTGGCGACTGAGGAAGGCATCGATGACGAAGATATTCTGAGCGCGCTGGAGAGCTTCCAGGGCACCGGTCGTCGTTTTGATTTCCTGGGTGAGTTTCCGCTGGAACCCGTTAACGGTAAACCAGGGACTGCCATGCTGGTGGATGATTACGGTCATCACCCGACGGAAGTGGATGCCACCATTAAAGCGGCACGCGCGGGCTGGCCGGATAAAAATTTGGTGATGGTATTCCAGCCGCATCGCTTTACCCGTACACGTGATCTGTATGACGACTTTGCCAATGTTCTGACCCAGGTCGATTCGCTGCTGATGCTGGATGTTTATTCTGCGGGCGAAACGCCGATTCCGGGAGCGGACAGCCGTTCCCTGTGCCGTACCATTCGCGGCCGTGGAAAAATCGACCCGATTCTGGTGTCCGATCCGGCTCAAACCGCGGCAATGCTGGCTCCGGTTCTGACCGGTAATGATTTGATTCTGATTCAGGGCGCAGGCAATGTCGGTAAGATTGCGCGTCAACTGGCGGAAGTGAAACTCAAGCCGCAACAGGAGGACGAGCGCAATGGCTGATAAAGTCGCGGTCCTGCTGGGCGGGGTTTCTGCTGAGCGTGAGGTGTCATTAAACTCCGGCGCTGCGGTGCTTGCGGGGTTACGTGAGGGGGGCGTTGATGCCCACCCGATTGACCCGCGTGATGTGGATGTCACTCGCCTGAAAGCGATGGGCTTCGATAAAGCATTCATTGCGCTGCACGGGCGTGGCGGTGAAGACGGTACGCTGCAAGGATTGCTGGAGATAACAGGGGTACCCTATACCGGCAGCGGTGTTATGGCGTCGGCAATCTCCATGGATAAATTGCGCAGCAAATTGCTCTGGCAAGGTGCAGGGTTACCGGTCGCCCCGTGGGTTGCATTAACACGCAGCGAATTTGAATCGGGACTCAATAACGACGTTATTCAGCGCATTGATGCGTTAGGTTTACCGGTTATCGTTAAACCGAGCCGTGAAGGCTCAAGTGTCGGGATGTCAAAAGTTGAAGAACCTGGTGCGTTAACGGCTGCGTTAGCGCTTGCCTTTCAACATGATGATGAAGTTCTTATCGAAAAATGGCTAAGTGGGCCCGAATTTACAGTTGCCATGCTCGGAAAAGAAATTTTACCGTCAATTCGCATTCAGCCCGCTGGAACCTTCTATGATTATGAGGCGAAGTATCTCTCTGATGAGACAAAATATTTCTGTCCGTCAGGTCTGGAAGCAGAAGATGAGGCCAATTTACAAAACCTGGTACTGAAAGCCTGGCGTGCGCTGGGATGTCGGGGCTGGGGAAGAATTGACGCTATGTTAGACAGTGATGGGCAGTTTTATCTGCTGGAAGCCAATACCGCGCCGGGTATGACGAGTCATAGCCTGGTCCCGATGGCAGCGCGACAGGCGGGGTTAACCTTCTCGCAGTTGGTCGTGCGAATTCTGGAACTGGCGGAGTGATATGTCTCAGGCTGCGCTGAACACGAGAAATCGCGATGTCGAGGAAATGCCTTCCTCCCGTCGTAATAATGGAACGCGCCTTGCAGGAATCCTGTTCCTGCTGACGGTGTTGTGTACCGTGTTGGCTAGCGGCTGGGTAGTCCTGGGCTGGATGGAAGATGCGCAACGTTTACCGTTGTCGAAGCTGGTGCTGACAGGCGATCGTCATTACACCCGCAACGACGACATTCGCCAGTCAATTCTGGCGCTTGGCGCACCCGGCACGTTTATGACGCAGGATGTCAATATTATCCAGAGCCAGATTGAGCGTCTGCCCTGGATAAAGCAGGCGAGTGTCAGAAAGCAATGGCCTGATGAATTGAAGATTCATCTGGTTGAATATGTGCCCATAGCACGTTGGAATGATCAGCATATGGTGGACATGGACGGTAATTCGTTCAGCGTTCCTGCGGATCGAACCAGCAAGCAGGTTTTACCCATGCTGTATGGCCCGGAAGGGAGTGAGAGCGAAGTTTTACAGGGCTTCCATGACATGGGGCAGGTGCTGGCGAAGGATAAATTCACGTTGAAAGAGGCGGCGATGACTGCCCGGCGGTCGTGGCAGGTGACGCTAAATAACGATATTAAGCTCAACCTCGGCCGTGGCGATACGATGAAACGCCTGGCGCGCTTTGTCGAACTGTATCCGGTTCTGCAACAGCAGGCGCAGACGGATCACAAAGAAATCAGTTACGTGGATTTACGCTATGACTCTGGCGCGGCGGTAGGTTGGAAGCCGGCCCCAGTTCAGGACCCTAATCAGCAACAGAATCAGGCACAGGCAGAACAATAATGATCAAGGCGACGGACAGAAAACTGGTAGTAGGACTGGAGATTGGTACCGCGAAGGTAGCCGCTTTGGTAGGGGAAGTTCTGCCCGACGGTATGATCAATATCATCGGAGTGGGAAGCTGCCCGTCCCGTGGTATGGATAAAGGTGGCGTTAACGACCTGGAATCTGTGGTGAAATGCGTTCAGCGCGCTATCGATCAGGCCGAATTGATGGCCGATTGCCAGATTTCCTCTGTTTATCTGGCGTTATCGGGTAAACATATTAGCTGCCAGAATGAAATTGGTATGGTGCCGATTTCAGAAGAAGAAGTGACGCAGGAAGATGTAGAAAATGTGGTGCACACGGCGAAATCGGTGCGTGTGCGTGATGAACACCGCGTTCTGCACGTCATTCCTCAGGAATATGCCATTGATTACCAGGAAGGTATCAAAAACCCGGTAGGTCTTTCGGGTGTGCGTATGCAGGCGAAAGTACATCTGATTACTTGCCATAACGATATGGCGAAAAACATTGTTAAAGCCGTGGAACGTTGTGGTCTGAAAGTTGACCAACTTATTTTCGCCGGACTGGCGTCCAGTTATTCCGTATTGACGGAAGATGAACGTGAGCTGGGTGTCTGCGTTGTAGACATCGGTGGTGGTACAATGGACATGGCCGTTTATACAGGCGGAGCGCTGCGCCATACGAAAGTGATCCCGTATGCGGGGAATGTCGTGACCAGCGATATCGCTTATGCGTTCGGTACGCCACCCAGCGATGCAGAAGCCATTAAAGTTCGCCATGGTTGCGCACTGGGCTCCATTGTAGGTAAAGACGAGAGTGTCGAAGTACCGAGTGTAGGTGGACGTCCACCGCGCAGTTTGCAGCGCCAGACGCTGGCCGACGTGATTGAGCCGCGTTATACCGAGTTGCTCAATCTGGTGAATGATGAGATTTTGCAGTTACAAGAGCAGCTTCGTCAGCAAGGGGTGAAACATCATCTGGCGGCGGGGATTGTGTTAACGGGCGGAGCAGCGCAAATTGAAGGTCTTGCGGCCTGTGCTCAGCGCGTATTCCATACGCAGGTGCGTATTGGTGCGCCGCTCAATATTACAGGTTTAACGGATTACGCCCAGGAGCCGTACTACTCAACGGCGGTGGGATTGCTGCACTACGGGAAAGAAACCCATCTCAGTGGTGAAGCAGAAGTGGAAAAACGTGCATCAGTCGGCTCGTGGTTTAAACGAATCAACAGCTGGCTGCGTAAAGAATTTTAATTTTCAGAGACCGAAAACATTAGCGGTCTCAGGCGACAGGCACAAAACGGAGAGAAATTATGTTTGAACCTATGGAACTGACCAACGACGCGGTGATTAAAGTCATCGGCGTCGGTGGCGGCGGCGGTAATGCCGTTGAACACATGGTGCGCGAGCGCATTGAGGGTGTTGAATTCTTCGCAGTGAATACCGACGCGCAAGCGTTGCGTAAGACTGCGGTGGGTCAGACCATTCAGATCGGTGGTGGTATCACCAAAGGTCTGGGCGCTGGGGCTAACCCGGAAGTCGGTCGTAATGCGGCTGAAGAAGACCGTGAAGCACTGCGCGCTGCGCTTGATGGTGCGGATATGGTCTTTATCGCAGCGGGCATGGGCGGCGGCACCGGCACGGGTGCGGCACCGGTCGTTGCAGAAGTGGCTAAGGATTTGGGTATCCTGACGGTTGCCGTCGTGACCAAGCCTTTCAATTTTGAAGGCAAGAAGCGTATGGCATTTGCTGAACAGGGTATCGCCGAGCTGTCCAAACATGTGGACTCGCTGATTACTATCCCGAACGATAAACTGCTGAAAGTTCTCGGTCGTGGTATCTCTCTGCTGGATGCATTCGGTGCGGCCAACGACGTACTGAAAGGTGCGGTGCAGGGTATCGCCGAACTGATTACCCGTCCGGGTCTGATGAACGTCGACTTTGCTGACGTGCGTACCGTGATGTCCGAAATGGGCTATGCCATGATGGGCTCTGGTGTTGCGAGAGGCGAAGACCGCGCTGAAGAAGCTGCGGAAATGGCGATCTCCTCTCCGCTGCTGGAAGATATCGATCTGTCTGGTGCGCGCGGCGTGCTGGTTAACATCACCGCGGGCTTCGACCTGCGTCTCGATGAGTTCGAAACGGTGGGTAACACTATTCGTGCATTCGCTTCTGACAATGCTACTGTTGTTATTGGTACATCGTTGGATCCGGATATGAATGATGAGCTGCGTGTCACTGTTGTTGCAACCGGTATTGGTATGGACAAACGTCCGGAAATTACTCTGGTAACCAACAAACAGCAGCAGCAACCGGTGATGGACCGCTACCAGCAGCATGGCATGTCGACGATGCAGCAGGAGCAGAAACCTCAGTCTAAAGTGGTCAACGACAATACGCCGCAGACGACTAAAGAACCGGATTACCTGGATATTCCAGCGTTTTTGCGTAAGCAAGCTGATTAAGAATACGCTGGAAGTTGGGCATCTTCGCTCTTTGTGCTAAACTGCCCCACCGATTGTGTAGTACACTTCGGTTGGATAGTTAATTAGGCGAGATTATACGATGATCAAACAAAGGACACTTAAACGTATCGTTCAGGCGACTGGTGTCGGTTTACATACCGGCAAGAAAGTCACACTGACGTTGCGCCCTGCGCCGGCCAACACCGGGGTCATCTATCGTCGCACTGACTTGAATCCACCGGTAGATTTCCCGGCTGATGCTAAATCTGTGCGTGATACAATGCTCTGTACGTGTCTGGTGAACGAGCATGACGTGCGGATTTCAACCGTAGAGCACCTTAATGCTGCTCTGGCCGGGCTGGGTATCGACAACATTATTGTTGAAGTCGATGCGCCGGAAATCCCGATTATGGATGGTAGTGCTGCACCGTTCGTTTATCTTCTGCTGGATGCAGGCATCGAAGAGCTGCGCAGCGCGAAGAAATTCGTGCGAATCAAAGAGACGGTCCGCGTTGAAGACGGTGATAAATGGGCAGAGTTTAAACCGTTTAACGGTTTTTCTCTCGATTTCACCATCGACTTTAACCACCCGGCCATTGATGCCAGCACCCAGCGTTACGCGATGAACTTTTCTGCCGACGCGTTTATGCGCCAGATTAGCCGCGCGCGTACCTTCGGTTTCATGCGTGATATCGAATATCTGCAGTCCCGTGGTTTGTGCCTGGGCGGTAGCTTCGATTGTGCCATCGTTGTTGACGATTATCGCGTATTGAACGAAGACGGCCTGCGTTTTGAAGACGAATTCGTTCGTCACAAAATGCTCGATGCGATTGGTGACCTGTTCATGTGTGGTCACAATATCATCGGTGCGTTTACGGCATATAAATCTGGTCACGCGCTAAACAACAAACTGTTGCAGGCGGTCCTGGCGAAACAGGAAGCTTGGGAATTTGTGACCTTCGAAGACGATGCGGAACTGCCATTGGCGTTCAAAGCACCGACGATGGTTCTGGCGTAATACCAGACAATAAGTAAGACCTAAATTCGACTGGTCCACCTGGCACACTCTCTCCTGCCAGGAGTGCCAGTCGTTTTTTATTTTAAAATCTGTACTTTTGCCTCGCTTTGGTTCATGAAGATTGTTTTTACCATTCAATGAGCGCGATCGCTGCTCTCCTGGCCGTTTTTATCCCTCAGAGCGCCTTATAATCGCTGTCCTCCCGCTGCATTAATGGTAATATCTTTGCGCAAAATAACGCGTACCGAAGTAAAAAACGGGCAATAGTGATTTTTTGGTGGACTGAGTGAGCGGAATTCTGACGCGCTGGCGACAATTTGGCAGACGTTATTTCTGGCCGCATCTCTTATTAGGGATGGTCGCGGCAAGTTTTGGCATGCCCGCGCTCAGCAACAGCAACCACACTGAACCGGCCAAAGCGACGACGCGTAATCATGAAGGCGCTGGCAGCGTCAACTTCACCAACCTCGCGTTGCTTGAAGGGACTCGCCGCCCAAGCTTCACTGTTGATTACTGGCATCAGCATGCTATCCGTACCGTTATTCGACATCTCTCTTTTGCGATGGCGCCGCAGGCGTTACCCGTCGTGGAAGAACCGCTACCTTTGCAGGCGCATCATCTCGCTCTGCTGGATACGCTCAGCGCACTGCTGACCCAGGAACAGAGACCGGCAGCAAGTGTTAGCCAGACATTTGATACTGATTTCCCTACCCATTCCGCGTTTAGCGTCCGGGCCTGGATTAGCCAGGTACAGGGCATCCGTGCGGGACCTCAACGCCTTAGCTGAAAAATTTATCCTTCAACTAATTTTGTGACTCCGCAGAGCGGGGCGTTTGAGATTTTATTATGCTTATCAAATTATTAACAAAAGTATTCGGTAGTCGTAACGATCGTACACTGCGTCGTATGCGCAAAGCAGTCGGCATCATCAATGCGATGGAGCCGGAAATGGAAAAGCTGTCAGACGACGAACTGAAAGCAAAAACAGCGGAATTTCGTGGCCGTCTGGAAAAAGGCGAAACGGTTGAAAGCCTGATCCCGGAAGCGTTTGCCGTCGTGCGCGAAGCCAGTAAACGTGTCTTCGGTATGCGCCACTTCGACGTCCAGTTACTCGGCGGCATGGTATTGAATGAACGCTGCATCGCAGAGATGCGTACCGGTGAAGGTAAAACGCTGACCGCGACGCTGCCTGCTTATGTGAATGCGCTGAGCGGCAAAGGTGTCCACGTAGTCACCGTGAACGACTATCTGGCGCAACGTGACGCCGAAAACAACCGTCCGCTGTTCGAATTCCTGGGCATGACCGTCGGTATCAACCTGCCGGGGATGCCGTCTGTGGCGAAGCGTGAAGCGTATGCCGCAGATATCACCTACGGTACTAACAACGAATATGGTTTTGACTACCTGCGCGACAACATGGCGTTCAGCCCTGAAGAACGCGTACAGCGCAAACTGCACTATGCGCTGGTGGATGAGGTGGACTCCATCCTCATCGATGAAGCACGTACACCGCTGATCATCTCCGGCCCGGCTGAAGACAGCTCGGAAATGTACAAAAAAGTGAACAAAATCATCCCGCACCTGATTCGTCAGGAGAAGGAAGATTCTGATACTTTCCAGGGTGAAGGCCACTTTTCCGTTGATGAGAAGGCGCGTCAGGTTAACCTGACCGAACGTGGTCTGGTGCTGATTGAAGAACTGCTGGTTAAAGAAGGCATCATGGATGAGGGTGAGTCACTGTACTCGCCGGGTAACATTATGCTGATGCACCATGTTACCGCAGCGCTGCGCGCGCACGCTTTGTTCACCCGTGACGTGGATTACATTGTTAAAGACGGCGAAGTTATTATCGTCGATGAACACACCGGTCGTACCATGCAGGGTCGCCGCTGGTCTGATGGTCTGCACCAGGCTGTGGAAGCCAAAGAAGGTGTGGATATTCAGAACGAAAACCAGACGCTGGCTTCTATTACCTTCCAGAACTACTTCCGTCTGTACGAGAAACTGGCGGGGATGACCGGTACTGCGGATACCGAAGCATTCGAGTTCAGTTCTATTTATAAACTCGACACCGTGGTGGTGCCGACCAACCGTCCGATGATCCGTAAAGATATGCCGGATCTGGTCTACATGACCGAGGCGGAAAAAATTCAGGCGATTATCGAAGATATTCGTGAGCGTACCGCCGCAGGCCAGCCGGTGCTGGTGGGTACGATCTCCATTGAGAAATCCGAAGTGGTTTCAAATGAGCTGACGAAAGCGGGTATCAAACACAACGTACTGAACGCGAAGTTCCACGCCAAAGAAGCAGATATCGTTGCTCAGGCGGGTTATACCGCAGCGGTAACGATCGCAACTAACATGGCTGGTCGTGGTACCGATATTGTGTTGGGGGGTAGCTGGCAGGCAGAAGTCGCCGAGCTGACCGACCCGACGCCGGAGCAGATCGCGAAGATCAAAGCGGACTGGCAGGTGCGTCACGATGCCGTTCTGGCTGCGGGTGGCCTGCATATCATTGGTACCGAGCGTCACGAATCACGCCGTATCGATAACCAGTTGCGTGGCCGTTCTGGTCGTCAGGGTGACCCGGGCTCATCCCGCTTCTACCTGTCGATGGAAGATGCGCTGATGCGTATTTTTGCCTCCGATCGTGTTTCGAGCATGATGCGTAAACTGGGTATGAAACCGGGCGAAGCGATTGAACACCCATGGGTGACCAAGGCGATTGCCAACGCGCAACGTAAAGTGGAAAGCCGCAACTTCGATATCCGTAAACAGTTGCTGGAATATGATGACGTGGCGAACGATCAGCGTCGCGCAATCTACACCCAGCGTAATGAACTGTTGGATGTCTCTGATGTGAGCGAGACCATTAACAGCATTCGTGAGGATGTGTTCAAAGCGACTATCGACGCTCACATCCCACCGCAGTCGCTGGAAGAAATGTGGGATATTCCTGGTTTGCAGGAACGCCTGAAAAATGATTTCGACCTCGATTTGCCGATTGCTGAGTGGCTGGATAAAGAGCCGGAATTGCATGAAGAGACCCTGCGTGAGCGTATCCTTGCTCAGGCAGTTGAAGTCTACGCTCGCAAAGAAGAGGTTGTCGGCGCGGAGATGATGCGCCACTTCGAAAAAGGCGTCATGCTGCAAACGCTGGACTCACTGTGGAAAGAGCACCTGGCGGCGATGGACTATCTGCGTCAGGGGATCCATTTACGTGGCTATGCGCAAAAAGATCCGAAGCAGGAGTACAAGCGCGAATCTTTCTCTATGTTCGCCGCGATGCTGGAGTCGCTGAAATATGAAGTGATCAGCACCCTGAGTAAAGTTCAGGTACGTATGCCGGAAGAAGTTGAAGCAATGGAGCAGCAGCGCCGCGAAGAAGCAGAGCGTCTGGCGCAGATGCAGCAACTTAGCCACCGTGATGATGAATCTGAGGCGGCGGCAGCACTGGCAGCGCAGACTGGCGATCGTAAAGTCGGTCGCAACGACCCTTGTCCTTGCGGGTCAGGTAAAAAATACAAACAGTGCCATGGCCGTCTGAGCTAAGGCACGAATAAATAAAGAAAGGCGCAGATATCTGCGCCTTTCTTATGGAGTAACGACAATGAAAATACTGCAAATCGCCGTCGGAATTATTCGCAATCCACAGGGAGAGATCTTTATTACCCAGCGCGCAGCCGATGCGCATATGGCGAATAAATGGGAATTTCCTGGCGGCAAGATCGAAGAAGGTGAAACGCCTGAACAAGCGGTTATCCGTGAGCTGCACGAAGAAGTGGGTATCAAAGCTGGTGCGGCCAGCCTGTTCGATAAACTGGAATATCGCTTCCCGGACCGCCACATTACGCTCTGGTTTTATCTTGTTGAGCAGTGGGAAGGGGAACCGTGGGGAAAAGAAGGACAGCCTGGGCGTTGGGTCCATCAGACTCAACTGCTGGCAGATGAGTTCCCCCCCGCTAATGAGCCTGTCATTTCAAAACTGGCAAACGCCTGATGGCGCAGAGTGTGGCGGGGCTTCCCGCCACCTTGCCATTTACTGCTGTTCTTCACTCCAGTCGTCACTGTCGGAAAGATCCCCTGCACTTGGGATGCGCTTTTCTTCCGCAGCCCATTCACCCAGGTCTATTAACTGGCAGCGTTTTGAACAGAACGGGCGAAACGGGCTGGTTTCGCTCCATACCACGCTCTTGCCGCAGGTCGGGCAATTTACACGCGTTGCGTCTGACATCATTTCTCCTTAACAACAAGCCAGTTCGAAATCCAGGCGTTCCGGGATGATGCCATTTTCGCTATCGAGCGGCAGGAAACGAATGGCGAAACGACTTTTATGCCCCGAAATCTGTGGGAATAACTGGCTGTCTAAATCCAGGTGCAGGCGAAGCAGATCGGCATCTTCACCATTATCCTGGTAAAAACCGTTCAGACTGGTTTGCTTACGGAACGGGGCTGAGTTGCGGATCAAATCCAGAATCAGTGACAACGTATGATTGAGTGGCGTCAGGCTGGACAGCCAGATATTCACCTGCTCGTCACGCTGAACCTGTGGCAAATGCAGCCAGACATGCAGGGTGGGCAAATCAAAGCTGCAACAGCCGCCCGGTATACTCAGACGCTGGCGGACCAGGCCGATGAGACGGTCTTCACGCAGAAGCTGCCCAATGCGGGGAGCTGCCATCAGCATGGTGCTGGTCTCTTTTAACTGCTGGCGAATGGCATCGATACGTCCCTGATCAACACCAGGCACTTCGGCCCAGGCTTTCAATTTACGTTGCTGGCGTTCCAGCTCTTTAAGCAATTCTGTACGTGTATCACCACGCTCGAAAATATCCAGTAGCTCACCGGCATTGCGGAAGAAATGCAGCGCATCTGCATGATCGGCAAGAGGAAGGCGGGCGGTGAGTTGCTGGAGCAGGAATTCGATACGCAGCCAGGTGCGCATCTTTTCATTGAGCGGGTGTTCAAATAGGACGTGGGTCTGCATTAAGGGTTTTCCTGTGAAACTGCCTGCGATGCATAGCTCAGATAAGCCGCATGCAGGCGGGCAACATCCGATGCAATTGCATCTGGTGCGCCATTATTGTCAATAATATCATCCGCAACGGCAAGGCGTGCTTCACGTGTCGCTTGCGCCGCCAGAATATGCTCAGCATTTTCACGGCTTACGCCGTCACGCTGCATCGTTCGCAAAATTTGCGTCTCTGGGGAGACGTCGATAACCAATACCCGGTCAGCTTTGCTCTGTAAGTGGTTTTCAACCAACAAAGGAACAACCCACAATACATAGGGTGAGGTAGCCCCGGCAATTTGTCGCTGGGTTTGCTGATGTATTAATGGGTGCAGCAAACCATTGAGCCAGTTTTTCTCGGCTGGAGAAGCAAATATGCGTTCGCGTAATAAGCGACGGTTCAGTAAACCCTCGGGTGTGAGGATGTCTGAACCAAAATGTTCGGCGATGGCTTGTAATGCAACAGAGCCCGGTTCAACAACCTGGCGGGCAATAATATCTGCATCGACAATATCAACACCCAAACGGGCGAAGGCATCAGCGACCGTGCTTTTGCCGCTACCAATACCTCCGGTTAACGCGACCGTATACCCCATAGCGCCTGATCTCAAAATAGTCGGTAAAAAAAACATAACCTACACATTTTCAATTTTGCCAGTTTGCTTTACTAAGGTCGTCAGTAAGCGAAACGCGGAAAAATAACTATGCATTTGTCATCTGAATCAGTAGGTTATAATTTGAACAAGACGAACTTACGCAAATGCGGCTAATCTTGCCCTTTCACCAGGTAAATTTATAGGATTGTAGCGTAAAAAAAGAGAATTTCGCAGTCTTGCGGAGTCCTGATTAGTGCGTATGATAGCGTCACTGGAGTTGTGTGTTTGCAAGTCTGCGTTGTTCGCCATTAACCCCAGGAATCCGCACATGCGTATTGAAGAAGATCTGAAATTAGGCTTTAAAGACGTTCTTATCCGCCCTAAACGCTCTACCCTCAAAAGCCGTTCCGATGTTGAGCTGGAACGCGAGTTTACCTTTAAGCATTCAGGACAGAACTGGTCTGGCGTACCGGTAATTGCAGCCAATATGGATACCGTTGGCACCTTTGCTATGGCGAAAGCGCTGGCTTCGTTCGATATTCTGACCGCAGTACATAAACATTATTCTGTCGAAGACTGGAAAGCATTTGTTCAGCGCGAATCTGACGATGTATTGCGTCATGTAATGGTATCAACAGGTACCTCAGATGCTGACTTTGAAAAAACCAAACAAATTCTGGCGCTGCACTCCCAGTTGAATTTCGTCTGCATTGATGTCGCGAATGGTTATTCCGAGCACTTTGTACAGTTTGTGTCGAAAGCGCGCGAAGCCTGGCCGAACAAAACGATCTGCGCAGGAAACGTAGTGACAGGCGAAATGTGTGAAGAGCTGATTCTCTCCGGTGCGGATATCGTCAAAGTCGGTATCGGCCCGGGTTCTGTTTGCACTACACGTGTGAAAACCGGTGTCGGTTATCCTCAGCTTTCCGCTGTGATTGAGTGTGCCGATGCAGCACATGGCTTGGGCGGTCAAATCGTTAGCGATGGCGGCTGTACCGTGCCTGGCGATGTGGCGAAAGCCTTTGGCGGCGGCGCTGATTTTGTCATGCTCGGTGGAATGTTAGCAGGGCACGAAGAAAGCGGCGGTACCGTGGTTGACGAAAACGGTGAAAAATTCATGCTGTTCTATGGCATGAGTTCTGAGTCGGCGATGACCCGTCATGTTGGTGGGGTTGCTCAGTACCGTGCGGCAGAAGGTAAAACCGTTAAGTTGAAACTACGTGGTCCGGTCGAAAATACCGCGCGCGATATCCTTGGTGGCTTGCGTTCCGCCTGTACTTATGTAGGCGCATCTCGGCTGAAAGAGCTGACCAAACGCACCACCTTTATCCGCGTTCAGGAGCAAGAAAACCGCGTTTTCAATAGCCTTTAATCGGCTTACAGGCGCAGTTTGCTGCGCCTGTCTCATCCCATTCCACTCATCGCATCTCCCAGATGGAAAATCGGCAGATACATGGCCACGATCAGTGTGCCGACAATAATTCCTGTCACAACCAGCAGTAAAGGCTCCAGCATGGAGGCCAGCCCGTCGGCCTGATGTTGCGTCTGTTCACTATGATGCCTTGCCAGATTAAATAACATTGCGTCCAGTGCGCCAGAGGCTTCCCCCGTACTGACCAGTTGAATGCAAAGCGGCGTAAAAACCCCTCTGGCGCTGAATGCCGCTGAAATCGACTGACCCTGTGTAATATCCTGATGTATGGCATCAACAATATCTCGCCACCATGGGCATGTGAGCGTTTCTTTAACGCTTTCCATACCTTGTAAGAAGGCTATGCCAGCACGCTGCGTCAGCGATAGCACGGTAAAGATCTGACTGAGTTTCTGTCCAAGAACAAGTTGCCCTATCAGCGGGCATGCCAGCAGAATACGCTGCTGATAACGCAGCCAGCCTGACTGTTTCTGTAAACGCCCCAACAGAATTGCCAGCAGCAGACTGATAATGGCTAACGGAAGGCTGGCTTGCTGCAGTATATCCGCACATGCAAGCACCCCACGCGTGAGGGCAGGCAACGGCGTGTTAAATGTCTGGTAAATGGTGGCAAATTCCGGGAGTACGAAATAGATCATCGCCAGCACTACGATGAAGGCCAATGTCAGCACAATAAGCGGATAACGCAGCGCTTTTTTCACTTTCCGCGCCAGGACAAGCTGTGTTTTTTGCTGCGCAGCGAGTTTAAAGCAGCACTCATCGAGCTTCCCCGTAAGCTCACCGGTTCGTATCATTGCCTGGTAAAGGGGCGGAAAGACCTCCGGCCAGCGCGACAGCGCACCAGAGAATGTCTCGCCCTGTGCCAGGTTTTCGGCCAGTGTCTGTAATAGCGCCTGCCACTGAACAGAAGGCTGCTGTTTGGCCAGCAACTGCAGGCCATCCGGCAGCGTCAGACCAGCCTGCAGCAATGTGGCAAGCTGATGGATGACGTCGCTACTGTGTTCACCGCGCCACTGTGCCTGGCGTACAGGGCGACGGCGTAGAGAGAGGGGGTGAAGGCATTGCTGTTGCAAAGCGAACAGTGCATCACTGCGCTGTTCTGCCCAGTAAGCGCCTTCGTGCCGCTCACCGTTATCGTCCAGCCCGGCCCACTGCCAGAGTTGTTTAGTCGCCATCGGGCATACCCAGTACGCGAACCAGCTCTTCAAAGGTAGTGATCCCGTTTTCTACCGCCATACAGCCATTCCGGAATAATGTCATCATGCCCGCCGAACGTGATTGCCTTTCAATGTCGCTGGCAGGGAGCCCAGTGGCAATAGCCTGACGCAGTTCCCCGTCTACTTCCAGAACCTCAAAAAGCGCGACTCGCCCATAAAATCCGTGATAACAACGCTCACAGCCCTTTGATACCCAGCGCGGTAATGGGCGCGGCCAGAGTGATGTCGGCAGGTTAATATTCTCGTGCTCCCGGCTGTGGCAGTGGGGGCACAACTTTCGCACCAGCCGCTGTGCGACAACCATCGAGAGCGCGGAGGAGATCATCCAGCGGGCAACCCCCATTTGCTGGATGCGTACCAGTGTTTCGGCTGTCGAGTTGGTGTGAAGCGTTGAGAGGACCAGATGCCCGGTTTGCGCGGCCTTGATGGCGATTTCAGCCGTTTCGCCATCGCGGATCTCACCGACCATTATGACATCCGGATCCTGGCGCAAAAGCGCCCGTAATACACTCTGGAAGGTCAACCCGGCGCGTGGGTTAATCTGTGTCTGATTCAGGCCAGTAAGCGGGATCTCAATCGGATCTTCCACGCTGCAGAGATTGATCTCAGGCTTATTGCGAGCCTGCAACGCACTGTAGAGGGTGACGGTTTTTCCACTGCCCGTGGGGCCGGTGACCAGTAGCAATCCCTGGGGTTTGTTCAATGCCTGCTGGAATTGCGCCAGTTGGGAGTGGGTCATTCCTAGCTGATGAAGGTCGAGTGCCTGACTTACCTGATGCAACAACCTCAGCACCACTTTTTCACCATGTCGGCACGGCAGGGTGGCAATGCGAAACGAGACATTCTGTCCGTTAAGCGTGGTGCTGAACTGACCGTCTTGCGGCAGCCTGCGTTCGGCAATATCCAGATTACCTAATACTTTCAGTCGCGCGGTCAGCGTGTTGGCGAGCGCGCCGGGAATCAGAGGCAGCGCATGCAGTACGCCATCAACGCGCAGCCGGATGCGATAGGTATGTTCCGCGGGTTCAAAATGGATATCGGATGCCCTCTGGCTAAGCGCCTGTTGCAGCGTCTGGTCAAGTAATTCGACCGCTGAACCTGAATCCTCTACGGGGACGAGAGATTGCGCTTCTACAGACTGTTGATGATGGCTGTCCATCTGCTCCTGCGTCCAGCATTCGATATCAATGCGTTTTTGTGTCGCGAAACGTAATGCTTCCAGTAGCTCCGATGAGGGATCGCCCACGACGGCAATGGTCAGTATCTTTTCATCACAATTAAGCAGGCAGGCATGGTGGCGTTTGCACAGCGTGGTGAGTTTATCCTGGCGCATGGACTGTCCTTAATTACTGTTTCCACGGAAGACATCTTCACAGGCCTGTTTCAGTGCGCCGCTATCGGCCACCGTGCAGCTACGTGCCCAGCCCGCCATACCGTTGCCTGCATTCCACTGCGGCGTCATGACTACGCTCAGGCCCGTCAGGCTCTCCTGGCCGGTGAGGGTAATCACCCCTTTGCTGATGGTCATGGCTGAAACATAGCGGGTGGTGGTGGGGGCAGGGATACCGTTAGTACCACCTTCGCAACCCGTGACGCCGCCACGGTCCAGTGCGCATAGCTCAACGGCCGTACGATAGGGGATAAAGGTTTGCAGCATGTCGGTGAGTGCGGCTTTGCGCAGATAGTTCTGATACGCCGGAATACCGATCGCGCTCAAAATAGCAATAATGCCAATGACCACCATCAGTTCGATAAGGGTGAAACCTCGTTGCTTGTCCATTGTTCGCTCCTTGAGTTAGGTGGCGCTACTTTGGCAAACATAAGGGATGGCCTGCGAGGGTCGAAAAACGAAACGGGAACGAAGCTTCAGCCGTTATTGAACAGATTGCAGCATTGAACAACAGGTTTGCGAGGCTTTACGAAAAACGAGTCATAACGTGGCGTAAAGGCTTTACCTTGCAGGGGAAAAAGAGAAGGATAAGCCCGACAGAGAGACGCCATCGGGCTATGGGGTATCAGCGAAAACGCATCGACAGGTCCAGCGCGTGGACATGCTTGGTTAATGCACCGACAGAGATAAAATCGACGCCCGTTTCGGCAAATTCACGGATAGTCTCGAACGTGACGTTGCCGGAAACTTCAAGACGCGCCTGGCCATTGGTGCGTTTTACCGCCTCGCGCATCATCGGCGTATCGAAGTTGTCCAGCATGATGATATCGGCACCGGCTTTCAGGGCATCATCCAGCTCTTCCAGCGTTTCCACTTCCACTTCAACCGGAACGTCAGGATGCAGCCAGAAGGCTTTCTCGACGGCCTGGCGAACGGAGCCAGCAGCGATAATGTGATTTTCTTTAATCAGGAACGCATCGGAGAGCCCCAGACGATGATTCGCGCCGCCGCCGCACAGAACTGCATATTTCAGCGCGGTACGCAGGCCAGGCAGGGTTTTACGCGTATCCAGCAACTGTGTTTTGGTTCCATCCAGCAAGGCGACATAGCGACTTACTTCACTGGCAACACCCGACAGTGTTTGTACGAAGTTAAGCGCCGTGCGCTCTCCGGTGAGCAGAACGCGTGAGGGGCCTTCCAGTTCAAACAACGGCTGGTTTGGCGTCACCGCATCGCCATCGGCGACATGCCAGGTGACACGAACATCGTCGCCAGCTAGCTGAATAAAGACCTCTTCGACCCAACGCTTACCGCAGAACACGCCTTTTTCGCGGGTAATGATCACCGCATGAGAGCGGTTATCCGGCGGCAATAATTGCGCGGTAATATCGTTGTTCGCATCCACTTCTCCACCCAAATCTTCGCGCAGGGCCTGCGCGACGGCTGCGGGGATGTCCAGTTCAATGCGTTGCAAAAGCGCGTCACGTCGAAGATCGGGGTTGTAACGGCGAGGCGGCATGATAAAACTCCAAAAAGGGTAACGAATCAGAAAGTTAGACAGTGTCCTGTCATTGCACGTTTCGTCAACATATAATGACCGGACAGCGTCTGAACATGCTACTCTAGAGCGTGTTTGAGCACCATAATTAAGGAGATCCTGCATGCAGTTAAATGAGGGCTGGCTGGCGGATGCGCGTCGCGTACCTTCTCCGCATTTTGATTGCCGCCCGGGCGGTGAAACCCCTTCGTTGCTCGTGGTCCACAATATCAGCCTGCCTCCCGGTGAATTTGGCGGACCTTGGATCGATGCGCTGTTTACCGGTACGTTGGATCCTGACGCTCATCCTTTTTTTGCTGAGATCGTTCATCTGCGCGTCTCCGCTCATTGCCTGATTCGTCGTGACGGTGAAGTTGTTCAATATGTGCCGTTTGATAAGCGAGCCTGGCATGCGGGAGTGTCGCGTTATCAGGGGCGGGAACGCTGCAATGATTTTTCCATCGGCATTGAGCTGGAAGGCACAGACAATCAGCCCTATACCGACGCCCAATATCAGCAACTGGCGAACGTTACCCACGCTTTGATTTCGCTTTATCCCTCGATTGCCAGCAACATGACCGGGCACAGCGATATCGCCCCTGAGCGCAAAACCGATCCCGGTCCGGCGTTTGACTGGCCACGATTTCGCGGGCTGGTGGCGGGAGAATCAGATAAGGAGATGTCATGACACTGTTTACCATGCTGCTGGTTCTTATTGCCGAGCGGCTTTTTAAACTCGGAGAACACTGGCAACTGGATCATCGCCTGGAAGTGTTGTTCCGCCGGGTCAAACACTACTCTATGCTGAGAACGCTCCTGATGGCGGTGGTCGCCATGCTGGTGACCTTCCTCATTTTGCAGGCGCTGGAGGGGCTCTTTTTCAATGTGCCACTGCTGGTGGTGTGGATCCTGCTGGGGCTTTTGTGTATCGGTGCTGGAAAAGTGCGTCTGCATTACCATGCTTACCTCAAAGCAGCCGCGCGCAATGACAGCCACGCCCATAATGCCATGGCGAATGAGCTCACGTTGATTCATGGTATACCGCCGGGCTGTAATGAACGGGAGTACCTGTGCGAGTTGCAAAATGCGCTTTTGTGGATCAACTTTCGTTATTATCTGGCACCGCTGTTCTGGTTTATCGTCGGCGGAATATGGGGGCCTGTGACGCTGGTTGGCTACGGCTTTTTGCGTGCATGGCAATCCTGGCTGGCTCGCTATCAGACGCCGAATGAACGCCAGCAGTCCGGAATCGACGCGATTTTACACGTGCTGGACTGGATCCCGGTGCGCCTGGCGGGCGTGGTATATGCGTTGATCGGCCATGGTGAAAAGGCACTGCCAGCATGGTTTGCCTCGCTGACCGACCGGCATTCTTCGCAATATCATGTATTAACGCGCCTTGCGCAGTTCTCGCTGGCCCGCGAGCCGCATATGGATAAAGTCGAGACACCAAAAGCCGCCGTCTCAATGGCCAAAAAAACCTCGTTCGTGATGGTGGTGGTGGTGGCGCTGTTGACGATTTACGGCACGCTGATGTAGCCGCGTGCCGTTATACTCGTCATACTTCAGGCTGCATGTGCGTTGGCTACGTCAGCGCACCCCAGTCACAAAGTTATCTATGCTCCTGGGGATTTACTGACTTGCCGCCTTCCTGCAACCAGAATAATTTAGAGTATAAATTTATTGCGTGTCCGCAGGCGGGATGCCGAAGTCTGGCATCCCGTTTTCTTGCCAGCGAATCAGCTTCAGGCGGGTATGGCGGTTTGGATCGTAAAGCGGGTCGCCTTCAATCTCCGTATAGTTTCGGGCATGGTAGACCAGCACATCTTTACCGTCCGCGGTTTGGGTAAAGCTGTTATGACCGGGGCCATATTGCCGGTTCTCGTAACTGGTTCGGAATACCGGTTGCGGTGATTTATGCCAGTTGGCCGCCACTAGCGGGTCAGCGTTTACATCAATCCACAACAGTCCCATGCAGTAGTTCTCGTCCGTGGCGCTGGCAGAGTAACTGATAAACAATCTGTCGCCGTGAAACAGCACCGCCGGGCCTTCGTTTACCAGAAAACCCCTGCATTCCCAGTCGTACTCCGGCTTGCTCAGTAAGAGAGGTTCACCTTTTAACGTCCAGGGGTTTTCCATCTCCGCAATATAGAGGTTTGAATTACCGGCAATCTCCGGTGATTTCTGTGCCCACAGGTACCAGCGTTTACCCTGATGAACAAAGGTCGTGGCGTCCAATGCAAAGGTGTCGAACGGGGTTTTCACCTGGCCTTTTTCGAGCCAGACCCCGCTAAGGGGATCGGCATCGGCGCACTCCAGCACAAACATACGGTGCTGGAACATGTTCAGCGCATCCAGCGCCTTCGTCCAGGTGGCGGCAAAGTAGAGATACCATTTGCCGTCGATATAATGGAGTTCAGGCGCCCAGATGAGTTCGCTCATTGGTCCGGTAGCCGGTTTACGCCAGACGGTCACGCCTTGCGCTTCGCGCAGCCCCTCCAAAGTACTGGCCCGGCGGATTTCCAGCCGGTCATATTCCGGGACTGAGGCCACAAAATAATAGTTGCCATCATGACGCAAAATATACGGGTCGGCACGCTGCTCAATAAAGGGATTCGGCCAGTTCATTATGCTTTCCTTACATGTTCACCAACGGGAACGCCCTGGCTCTCGCTCAGTTCATGATAATTGACGCGGCGTTTTTCCAGGTCGGCCTGAATGGTTTTCATCAGTTCCCGATCCACTTTCAGCAGGCGTACGACTCCTGCGGTAATCAGATAGCCCACGCCCGGAATAACGGTAAACAGCAGCATGATGCCATTGATAGCGCTGGCACTCTGCGCTTTGGCACCTGCATCATAACCGTACCAGGAGAGTAAGAAGCCCACCATCGCACCAGCAACCGCCAGCCCCACTTTCAGGAAAAACAGGTTGCCAGAGAAGCTGATCCCGGTGATACGTTTGCCGGTTTTCCACTCGCCATAATCGTCTACATCCGCCATCAGCGACCAGTGCAGCGGGGAAGGGATCTGATGGAGAATATTCAACAGGAAGTAGAGCACCACAATCATGACCGTGGCTTTCGGATCGAAGAAGTAGAAGGCGCAGGAGAAAATCGCCAGCGCGATGTTAGTCCAGAAGAAGACTTTCAGCTTGCACCAGCGGTCGGTCAGGACTTTTGCCAGCATACTGCCGATCATCATGCCGACAACGCCCAAGCTGATAAAGAGAGTGGCGAAGTGAGTGCTTTGCCCCATGACCCAGGTCACGTAGTACATGGTGGCAGCCATGCGGATAAAGCCCGGGCAGACGTTACACAGCGTGAGCAGCAAAATCCGCACCCACTGGTCGTTTTTCCAGACATCCTTCATGTCCTTTTTCATATCGTCGTTGGTTGGGACCGCCGGGCGCACACGCTCGCGAACTGTAGCGAAGCAGAACAAGAACATACACATGCCGATAAACGCCAGAACCGTCATCGCCATTTGATAGCCCTTGGCTTTGTCTTCGCCACCAAACCATTCGGCCATAGGGAGTAACGTCAGCGACAGCAGCAGGGTGGCAATCCCTACCATCACAAAACGATAAGACTGGCAGGCCACACGCTCTTTTGGATCGTTGGTTATCACGCCGCCTAACGAGCAGTAGGGGATGTTGATCGCAGTGTAGGTCAGTGAGAGCAGGAAGTAGGTAATAAAGGCATAGATAACTTTGCTATGGTAGGTCCAGTCCGGTGTGGTAAACATCAGCACGCTGAACACGGCATAGGGCAAGGCTATCCACAAAAGCCATGGACGAAAACGTCCGTACTTGCTTTGGGTGCGGTCGGCTATCGCCCCCATGATCGGGTCAGTGATGGCATCTATCACGCGAATTGAGAGCAATAACACCCCTACCAGTGCAGGTGCCAGACCGAAAATATCCGTGTAAAAGTAATTAACAAACAGCATGATGGCGCCAAAGATGATGTTGCATCCGGCATCGCCCATCCCATAGCCGATTTTCTCTTTGACAGATAGTTTACTGTTGTCCATCGACGATACTCCCAGTGAGTTGTGGGAATAATTATTCGCCCGCTAAACATAATTTGCGTTACAGGATGTTGGCGGGAATATGGACAAAACAGCTACATAGGGGAAAGTGTGAGGTTGATAACAATTGAATAACAACCCTCTCCCGGGCAGGAGAGGGCAGCAGGCAAGATTAGTGCGCTTTCACTGCTTTTGCACTTTTCTCTTTGAACATATAGCCGACGCCAAGGATGACCAGCCATACCGGGATCAGATATACGGAGATAGCCATACCGTCAGTCATCAGCATAATGACCAGTACGGCCGCCATAAACAGCAGGCAAATCCAGTTACCTAACGGGTACAACAGCGCCGGGAAACGCGGCGTCACGCCCTGCTGCTGTTTGGCTTTACGGAACTTCATATGCGCCAGGCTAATCATCGCCCAGTTGATGACCAGGGCAGAAACCACCAGTGCCATCAGCAGGCCAAATGCCGATTCAGGCGCCATGTAGTTGATCAGTACGCACAGCGCAGTGACTACAGCGGAAACCAGAATGGTATTAACCGGAACACCACGTTTGTCGACGGAGAGCAGCGCTTTTGGCGCGTTCCCCTGCTGTGCGAGGCCGAACAGCATACGGCTGTTACAGTATACGCAACTGTTGTAAACCGACAGCGCGGCAGTCAGCACGACGATGTTCAATGCATTCGCCACGAAGGTGTCACCCAGCTCATGGAAAATCAATACGAACGGGCTGGTATCCGCGGTAACGCGCGTCCACGGCAGCAGAGAAAGCAGGACAGCCAGTGAGCCCACATAGAAGATCAGGATGCGGTAGATAACCTGGTTGGTCGCTTTTGGAATGCTCTGCTCCGGGTTGTCCGCTTCTGCAGCCGTAATCCCTACCAGCTCAAGGCCACCAAAGGAGAACATGATGATAGCCATCATCATTACCAGGCCTGAGATACCGTGTGGCAAGAAACCGCCTTGCTCCCACAGGTTGCGTACTGTCGCCTGTGGACCTGCGCTGCCGCTGAACAGTAACCAGCCGCCGAACAGGATCATCGCCACTACAGCAACCACTTTAATAATGGCGAACCAGAACTCCATCTCACCAAACACTTTAACGTTGGTGAGGTTAATGGCGTTGATAATAACGAAGAAGGCCGCTGCGGAGACCCAGGTTGGGATTTCTGGCCACCAGAACTGGATATATTTACCAACGGCGGTGAGTTCCGCCATCGCAACCAGCACATACAGTACCCAGTAGTTCCAGCCGGAGGCAAAACCCGCGAAATTACCCCAGTATTTGTACGCGAAGTGGCTGAATGAGCCTGCAACCGGCTCCTCAACGACCATCTCGCCCAACTGGCGCATAATCAGAAAAGCAATGAAACCCGCAATGGCGTAACCCAGGATAATCCCTGGCCCTGCAGAATTAATGACTGACGCGCTGCCCAGAAACAGGCCAGTCCCGATAGCGCCGCCCAGCGCGATAAGCTGAATATGGCGGTTCTTAAGGCCGCGCTTAAGCTGATCGCCGTGCTGTTGACCTTCCATCATGAAACCTCGTGTGTGGTTATTATGTCTACGCTGTTGTCTGCGTGTAAGGGAGAAATTCCATTTATTGTATGTTTTTATTTACGAAATGCTGACGTGAATTTGCACTCATCCCTTTCGTGAAGCTCAGAATAGTGGTAAGCGCTGGCGTTTGCACCTGCTTTGTGAAGGGGATATGACGACTTGCATAAAAAGAAACCATTTGTAAATCGTCTCGGTTCAGGCTGTTATTTGACCGTATGACTATTTATGCGTTTATTTGGCTTTGGTATGCAAATATATTCACACTGAATCGGTTCAAATTTAATTGAGCGCGTTTCAATAAAGTTAAAACTGCCTCTTTGGGAGTAAACGAGTCATTTGTGCAAGGTTACATGTTTGAAACGTTATTTCTGTAACGTTGTTAAAATGTGCAGTGTTTACTGATTTCAATCAAAACCTGTATGGACATAAGGTGAATACTTTGTTACTTTAGCGTCACGAATATGAAATTGGTAAGACCAATTTACTCCGGGCGAATGGTAGAGACAGGGAACAATGGCCTACAGCAAAATCCGCCAGCCAAAACTATCCGATGTGATTGAGCAGCAACTGGAGTTTTTGATTCTTGAGGGGACCTTGCGCCCCGGTGAAAAATTGCCTCCAGAACGCGAACTGGCCAAACAGTTCGATGTTTCACGTCCTTCATTGCGTGAGGCCATCCAGCGCCTCGAAGCGAAAGGGCTTCTGCTGCGTCGCCAGGGTGGCGGTACGTTTGTTCAAAGCAGCCTCTGGCAGAGCTTCAGCGATCCGCTCGTTGAGTTGCTCTCCGATCATCCCGAATCCCAATTTGATTTGCTCGAGACGCGTCACGCACTGGAAGGCATTGCCGCTTATTACGCCGCATTACGCAGCACGGACGAAGACAAGGTACGCATTGGCGAACTGCATCAGGCGATTGAACTGGCGCAGCAGTCCGGCGACCTCGACGCGGAATCGAACGCTGTCGTGCAATATCAAATCGCTGTAACCGAAGCGGCACATAATGTTGTGCTTTTACATCTGCTTCGTTGCATGGAACCTATGTTGGCACAGAATGTTCGTGAGAATTTCGAATTGCTCTACGCGCGCCGCGAGATGCTGCCGCTGGTGAGCAAGCATCGCAGCAGTATCTTTGCAGCCATTATGGCGGGCGAACCTGAAGAAGCGCGTGAAGCCTCTCATCGCCACCTGGCTTTTATCGAAGAGATCCTGCTGGACCGCAGCCGTGAGCAGAGCCGTCGTGAACGCTCGCTCCGTCGGCTGGAACAGAGAAAGAATTAGCATTTTCTGGTGGAGTTTGTGCCGGAAGAGTTGTAACCAGAGCGCCAAAAATTTAGAGCGCGGCAACTAAACGCAGAACCTGTCTTATTGCTCTTTTAGTTGTTCAAAATAATTCGGGTTGTATCGCGGCGGCAAATGCGCGAGGCACCAGCAGCATAGTGAACTATGTGGCTGGTGCGAGGAAGCGCAGCCAACAACGAGACAACCTGAGGTATGAAGAACAAAGAGGGCAATGGGACAGGTTCCAGATAACTCAACGTATTAGATAGATAAGGAATACCCCCCATGTCAGAACGTTTCCAAAATGACGTGGATCCGATTGAAACTCGCGACTGGCTACAGGCGATCGAATCGGTAATCCGTGAAGAAGGTGTTGAGCGTGCTCAGTATCTGATTGACCAGCTGCTTTCCGAAGCCCGCAAAGGGGGCGTGAAAGTTGCCGCTGGTACCGGAGCTAGCAACTATGTCAACACTATTGCCGTTGAAGACGAACCGGAATACCCGGGTAATCTGGAGCTGGAACGTCGTATTCGCTCGGCAATTCGCTGGAACGCTATCATGACGGTTCTGCGCGCTTCCAAGAAAGACCTCGAACTGGGCGGCCATATGGCGTCCTTCCAGTCTTCCGCAACTGTCTACGAAGTGTGCTTTAACCATTTCTTCCGTGCAGCCAACGAGAAAGACGGCGGCGATCTGGTGTACTTCCAGGGCCACATCTCTCCGGGCATCTATGCACGTGCCTTCCTGGAAGGCCGTCTGACTGAAGAGCAGATGAACAACTTCCGTCAGGAAGTTCATGGCAAAGGCCTGTCTTCTTATCCGCACCCGAAACTGATGCCGGAATTCTGGCAGTTCCCGACCGTATCCATGGGTCTGGGCCCTATCGGTGCGATCTATCAGGCAAAATTCCTGAAATATCTGGAACACCGTGGCCTGAAAGACACCTCTGAGCAGACTGTTTACGCCTTCCTGGGCGACGGTGAAATGGACGAGCCGGAATCAAAAGGCGCGATCACCATCGCTACCCGTGAGAAGCTGGACAACCTGTGCTTCATCATCAACTGTAACCTGCAGCGTCTTGATGGCCCGGTAACCGGTAACGGCAAGATCATCAACGAACTGGAAGGCATCTTCGCAGGTGCTGGCTGGAACGTGATCAAAGTGATGTGGGGCGGTCGTTGGGATGAGCTGCTGCGTAAAGACACCAGCGGTAAACTGATTCAACTGATGAACGAAACCGTTGACGGCGACTATCAGACCTTTAAATCCAAAGACGGCGCCTACGTCCGTGAGCATTTCTTCGGTAAATACCCGGAAACTGCTGCACTGGTTGCCGACTGGACTGACGAGCAGATCTGGGCCCTGAACCGTGGTGGTCACGATCCGAAGAAAGTCTACGCGGCACTGAAAAAAGCGCGTGAAACCAAAGGTAAAGCGACTGTAATCCTGGCCCACACCATCAAAGGTTACGGCATGGGCGATACCGCTGAAGGTAAAAACATCGCGCACCAGGTTAAGAAAATGAACATGGACGGCGTGCGTTATATCCGCGACCGCTTCAACGTTCCAGTAACCGATGAGCAGGTTGAAAACCTGTCTTACCTGACCTTCCCGGAAGGTTCTGAAGAGTATAAGTACCTGCACGAACGTCGTCAGGCGCTGAAAGGCTACCTGCCTGCTCGTCAGCCTAAATTCACCGAGAAGCTGGAACTGCCTGCGCTGGAAGATTTCTCCCAACTGCTGGAAGAGCAGAATAAAGAGATTTCTACCACTATCGCCTTCGTTCGTGCCCTGAACGTGATGCTCAAGAACAAGTCGATCAAAGATCGTCTGGTTCCAATCATCGCTGACGAAGCACGTACCTTCGGTATGGAAGGTCTGTTCCGTCAGATTGGTATCTACAGCCCGAACGGCCAGCAGTACACCCCGCAGGACCGTGAGCAGGTTGCTTACTACAAAGAAGACGAAAAAGGCCAGATTCTGCAGGAAGGTATTAACGAGCTGGGCGCTGGCGCATCCTGGCTGGCTGCTGCGACCTCTTACAGCACCAACAACCTGCCGATGATCCCGTTCTACATCTATTACTCCATGTTCGGGTTCCAGCGTATCGGTGACCTGTGCTGGCAGGCTGGCGACCAACAGGCGCGCGGCTTCCTGGTAGGTGGTACTTCCGGTCGTACGACCCTGAACGGCGAAGGTCTGCAGCACGAAGATGGTCACAGCCACATTCAGTCTCTGACTATCCCGAACTGTATCTCTTACGATCCGTCCTACGCGTACGAAGTGGCGGTCATCATGCATGATGGTCTGACCCGTATGTACGGTGAAGCGCAAGAGAACGTGTACTACTACATCACCACGCTGAACGAAAACTACCATATGCCGGCAATGCCAGCAGGTGCCGAGGAAGGTATCCGTAAAGGTATCTACAAACTCGAAACTCTGGAAGGTAGCAAAGGTAAAGTTCAGCTGCTGGGCTCCGGTTCTATCCTGCGTCACGTGCGTGAAGCGGCACAGATCCTGGCGAAAGACTACGGCGTTGGTTCTGACGTTTATAGCGTCACTTCCTTCACTGAACTGGCTCGTGATGGCCAGGATTGTGAGCGCTGGAACATGCTGCACCCGCTGGAAACCCCGCGCGTTCCGTACATTGCTCAGGTGATGAACGATGCGCCGGCTGTGGCATCTACTGACTATATGAAACTGTTCGCAGAGCAGGTTCGTACTTATGTACCGGCTGATGATTACCGTGTACTGGGTACCGACGGCTTCGGCCGCTCTGACAGCCGTGAAAACCTGCGTCACCACTTCGAAGTTGATGCTTCTTATGTGGTTGTAGCAGCACTGGGCGAACTGGCTAAACGTGGCGAAATCGATAAGAAAGTGGTTGCGGAAGCAATTACCAAATTCAACATCGATGCAGAAAAAGTTAACCCGCGTCTGGCGTAAGAGGTAAAGAGATAATGGCTATCGAAATCAACGTACCGGACATCGGGGCTGATGAAGTTGAAATCACCGAGATCCTGGTCAAAGTGGGCGACAAAGTTGAAGCAGAACAGTCGCTGATCACCGTAGAAGGCGATAAAGCCTCTATGGAAGTCCCGTCTCCACAGGCTGGCGTCGTCAAAGAAATTAAAGTTTCTGTTGGCGACAAAACCGAGACCGGCAAACTGATTATGATTTTCGATTCCGCCGACGGTGCAGCAGCCGCTGCACCTGCCAAGGCAGAAGAGAAGAAAGAAGCGGCTCCGGCAGCAGCACCTGCAGCCGCGAGCGCGAAAGAAGTTCACGTACCGGATATCGGCGGCGATGAAGTTGAAGTCACTGAAATCATGGTTAAACCAGGCGACACCGTTGCCGCTGAGCAGTCTCTTATCACCGTTGAAGGCGATAAAGCCTCTATGGAAGTTCCGGCACCGTTCGCGGGCGTCGTGAAAGAGATCAAAATCAGCACCGGTGACAAAGTGTCTACCGGTTCCCTGATCATGGTCTTCGAAGTGGCGGGTGCTGCACCTGCTGCCGCGCCTGCACAGGCGGCGGCTCCGGCTCAGGCCGCGGCCCCTGCTGCTGCGGCTGGCGCAAAAGACGTTAACGTACCGGATATCGGCGGTGACGAAGTTGAAGTGACCGAAGTGATGGTTAAAGTGGGCGACAAAGTTGCCGCTGAGCAGTCACTGATCACCGTTGAAGGCGACAAGGCTTCTATGGAAGTGCCGGCGCCGTTCGCAGGTACCGTTAAAGAGATCAAAATCAGCACTGGCGACAAAGTGTCTACCGGTTCCCTGATCATGGTCTTCGAAGTGGAAGGCGCTGCGCCTGCGGCGGCTCCGGCTGCTGCACCAGCCGCCGCTGCCCCGGCTCCGGCCGCTCAGGCTGCTAAACCTGCTGCTGCTCCTGCGGCGAAAGCAGAAGGCAAATCTGAGTTTGCTGAAAACGACGCTTATATTCACGCGACTCCGCTGATCCGCCGCCTGGCGCGCGAATTCGGTGTGAACCTGGCAAAAGTGAAGGGGACTGGCCGCAAAGGTCGTATCCTGCGCGAAGACGTTCAGACTTACGTGAAAGAGGCTATCAAGCGCGCAGAAGCTGCTCCTGCTGCTGCGACTGGTGGCGGTCTGCCTGGCATGCTGCCGTGGCCGAAAGTTGATTTCAGCAAGTTTGGTGAAATCGAAGAAGTGGAACTGGGTCGTATCCAGAAAATCTCTGGTGCTAACCTGAGCCGTAACTGGGTGATGATCCCGCACGTTACGCACTTCGACAAAACCGATATCACCGATCTGGAAGCGTTCCGTAAACAGCAGAACGCCGAAGCTGAGAAACGTAAACTGGACGTGAAATTCACTCCGGTTGTCTTCATCATGAAAGCCGTTGCTGCTGCGCTGGAACAGATGCCGCGCTTCAACAGCTCTCTGTCCGAAGATGCTCAGCGTCTGACCCTGAAAAAATACATCAATATCGGTGTTGCGGTTGATACCCCGAACGGTCTGGTTGTTCCGGTCTTTAAAGACGTGAACAAGAAGAGCATCACTGAGCTGTCTCGTGAGCTGACCGTGATCTCCAAAAAAGCGCGTGATGGCAAGCTGACTGCTGGCGAAATGCAGGGCGGTTGCTTCACTATCTCAAGCATCGGTGGCCTGGGCACAACCCACTTCGCCCCGATTGTTAACGCGCCGGAAGTGGCTATTCTGGGTGTCTCCAAGTCTGCGATGGAGCCGGTCTGGAATGGTAAAGAGTTCGTTCCGCGTCTGATGATGCCGATCTCTCTGTCCTTCGACCACCGCGTGATTGACGGTGCTGATGGTGCTCGCTTCATTACCATCATCAACAACATGCTGTCAGACATCCGTCGTCTGGTGATGTAATCGAAAAGCCGGCCTGACGGCCGGCTTTTTTCCTTTTAACCTCATAATGTCTGTGAGGTTATTAGCGAAACGAGAATTCGTGAGCCGTTTGTTGTTTCAAAATTGTTAACATTTTTGTAAACTGCGGACGGATAGAACGTCCCGGTGGATAAAGGGCGACAAGTACCTGACTGCCGGAAATCAATAAGAGGTCATGATGAGTACTGAAATCAAAACTCAGGTCGTGGTACTTGGGGCAGGCCCGGCAGGTTACTCTGCTGCCTTCCGTTGCGCTGATTTAGGTCTGGAAACCGTCATCGTAGAACGTTACAACACCCTCGGCGGTGTTTGTCTGAACGTCGGTTGTATCCCTTCTAAAGCGCTGCTGCACGTAGCGAAAGTTATTGAAGAAGCTAAAGCGCTGGCGACTCACGGTATCGTATTTGGTGAGCCGCAGACTGATATCGATAAAATCCGTACCTGGAAAGAGAAAGTTATCACTCAACTGACCGGCGGCCTGGCAGGCATGGCGAAAGGTCGTAAAGTTAAAGTGGTCAACGGTCTGGGTAAATTCACCGGTGCGAACACCCTGGAAGTTGAAGGCGAAAACGGCAAAACCGTGATCAATTTCGACAACGCCATCATCGCAGCGGGTTCCCGTCCGATCGAACTGCCGTTTATTCCGCATGAAGATCCGCGCGTATGGGACTCCACCGATGCACTTGAACTGAAAACCGTTCCTAAACGCCTGCTGGTTATGGGTGGCGGTATCATCGGTCTGGAAATGGGTACCGTTTACCATGCGCTGGGTTCACAGATCGACGTGGTTGAAATGTTCGACCAGGTTATCCCGGCTGCCGATAAAGACATCGTGAAAGTCTTCACCAAACGCATCAGCCAGAAATTCAACCTGATGCTGGAAACCAAAGTGACTGCCGTTGAAGCGAAAGAAGACGGTATTTACGTTTCCATGGAAGGCAAAAAAGCGCCTGCCGAAGCACAGCGTTATGATGCCGTGCTGGTCGCTATCGGTCGTGTACCGAACGGCAAACTGCTGGACGCAGGCCAGGCGGGTGTTGAAGTTGACGAGCGTGGCTTTATCCGCGTTGACAAACAACTGCGTACCAACGTACCGCACATCTATGCTATCGGCGATATCGTCGGTCAGCCGATGCTGGCGCACAAAGGTGTTCACGAAGGTCATGTTGCTGCCGAAGTTATCGCTGGCAAAAAACACTACTTCGATCCGAAAGTTATCCCGTCTATCGCGTACACCGAGCCAGAAGTTGCATGGGTTGGTCTGACTGAGAAAGAAGCGAAAGAGAAAGGCATCAGCTACGAAACCGCCACCTTCCCGTGGGCTGCTTCTGGCCGTGCTATTGCTTCTGACTGCGCAGACGGTATGACCAAACTGATTTTCGACAAAGAGACTCACCGCGTCATCGGTGGTGCGATTGTCGGTACCAACGGCGGCGAGCTGCTGGGTGAAATCGGTCTGGCGATCGAAATGGGCTGTGACGCAGAGGACATCGCGCTGACTATCCACGCGCACCCGACGCTGCACGAGTCCGTGGGCCTGGCGGCAGAAGTGTTCGAAGGTAGTATTACCGACCTGCCGAACCCGAAAGCGAAGAAAAAATAATTTCGCTTCATACTAAGCGCCTCTTCGGAGGCGTTTTTTTTTGTCTGTCTTTCGCGAATAAATTCATAATTTCTCCATTTTGGTATAAATAATGCGCGCGATCTGCCGATGTATATAGTCCACACCTTATCGATGGGAGAGGGAGTTTCATCGTCATGATCACTGGCATCAACAACAAGACGTTTCTGACCACGCTGTCGCATCTGGCTTCCTCTGTCGGGAACTCCTCACCGACAGTAAAATCCAACGGCACGGCGCTGCCCGCTGCGGCATCTGCCTCTGCGAAGGTGATTTTTGGCAGTCAGACGGCAGAAATTGCTGCCGTGTACTCCATGTCGCCAACCAAAATCAGCGATGCTGCGAAAGCATCAACGCAAGCGGATAGTGCGCTTTCGGGCCTGATGCAACTTGGGTTGAGCAGTGAAGGCGTATCCTCGCTAAGCGGGCTGGGGGGATTACTCCTCAGTAACTACGCCGATAATCAGGGCGATGTGAGTCAGGCGCTGACCAGCCTCGGGCTGGACACCAACACGAATTTCCCAACCAAATCTGCCGTGTCGCTGAATATCACGACGCAATCGGGTTCTGTTGTACATCTGAATCTGACGCGTCAGAGTGACGGTATTGCGGTAGAGCTCACGACCGAAGGCGGCAAAGCCAGCGATGACGAAGCGGCAGAAATCGCAAAATTGGGAAATGCCTTCCAGTCTGCGCTTAACGGTCTGAGCGAGAAGCCTCCGAGAATGGACGTTTCCGGCCTGACGCAGTTTGACAGCTCACTCATCAAATCCGTCGATCTGAAAACTGACCTCAGCCGTGGCGATCTGTCGCAGCAATCCCTTAACTTCCATGCTGACGATAAAGAACGCTGGATTGGTTATCAGGACAATAATTTCTCGCTGAAAATGACCAGCGATACGTCTAATCCGTCTCTGGTGGGCAATGCGGCTGAACAACAGGCGGCATTAAACGCCTGGGATAGCAAGTTTGATAAAGCGCGTCGTGATGGTCATGGCGATAGCGATCAAATGGCGATGCTTAAGACTGCGTTCCATGCGTTGAATAAGACGCAGCCGAAAGAGAGCAGCAAGGCGAGCTCACCGAGCGCTATCCAGATGGGCGGTGACGGCAAAGTACAGGTCCGTGGTCTGAATGATTTCTCCCTGTCGCTGACAGAAACGGAGAAAGCCATTAACCCGTATCGTATGGATGAGAAAGAGAGCTTCGCGTACCAGGCATCGCAATCGACACAAGAGAGTACGTCGCATGATGGTTCGCTGAGCGTTAAGCAGACGCTGCATACGCATCTGACCGCGTCCTGGTATCAGGCGCTGGATCCGGCTACGCCGCTTTCGCTTAACTCGAGCAAAAATTCACAGAATTATCTGTACCATACTGTGGATAATGAAGAAACCAACGCCACCACCTTCAATTACAATGCGAAAGGCCTCCTCACCAGTATTGGTAACCATACGCAGGTGAATAATGTCGAAACGGTGCGTAAGTATGTTTTGGGCGAACTGGTGGATAAAACCATCACCCCAGAAAAGTATGAGCGCAATAACTTACTCTCTATGTCAAAAGACAAGTAACGTTTCTTCTGATACGGCCCTGCGGGGCCGTATTGCGTGGTTTCTACCGTTTTTTCTCTGTCTTTAAAAGACGATTTCCTCTGCTTTATCCTGCCCTTAACGATTCAGCCAATTTTTAATGTTGCTTTTTTGTAAACAGATTAACACCCCCTGAAAATCCTGCTATCCTGCCCGTTGCGGTATTGCGGATTTACCCTACAAACTGCTGTCTCACAGGAGCGTGAAGAGAATCGCCTGCCGCATTATGACAATGAGAGCGAGGAGAACCGTCGTGCTAGTAGAATACCGTAAGCACGTAGCCGAACGTGCCGCTGAGGGAATTGCGCCAAAACCGCTAGATGCAACCCAGATGGCAGCACTTGTTGAGCTGCTGAAAAACCCGCCTGCTGGCGAAGAAGATTTCCTGTTAGACCTCCTGACCAACCGTGTCCCGCCGGGCGTTGATGAAGCTGCCTATGTAAAAGCGGGTTTCCTTGCTGCGATTACCAAAGGTGAAGCCACTTCTCCGCTGGTTACCCCGGAAAAAGCCATCGAATTGCTGGGTACCATGCAGGGTGGTTACAACATTCATCCGCTGATTGACGCGCTGGATAACGACAAACTGGCGCCCGGTGCTGCGAAAGCGCTCTCCCACACCCTGCTGATGTTCGATAATTTCTACGACGTAGAAGAAAAAGCGAAGGCGGGCAATGCATACGCGCAGCAGGTACTGAAATCCTGGGCCGATGCTGAGTGGTTCCTGAGCCGTCCGGCGCTGGCGGAAAAAATTACCGTTACCGTCTTCAAAGTGACCGGTGAAACCAACACCGATGACCTGTCTCCGGCACCGGATGCCTGGTCGCGCCCGGATATCCCGCTGCATGCACTGGCGATGCTGAAAAACGCCCGTGAAGGTATCGAGCCGGATCAGCCAGGCGCTGTCGGCCCGATCAAACAGATCGAAGCCCTGCAACAGAAAGGTTTCCCGCTGGCCTACGTCGGTGACGTTGTGGGTACCGGTTCTTCCCGTAAGTCCGCCACCAACTCCGTGCTGTGGTTTATGGGGGATGACATTCCTCATGTGCCGAACAAACGCGGTGGTGGCCTGGTGCTGGGCGGTAAAATTGCGCCGATCTTCTTCAACACGATGGAAGATGCCAGCGCACTGCCGATAGAAGTGGACGTGAATAACCTGAATATGGGCGACGTGATCGACGTTTACCCGTTCAAAGGTGAAGTTCGCAACCATGACACCAACGAACTGCTGGCCACTTTCGAACTGAAAACCGACGTGCTGATCGACGAAGTGCGCGCCGGTGGCCGTATTCCGCTGATTATCGGCCGTGGTTTGACGACCAAAGCGCGTGAAGCGCTGGGGCTGCCGCACAGCGATGTCTTCCGTCAGGCGAAAGACGTGGCGGAAAGCAGCCGCGGTTATTCACTGGCACAGAAAATGGTCGGTCGCGCCTGCGGCGTTGCGGGTATCCGTCCGGGTGCTTACTGTGAGCCGAAGATGACCTCTGTAGGTTCTCAGGATACCACCGGTCCGATGACCCGTGATGAACTGAAAGACCTGGCGTGCCTCGGCTTCTCTGCCGACCTGGTGATGCAGTCCTTCTGCCACACCGCGGCGTATCCGAAGCCGGTTGATGTGACCACGCACCATACGCTGCCGGACTTCATTATGAACCGTGGCGGTGTATCGCTGCGTCCGGGCGACGGCGTTATTCACTCCTGGCTGAACCGTATGCTGCTGCCCGATACCGTAGGTACCGGTGGTGACTCCCATACCCGTTTCCCGATCGGCATCTCCTTCCCGGCAGGTTCCGGCCTGGTGGCGTTTGCTGCGGCGACCGGCGTGATGCCGCTCGACATGCCGGAATCTGTTCTGGTGCGCTTTAAAGGCAAAATGCAGCCGGGTATCACCCTGCGTGACCTAGTGCATGCGATCCCGCTGTACGCCATCAAACAGGGTCTGTTGACCGTTGAGAAGAAAGGCAAGAAAAACATCTTCTCTGGCCGCATCCTGGAGATTGAAGGTCTGCCGGATCTGAAAGTTGAGCAGGCATTTGAGCTGACCGATGCCTCTGCTGAACGTTCTGCTGCGGGCTGTACCATCAAGCTGAACAAAGACCCGATCATCGAGTACCTGAACTCTAACATCGTTCTGCTCAAGTGGATGATCGCAGAAGGCTACGGCGATCGTCGTACTCTGGAACGTCGCATTCAGGGTATGGAAAAATGGCTGGCGGATCCGCAACTGCTCGAAGCCGATGCTGATGCAGAATACGCGGCAGTGATCGACATCGATCTGGCAGAAATCAAAGAGCCGATTCTCTGTGCGCCGAACGATCCGGATGACGCACGTCTGCTTTCTGATGTTCAGGGCGCGCAGATCGATGAAGTCTTTATCGGTTCCTGCATGACCAACATCGGGCACTTCCGTGCTGCCGGTAAACTGCTGGATGCCCATAAAGGCCAGTTGCCGACCCGCCTGTGGGTTGCGCCGCCGACCCGTATGGATGCCGCGCAGTTGACCGAAGAGGGCTACTACAGCGTGTTTGGTAAGAGCGGTGCGCGTATTGAGATCCCAGGTTGTTCCCTGTGTATGGGTAACCAGGCGCGCGTAGCGGACGGTGCGACGGTGGTCTCCACCTCGACCCGTAACTTCCCGAACCGTTTAGGTACCGGTGCAAATGTTTATCTGGCGTCTGCTGAACTGGCGGCGGTGGCTTCTCTGCTCGGCAAACTGCCGACGCCGGAAGAGTACCAGACCTATATTGCTCAGGTTGATAAGACGGCGGTGGATACCTACCGTTATCTGAACTTCGACCAGTTGAACCAGTATACGGACAAAGCTGACGGCGTGATTTTCCAGACAGCGGTGTAAGGGGTTCCCCTCACCCTAATCCTCTCCCCAAAAGGCGAGGGGACTGTCCAGGCCACCCTTTCCCTGTAGGAGAGGGGCTGGGGGGGAGGGTATCAGACCGCACCATATTCCAAAGCGGAGATCTTCTCCGCTTTTTTATTGCTTCCTTCCCGCCGTTACGCTTTTTTTCTTCCGTTGTGCTGCGATAATTACCTTATGGGCTGACGATAAGCCTGCATGAGGAAGAGATTATGGATTACGAATTTTTGCGTGATATTACCGGTGGGGTAAAGGTACGCATGTCGATGGGCCACGAAGCTGTCGGGCACTGGTTTAATGAAGAAGTGAAAGATAACCTGGCCCTGCTTGATGAAGTGGAACAGGCGGCGCATACCGTGAAAGGCAGCGAGCGTTCCTGGCAGCGCGCCGGGCATGAATATACGCTGTGGATGGACGGCGAAGAGGTCATGGTACGTGCCAACCAACTGGAATTCTCAGGTGATGAGATGGAAGAAGGGATGAGCTATTACGACGAAGAGAGTCTGTCGATGTGCGGCGTGGAAGACTTTCTCAATGTGGTAGCGGCATACCGCGAATTCCTTAAACAGCGTTAATTTTCTCCCTTGTTTCACCGGGGCCGGTCTTCCGCAATGCCGGGAACCGGCGCTCTGCCCTTACAAATGCGCGTAGTGAAAAACCTCAGCTGTTTTTCATATTTCCCTTTGTCGAATTTTTACGCTGGAATGGTCTTCCGGACACCTTACGGAGACTGAGATGAAAGCGTTTATTTCCCGTTATTTTTTGCGCAGTTCAGCGCGCGCTCAGCGCCATGATGCGGAACATAACAGCAGACGAATGATGGAATCGCTGCTCGCCGTTGCCAGCCTGTACGGTGTTGATGTCGCCAATGTGGACGTGGAGTGGTTCCATGACCAAACAACACGCTGAACATCGCGCGACCCGCGAAACCTACTGGAATGAGCGATGCGCTCTGGCAAACAGACCGGAGCATCCTTGCTCCGTTGTAGATCACACGGCCGGAATGTTGCGACCGTAGTAAATCTCACGCATCTCTTTCCATAAGGCTTCTGTAATCTCTTTGCGTTCCTGCGCGGTCAGCTCTTCTGGCCTGGTATGGAACATGTAGTGCTTAAGGTCGAATTCTTTTAGCAACATCTTGGTGTGGAAAATGTTTTCCTGGTAAACATTCACATCCACCATGTCATACAGCGACTTCATATCCTCTGACATAAAATTCTGAATGGAATTGATCTCGTGATCGATAAAGTGCTTCATGCCGTTCACGTCACGGGTAAAGCCACGCACGCGATAATCGATCGTCACAATGTCCGATTCAAGCTGGTGAATCAGATAATTCAGCGCTTTCAGCGGCGAAATCACCCCGCAGGTCGACACTTCTATATCCGCGCGGAAAGTGCACAGCCCGCCTTCCGGATGGCTTTCCGGATAGGTATGCACACAGATATGGCTCTTATCGAGATGGGCGACCACGGCTTCCGGTAGCGGGCCGGGGTGCTCGGTTTTATCTATAAGCTGCGGGTCGACCGGTTCTTCGCTGACCAGAATAGTCACGCTCGCACCCTGCGGCTCATAATCCTGACGGGCGATATTAAGAATATTGGCGCCAATGATATTGCAGGTTTCCGTCAGGATTTCTGTCAGACGATTGGCGTTATAGAGTTCATCGATATAAGCGATATACCCGTCACGCTCTGCTTCCGTTTTGGCATAGCAGATATCGTAAATACAAAAACTCAGGCTCTTGGTCAGGTTGTTAAAGCCATGCAGTTTGAGTTTTTTCAATTTCGTATCTCTCCTTAGGACGACTGTGAAGAGAGTGCGTCTTGCAGATATTGTGGCAGAGCAAATGCCGCCGTATGAATGGCCGGATTGTAATAACGGCACGTCAGGCCTGCATTGTGGAAACGCGCCTGAATAATTTCGCTGGAAAGGTGACGTAGCGCTTCATTATCTGTCGCCCAGGCGAAGGTCATAATGCCACCGTAATAGGTGGGAATAGCCGCCTGGTAAAAACCGACATCGGCAAAGTAATGACCAAGCTTACGGTGGCTGTCCAGCGCTTCATCCTGTTGCAGGAAGCAGACGCCATTCTGTGCCACAAAGATCCCGCCGGGATTCAGGCAACGTTTGCAGCCTTCGTAAAACGCCGAGGTAAACAGACTTTCGCCGGGACCGACCGGATCGGTACAGTCGGAAATGATCACGTCAAACGTTTGCGTGGTCTGTGTTACAAAGTTTACGCCATCATCGATAACCAACTGGAAACGGGGATCATCGTAAGCGCCAGCGTTGTGTTTTGGCAGGTACTGACGGCAGAAAGAGACGACGCCGGCATCAATTTCGACCATGGTAATGGTCTCGATGTTTTTATGGCGGCTGACTTCACGCAGCATAGCGCCATCACCGCCGCCGATAATCAACACATGTTTCGCGCGGCCATGGGCGAGCAGCGGAACGTGGGTCATCATTTCATGATAGATAAATTCGTCGCGTTCGGTGGTTTGCACCACGCCATCGAGCGCCATTACGCGGCCAAAAGCGGCGTTTTCGAAAATGATGAGGTCCTGGTGCCCGGTTTTCTCGTGGTACAGCACCTTATCAACGGCAAAGTATTGCCCAAACTGATCGTGCAGCGTTTCGTGCCACAACGTGTTATCGGCCATAGGTTGCTCCTTTGTTAACACCTGCTCAAAACAGGCGCAACATCATAGCTAACTCTGACCGTGGATGCACGGTCAGCGTCCCCCGCTGGAAATAACTTATTTCACGTAGGCGAGCAGGCTGAGCGAATCTCGTGCCAGCGCTTTGCATTTTTTGGCGGTAGGAATGCGGATGCCGCTCAGGTCGCGATAGCTTGCTTCACCGAGCGATTTCATATCCCAGGAGTCGTAATTGCTCAGATCCCACTTGTTCTGCTGTGCGAAGAAAACCAGCGCCCGGCGAATCTGACCATTAGGTAAGTTATTATAACCGCAGTCATTTTTCAGAAAAACAAACACAGCCGTAAGGTCGGCCATATCTTCCGCTTCGGATTCATTCAGGGCGTAGCTATTAGCGGAGACAGCCAGCAGGCTGCCGAATAAAATTGTTCTGAAAAGCGTCTTCATTATTTCTACCACGGCATAACGGAAATTAAACGTTAGCACACTGTTGGCGAGGCGACGATATTTATTATTGTCCGATTACAGCCACTTTTCTTGACCTTCCGGCAAGGGGAGGGTTTATGCTCAAATTCCAGGCTGATAACCGTAAGGAAAGGGACATGCAACGTCGTGATTTTTTGAAATACTCTGCTGCGCTGAGCGTGGCGAGTGCACTGCCGCTCTGGAGTCGTTCTTTGCTGGCGGCGGAAAGGCCTGTGCTACCGATTCCCCCGTTACTGAGCGCCGATGCACAAAACCATATTCAACTTACGGTTCAGGCAGGGTCATCAACGTTTGCGGGCAAACAGGCGACAACCTGGGGTTATAACGGCAGCCTGCTGGGGCCGGCGATTCAATTGCGTCAGGGGAAAACCGTTAACGTATCCATTCGCAATGCGCTGGCGGAAGAGACAACCGTACACTGGCACGGTCTGGAAGTACCGGGCGACGTCGACGGCGGGCCGCAGGGCGTGATTAAGCCCGGCGATAGCCGTACGGTCTCGTTTACCCCGGATCAGCCTGCATCAACCTGCTGGTTTCACCCCCATCAACATGGAAAAACCGGCCATCAGGTGGCGATGGGGCTGGCCGGGCTGTTACTGATTGAAGATGATAACAGCCGAAAGCTACGTCTACCGCAACAGTGGGGCATTGATGATATTCCGGTCATCATGCAGGACAAACGTTTTACCGCTGACGGGCAGATTGACTATCAACTGGATGTGATGAGCGCGGCGGTAGGGTGGTTTGGCGATACGTTACTGACGAACGGTGCGGTTTATCCACAGCACGCGGCACCTCGTGGCTGGCTGCGTTTACGTTTACTCAATGGTTGTAACGCTCGCTCGCTTAACGTGGCTGCCAGCGATAATCGCCCGTTGTACGTTATTGCCAGCGACGGTGGCTTGTTGAATGCGCCAGTGAAAGTCAGCGAGCTGGCCATGTTGCCGGGTGAGCGCTTTGAAGTGCTGGTGGAGACCCGGGATAATAAAGTCTTCGATCTGGTCACGTTGCCCGTACAGCAAATGGGCATGACGGTGGCGCCTTTTGATAAGCCCTATCCGCTGTTGCGTATTCAACCGGTGGTGGTAACGGCATCTGGTATTTTACCCGATACACTGGCGACGCTGCCCGGGCTGCCAGCGCTGGATGGATTAACACAGCGGACTTTGCAGCTCTCCATGGATCCCATGCTGGACATGATGGGGATGCAGGCTCTGCAGCAAAAATACGGCGATGCCGCAATGGCAGGGATGGGGATGCAGCATGGCAATATGAACCATGGTCAGATGCAGATGAACCACAGCGGAATGAATCATGGCGACATGGGGCAGATGAATCACGGCGATGGCGGGATGGCATTCCATAGCGCCAATCGAATCAACGGCAAGGCGTTCGATATGCAAGTGCCTGCGTTTGCCGCGCAGAAAGATACCTGGGAGCGCTGGGTCATTTCCGGGGAAGGCGACATGATGCTGCATCCGTTCCATATTCACGGCACACAGTTCCGCATTCTGTCAGAAAACGGTAAGCCGCCTGCCGCGCATCGCGCAGGCTGGAAAGATATTGTCAGCGTTGAAGGGGCGAAAAGCGAAGTGTTGGTCCGCTTTGCGCATGACGCGCCGAAGGAGTATGCCTATATGGCACACTGCCATCTGCTTGAGCATGAAGATACGGGCATGATGCTTGGATTTACGGTGTAGGTTTACGGTAAAAAGTGTTACCCATGTTCCCGGTTCATACCGGGAGCAGACATTAAAAAAGGCAACTTGCGTTGCCTTTTTGCTTTTACCTTGTGCGGTCTGAGGGGACGGTTCCTTACTTCTCGTCCGGCAGGGCGTAGGCAACAATATAGTCACCCATCTTCGTACCAAACGAACCGTGACCACCCGCAGAGATGACAACGTACTGCTTGCCATTCACTTCATAGGTCATTGGCGTTGCCTGGCCACCTGCTGGCAAACGGCCCTGCCACAGTTTCTCGCCGTTGCTCATATTGTACGCGCGCAGGTAATTATCTGCGGTTGCAGCAATGAACAGCACATTACCGGCAGTAGAGATTGGGCCGCCCAGCATCGGCATCCCCATATTGAATGGCACCGGAACGGGCATCGGGAAAGGCATGCTGTCCTGCGGCGTACCAATACGTTTTTTCCACACTACCTGGTTGGTTTTCAAATCCAGTGCGGAAATATAACCCCATGCAGGCTGCTTACACGGCAAGCCAAACGGAGAGAGGAACGGGTTGAGAGTTACGCCGAACGGCACGCCATACTGCGGCTGAATCCCCGCCTCTGTACCGCTACCTTTCGCATCTTTCGGCTGCTCCATCGGGTTGCCCGGACCGCGTGGGATCAGTTTAGAGACAAACGGCAGGGCCATCGGGTTGGCGATCGCGACCTGACGGTTCGGATCAACGGAGATACCCCCCCATTCGAACATCCCCAGGTTACCCGGGAACACCAGTGTGCCTTGCTCAGATGGCGGAGTGAAGATGCCTTCATAGCGCAACTGATGGAACATCACGCGGCAGACCAGTTGGTCGAACATGGTCGCGCCCCACATATCCGCCCCGCTGAGATCTTTCTTCGGACGGAAGCTCAGATCTGAGAACGGCTGAGTTTTGGTGACGTAATCGCCTTTGGCCGCACCCTGCGGAACCGGTTTTTCCGGTGCCGGGACAACCAGCTTACCGTTGCTGCGATCCAGCACGAAGATGTTGCCGGTTTTCGCCGGAGCGTAAATCACCGGAACCGTTTTGCCGTTAACCGTGATATCGGCCAGTGTCGGCTGGGACGGCATATCCATATCCCACAGATCGTGGTGAACGGTCTGATAACTCCACGCCAGTTTACCGGTTGTAGCGTTCAGCGCCACGATAGAGCTGGCATAGCGTTCCTGCTCCGGCGTGCGGTAGCCGCCCCAGATATCCGGGGTAGTCACACCCATTGGCAGATAGACCAGGTCCAGCTTCGCATCATAGGCGGCTGGCGCCCACGAGTTGGGCGAGTTGAACGTAAAGCTGTGTTGGTCAGACGGAATAGCGTTGGGATCTTTCGCGCCTGGATCAAAAGCCCAGAGCAACTTGCCGGTATTCACGTCAAAACCACGAATAACACCGGAGGTTTCACGGGTAGAGAAGTTGTCCGTTACCGAACCGGCAATCACAATCACCTTATCGGTGATGATCGGCGGTGAGGTAGGTTCATACAGACCTGGCGTGGTGTCCGGCATATTGGTCTGCAGATTCAGAATACCTTTGTTGGCAAAGGTTTCGCACAGTTTGCCGTTGTCGGCGTTGATGGCAAACAGGCGGCCATCGTTAACCGGCAGCATAATGCGACGCGGGCAATCCGCGACAACATCCGGGCTGGCGTTCTCTGCACGTGCTTCATGATAAGAAACACCGCGACAAGTGACATGCTGGAAGGACTGGTTGGCATTTAACTGCGGGTCAAAATGCCATTTCTCTTTACCGGTCGAGGCGTCCAGAGCGAACAGGCGCTGGTGAGCGGTACACAGATAAAGCGTGTCGCCCACTTTAATCGGCGTCACTTCGTTGGTCAGTTCACCCGGGTCTGTTGGCAGTTTCAGGTCTCCGGTACGAAACACCCAGGCTTCTTTCAGGTTCTTAACGTTATCCGCATTGATCTGCTTGAGCGGTGAAAAACGTTGACCTTCCTGGTTGCGGCCATAAGCTGGCCAGTCGCCGTCAGCAACCTGAGAAATCGGGGCAGCCGGCGTGGCATCCGCATTCAGCGTACCGTTCACTTCTTGCGGGTCATTAAAGCCCGCCCAGGTGAGAATGCCGCCGCTAATCAGCAGCGCAACCACCAGTGCGGCAACCGCACCACCGGAAGGGAAAATCAGTCTGCGCCAGACAAAAGGCAGAATAAGCCAGATACCGAAGAAGACCAGAATATCGCTGCGAGGCGTGAGCGCCCAAAAGTCGAAGCCCACTTCCCACACGCCCCAGATCATGGTCGCCAGCAGCAACGCGGCGTACAGCCATAATGCTGACTGCTTACGCCGCCAGAGCAGTGCGGTGACGCCAAGCATTACCACCCCGGCAATAGGGTAGTACCAGGAACCACCAAGGGAGACCAGCCATACTCCGCCGATCAGTAAGTACAGTCCGCAGAATGCTGCGAACAGCGCGGTCAGTATCACAAGGATACCTGAGCGTTGCGTTTTTGTTTCAGCCATAAAAAGACACTCATCAAATTCATTAATGTTTTAGTAGCAACTAATTATAGGATTTAACAAGTGTGATCGTCATCACAAAATGAGCTTTATCGACAGATAAGCATCGGAAATGCGTTTGCTGGTATACTGCACGCCTTGCGCTTCAATAACCAAAGCAAAACGCGGGTTATTGAGTGATTTAGTATTTAAATCATATGGTTATTTAAAATGAAACATATTGTTGAAGTGATGATCCCGGAAGCGGAGATCAAAGCGCGTATCGCCGAATTGGGTCGTCAAATCACAGAACGTTATCAGGACAGTGGCAGTGAAATGGTGCTGGTGGGCCTGCTGCGCGGCTCATTTATGTTCATGGCGGACCTTTGCCGTGAAGTGCAGGTACCGCACGAAGTCGATTTTATGACCGCCTCCAGCTATGGCAGCGGCATGTCTTCGACCCGCGATGTTAAAATCCTCAAAGATCTGGATGAAGATATTCGCGGTAAAGACGTTCTGATCGTTGAAGACATTATCGATTCCGGCAATACGCTCTCTAAAGTGCGCGAAATTCTCAGTCTTCGCGAGCCGAAGTCTCTCTCTATTTGCACCCTGCTCGATAAACCGTCGCGCCGTGAAGTGCCGGTTGATGTGGAATTTGTCGGCTTCTCGATCCCTGATGAATTCGTGGTGGGCTACGGTATCGATTATGCGCAACGTTATCGCCACCTGCCGTATGTCGGCAAAGTGGTAATGCTGGACGAGTAAGCATAAAAAAAGCCGGGCTTTAGCCCGGCCTGATGCGTTATCCCGGCTGGCATCATGCTGCCGGGAAGGCAAGATTATCTGTGATTGATGTGTTTCTTGCTGAGGTTCGAGACGCCCTGACGGTAGCGCTGTTCCAGGCTTTCGCGGTTCGTTGCGGTGACTTCCAGGTCACGCAGTAAACCATCGTGGATGCCATACGCCCAACCGTGAATCGTGACTTTTTGTCCACGTTTCCAGGCAGATTGCATAATGGTGGAGTGACCCAGGTTATACACCTGCTCCATCACGTTCAGCTCGCAAAGGGTATCAAGGCGGCGCTCCTGCGGCATCTCGCCAAGCAACGAACTATGCTTGAACCAGATATCGCGAATGTGCAGCAGCCAGTTGTTAATCAGCCCCAGTTCCGGGTTTTCCACCGCCGCCTGCACACCACCACAGCCGTAGTGGCCGCAGATGATGATATGCTCAACTTCCAGCACATCGACCGCGTACTGAACCACAGAAAGGCAGTTCAGGTCGGTATGAATAACCAGGTTGGCAACGTTACGGTGAACAAACAGTTCGCCTGGCTCAAGGCCGGTAAGGCGTTCTGCGGGAACGCGACTGTCAGAACATCCAATCCATAGAAAACGCGGTTTCTGCGCTTGCGCCAGTTTTTCGAAAAAGCCGGGATCCTCTTCCACCAGCATTTTTGACCATAGTGCATTGTTGCTGATGAGTGTATCTATGTCTTTCATGGAAGTTAACGACCTGTAACCAAATAAGTGCGTTGCGCTAATATAGGTCAACTCCCACGTTTTTTAAACCACACATCGAGTGTAAGAATAAGGTAAGTGAAAATTCATGACCATTGCACTGGAGCTTGAGCAGCTTAAAAAAACCTACCCGGGCGGCGTTCATGCGCTACGTGGTATTGATCTTAAAGTAGAAGCTGGGGATTTTTACGCGTTACTGGGACCAAACGGCGCAGGAAAATCGACCACCATAGGTATCATCAGTTCTCTGGTAAATAAAACGTCCGGACGCGTGAGTGTCTTCGGCTACGACCTGCAAAAAGATATCGTTAACGCCAAACGGCAGCTCGGTCTTGTGCCGCAGGAGTTCAATTTTAACCCGTTTGAAACCGTACAGCAGATTATGGTTAACCAGGCGGGTTACTACGGCGTTGAACGTAAAGAGGCGCTGGAGCGTAGCGAAAAATACCTGAACCAGCTCGATCTGTGGGAAAAACGCAACGAACGTGCGCGTATGTTATCGGGTGGGATGAAGCGTCGTTTGATGATAGCCCGTGCCCTGATGCATGAGCCGAAGCTGCTGATCCTTGATGAGCCTACGGCCGGGGTGGATATCGAACTGCGTCGTTCTATGTGGGGCTTCCTGAAAGATCTCAACGACAAAGGCACCACCATCATTCTGACTACCCATTATCTGGAAGAGGCCGAGATGCTGTGTCGCAACATTGGCATTATTCAGAGCGGTGAGCTGATTGAAAACACCTCCATGAAGTCATTGTTGGCGAAGCTAAAATCGGAAACTTTTATCCTCGATCTGGCAACGAAAAGCCCGTTACCGAAGCTGGAGGGTTACCAGTATCGGCTGGTGGATACGTCGACCCTGGAGGTCGAAGTGTTGCGTGAACAGGGGATAAATAGCGTGTTCAGCCAGCTTAGCGCGCAGGGCGTACAGGTCTTGAGTATGCGCAACAAGGCTAACCGTCTGGAAGAGCTGTTCGTCACGCTGGTGCATGAGAAAAAAGGAGAGCACGCATGATGCAGCTTTATTGGGTGGCATTGAAAAGTATCTGGCATAAAGAAATTCAACGGTTTATGCGTATTTGGGTACAAACGCTGGTGCCGCCGGTGATTACCATGACCCTCTATTTTATTATCTTTGGTAATTTAATTGGCTCACGTATCGGTGAGATGCACGGCTTTACCTATATGCAATTCATCGTGCCAGGCCTGATCATGATGGCGGTGATCACTAACGCCTATGCAAACGTGGCGTCATCATTTTTCAGCGCCAAGTTTCAACGCAACATTGAAGAGCTGCTGGTCGCCCCGGTGCCCACGCATGTGATTATCGCAGGGTATGTGGGGGGCGGCGTGGCGCGTGGTTTATGTGTCGGGGTGCTGGTGACGGCCGTGTCGCTGTTTTTCGTGCCTTTTCAGGTCCACTCGTGGGTTTTTGTTGCGTTAACGCTGCTGTTGACCGCGGTATTGTTCTCGCTGGCGGGTCTGCTGAATGCCGTTTTTGCGACAACCTTCGATGACATCAGCCTGATCCCGACATTTGTCCTGACACCGCTGACCTATCTCGGCGGGGTGTTCTATTCGCTGACGTTGCTACCGCCCTTCTGGCAGGCGCTGTCTCATCTCAACCCCATTGTTTACATGATTAGCGGTTTCCGCTTTGGTTTCCTCGGTATTACCGATGTGCCGCTTTTCACCACTGTGGCGGTTTTGGCGGTGTTTATCATCGCTTTTTATATATTGTGCTGGTATTTAATTCAGCGCGGACGCGGTCTGCGCAGTTAATCGCCACTTACCCGGCGGCGTTCGTCGCCGGGTTCTCATTGCCCTTTTAATCTATGATATCTGTCACCGACGGCTGATGGTCACCTGGCTAAACTGCAAGTCTGCTAAGGAGATACGTATGCTGGGATGGGTCATTACGTGCCATGGTGAACTGGCGCAGGAGATGCTGGACAGTCTGGAGAGCCGGTTTGGTCCGCTTAAACAATGTAGAGCGGTCAACTTTCGCCACGGGCTTAGCACCAATATGCTCAGCCGCATGATTTGTGATGCGTTGCATGAAACGGATTCCGGTGATGGCGTGGTTTTTTTGACCGATATTTCCGGGGCCGCACCTTACCGTGCCGCCTCGCTCATGAGCCATAAGCATGAGCATTGTGAAGTGATATCCGGCGTTGATGCTGACTTGCTGGAAGCAATGTATCCGCTGCGTGAAGTATGTAGCAGTGCCGATTTTCGTGAGCAGATTGTTGGCGCTGGCGCGCCGGTGGTCAGCAGTCTCTGGCATCAGCAACAGAAAAATCCGCCGTTTGTGTTGTTACATGATTTGTATGAAAAATAAACGTTGGTATTCATTTTTCTTTTTCCTACAATAACCTAAATTATTTTTAGCCTGGTTAGGTGCATGCCTCGTTTTCTCCTCATTCTTTTCTTGCTGGTGTCATGTAGCGTTTCTGCACGTCTCGTTAGTCAAAATCCCGATCCTGCTCGCTATATGCAAATTACGGAAGATGCCGACATCTGGGCGCAGATTGGCAACAATGTTATGACTGTTGGCAATATCCGCGCCGGACAAATTCTGGCGGTTGTGCCAGGGGCGGAAGACTACTACGAATTTCGCTTCGGCTTCGGTAAAGCGTGGATAGATAAAGGGCATCTGGGAACGGTTCGTGGCAGTGAGAAGGTTCAGGATAGCCTTGGCGACCTCAATAAACCCCTGAGTAATCAAAATTTGATCACCTGGCGTGATACACCGATGTATAACGAGGCGGACAATACCAGTGAACAACTGGGTATTCTGGCCGGGAATCTGCGCTACCCCATCATCAGCAAGCTGAAAGACAGACTCAACCAGACCTGGTATCAGATTCGCATTGGCGAACGTCTGGCGTGGATCAGTAGCCTGGATGCGCAGGAAGATAACGGTATTCCGGTGCTCACCTACCATCATATTCTGGAAGATGAGGAGAACACGCGGTTTCGTCATACCTCGACGACCACCTCTCTTCGCGCTTTCACCAACCAGATGAGCTGGCTGCATGACCAGGGCTATACCACGTTAAGCATGTATCAACTGGAAGGTTATATACGTAACGCGATGAACCTTCCTGCCCGTTCAGTGGTGCTCACCTTTGATGACGGACTGAAATCGGTCAGTCGTTATGCGTATCCGGTGTTAAAGCAGAACGGTTTCAGGGCGACCGCTTTTATTATTTCGTCGCGTATTAAGCGCAAACCGCAGCTCTGGGATCCAAAATCCCTGCAGTTTATGAGCATCTCTGAACTGGAGCAAATTTCGCATGTCTTTGATTTCCAGTCGCATACTCATTTCCTGCATCGCACCGATGACGTGGGCCATCCGATCCTGCTAAGTCGCAGTTATGACAATATCCTGATGGATTTTAAGCATTCACGCCGCGCGCTTTCGCAGTTCAACCAGCACATCTGGTATCTGGCCTATCCGTTCGGCGGCTATGACGACAAAGCGTTGGCTGCGGCGAAAGATGCCGGTTTCCATCTTGCGCTGACCACGGTGCGAGGGAAGGTAAAGCCTGGGGATAATCCGTACTTACTGAAACGGTTGTATATCTTAAAGACGGATTCGCTGGAGGATATGTCGAGGTTAATAAGCAATCAACCTCAGGGATAAATCAGGCAAAATGGGCTGTTTTATTTGCCATTTTTGAACCAGGGCAGTGCTCGTCATCCTCGCGTACTGCGTGTACGCTCTGGTGACTACGCGCTGTCCGTGTTCAAACTGTCTGCATCAATAACGCCCATTATGCCTGATTAATGAGTCGGCTATGCCATTCAGGCAACTTGTACCGGAACCGCTTTTGCCGTGCGTTTCATCTCGTTGTCGCCGTCAAAATAGGCGACTTTCGGCTGCCAGCTACGCGCCTGCTCATCCGGCATGGTGACGTAGCTTGCGATAATCAGGATGTCGCCAACGTCAGCACAGTGCGCCGCCGCACCGTTAACTGAAATGATGCGGGAGCCACGTTCACCGGCAATGGCATAGGTGGAAAAGCGCTTACCGTTAGTGACGTTGTAAATATCGATGGCTTCGTATTCCAGGATACCAGCCGCCTCAAGGAAATCCTGGTCAATCGCGCAGGAACCTTCATAGTGCAGGTCGGCCTGTGTCACTTTGACGCGGTGGAGCTTGCCTTGCAGCATCGTGCGAATCATAACTTCTACCTTTAATGGCGTAACGAAATACAGGTATATCGCCGGGTGGCATTTGGCTGCCCGGCCAGACTTTCCCGGCCCGGCGACAGCGCCAGACCAGGCCGATAACAGGCCAGTATTGCCCGTTTTTTAACCCCTGTCTACAGGGGGAGATCAACCACTTTATTGTCGATGAGACGCGCCTGACCCAGCCAGGCGGCCATCAAAATCACCGCGCGTTTGCTGGTCTGCGCCAGCTCCAGAAGCGTGTCTGCATCGCGGATCTGGATGTCATCTGCGCGAAAGCCGCTGTCGTTAAGTTCCTGTTCCGCCAGGGCAATGATCTCTTCGAGATTGCGATCGCCTGCGCTCAGTTTTGCGGCCATCGCGTTCATGGTTTTGCTCAGAGCCGGTGCGATTTTGCGTTGATCGGCGGTGAGATAGCCGTTACGGGAACTGAGCGCCAGACCGTCTTTAGCACGCACGGTCGGAACCCCGACAATCTCAATGTCATAGCCCATATCGGCAACCATTTTGCGAATGAGCTGCAACTGCTGGTAGTCCTTTTCGCCAAAGCAGGCGATATCTGGCTGGACCAGGTTAAAGAGCTTGCTGACGATTGTGGAAACACCACGGAAATGCCCCGGGCGGCTTGCGCCTTCAAGCATGGTGGAGATACCAGGCACATCCACATAGGTTTGCGTGTCCGTACCCTGCGGATAAATATCATTTGGCGCAGGGGCGAAAACAAAATCCACTTTCCGTTTATTAAGCTTTTCGCAATCTTCCTGCAGGGTGCGCGGGTAGCGAGCCAGATCGTCGGCGCGGTCAAACTGCATGGGGTTGACGAAAATGCTCACCACGACCACATCCGCGCGGGCTTTGGCTTCCTCAACCAGCGTCATATGACCATCGTGCAGGTTGCCCATCGTTGGCACCAGCGCAATGCGTTTTCCTTCCTGACGCGCTCTTCGAATATGCTGGCGCAGTAACGGCAGGGTTTCGATAATCAACACAACGGCACTCCTTAATGGAAACTGTGTTCTTCGCCCGGATAGACCCCGGACTCAACGTCGGCAACATACTGGCGCACGGCAGCGCGCATGTCGCCTGCCTCGCTCAGAAAGTTTTTCGCAAATTTGGGGATATGACCACCGGTAATGCCGAACGCGTCGTGCATCACCAGTATCTGGCCGTCTGTGACGTTACCTGCGCCGATACCAATGACCGGAATGGTCAGCGCGTCCGTGACACGCTTTGCCAGCTCAACCGGCACACACTCCAGCACCAGCAACTGCGCACCAGCGGCTTCCAGCGCCAGCGCGTCGTCCAGCAGCGTTTGTCCGGCATCGCCGCGCCCCTGAACTTTGTAGCCACCGAAGATATTTACGGACTGCGGCGTTAACCCCAGGTGCCCGCACACCGGTACAGCGCGTTCGGTGAGCATTTTCACCGTATTACTCAGCCAACGACCACCTTCGATTTTTACCATATTGGCCCCGGCGCGCATCACGGCGGCGGCGTTTTCAAAGGCTTGCTCCGGTGTGGAATACGCCATAAACGGCAGGTCGGCCAGTAGCAAACAATGAGGGGCGCCACGGCGCACCGCGCGCGTGTGATAGGCAATGTCGTCTACCGTCACGGGCAGGGTGGAATCATGACCTTGTACCGTCATCCCTAACGAGTCGCCAACCAACATCACGTTGATGCCTTCTTCGGCGAACAGTTTAGCGAAGCTGTAATCGTAGGCTGTGATGGTAGCGAAGCGTTTTTTTTCCTGTTTGCACTTAAGCAGCCAGGAGATGGTGGTGGGTTTCATAACGTTTCCTGATGGCTAAAAACGAATTCTGGCGCATTCTAACAGCAACATTCAGGTGAACAATGATTTTAGGCAATCGTTTAACACTGATCACATCAGAAGCGCCAGAAAAGCGTTTTACCACAAGGCAGGTTTGTCCGCTGCGCATTCTGTGAGGGCGGCGCTCAGCGTCATACCATCAGGGAATCGCAGGGCAGGGGCAATTTCAAATAACGGCCACAGCATAAAGCCGCGATTTTTCATGTCGTAATGGGGAACGGTGAGACGCGGCGTCTGAATAACCTGGTCGCCAAACAGCATGATATCCAGGTCCAGCGTGCGTGGCCCCCAGCGCTCGGCTTTTCGCACGCGCCCTTGCTGCAGTTCAATGCGCTGGGTGTGGTCAAGCAGCGCTTCGGCCTCAAGGGTCGTTTCCAGCGCGACGGCGGCGTTGAGATAGTCAGGCTGATCCTGCGGACCAAGCGGAGGCGTGCGGTAGAACGAGGAGACGGCGACCACGCGGCTTTGCGGGATCTCCCCAATGGCGTCCAGCGCTGCCTTTACCTGCTCCAGAGGCGATGCGAGATTACTGCCGATGGCGATATAGCAAAGGGTCGGGGACATACAGGCTCCTGCGTTTTTCATTCTCTATAGCATCAGGCCTGCGCGTGGCAGGCCTGAAAGGAATAACATTATGCGCTGCCTTCACGGCGCGGCGCGCGTTTGCGCGGGCGGCGATGGCGACGGCGAACGGCGGGTTCATCGCCCAGGTCGTCAAGCATATCTTTCTGCTCCGGCGGTGCGGAAACCTGAAATTCTCCCCACCATTTCACCAGCCGCTGCAGTTCGCCGTTGTTTTCAACCTCGGCACGCAGGGCCAGCAGATCGTAAGCTGCGCGGAATTTCGGATGCTCCATCAGTTTCCACGCGCGTTTACCCTGACGACGGGACATACGCAGTTGTAGCTGCCAGATATCGCGAATCAGCGAGGTGATGCGTTTCGGGATGGCCAGTGAACGGCAGGCTTCATCCAGCACATCGTTCATGGCAAGCGCAAAGGCGTCGTAATATGCCAGACCGCCTTCCTGAGTAATGCGCTGCGCGGTTTCCAGCAGCGGATACCAGAACATAGCTGCAAACAAAAACGCCGGGTTAACCCGCATATCGTTGTGAAGGCGGGTATCGGTGTTTTTCAGCACCTGCGCAATGATGCGTTCCATCGGGCTGTCACCGTTTTCGGTGAAGAAGCGACTGATGGTAGGAAACAGAGGCTGGAAGAGGTTGTATTCGCGCAGCAGCATGTAGGTATCGAAACCATAGCCCGCTTGCAATAATTTCAGCGACTCTTCAAACAGGCGCGCAGGGGGGACGTCATTAATCAGGGCGGCCAGACGAGGAATCGGTTCGGCCGTTTCAGCGCTGATGTTCATACCCAGCTTGGCGGCGAAACGCACCGCGCGCAGCATACGTACCGGGTCTTCGCGATAGCGGGTTTCCGGGTTGCCAATCAGGCGAATGACGCCCTCATCCAGATCGCGCATGCCGCCGACATAATCACGCACGGTGAAGTCAGCAACGCTGTAATAAAGGCTGTTAATGGTGAAATCGCGACGCTGAGCATCTTCTTCGATAGAACCGAAAATATTGTCGCGCAGCAACATGCCATTCTGGCCACGCTGAGACGTGGTTCGGTCGGCTTCGGTATCTTCGTGATGGCCGCGAAAGGTGGCGACTTCAATGATTTCCGGCCCGAACATGACGTGGGCCAGGCGGAAACGGCGACCCACCAGGCGGCAGTTGCGGAATAATTTACGCACCTGGTCCGGCGTGGCGTTCGTCGTGACGTCGAAATCTTTTGGTTTTTTGCCCAGCAATAAATCACGCACGCCACCACCGACGAGATAAGCCTCGTAACCGGCTTTGTTCAGGCGGTAGAGGACTTTGAGCGCATTTTCACTGATATCTTTGCGAGAAATAGCGTGCTGTTCACGCGGGATAACCGTCATCTGAGGTTGTACGCTAGCCTCAACGACCATGCTCTCTTCGCGACTTAGCACCTTACGGCAAAAATTAGCGACTCGGGTAAAAATAGTGCACCTCGGTAGTGTCAAACGTCAGGACAAAAAAATAAGGACAAAAAAATAGCGGCTAATCATAGCTCAGCGCGAGGCGTTTGAGAATGCCGTATTCACATCCACTGCAATGGGCACGTTAGCGAGCGTCCAGTTTGCCACCGCATTTTTCAACAAATCGTCGACGCTGAGATCCTGCCACTCATTTGTTGCGCTCTGGTTTAAGAATTGTAACGCCCTGATTATTATGGGGCGCGGATCGCCACCGGGCAAGGCTGGAGCATGGTTTTGCTTGGAGAGTTTATTCCCTTGCGCATTGAGCGCCAGCGGCAGATGGACATACTGTGGCACTGGCCAGCCAAATTGTCGGTAGAGCGAAATTTGCCTGACCGTGGGTTCAATTAAATCTGCGCCGCGCACAATTTCTGTGATGCCCTGAAAATGGTCGTCAACCACGACGGCGAGGTTATAGGCAAACAGGCCATCCCGGCGGTGGATAATAAAATCCTCGCGCGCCAGTTTTTCATCCGCATAGAGTTCGCCGCGTAGCCTGTCGTGAAAATGGAGCACCGGATGTTGCTGCACCAGACGTACAGCCGCATTTTCCGGGCCATTATTAGCGCTACGGCAGTGGCCGTCATAGGTGCCGCCCACGCTCTGAATGCGCGCCCGCGTACAGGTACAGTAGTAACTCAGCCCACGGGTATGAAGCCAGGCCAGCGCGTCGCGGTAGGCTTCATGACGTTGCGATTGCCAGAGTACATCGCCATCCCAGTGCAGGCCGTAATGCTCAAGCTGGCGCAAGATGGTGTCTGCGGCACCGGGAACTTCACGCGGGGGATCAATGTCTTCGATACGCACTCGCCAGGTACCCTGCTGCGCGCGCGCCTGCAGGTAGCTGCCAAGTGCAGCAATGAGCGAGCCAAAATGGAGTTCACCGGACGGTGACGGCGCAAAGCGCCCAATATAGTGAGAGTCAGACATAAAGACAGGAAACGCCGACAATACGGGAAATTTTCCCCGACTATAGCACAGCCTGATTTGAAGGCGCAGGCTGGAATCAGCGCTGCGCCGTCTGAGGGGTTGACCGGCTGTCGGTCAGAGGCGAATTAACCCGCCATCTGTTTTTCGCGAATTTCCGCCAGTGTTTTGCAATCGATGCACAGGTCAGCGGTCGGACGCGCTTCCAGGCGGCGAATGCCGATTTCAACACCGCAGGATTCGCAGTAGCCGAAATCTTCGTCTTCAACTTTTTTCAGCGTTTTCTCGATCTTTTTGATCAGTTTACGCTCGCGGTCACGGTTACGCAGTTCGAGGCTGAACTCTTCTTCCTGTGCGGCACGGTCTACCGGGTCCGGGAAGTTAGCTGCTTCATCCTGCATATGGGTGACGGTGCGATCGACTTCATCCCTGAGTTGATTACGCCACGCTTCAAGAATACGCCTGAAGTGCGCCAGCTGGGCTTCATTCATATACTCTTCGCCCGGTTTCTCTTGATACGGCTCCACCCCAGCGATGGCGAGAATACTCAGGGACGATGTTTTACGGTTTTGCCCTTCTTGCATGTTGCTTCTCCTTAACACGCACTATCGATCCCCGTGTTGGGGGAAAATCAGGCCGCTATAAATAGCAGATGCTTTTCCGGATGGCAAATATCTAAACGTAACACTTGACAAGCCTGTGAGGAAAAGCGTATTTGCGCACGCGACCAGAACACTTATTAGTCAATTTAGTCAATCGCTGCCCTATATCGTGAAAGGCAGCGGCAATCTCAGAGTCATATTTGTAGCAGAAAGTTCCGCTTTTACCGCCAGAATTTCTACACCCTGACCTTGTGCTTCCTTTAACAATCGTGCGTATTTCTCATCAATATGGCGCGCTGGAGAAAAATGTTCAACGGCTGAATGCAGCACGGCAAACAGAATAACCGCGCGGTCGCCGCTGGCCGCTACGCTCATTAACTCACGCAGATGCTTTTGTCCGCGTAGCGTAACTGCATCAGGGAAAAAACCGCATTCCCGCTCGGCGAGCGTTACTGATTTCACTTCAATATAGCAGTTGCGTCGGCCATCCGCCTGTAACAGAAAATCAATTCTGCTGCCTTCGGCACCATATTTCACTTCACTTTTCAGTGCACTGTAACCCGACAGTCCTGGCAAGCGGTTTTGCTGTATTGCTTCTTTCGTTAACGTATTAGCGCGAAGCGTATTAACGCAAATAAAAGCGCCCTGTTGGGTTTGCGTTAATTCCCAGGTATGCGGATATTTGCGTTTAGTATTTTCTGATGTGGAATACCAAACTGTGTCGCCAGGCGTGGCGCAACCGGTCATTGCGCCGGTATTGGGACAATGGATTGTCAATGTTTCGCCTTCTGGCGTGATCACATCGGCAAGAAACCGCTTATAGCGCTGAATAAGCGTGGCGGATCTAAGGGGCGGAGAAAATTCCATGACATATCCTTTTTATGTTTTTAGCGTCCAGCGGTTTAACGCCGTGTAGCGCAGACGTCCTCCGGCAAACAGCGATTCATATAAGACAAATTCTGTTACAGGAAAAGTCCAGTGAAAACCCGGCGGCGGTATCGTGACCGCATGACTGGCATCGCGCAGCAGGGTGATATGCGGATGAAACGGCGTTGGGCTTTGCCAGCATCCGCTGCGTGCAGCCTGAGCGCGCAGCATATCCGCCAGTTGCAACAGCCCGCGTGGCGACTGGCGACAGCCAAGCCAGACGACGCGCGAACGCAACCATTGCCCGGCATCATCAAGTTGTAACGTAAAGCCTGGCTGACGAATGCGCCCGGCCAGCGTTTCCAGCGCCCGTTGTTTTTCCGTGCTCACTTCCCCCAAAAACGCCAGTGTCAGATGTAAGTTTGCTGCCGCAACCGGTCGCCCGGCATCCTGCGGGAAATGTTCCGCCCGCCAGCGCACCACCTCCTGTCGGGTGGCGTCGGGCAATTCGATGGCAAAAAACAGCCTTTTCGATTCAGACATGGCAGGCACTCAGTTAGGATTTGTCGCGATGCTACAATGGCAGGAGGATGCTCGCAAATGCTTCGGCGCTCCAAAGCGCCGTAGTTCATGTACAATTGGCCCCGTCCTTATCAATGTGAATCCTCTGGAGCCTTGAGTGTCCTCACTGCCGGTTGCTGCCGTATTGCCCGACCTTCTCAATGCGTTACAACACGCTCCCCAGGTACTGCTAACTGCCCCGACAGGCGCGGGGAAGTCAACCTGGCTGCCGCTGCAATTGTTGCAGCAGGGCGGTATTGACGGGCGTATTTTACTGCTTGAACCGCGCAGGCTGGCTGCCCGTAACGTGGCGCAACGGCTGGCGGAACTGCTCAATGAGCAGCCTGGTGACACGGTCGGCTATCGGATGAGAGCCCAAACTTGTGTTGGGCCGAATACGCGTCTGGAAGTGGTGACTGAGGGGATCCTGACGCGAATGATCCAGCACGATCCCGAGCTGAACGGCGTTGGTCTGGTGATCCTTGATGAATTCCACGAACGTAGCCTGCAGGCCGATCTGGCGCTGGCGCTATTGCTGGATGTCCAGCAGGGACTGCGTGACGACCTGAAACTGCTGGTCATGTCAGCCACCCTTGATAACAGCCGCCTGCAGAACCTGTTGCCGGATGCGCCGCTGATTGTTTCCGAGGGGCGTATGCACCCGGTCGAGCGGCGCTATCAGGCCTTAAACAGCCATCAGCGCTTTGACGAGGCGGTCGCGGTGGCGGCAGCCGATTTGCTGCGTTCGCAATCGGGGTCGTTGTTACTGTTTTTGCCGGGAGTCGGGGAGATCCAGCGTGTGCAGGAACAACTGGCCAGCCGGGTCGCTGACGATGTATTGCTCTGTCCGCTGTATGGGGCGTTGTCGCTCAATGAACAACGCAAAGCCATTCTTCCGCCGCCTGTCGGGCAACGAAAGGTGGTGCTGGCGACCAATATCGCCGAGACCAGCCTGACCATAGAAGGCATTCGTCTGGTAGTGGACAGCACCCAGGAGCGGGTGGCCCGTTTCGATTCGCGAACAGGGCTAACACGGCTTGTCACTCAGCGCGTGAGCCAGGCATCGATGACGCAGCGTGCCGGACGTGCCGGGCGCCTTGAACCAGGTATCTGTTTGCATTTGATCGGCAAAGAACAGGCCGAAAGGGCGGCGGCACAGAGCGAGCCAGAGATTTTGCAAAGCGATTTGTCTGGCCTGTTGATGGAGTTGTTACAGTGGGGATGCCAGGATCCCGTGCAGCTTAGCTGGCTGGATTTACCGCCAGCGACTAACCTTGCCGCAGCGAAGCGGTTGTTGACGCAACTGCGGGCGCTGGAAGGCGAGCGCCTCTCTGCGTTCGGGAAAAAAATGGCATCGCTGGGTAACGATCCGCGCCTGGCCGCGATGTTAGCGAGCGCCAGCGGTGCGGATGAGGTGGCAACGGCGGCGAAGCTGGCAGCCATCCTTGAAGAACCGCCGCGCGGCGGTAATACCGATTTGAGCGTTGCCTTTTCCCGCAATCAGCCCCAGTGGCAGCAGCGTGCCCGACAGCTGATCCGGCGGTTGAAAAGTGCGGAAGGGGAGCCGGATAGCGATCTGTTGGCGCCGTTGCTCGCCAGCGCTTTTGCCGACCGCATTGCGCGCAGGCGTGGGCAGGACGGGCGTTATCAACTGGCAAACGGAATGGGCGCAATGCTTGACGCGGATGACGCGCTTAATCGCCATGAATGGCTGCTCGCGCCACTGCTGTTACAAGGGAGCCAGTCGCCGGATGCCCGCATTTTGCTGGCGCTGCCGCTGGACATTGATCGGTTAATGGCAGCCTGTCCGCACATTGTTGAGCCGTCTGACTCTGTGGAATGGGATGAAGCGCTGGGAACCTTAAAGGCGTTTCGCCGTAGCCGGATTGGTCAATTGACGGTGAAGGTTCAGCCGCTGGCGAAGCTTCCGGAAGAAGAACTACACCAGGCAATGCTCAACGGCATTCGTGATAAAGGGCTGGATGTCCTTAACTGGACGCCCGAGGCGAAACAGCTTCGTCTGCGTTTACATTGCGCGGCGAAATGGCTGCCGGAAGAGGCATGGCCTGCTGTGGATGACGCTTCGCTGCTGGCTTCTCTGGAAAGCTGGCTGTTACCGCAAATGGGGGGCGTACATTCGCTTCGCGCGTTGAAAGCGCTGGATGTGGGCGAAGCATTAAAAGCTTTCTTACCCTGGCCTTTGCGTCAACGTCTGGATAGTGAACTGCCTGGGCATTACACTGTGCCGACGGGCAGTCGGATTGCCATTCGTTATCATGAGGATAATCCGCCTGCTCTGGCGGTGCGTATGCAGGAGATGTTTGGTGAGGCCACAACGCCTGTTATCGCTCAGGGGCGCATTGCGCTGGTACTGGAACTGCTTTCCCCGGCTCAGCGTCCGCTGCAAATTACGCGCGATTTAGCGGCGTTCTGGCAGGGGGCGTACCGTGAAGTGCAAAAAGAGATGAAAGGGCGTTACCCGAAACATGTCTGGCCTGACGATCCGGCGAATGCCGCACCGACGCGGCGCACGAAAAAGTATTCGTAGTTATGGGCGGGGCAGAGTGATGCCCTCACCCCGGCCCTCTCCCACAGGGAGAGGGTGCAGACACTAAAGATTTTCTCGTTGAGAAAATCTTGCTGTTTATTTTGAGAGATTTCTTCTTCTGCCTGGAGGCGGAAGAACTGAGAATCAGGCCCTTGCGCCTGAATGTTGCGGAGAGAGAGCATGGCGGGGAATGACCGCGAGCCAATTGGACGTAAGAGCAGACCTTCACGTCCGGCAAAAGAGAAAGTAAGTCGTCGTCGAGTCAGAGAAGAGGAATACGACGATTACGAAGATGATGATGGCGATGAGCAGGACTCAGCGCCGCGCAAAGGGAAAGGTAAAGGCGGTAAACCTCGCGGTAAGCGCCGTTGGTTCTGGCTGCTGTTGAAAATTTGTATCGTGGGTGCGGTGCTGCTGGCCATTTATGGCGTGTACCTGGATCAGAAGATCCGCAGCCGTATCGATGGCAAAGTGTGGCAACTGCCGGCTGCCGTCTATGGCCGTATGGTCAACCTTGAGCCGGATATGCCCATCAGCAAAAACGAGATGGTCAAACTGCTGGAAGCCACACAGTACCGTCAGGTGACGAAGATGACGCGTCCTGGCGAGTTTACCGTGCAGGCGAAAAGCATTGAGATGATCCGCCGCCCGTTTGACTTCCCTGATAGCAAAGAAGGGCAGGTCCGGGCACGTCTGACGTTTGATGGCGACCGACTCGATAGCATTGAGAACATGGACAGCAACCGTCAGTTCGGTTTCTTCCGTCTCGATCCGCGTTTGATCACCATGCTTTCCTCGCCTAACGGTGAACAGCGTCTGTTTGTTCCGCGTAGTGGCTTCCCGGATCTGCTGGTGGATACGCTGCTGGCGACCGAAGACCGCCATTTCTACGAGCATGATGGTATCAGTTTTTACTCGATTGGCCGTGCGGTGCTGGCGAACCTGACCGCCGGGCGTACGGTGCAGGGGGCGAGTACGCTGACCCAGCAATTAGTAAAAAACCTGTTCCTGAGCAGCGAGCGCTCCTACTGGCGTAAGGCTAACGAAGCCTATATGGCGCTGATCGTCGATGCCCGTTACAGCAAGGATCGTATCCTTGAACTGTACATGAACGAAGTCTACCTCGGGCAGAGCGGTGATAACGAAATCCGTGGTTTCCCGTTGGCAAGCCTTTACTACTTTGGCCGTCCGGTGGAAGAGCTGAGTCTCGACCAGCAGGCGATGTTGGTCGGGATGGTGAAAGGGGCGTCAATCTACAACCCGTGGCGTAACCCAAAACTGGCCCTGGAGCGACGTAACCTTGTCCTGCGCCTGATGCAAGAGCAGAAGGTGATTGACCAGGAGCTTTACGACATGCTCAGCGCTCGTCCGCTTGGCGTGCAGCCGCGCGGTGGCGTGATTTCGCCGCAGCCTGCGTTTATGCAGATGGTCCGTCAGGAGCTTCAGGCTAAACTCGGCGATGACAAAGTGAAGGACTTGTCGGGCGTGAAGATTTTCACCACCTTTGATTCTGTTGCGCAGGACGCGGCAGAAAAAGCGGCGGTGGAAGGTATTCCGGCCTTGATCAAGCAGCGTAAGCTGGACGACCTGGAAACCGCGATGGTGGTTGTGGATCGCTTCAGTGGCGAAGTCCGTGCAATGGTCGGCGGGGCGACGCCGCAATTTGCGGGCTATAACCGTGCGATGCAGGCGCGCCGCTCTATCGGCTCGTTGGCAAAACCGGCGACCTACCTGACAGCGCTAAGCCAGCCGGATAAATTCCGTCTGAACACCTCCATTGCCGATGCGCCGATTTCACTGCGTCTGTCGAATGGTCAGGTCTGGGCACCGCAGAACGACGACCACCGTTTTAGTGGTCAGGTGATGCTGGTGGATGCGTTAACGCGCTCCATGAACGTGCCGACAGTTAACCTCGGGATGGCAATGGGGCTGCCTGCGGTGACCGACACCTGGTTGAAATTAGGTGCGCCTAAAGATCAGTTAACGGCTAACCCGTCCATGCTGTTGGGGGCGCTCAACCTGACGCCGATTGAAGTCGCGCAAGCGTTCCAGACCATCGCCAGCGGCGGTAACCGCGCAACGTTGTCTGCACTGCGTTCAGTCATTGCGGAGGATGGTACGGTGCTGTACCAGAGTTATCCGCAGTCTGAGCGTGCGGTGCCTGCACAGGCGGCCTATCTGACCCTGTGGACCATGCAACAGGTTATTCAGCGTGGTACCGGGCGCCAGCTCGGCGCGAAATATCCGGGGCTGCATCTGGCAGGGAAAACCGGTACCACCAACAACAACGTCGATACCTGGTTTGCCGGGATTGACGGGCGTGAAGTGACGATTACCTGGGTTGGGCGTGATAATAACCAGCCGACCAAGCTGTATGGTGCGAGCGGGGCGATGGCTATCTATCAGCGCTATCTGGCAAACCAGTCGCCAATTCCGCTGGATCTGACGCCGCCGGAAGATATCACCACCATGAGCGTGGATGATATGGGCAACTTCATTTGCGGCGGTGGCGGTGTGCGTTCACTGCCGGTCTGGACGACCAGCCCGGAAACGCTGTGTCAGCAAAATCCGATGATGCAGCAGCCGCAGCAGGGTAATCCGTTCGATCAGTCAACCCCGCCGCCGCAACAGCAGCAGCCTCAGCAACAGCCACCGCAGCAGCAAGAGAAGAGCGACGGTGTTGCAGGCTGGATTAAAGATATGTTCGGTAGTAACTAATGCTCAAACCCCCCAGTCGCCCGGCTGGGGGTTTTTGATTTAGGCATGGCTGGAACATCTCTTTAACCTCGTTTTAAATCCTTTTTAATTCCTTCTTAACGCCATCCTTTTTACCTGGTTGTTTATTAATCCCTCACACCGCGCAGGGCCGCTTAGCGCTTGCTATGCGGTCGGCGCTTCGCATATTATGCTGCCGTCATAATAATAATTATCGTTTACGTTATCATTCACTCATTGTCAGAGAACAAACAATGGCGCGTCTAAAAACTGCTCAGCCAGTCAACACCTCACTGCGTAAACTCGCAGTAGTTGTAGCCACAGCGGTTAGCGGCATGTCTGTCTATGCACAGGCTGCAACAACCCAACCTGAAGAAACCGTTACCGTAACCTCCAGCAGCACGGCGGGGCAGGAAAATGCCTGGGGCCCGGCGGCGACGATTGCCGCGCGCCACTCTGCGACGGGGACCAAAACCGACACCCCGATAGAGAAGACCCCGCAGTCGATCTCTGTGGTAACCAGCGAAGAGATGGCCCTGCATCAGCCGAAGTCCGTGAAGGAAGCGCTGAGTTACACGCCGGGTGTCGCCGTGGGGACGCGTGGTGCATCCAACACCTATGACTATCTTGTTATTCGTGGTTTTGCCGCAGATGGTCAGAGCCAGAATAACTACCTCGACGGTATGAAGATGCAGGGCAACTTCTATAACGACGCGGTGATTGATCCTTACATGCTCGAACGTGCTGAAATCCTGCGCGGTCCGGCTTCTGTGCTGTACGGTAAGAGCAGCCCGGGTGGGTTACTGAACATGGTCAGTAAACGTCCGACAACGACGCCACTGTATGAAGTGCAGTTCAAGATGGGCACCGATAACCTGTACCAGACAGGTTTTGATTTTAGCGACGCGCTGGATGACGATGGCGTTTATTCTTATCGTTTGACCGGTCTGGCGCGCTCCGCTAACGCCCAACAGGAAGGGGCAAAAGAGCAGCGCTACACCATTGCGCCGTCTTTCAGTTGGCGTCCTGATGACAAAACGAACTTCACATTCCTCTCTTATTTCCAGAACGAACCGGATACCGGTTATTACGGCTGGTTACCGAAAGAGGGGACCGTTCAGCCGCTGCCAAATGGCTCCCGTCTGCCGACCGACTTCAACGAAGGCGCGAAGAACAACACCTATTCCCGTAATGAGAAAATGGTGGGTTACAGCTTCGAACATGGCTTTAACGATACCTTCACGCTGCGCCAGAACCTGCGTTACGCGGAAAACAAAGTCGCGCAGAATAGCGTCTATGGTTACGGCGTCTGCTCAGATTCAGCCAATGGTTTTAACGCTAGCTGTAATGCGCTCTCTGCAGCGGATAAAGGCCACTATCTGGCACGTAAATACGTCGTTGATAGCGAACGCCTGCAGACGTTCACTGTGGATACTCAGTTGCAGAGCAAATTCGCCACTGGCGATGTAGATCATACCCTGCTGACTGGCGTTGACTTTATGCGTATGCGTAATGATATCGACTCCTGGTTCGGTTATGACAACTCTGTTCCGTTGCTGGATCTCTACAACCCTGTCTCTTCTGATTTCGATTTCGGCACCAAAGATCTGACTAACTCAGGTCCTTATCAGGTGCTGAATAAACAGAAACAGACCGGTGTGTATGCGCAGGATCAGGCGCAGTGGGACAAAGTGCTGGTCACCCTCGGGGGGCGTTATGACTGGGCGAAGCAGGAAACCCTGACCCGTACCACTGGCATACAAACCACCCGTGACGATAAGCAGTTCACCTGGCGCGGTGGCGTTAACTACCTGTTCGACAATGGTGTAACGCCATACTTTAGCTATAGCGAATCCTTCGAACCGGCATCCACGACGGGCCAGAATGGCAAGATTTTCGCACCGTCTAAAGGTAAACAGTACGAAGCGGGTGTGAAATACGTACCAAAAGATCGTCCGATTGTGCTGACCGGTGCAGTGTATCAGTTGACCAAAACCAACAACCTGATGGGCGATCCGGCAGGATCTTTCTACTCGGTTGAAGGCGGTGAAATCCGTGCGCGCGGCGTTGAGCTTGAAGCGAAAGCGGCACTCTCTGCCAGCATCAATGTGGTCGGTTCTTATACCTATACCGACGCTGAGTACACTACCGATACCAACTACAAAGGCAACACGCCTGCCCAGGTGCCAAAACACATGGCATCTCTGTGGGGCGATTACACCATCTTTGATGGCGCGCTCTCTGGTCTGACGCTGGGTACCGGCGCTCGCTTTACCGGTTCCAGCCAGGGCGACCCGGCGAACTCTTTCAAAGTGGGGAGCTACACGTTAGTTGACGCACTGGTGCGTTACGATCTGGCGCGTGTAGGCCTGACGGGCTCGAATGTGGCGTTACATGTGAACAACCTGTTCGATCGCGAGTACGTCGCAAGCTGCTTTAATACCTATGGTTGCTTCTGGGGGGCTGAGCGCCAGGTGGTGGCGACAGCAACCTTCCGCTTCTAATCTCTCTTCGGGCACGGTTCGCCGTGCCCTTTTAAAAGTTGGCACTCATGCAGGAAAACAACGCGCTTCCCGATACCACGTTTCAACTCACCGACGTCACATTCAGTGTGCCTGGCCGCACGCTGCTGCATCCCCTTTCTCTGACCTTTCCGGTTGGCAAAGTCACTGGCCTTATCGGGCATAACGGTTCAGGGAAATCCACACTGCTGAAAATGCTGGGGCGTCATCAACCGCCTTCGCAGGGAGATGTTCTGCTCGACGGACAGCCGCTGGCAAGTTGGAGCAGTAAATCCTTTGCCCGTAAGGTGGCCTATCTGCCGCAGCAGTTGCCGCAGGCAGAAGGGATGACGGTACGTGAACTGGTGGCGATTGGTCGGTATCCGTGGCATGGCGCGCTGGGCCGTTTTGGTGTGGCTGACAGAGAGAAAGTGGAAGAGGCGATAGCGCTGGTTGGACTCAAACCACTGGCGCATCGTCTGGTTGATAGCCTGTCCGGCGGCGAACGTCAGCGTGCATGGATTGCCATGCTGGTGGCACAGGATAGCCGTTGTCTGCTACTGGATGAACCGACCTCGGCACTGGATATCGCTCATCAGGTGGACGTGCTGGCGCTGGTGCATCGTTTAAGCCAGCAGCGCGGGCTGACGGTAATTGCCGTGTTACACGATATCAATATGGCGGCGCGCTATTGCGATTACCTTGTCGCATTACGCGCCGGTGAAATGATTGCCCAGGGGACCCCGGATACACTCATGCGCGCGGAGACTCTCGAACAAATTTACGGTATCCCGATGGGGATTCTTCCTCACCCGTCAGGTGCTGCCCCGGTGAGCTTTGTCTATTGATGGATGGCCTGAACCTGATTAGCCGTCGTCGCCTGTTGACGATGATGGCGCTCTCTCCTTTGCTGTGGCAGATGCGCAGCGCGCAGGCCGCGGAAATCGATACGCAGCGGATTGTCGGTCTGGAGTGGCTGCCAGTCGAACTGCTGCTGGCGCTGGGGATTAAACCTTACGGCATTGCCGATATTCCCAATTACAATCTGTGGGTGAATGAGCCTGCGCTCCCCGCCGGGGTGATTGACGTTGGGCTGCGCACTGAGCCCAATCTGGAACTGCTTACGCAGATGAAACCTTCTTTCCTGGTCTGGTCTGCCGGCTATGGCCCCTCTGCCGATGTACTGGCGAGAATCGCGCCGGGGCAGGGGTTCAATTTTAGCGACGGTAAGAAACCGCTGGCGACGGCAAGAAAATCCCTCAACGAGATGGCACAACTGTTCCATATGGAAGCGGCGGCGAAAGCGCATCTGGATACCTTCGATAGCTTTATTGCCGATAGAAAACTGCACTTCAGACCGCGTGGCGAACGCCCGTTGCTGATGATGACGCTGCTGGATGCACGCCACATGCTGGTCTTTACCCGCAACTGCCTGTTCCAGGAAGTCCTGGATGAGTTTGGTATTCAAAACGCCTGGCAGGGGGAAACCTCGTTCTGGGGGAGCACCGCCGTGGGGATTGATCGCCTGGCGATGTATAAAGACGTCGATGTTCTCTGTTTTGACCACGGTAATGATGCTGATATGCGTAAGTTGATGGCGACCCCGCTGTGGCAGGCGATGCCCTTTGTTCGCGCGGGCCGATTCCAGCGCGTACCTGCTGTCTGGTTCTATGGCGCGACGCTCTCTGCCATGCACTTTGTGCGTGTTCTGGATAACGCACTCGGGGGCAAAGCATGAGAAGACCGTTTGCGTTACTGCCGGGCCTGCTACTGGCAGTATTATTCATTGCTGGCGCCTGGCTAACCTGGCTGAATTTGAATGCCGCACTTCCTCGCGTACAGTGGGGACAGGCGCTCTTTTCGCCCAACGTTGATGTGATTGAACAGATGCTGTTCCATTACAGCCTGCTGCCACGACTGGTGATTTCGCTGTTAGTCGGGGCTGGCCTGGGGCTGGTGGGGGTGCTGTTCCAGCAGGTCTTACGTAACCCGCTGGCAGAACCTACAACGCTCGGGGTCTCTACCGGCGCGCAACTGGGCATCACCGTCGTCACGCTCTGGGCGCTTCCGGGCGCGTTGACCACGCAGTTTGCCGCGCTGGCCGGCGCCTGTGTGGTTGGCGCGCTGGTGTTTGGGGTTGCCTGGGGCAAACGGCTTTCTCCGGTGACGCTCATTCTGGCAGGGCTGGTGGTGAGCCTCTACTGCGGGGCGGTCAACCAGTTATTGGTGATTTTCCACCACGATGCGCTGCAAAGTATGTTCCTCTGGAGCACCGGTACGCTTACCCAGACCGACTGGAGCGGCGTGCAGCGCCTGTGGCCGCAGCTGATCGGCGGCGTGGTGCTCACCCTGCTGTTGCTGCGACCATTAACGCTGATGGGGCTGGATGATGGCGTTGCCCGCAATCTTGGTCTCGCGTTATCAATGGCGCGTCTGGCTGCGCTTACGCTTGCGATCGTACTCAGTGCACTGCTGGTGAATGCGGTCGGGATTATCGGCTTTATCGGCCTGTTTGCACCTTTGTTGGCGAAAATGCTCGGTGCGCGGCGTCTGCTGGCGCGTCTGATGCTTGCCCCCCTGATTGGCGCCCTGATTCTTTGGCTATCTGACCAGCTTATCCTGTGGCTCGCCCGCGTATGGAGAGAGGTCTCCACAGGATCTATGACGGCGTTGATTGGCGCGCCGCTGTTACTGTGGCTGCTGCCGCGTTTGCGTAGCATGAGCGCACCTTCGATGGATGTCGGGGACAATGTCCCCACGGAACGGCAGAACGTGCAATGGTTTGCGCTGGCCGGGCTGGTTGTATTGTTACTGGGCGTACTGGTGGCTCTTTCGTTCGGACGCGACGCGGAAGGCTGGCGCTGGATTAGCGGTACGATGCTTGACGATCTAATGCAGTGGCGTTTGCCACGGATTATCGCCGCGCTGACCGCCGGGATCATGCTGGCGGTAGCCGGGTGTATTATTCAGCGCCTGACGGGGAACCCGATGGCAAGCCCGGAAGTGCTGGGGATCAGCTCCGGAGCGGCCTTCGGTGTTGTGGTCATGCTGTTCTTCGTGCCGGGGAATGCGTTTGGCTGGCTGATGCCAGCCGGCAGTCTCGGTGCGGCCATTACGCTGCTGATCATTCTGATTGCCGCCGGTCGCGGGGGCTTTTCGCCACACCGTATGCTACTGGCCGGGATGGCGCTCAGTACCGCGTTCACCATGCTGTTGATGATGTTGCAGGCAAGCGGCGATCCGCGTATGGCGAAGATCCTGACGTGGATTTCCGGTTCGACCTATCACGCAACCTTTGAGCAGGTGATGCGTACGGGCCTGATGATGGTCGTGCTCCTGGCGCTGGTGCCGTTATGTCGTCGCTGGCTGACGGTATTGCCGCTGGGCGGTGATACGGCGCGTTCGGTGGGGATGGCGTTGACCACATCACGTATTGGGCTATTGCTGCTGGCGGCGGCGTTAACGGCAACCGCAACGATGACCATTGGCCCGCTGAGTTTTATCGGCCTTATGGCACCGCATATCGCGCGTATGATGGGTTTTCGCCGTACCATGCCGCATATCGTTATGTCTGCGCTGACGGGGGGGCTTCTGTTGGTGTTTGCCGACTGGTGCGGGCGGATGATGATGTTCCCCTACCAGGTCCCGGCAGGACTGCTGTCGACCTTTATCGGCGCGCCGTATTTTATCTATTTACTGAGAAAGCAGAGCCGATAATCGGTGGGTCGCCGGTGCGGCCCTGATGTGTAGCCCCGGTAAGCGTTGCGCCACCAGGGCGTGTCCCGGATGACGGCGCAAGCGCCTTCTCCGGGCTACGATTCTGACTGAACAGGTACCACGCAAGGCGACACCTGTCTCGTCAGAAATTACAGTTTCGCAAACACGCGGCGTGCTGCATCAACCGTATTGCGGATATCTTCTTCGCTATGCGCGATGGACATAAAACCTGCTTCGAAGGCTGACGGTGCAAAATAGACACCCTCTTCAAGCATCAGATGGAAGAAGCGCTTAAAGCGTTCCACATCGCAGGCCACCACATCCTGATAACAGGTCACTTCCGGCGCATCGGTAAAGAACAGACCGAACATGCCGCCTACATGGTTGACCACCAGTGGAATACCCTGGCCGCGCGCCGCATCAATCAAGCCATCTGCCAGCAATGCCGTCAGATCATTGAGGGTTTCATGCACGCCCACTTGCGACACTTCGGTCAGGCAGGCATAACCAGCGGCCATGGCAATGGGGTTGCCGGAAAGTGTACCGGCCTGATAGACCGGGCCTGTCGGCGCCAGGGCTTCCATAATGTCGCGGCGGCCACCAAATGCGCCCACCGGCATTCCGCCGCCGATGATTTTACCCAGGCAAGTCAGGTCCGGCGTGACGTCATAGTAAGATTGCGCCCCCGCCAGCGCGACGCGGAAGCCGGTCATCACTTCGTCGATAATCAGCAACGCGCCGAACTCATCACAGAGCGCGCGCAGGCCCGGCAGGAAGTCATCTTTCGGCGGAATACAGTTCATGTTACCCGCGACCGGTTCAACGATGATGCAGGCGATATCCTGCGGATATTGCTCGAAAGCGTCGCGGACGCTCGACAGATCGTTATAGGTGCAGGTCAGGGTATGTTTGGCGAAATCCGCCGGCACGCCCGGAGAGTTTGGCTGGCCCAGCGTCAATGCGCCGGATCCCGCTTTGACCAGCAGGCAGTCTGCGTGACCGTGGTAGCAGCCTTCAAATTTGATAATCTTGTCGCGACCGGTAAAACCGCGAGCCAGACGAATCGCACTCATGGTGGCTTCGGTACCCGAGTTCACCATACGCACCATATCCATGGTCGGTACCAGTTGAGTCACCAGTTCGGCCATTTTCACTTCCATCTCGGTCGGCGCGCCAAAACTCAGACCGCGCTGGGCGGCTTCAATTACCGCATTGCGAATAGCCGGATGGTTGTGACCCAGCACCATCGGACCCCAGGAGCCGACGTAATCAATGTAAGCTTTGCCATCGGCGTCGTAGAGGTAAGCGCCGTCAGCGCGCTCAATAAACAGCGGCGTGCCTCCTACGCCGGTGAAGGCGCGTACCGGCGAGTTAACGCCGCCGGGGATAAGTTCGCGTGCGGCGCTGTAGAGGTTTTCTGACTTACTCATGAAATCGTTCCTGGTTTGTTAAAAACAATGGGGCTTATTCTAAGGGATTCCTGGAAGAGGATAAAAGTATTGCGCACGGAAAGGATAGCCACCCCAGAGGGAGAATACTTGAACGAATAACCAGGGTAATAGATAATAGCCAAAATGATCGGGTTATTATTTGCCCAGATCGCAGTATGAATGGGAGCGAAAAATGAGTGACGATGTAGCGCTGCCGCTGCAGTTTACCGACGCAGCAGCCAGTAAAGTGAAAAACCTGATTGCGGATGAAGACAATCCGAACCTGAAACTGCGTGTCTACATTACGGGCGGCGGTTGCAGTGGCTTCCAGTATGGCTTCACGTTTGACGACCAGATCAACGATGGCGACATGACCATTGAGAAACAGGGCGTAGGCCTTGTTGTTGACCCGATGAGCCTGCAATATCTGGTGGGTGGTTCGGTTGATTATACCGAAGGTCTGGAAGGTTCCCGTTTTGTGGTGACCAACCCGAACGCAACAAGCACCTGCGGTTGCGGATCCTCATTCAGCATCTGATCCCTTTCGGATGCTACAAAAAAGCCGTGTCAGTGACACGGCTTTTTGCTATCTGCCATTCTCATCCAGCGCGAATGTCGGCAGCTTGAGATGCCAGCGTATGGCGGCAAGGCGAATGCCCAATGTGACCACCATTCCAAGCATCGCGGCGTTTTCCAGCGGCACATCAAAAGAGTAAGCCGCTGTTGAATGGACAATGCCGCCAATGATACAAGCGGTGGCGTAGATTTCCGTTCGCAGGATCATCGGTACTTCGCGTGCCAGCACATCACGAATAATCCCACCGCCAACACCGGTCAGCACCCCCATACCCGTTGCGACCAGCGGCCCGGTGCCAGCCATAAACGCTTTGTTTACCCCAATACCGACAAACACGGCCAGCCCGACGGCATCAAGCACTGGCAGCACCCACTTCGGCAGACGCCTTGGCTGGCGAACCAGCAAAATCGTCAGCATGCAGGTGACCATTGCCACCACCAGGTCGGTCGGATCTTTCACCCAGAATACAGGGCCATGGGCGAGCGCCATATCGCGGATCGTGCCGCCACCGACGGCGGTTACCACGCCTAATACCAGCACACCAAAAGGATCCATCCGTAGCTTTCCGGCAAGCAGCACACCTGAGATGGCAAAAACAGCGGTACCGACAATATCCAGCCAGTAGACGAGCATGGTTTAATCCCCGGTTATTTCACCTGCGCCAGGGCAGGGCAGAGTTGTTGAGCGGCGAGGATAATACGCGGACCGGCGCGCTCAAACCAGTCGCTGGTTAGCGGAATGACCGGAATATCGAGCTGTTTGTGCCAGAATTGTTCGATTTTAGGAATTTCGCTCACATTTCCTGCTACCACGATCGCATGGGGTTCGCGCGCCAGCACTTGCTCACGGCTTACCTGGGGCCAGGGAACCCGGCTGGCGGCAAAGATATTCTCGCCTCCGCACAGTTCCAGCACTTCGTTTTGCAGCGAGCCTTTGCCGCTGGTGAAAAGCGGTTCTCCGCCAAACTGCAGAAACACCCGTTTTTTCGTCTGCCCGGCATACTGTTTTTTCAGTGCCTGATACTGGGCCAGCAGCTCAGTGGAGGCCTGCTGTGCTTGTTTGGGGTGTGGGCTGTATTGTGCGAGCCCGGCTAAAGATTCTGCGACTTGTTCGATGGTTACCGAATCCAGCCACAGCACCTTGATACCCAGCCGTTCCAGTTGATCGACCTGACGTTCCGCATTGCCGCCGCGCCAGGCGAGAACGACGTCGGGTTTTAACGCCACAATCCGCTCGATGTTCAGCCCTTGCCAGGTGGCAACCTGCTCGATTTTTTTCGCCTCAGGGGGAAAGTCTGAATAGCTGCTGACGCCCACAGGCGTGATGCCAGCGGCAAAGGCCATTTCCGTATTTGCAGGAGAAAGGGAGATCACGCGCGGCGCGGCGCTAAGCCACGCCGAAGCAAAAATAAGCAGGGCGGCCAGCGCCCTGAACAGGTGTTTAGCCACGTGCCAGATTCTGCACCAGTGTCTCAACCATCAGGCTGGACTGTTTCGCGGCAACCACGAGGAACTCATCAAAGCTCAGGTGGGATTGCTGGTCGGCCACGTCGGAGATGGCGCGCACCACCACAAAGGGTACGCCAAAGTTATGGCAGACATGCGCAATAGCGGTTGCTTCCATTTCAACGGCTACGGCTTGCGGGAAGTTATGGCGAATTTTGGCCAGACCCACGGAGCCGTTAATAAAGGCATCACCGCTGACAATCAGACCGCGAACCGCGTTCAGATTGAGCTGTTTAATGCAGCTTTCTGCCGCAGTAACCAGTTTTTCATCTGCTTTAAAGCCAGCCGGGCAACCGGGCAACTGGCCGAACTCGTAGCCAAATGCTGTGACGTCTGCGTCGTGATAGCGTGCTTCGTCAGAGACCACGATATCGCCGACTTTCAGGGTTGACGCCAGACCACCAGCGGAACCTGTATTGATAATCACATCCGGCTTGCAGCGTTCCAGCAGCAGTGTTGCGCCCATTGCGGCGGCCACTTTGCCGATGCCAGATTTCAGCAGGGCGACTTCTGTACCATTCAGCGTACCGGTGTAAATTTCACAGCCGCCAATGGTCAGCGTCTGACGATTTTCGATTTTGTCACGCAACAGCGTAACTTCTTCTTCCATTGCACCAATAATGCCAATTTTCATGGAGATACTCGCTAATGTGATAAGACAGGGTTACGTTTACAGGGCATAGTCTATCATGGCATACACAATTGCATGATACCCCGTGACGCCTCGCTGACAGGAGAGGAAATGGCTGAGATCGATTTTCGCAAAAAAATAAACTGGCATCGTCGCTACCGTTCGCCACAGGGCGTGAAAACTGAGCGCGAAATCCTGCGCATTTTTGAAAGCGATCGCGGTCGGATAATCAACTCGGCGGCGATTCGCCGTCTGCAGCAAAAAACGCAGGTCTTCCCCCTGGAACGTAACGCGGCGGTGCGCACGCGGTTGACCCATTCGCTGGAAGTGCAGCAGGTTGGGCGTTACATCGCTAAAGAAGTGTTAAGCCGCCTGAAAGAGCTTCGTCTGCTTGAAACCTATGGCCTGGATGAACTTACCGGGCCCTTTGAAAGCATTGTTGAGATGGCGTGCCTGATGCACGACATTGGTAATCCTCCATTTGGTCATTTTGGCGAGGCGGCAATCAATGACTGGTTTCGTCAGCGTCTGGCGCCAGAGGATGCTGCCAGCCAGCCACTGACGGACGATCGCTGCGAAGTGGTGGCGTTACGTCTGCGGGAGGGGGAAGACGCCCTCAATGCGCTACGCCGTAAGGTGCGCCAGGATCTCAGCCATTTTGAAGGAAATGCGCAGGGTATTCGTCTGGTTCACACCCTGATGCGCATGAATCTGACCTGGGCACAGGTGGGCTGTATTTTAAAATATACCCGGCCTGCCTGGTGGAGTGGTCCACCGCCATCCACCCACAGTTATTTAATGAAAAAGCCGGGTTTTTATTTTTCCGAAGAGACGTATGTCGCCCGGCTGCGTAAAGAACTTGAACTCGATACTTACAGTCGTTTCCCACTGACCTGGATAATGGAAGCCGCTGATGATATTTCCTATTGTGTTGCTGACCTTGAAGATGCGGTGGAAAAGCGCATTTTTACCGCAGAGCAACTCTATCAGCATCTCTATGACGCCTGGGGAGAACACAGTAAAGGTTCGTTGTTCTCTCAGGTAGTGGAGAACGCCTGGGAGAAATCCCGCGCAAATTCATTAAGCCGCAGCGCCGAAGATCAGTTCTTTATGTATTTACGTGTAAATACCTTAAATAAACTTGTGCCTTATGCCGCGCAGCGATTTATTGAAAACCTACCGCAAATATTCAGCGGAGAATTCAATCACGCCCTGCTGGAAGATGACAGCGATTATAGCCAGCTCCTTGAACTTTATAAAAATGTCGCCATTAAAGAGGTGTTTAGTCATCCCGATGTTGAACAACTGGAGTTACAGGGATATCGCGTAATCAGTGGGCTGCTGGAGATTTATCGTCCGCTACTGCAATTATCGCTGGCGGATTTTTCAGAGCTTGTGGAAAAAGATCGCGTGCGACGTTTACCGATTGAATCACGCTTGTTCCAGAAGTTATCTACGCGCCATCGACTGGCTTACGTTGAAGCTGTGAGCAAATTATCCCGGGAAGGGACAGACTTCGCGATAATGGAATATTATCACCGTTGTCGGCTCATCCAGGACTATATCAGCGGAATGACAGATTTATATGCATGGGATGAATACCGCCGCTTGATGGCGGTGGAATAATCGGTTGGGAATTGTAAAGACGGACAATAAATTTTTACTTTTTCCAAAAACTTAATCCCGGAACTTCACGCTATAAAGCGACTCTGAGTGATACATACACAGCCGTTTGCGTTACCAGTAAAGAGATTGAGAGACATGAAAAAAACGACTTTAGCAATGAGTGCACTGGCGTTGGCTTTAAGCCTGGCGCTGTCCCCTGTTTCCGTGATGGCTGCTGAAACCGCCTCATCGGTGTCGACTTCGCAGCAGATGCCAAGCCTGGCGCCCATGCTGGAACAGGTCATGCCATCCGTTGTAAGTATTAACGTAGAAGGCAGCACCACGGTTAATACGCCGCGTATGCCGCGTAATTTCCAGCAGTTCTTCGGTGATAATTCCCCGTTCTGCCAGGACGGTTCCCCCTTCCAGAGTTCGCCTTTTTGTCAGGGCGGTGGTGCTCCGGGCGGGCAGGGTGGCCCCGGGGGTGATGGCGCTCAGCAACAGAAATTTATGGCCCTGGGTTCCGGTGTCATCATTGACGCGGCCAAAGGCTATGTCGTGACAAACAACCACGTGGTGGATAATGCGACCTCTATTAAAGTTCAGTTGAGCGATGGCCGTAAATTCGATGCCAAAATCGTTGGTAAAGACCCGCGTTCCGATATCGCACTGGTGCAAATTCAGGATCCGAAAAACCTGACGGCTATTAAGCTGGCTGACTCTGACGCTCTGCGCGTCGGTGATTATACCGTGGCTATCGGTAACCCGTTTGGCCTGGGTGAAACCGTGACCTCAGGTATTGTCTCTGCGCTGGGTCGCAGCGGCCTGAATGCGGAAAACTATGAAAACTTTATCCAGACCGATGCGGCGATCAACCGGGGTAACTCCGGCGGTGCGCTGGTTAACCTGAATGGCGAACTGATCGGTATCAATACCGCCATCCTCGCTCCGGATGGCGGCAACATCGGTATCGGCTTTGCTATCCCAAGTAATATGGTGAAAAACCTGACGGCGCAAATGGTGCAGTATGGTCAGGTACGTCGTGGCGAACTGGGTATCATGGGTACTGAACTGAACTCTGAGCTGGCGAAAGCGATGAAAGTCGATGCGCAGCGTGGTGCCTTTGTCAGCCAGGTCATGCCAAATTCTGCGGCTGCGAAAGCAGGTGTGAAAGCCGGTGATGTGATTACTTCGCTGAATGGCAAACCAATCAGCAGCTTCGCCGCGCTGCGTGCGGAAGTGGGTTCTATGCCTATCGGCAGCAAAGTGCAACTGGGTCTGGTTCGCGACGGTAAACCTGTGAATGTGAGCCTTGAACTGCAGCAAAGCAGCCAGAATCAGGTCGAGTCCGGCAATATTTTCAGCGGCATTGAAGGCGCTGAAATGAGCAACAATGGTAAAGATGAGGGCGTTGTCGTGAACGTGGTGAAAGCCAACACGCCTGCTGCGCGCATTGGTCTTAAGAAAGGGGATATCATCGTGGGGGCTAACCAGCAACCGGTGAAAAACCTTGGCGAGTTGCGCAAAATCATCGACAGCAAGCCTTCGGTCCTTGCTTTGAATATTCAGCGTGGTGATACTTCAATCTATCTGCTGATGCAGTAACCCGCTTAAGCCCTCTTCTTCCATTCGGGAGAAGAGGGCGCTCTCCTCAGATTTTGTGAGGCCTTCCACAACTCCATACTTCCACCGCCTGCTTTGTGCATTTGCACAGTGCGCACCGTAATTATCTCCCATATGCTTGTGCTCTGCTCACGGGAGGGTTACATGGCTGGCTGGCATCTTGATACTAAAATGGCGCAGGATATCGTGGCGCGCACTATGCGCATCATAGATACAAACATTAACGTGATGGATGCTCGTGGCCGCATTATTGGTAGCGGCGATCGCGAGCGAATTGGGGAATTGCACGAAGGCGCGTTGCTTGTGCTGGCGCAAGGGCGCGTGGTGGATATCGATGATGCGGTGGCCCGTCACCTTCATGGGGTCCGTCAGGGCATCAACTTGCCGTTGCGTCTGGAAGGGGAAATCGTCGGCGTTATTGGTCTGACGGGTGAGCCAGAGTCGTTGCGCAAATATGGCGAGCTGGTGTGCATGACCGCCGAGATGATGCTGGAACAATCCCGGCTGATGCATCTGCTGGCTCAGGACAGTCGTCTGCGTGAAGAGCTGGTAATGAACCTGATTCAGGCAGAAGAGCATACCCCAGCACTCACCGAATGGGCACAGCGTCTGGGTATCGATTTAAATCAGCCGCGTGTGGTTGCCGTGGTGGAGGTCGATAGCGGGCAGTTGGGGGTAGACAGCGCGATGGCGGAACTCCAGCAACTGCAAAATGCCCTGACCACGCCTGAGCGTAACAATCTTATTGCGATTGTCTCGTTGACCGAAATGGTCGTGCTTAAACCGGCACTGAATCAGTTTGGTCGCTGGGATGCCGAAGATCATCGTAAGCGCGTTGAGCAACTGATTCAGCGTATGAAAGAGAACGGTCAGTTGCGTTTCCGTGTTGCGCTGGGTAACTACTTTACCGGGCCGGGCAGTATCGCTCGTTCCTACCGTACTGCGCGCACCACCATGATGGTGGGGAAACAGCGCATGCCGGAAAGCCGTAGTTACTTCTATCAGGATTTGATGCTGCCGGTGCTGCTCGACAGTTTACGCGGAGGCTGGCAGGCGAATGAGCTTTCCCGCCCGCTGCAGCGTCTCAAGGCGATGGATAATAATGGTCTTTTGCGCCGTACGCTTTCCGCATGGTTCCGCCACAATGTTCAGCCGCTGGCGACGTCAAAGGCGTTGTTTATTCATCGCAATACGCTGGAATATCGTCTGAACCGTATTTCTGAACTCACCGGGTTGGATCTGGGGAACTTTGACGACAGGTTGCTGCTCTATGTGGCGCTGCAACTGGATGAACAGCGGTAAATGAAAGCAAAAAGGCAACCTGAGTTGCCTTTTTAGTGTTTGCGCCCTTTCCAGCCAGGAGAGGGACGGGGTGAGGGCATCAGAATGCGTCACCCCCGCATTATTTATTGCGCGTCAGTTTTTCCAGATCGGATTCAATTTCGCTGATCTTATTCGCGACAACGCTTTCCAGATGGCGGAGATCGTCCAGGATCTTCCGTTTCAGATCCACATCTGTCCGATCACGCTGACAGATTTGATCTAACTCGTCGATCACGTAGCGCAGGTTTGGACTGATCTCCTGCACCTCTTTGTATCCCTGACCGATACCATCCGCGACCACCGTTTTGCGCTGACGAGGATATTTAAACTTTACGCTTTTCGCAAAAAACTCGCCTTTGTCCTTGTGGAAATAGATTTTCAGAATGTCGTTGTTTGCTTCCTGACGAAGGCTGTAGCGATCGATTTCATCAGGATTGGTGATGCCTAAACTTTTCAGATTATCGTACATAGCGGTACCCTTAAGCTCAACATAACCTATGAATAATTAACGAAAAAATCTATTTTCGCCACCTGGAAATGCAAAAAAGGCGGGATATGTCACCCTCTCCCGAATCAGGAGAGGGTATGACTTAGTCGATGGTGCGCAGCAGTTCGTTGATGCCGACTTTACCACGCGTTTTGGCATCGACTTTTTTCACGATGACAGCGCAGTACAGGCTGTATTTACCGTCTTTAGACGGCAGGTTGCCTGAAACAACAACTGAACCCGCTGGTACGCGGCCATAATGAACTTCGCCCGTTTCGCGGTCATAAATACGCGTACTCTGTCCAATGTACACGCCCATGGAGATCACCGAACCTTCTTCAACAATAACACCTTCTACTACCTCGGAACGTGCGCCGATAAAGCAATTATCTTCGATAATGGTCGGATTCGCCTGTAATGGCTCCAGAACACCTCCAATCCCGACACCGCCAGAGAGGTGAACGTTTTTACCGATCTGCGCGCATGAACCGACAGTCGCCCATGTATCGACCATTGTGCCTTCGTCGACGTAAGCGCCGATATTCACATAAGACGGCATCAGCACGGTGTTACGGGCAATAAACGCGCCCTGACGCACCGCCGCGGGTGGCACAACGCGGAAGCCTTCTTTCTGGAAACGCGCTTCGTCGTAGTCGGCGAACTTCATCGGTACCTTATCGAAGTAGCGGCTTTCCGCACCTTCGATAACTTTATTATCGTTAATGCGGAAAGAGAGCAGCACGGCTTTCTTCAGCCATTGGTGAGTGATCCACTGACCATCAATTTTCTCTGCGACGCGCAGCGCGCCGGAATCTAACAGGGCAATAACCTGGTTAACCGCTTCACGGGTAACGGTATCTGCGTTTGCCGGGGTGATCTCTGCGCGACGCTCAAAAGCGGCTTCAATAACGTTCTGTAACTGCTGCATTGTTAAACTCTTTCCATATAAAAAAACACGTCACCCTTTATCGTTTGGATTGAGGGCCTCTGTCAACCGTTGTTGTACCTCCTTTTGCAGCTCATTATTAAGGCCACGCCGGTCGGCAGTCGCGATTATAAATAAATCTTCTACTCGCTCACCAATTGTCGTAATTCTTGCCCCGTGCAGCGAAATACCAAGGTCCGCAAACACTTTGCCCACGCGGGCCAGCAGCCCTGGCTGATCCAGCGCGATGAGTTCCAGGAAACTTTTTCGGTCTGTATGCGTCGGCAGGAAATTCACTTCCGTATCGACGGTAAAGTGGCGCAACTTGGCCGGTTGACGACGCGGCTGCGGTGCCTGCCAACTGGGCTGTGTAATCGCCTGTTCCAGGCCAAACCCGATGGCGTCATGACGATCCGGCGACAGTGGGCTACCGTCTGGTTCCAGGACGATAAACGTATCCATCGCCATGCCATCACGGGTCGTGAAAATCTGTGCGTCGTGTACGCTCAGGTTGCGCCGATCCAGCTCGGCGCAGACGGCGGCAAACAAATAAGGCCTGTCCGGACTCCAGATAAAAATCTCCGTACCGCCGCGCGTGGCCTGCGGGCTGAGCAGGATCAATGGCTTACTCAGGTCGTGTTGCAACAGATGCCGCGCGTGCCAGGCAAGCTGGTTTGGACTGTGGCGGACGAAGTAGTTGGCGCGACAGCGTCCCCAAATCTGATGCAGTTGCTCTTCATTTATATTGTCCATACGCAGCAGCGCCAGCGCCTGGAGCTGATGGTGCCGCACGCGTTCGCGCATATCCGGCGTGTTTTGCATGCCGCGACGCAATTGTTTTTCCGTGGCGAAATAGAGTTCGCGTAGCAGGCTTTGCTTCCAGCTATTCCACAGGGTTTCATTGGTGGCGCAAATATCAGCCACTGTCAGGCACACCAGGAAGCGCAGACGGTTTTCTGTTTGCACTTCTTCGGCGAACTGTTTGATCACCTCAGGATCCTGGATATCACGGCGTTGTGCGGTGACAGACATCAGCAAGTGGTGACGCACCAGCCAGGCAACCAGTTGTGTTTCCCTGGAGTTGAGACCGTGTAATTCGGCGAATTTCAGCACATCCTGTGCGCCAAGCACGGAATGGTCGCCCCCGCGTCCTTTGGCGATATCGTGGAACAACGCAGCGATCAGGATAAGCTCGGGATGCGTCAGGCGCGGCCACAGTTCCACGCAAAGCGGATGGCGCTGACGCGTCTCTTCGCTGGCGAAACTTTCCAGTTTCAGCATTACCCGGATGGTGTGCTCGTCTACGGTATAGGCATGGAACAGGTCGAACTGCATTTGCCCGACAATGTGCGACCACTGCGGCATATAAGCCCACAAAACGCTATGGCGATGCATCGGTAGCAGGCCACGCTTCACGGCTCCGGGATGACGGAGCATGCTAAGAAATATTGACCGCGCTTCGGGGATATAGCACAACGGCTGCGTCAGATGGCGTCGCGCATGGCGCAGATGGCGCAAGGTGGTCGAATAGATACCGGTGATACTGCTGTTACGCACCATGATGTAGAACATACGCAGAATGGCCTGCGGCTCGCGGATAAACAGATTGTCATCGCGCAGGTCAATCAGCGTGCCGCGTAGTTGGAATTCATCATCAATGGCGCGCGGCTTTTCATCTTCGGTGAGCGCCAAAATCGCTTCATCAAAGAGCTGTAACAGCATATGGTTCAGTTCGGTCACGCGACGAGTGACGCGGAAGAAATCCTTCATCATATGTTCGACCGGTTGATTCCCCTCACCGACGTAATTCAGGCGTTGAGCAACGCTGAGCTGGCGGTCAAATAGCAGACGGTTGTCATAGCGGTTGAGTTCAAGGTGCAGGGCGAAGCGAATACGCCATAGCAGGTGCAAACACTCGTTAAGCTCGTTGCGTTCGGCTTCGGTTAAAAAGCCAAACCCAACCATCTCATCCAGGGACGTTGCGCCAAAATGGCGACGTGCGACCCATTGCAGGGTGTGGATATCGCGCAGGCCGCCAGGGCTGCTTTTGATATCGGGCTCCAGATTGTAGCTGGTGCCGTGATAACGCTGGTGGCGCTCATTTTGTTCGGCCACTTTTGCCGGGAAGAATTTTTCCGATGGCCAGAAATCTTCGCTGAAAATATGCTTTTGCAGTTCAAGAAACAGGGCAACATCGCCAATTAACAGGCGGGATTCAATCAGGTTGGTGGCGACCGTTAAATCGGAAAGCCCTTCCTGTAGACACTCGCTGAGCGTACGCACGCTGTGACCAACTTCCAGCTTCACATCCCATAAAAGCGTGAGCAGTTCACCGATTTTTTGTGCCTGCTCGTCAGGCAATTTCGTGCGGCTCAAAATAAGGAGGTCGATATCCGACAGCGGGTGCAGCTCGCCGCGACCGTAGCCCCCCACGGCAACCAGCGCGGTATCGCCGATGTCGCCGAAACCATACTCCAGCCACAGGCGTTGCAGGAGCTGATCGATAAATTCCGTGCGAGCTTCTATCAGTTGTTCGGCAGAAAGGCCTGCGTCAAAAACATGCCCCAGCCATTGCTGAAATGTATCGATATGCGCCTTGATGGAGGCGCAATTCAGTTCGTCCTGTGGCCAGTTCCCGGGATAGTCCGGTTGACCCGGAAGGGTGGGTTTCACCGTACTGATGAATTGTTCAGAAAATGTATTGCTCATTAACAGGCCACCCATAAGTTGAAGGCAGGACGCGACATAGCCGAACCAGAGAGCGTTCGGGATGCGAAGACATATGCGACAAATTAGAAGAGATAACGAGAAATGAAAAGTCGTTTATATCTATGACGTAGAGCAGGGCGGGGGGAGAAAACAACGGCCCGCGACGCGGACCGTTAAATACTATCAAGCGGCGGTTAACACAGCGTCGATAGTGTCATCTTTACGCAAGGTGAGAATTTCGCACCCTGTATCGGTAACCACAATCGTATGCTCGTATTGTGCGGAAAGGCTGCGGTCTTTGGTTTTTACCGTCCAGCCATCTTTCATGGTACGAATACGGTAATCGCCTGCGTTCACCATCGGTTCAATGGTGAAGGTCATACCGGCCTGCAGCACTACGCCACCGTCATCCGCATCGTAGTGCAGTACCTGCGGCTCTTCGTGGAAAACGCGACCAATACCGTGCCCGCAATATTCACGGACGACAGAGAAACCTTCCGCTTCCACGAATTTCTGAATGGCTGCACCGAGGGTACGCAGACGGATGCCAGGTTTCACCATTCTCAGCGCCAGATAGAGGCTCTCCTGAGTGATACGGCACAGACGCTCGCCCAAAATAGTGGGTTTGCCGACGATAAACATTTTCGACGTATCGCCATGGTACTCATCTTTAATCACCGTCACATCGATGTTGACGATATCGCCATCTTTAAGCTGTTTTTCATCGTCCGGAATGCCGTGGCAAACCACTTCATTAATAGATATGCAAACGGATTTCGGGAAGCCGTGATAGCCAAGGCAGGCGGAGATGGCATGCTGTTCGTTAACGATATAGTCATTACAGATACGATCCAGCTCACCGGTGCTTACGCCGGGCTTAATGTACGGTTCGATCATTTCCAGCACTTCGGCGGCGAGACGGCCGGCGATGCGCATTTTTTCAATTTCTTCTGGGGTCTTTATTGAGATAGCCATGAATTCTGTCCATCAGCGTCGAATTTTTCGACAATACTAGTCTAAGTGCTGTCAATGGTAACAGTCTGACGAGTCCTGTGCCAAATTGAGAATCATTCTGAACTTCGTCTTTCGTACCGCCCGTGTACTGCAATGCCTCCTGTAACAGGAAATTCATCGTTCAGTACCGTGCGTAACGCCAACAATTATTGGAGTCTGACGCCTGTTTATGGTATAAAGCGCGCCGGACTTCCGTTCCTCTTCGGAACTGAGGCGACCAAATCTCACTTTGTGTAATAACACACACGTATCGGCACATATTCCGGGGTGCCCTTCGGGGTCGGTAATATGGGATACGTGGAGGCTTAACCCCAACTTTATCTATAGAGGTTTTTACCATGGCAACTGTTTCCATGCGCGACATGCTCAAGGCTGGTGTTCACTTCGGTCACCAGACCCGTTACTGGAACCCGAAAATGAAGCCTTTCATCTTCGGCGCGCGTAACAAAGTTCACATCATCAACCTTGAGAAAACTGTACCGATGTTCAACGAAGCTCTGGCTGAACTGAACAAGATCTCTTCTCGTAAAGGTAAAATCCTTTTCGTTGGTACTAAACGCGCTGCAAGCGAAGCGGTAAAAGAAGCTGCAAACAGCTGCGATCAGTTCTTCGTGAACCATCGCTGGTTGGGCGGCATGCTGACTAACTGGAAAACCGTTCGTCAGTCCATCAAACGTCTGAAAGACCTGGAAACTCAGTCTCAGGACGGTACTTTCGACAAGCTGACCAAGAAAGAAGCGCTGATGCGTACTCGTGAGCTTGAGAAACTGGAAAACAGCCTGGGCGGTATCAAAGACATGGGCGGCCTGCCGGACGCACTGTTCGTTATCGATGCTGACCATGAGCACATTGCTATCAAAGAAGCGAACAACCTGGGTATCCCGGTATTCTCTATCGTTGATACCAACTCTGATCCAGATGGCGTTGATTTCGTTATCCCGGGTAACGACGATGCAATCCGTGCTGTGACCCTGTACCTGAATGCTGTTGCTGCGACCGTCCGTGAAGGCCGTTCTCAGGATCTGGCTACCCAAGCGGAAGAAAGCTTCGTAGAAGCTGAATAATAAGGTTTGCTCTTTTAGAGCCCTTATTAACCAGGTAGTTACAAGTTTGGTTAGGGGGCCTGTCTCAGGCCCCTTTTTTACTTTCATATCTGTGCGGTTCTTCGAACCGGGCAGGTCAAATTCTCCCGAGGAATAAAGAATGGCTGAAATTACCGCATCCCTGGTAAAAGAGCTGCGTGAACGTACTGGCGCAGGCATGATGGATTGCAAAAAAGCACTGACTGAAGCTAACGGCGACATCGAGCTGGCAATCGAAAACATGCGTAAATCTGGTGCAATCAAAGCTGCGAAAAAAGCAGGCAACGTTGCTGCTGACGGCGTGATCATCACCAAGATCGACGGCACCTACGGTATCATTCTGGAAGTTAACTGCCAGACTGACTTCGTTGCGAAAGACGGTGGTTTCCAGGCATTTGCTAACAAAGTTCTGGACGCAGCTGTTGCAGGCAAAATCACTGACGTTGAAGTTCTGAAAGCACAGTTCGAAGAAGAACGTGTAGCGCTGGTTGCTAAAATCGGTGAGAACATCAACATCCGTCGTGTTGCTTCCCTGGAAGGCGAAGTGCTGGGTTCTTACCTGCACGGCGCACGTATCGGTGTTCTGGTTGCGGCTAAAGGCGCAGACGAAGAGCTGGTTAAACAGCTGGCTATGCACATCGCTGCAAGCAAACCAGAATTCGTTAAGCCGGAAGATGTGTCTGCTGAAGTGGTAGAAAAAGAGTACCAGGTTCAGTTGGACATCGCCATGCAGTCTGGCAAACCGAAAGAAATCGCTGAGAAAATGGTTGAAGGCCGCATGAAGAAATTCACCGGCGAAGTTTCTCTGACGGGTCAGCCTTTCGTTATGGATCCGAGCAAAACCGTTGGCCAACTGCTGAAAGAGCAGGGCGCTGACGTGACTAACTTCATCCGCTTCGAAGTGGGCGAAGGTATCGAGAAAGTTGAGACTGACTTCGCAGCAGAAGTTGCTGCAATGTCCAAGCAGTCTTAATTATTAAAGCAGCCGCCTGAGGGCGGCTTCTTTTTGTTCCCGTCAGAGTAAAATCAGCCAATCGCTATAGTGTTTGCGCTGACAGGCGACGTATCATATCGCCGGATTTAAACCCGTCTAATTGTTGACAGTCTCAGGAAAGAAACATGGCTACCAATGCAAAACCCGTCTATAAACGCATTCTGCTTAAGCTGAGCGGCGAAGCCCTGCAGGGTTCCGAAGGTTTCGGTATTGATGCAAGCATCCTTGACCGCATGGCGCAAGAAATCAAAGAACTTGTTGAACTGGGTGTTCAGGTTGGGGTGGTAATTGGTGGCGGTAACTTGTTCCGTGGGGCTGGCCTGGCGAAAGCGGGTATGAACCGCGTGGTGGGTGACCACATGGGCATGCTGGCTACGGTCATGAATGGCCTGGCAATGCGCGACGCGCTGCATCGCGCCTATGTGAATGCCCGCCTGATGTCCGCATTTCCGCTGAACGGTGTGTGTGACAATTACAGCTGGGCTGAGGCGATCAGTCTGCTGCGTAACAATCGTGTTGTGATCTTTAGTGCCGGTACGGGTAACCCGTTCTTTACGACTGATTCCGCTGCCTGCCTGCGCGGCATTGAGATAGAAGCGGATGTCGTACTGAAAGCCACCAAGGTTGATGGCGTGTTTACTGCCGATCCGGCAAAAGATCCGGCTGCGACCATGTACGATCAGCTCAGTTATACCGAAGTTCTTGATAAAGAACTGAAAGTAATGGATCTTGCCGCCTTTACCCTGGCCCGCGACCATAAATTACCTATCCGCGTGTTCAACATGAACAAGCCGGGCGCGTTGCGTCGTGTGGTAATGGGCGAAAATGAAGGCACTTTGATTACGGAATAATTCCCGTAAGCAACAAATAAGGGTAAGATTCCGCCTTAATTTATTTAGCAGTTCTGTCGGGCATCTTCACGGTGCCTTGTACTGAACGAGACTATACTAACCACTCAAGTGGCGTATGGTTTGCCTGAGACAAGATTTCAAGGATTCGTAACGTGATTAGCGATATCAGAAAAGATGCTGAAGTGCGCATGGAAAAATGCGTAGAATCATTCAAAACCCAAATCAGCAAAGTGCGCACTGGCCGTGCTTCCCCGAGCCTTCTGGATGGTATCGTCGTTGAGTATTACGGTACTCCGACGCCGCTGCGCCAGCTGGCGAACGTAACGGTAGAAGACTCCCGTACGCTGAAAATCAACGTGTTCGATCGTTCTATGGGCCCGGCCGTTGAGAAAGCCATTATGGCGTCCGACCTCGGTCTGAACCCAAGCTCCGCCGGGACCGACATTCGTGTTCCGCTGCCGCCGCTGACTGAAGAACGTCGTAAAGACCTGACCAAAATTGTTCGTGGCGAAGCTGAACAAGCGCGCGTTGCTGTTCGTAACGTACGTCGTGATGCGAACGATAAAGTTAAAGCGCTGCTGAAAGATAAAGAAATCAGTGAAGATGATGACCGTCGTTCTCAGGAAGACGTGCAGAAACTGACTGACGCTGCAATCAAAAAAGTCGATGCGGCGCTGGCGGATAAAGAAGCAGAACTGATGCAGTTCTGATTCGAAAACCGACGAAAAACGCCGTACAGAGAGCCGCCAAGGGGGCTTTGCTGGCGGCGTTTTGCTTTTAATCTGCACAATATTGTGAGCGTTTCATGAAGCATTTAACCCTTCTGGGCTCAACAGGTTCTATTGGTTGCAGCACGCTCGATGTGGTTCGCCACAATCCCGATCGCTTTTCCATTACTGCCCTGGTTGCGGGTAAAAATGTTACCCGTATGGTGGAACAATGCCTGGAGTTCACCCCGCGTTTTGCGGTGATGGACGATGAAGCCAGTGCGCGTCAGCTAAAAGCTGAATTACAGCAACAGGGCTGCCCGACGCAGGTCATGAGTGGTCAGCAGGCGGCCTGTGAGATGGCTGCGCTCGATGATGTCGACCAGGTGATGGCGGCGATTGTTGGTGCTGCTGGCCTTGTGCCTACGCTTGCGGCTATCCGCGCGGGTAAAACCGTGCTGCTTGCCAATAAAGAGTCGCTGGTGACCTGCGGACGTCTTTTTATGGACGCAGTGAAAGAGAGCGGGGCGCAGCTCCTCCCGGTGGATAGCGAACATAACGCTATTTTTCAGAGTTTACCGGAAACAATCCAACAAAACCTGGGGTACGCTGATTTAGAGCAGAATGGCGTTTCGTCTATTCTGCTTACCGGGTCTGGTGGCCCGTTCCGTGAAACGCCTATGTCCGAACTGGCCTCGATGACGCCGGATCAGGCATGTCGTCATCCGAACTGGTCGATGGGGCGAAAGATCTCCGTTGACTCCGCCACCATGATGAACAAAGGTCTGGAATACATTGAAGCGCGCTGGTTATTCAACGCTTCTGCCCGCCAGATGGAAGTGCTTATTCACCCGCAATCGGTGATCCACTCCATGGTGCGTTATCAGGACGGCAGTGTTTTAGCGCAGCTTGGTGAACCGGATATGCGTACACCGATTGCACATACTATGGCCTGGCCTGAACGTGTGCCCTCCGGCGCCAATGCCCTCGATTTTTGTAAATTGAGCGCGTTGAGTTTTGCCGCACCTGATTATGACCGCTACCCCTGCCTGAAACTGGCGATAGATGCGTTTGCGCAGGGGCAGGCAGCGACGACGGCGCTGAATGCGGCTAATGAGGTAACGGTGTCAGCATTTCTGGCTTCCGCTATCCGTTTTACGGATATTGCTGCGCTGAATCTGTCTGTTCTGGAACAGATGGTATTAAGCGAACCACAAAGTATTGATGATGTATTGGCTGTAGATCGGCTTGCACGTGACGTAGCGCAAAAACAAGTGACGCGCTTCGCAAGCTGGTGATAATCCAGCCACTAACAGTCATGCTATTTGTTAGCGTTGGGCTTCGGTGATATAGTCTGCGCCATCCATCAGCCTGTTTAATGTCGGGCTGTCAGGGGAAGCCGTGGTTGACACGGCTTTTTTGCGTAAAGGCTTTTGTATTCCTGAGTACCGCTAAATCCTTTTCAGGGACTAAAACGCGTTATGTTGTCTGCGAATCAACCAATGAGCGAAAATTTGCCAGCACATGGCTGTCGCCATGTAGCAATCATTATGGACGGCAATGGTCGCTGGGCGAAAAGACAAGGAAAGATACGGGCATTTGGACACAGAGCGGGTGCGAAATCAGTCCGCCGTGCCGTTTCTTTTGCTGCCAACAGCGGGATTGATGCGTTAACGCTTTACGCGTTCAGTAGTGAGAACTGGAATCGTCCGGCGCAAGAAGTCAGTGCACTAATGGAATTATTTGTCTGGGCGCTGGACAGTGAAGTGAAGAGCCTGCACCGACATAATGTGCGTTTGCGCATTATTGGTGATACCAGCCGTTTCAACGCGCGTCTGCAAGAGCGTATTCGTAAAGCGGAAGCGTTGACTGCCCAGAATACGGGGCTGACGCTAAATATCGCGGCGAATTATGGCGGACGCTGGGATATCGTACAGGGAGTACGGCAATTGGCCGTTCAGGTTCAGGAAGGGGTATTGCATCCTGACCAAATTGATGAAGATTTGCTGAGTCAGCAAATCTGTATGCATGAACTGGCACCTGTAGATTTAGTGATTAGGACGGGTGGGGAACATCGCATAAGTAACTTTTTACTTTGGCAAATTGCCTATGCCGAACTTTACTTTACGGATGTTCTTTGGCCCGATTTTGATGAACAAGACTTTGAAGGTGCGCTGCATGCCTTTGCCAATCGAGAGCGTCGTTTCGGCGGCACCGAGCCAGGTGGCGACAAAGCCTGATGGGGGTAGCTTTTGCTGAAGTATCGCCTGATTTCTGCGTTTGTATTAATACCCATTGTCATTGCTGCATTGTTCTTATTGCCGCCTGTGGGTTTTGCGATTGTTACGCTTGCCGTTTGCATGCTGGCAGCATGGGAATGGGGACAACTGAGCGGTTTTACGTCACGGACACAGCGTGTCTGGCTGGCGGTATTATGCGGGCTGGTGTTGGCATTGATGTTGTTTATGCTGCCGGAGTACCATCATAATATTCATCAGCCAGTCGTCGAGGTTTCACTTTGGGCTTCGCTTGTCTGGTGGGTTATCGCTCTGGTGCTGGTGCTGGGTTATCCTGCATCTGCAGCAATTTGGCGTAATTCGAAACCTATACGGTTGATTTTCGGCATTCTCACAATTATTCCTTTTTTCTGGGGTATGCTGGCGCTGCGGTCATGGCATTACGCTGATAATCACTACAGCGGGGCGTTATGGTTGCTGTATATCATGATCCTTGTATGGGGAGCAGATTCCGGTGCGTATATGTTTGGCAAACTGTTTGGTAAACATAAGCTGGCACCGAAGGTGTCACCGGGAAAAACCTGGCAAGGCTTTATTGGCGGCCTGTTTACCGCAGGAATTATTTCCTGGGGATATGGTGCGTGGGCAAATCTCGAGGTTGCGCCATCAACATTATTACTCTGTTCTGTGATCGCGGCGCTGGCCTCGGTGCTGGGCGATCTGACGGAAAGCATGTTTAAGCGTGAAGCCGGTATTAAAGACAGTGGTCATTTAATCCCCGGTCACGGTGGTATACTTGACCGCATCGACAGCCTGACGGCGGCGGTTCCTGTATTTGCCTGTCTGCTGTTACTGGTTTTCAGGACGATTTAACGGACGGTTTTATGCTGAGCTTTCTCTGGGATTTGGCGTCGTTCATTGTTGCGCTTGGTGTTCTGATCACCGTGCATGAATTTGGCCATTTCTGGGTTGCTCGCCGTTGCGGCGTGAGAGTCGAGCGTTTTTCCATTGGTTTCGGCAAAGCGCTCTGGCGCCGCAAGGACAAGCAAGGTACGGAATTCGTTATTGCCGTCATTCCGCTTGGTGGTTACGTCAAAATGCTGGATGAGCGCGTTGAACCGGTGACGCCGGAAATGCGCCATTATGCCTTCAACAATAAAACCGTTGGCCAGCGTGCCGCGGTTATCGCGGCGGGACCGATCGCCAATTTCCTCTTTGCTATCGTGGCTTACTGGCTGGTGTTTATCATCGGTGTACCGGGTGTTCGCCCGGTTATTGGTGAAATTGCGCCCAATTCCATCGCGGCAAATGCGCAAATTACGCCAGGAACGGAACTTAAAGCGATTGATGGTATCGAAACGCCTGATTGGGACGCAGTACGTTTGCAGCTGATCGCCAAAATTGGTGACAGGCAAACCACACTCAGCGTGGCTCCGTTTGGGAGCAATAACCGCCAGGACAAAGTTCTCGATTTACAACAGTGGAATTTTGCACCTGATAAAGACGACCCGGTCGCGTCATTAGGGATTCGTCCTCGCGGTGCGCAGATTGAACCGGTATTAGCTGAGGTACAATTAGGCTCGGCTGCAAGCAAAGCAGGTTTGCAAGCTGGCGACAGGATCGTTAAAGTCGATGGTCAGCAACTAACGCAGTGGATGACGTTTGTCACCCTGGTGCGCGATAATCCGGGCACACCGTTAGCACTGGACATTGAAAGGCATGGGAGTCCCTTGTCTTTAACGCTAATACCGGATGCGAAACCCGGTAACAAGGCAGAGGGTTTTGCCGGCGTTGTGCCGAAAATTATCCCGCTGCCGGATGAATATAAGACAGTACGCCAGTACGGGCCATTTAGCGCCATCGCTGAAGCTACGGACAAAACGTGGCAGTTGATGAAGCTGACGGTCAGTATGTTGGGGAAATTGATAACCGGTGACGTAAAACTGAACAACCTCAGTGGGCCGATCTCAATCGCTCAGGGGGCTGGGATGTCAGCAGAGTTCGGGTTGATTTACTACCTGATGTTCCTCGCGTTGATAAGCGTGAACTTAGGTATCATCAATCTGTTCCCATTACCTGTCCTCGACGGGGGGCATCTGCTGTTTTTAGCGATTGAGAAGCTGAAAGGCGGACCGGTATCCGAGCGGGTTCAAGACTTTAGTTATCGCATTGGCTCGATTTTGCTGGTGTTGTTAATGGGGCTTGCACTTTTCAATGATTTCTCTCGGTTGTAAGAGAGTTTGTTAGGAAGAACGCATAATAACGATGGCGATGAAAAAGTTGCTCATAGCGTCGCTGCTGTTTAGCAGCGCCACCGTATACGGTGCTGACGGGTTCGTAGTGAAGGACATTCATTTCGAAGGCCTGCAGCGTGTCGCCGTTGGTGCGGCCCTCCTCAGTATGCCGGTTCGCCCAGGCGACACGGTGAATGATGAAGACATCAGTAACACCATCCGCGCCCTGTTTGCCACTGGTAACTTCGAGGATGTTCGCGTACTCCGCGACGGTGATACCCTCCTCGTTCAGGTAAAAGAACGGCCGACAATCGCCAGTATCACTTTCTCCGGTAACAAGTCGGTGAAAGATGACATGCTGAAGCAGAACCTTGAAGCTTCAGGCGTACGTGTTGGTGAATCTCTGGATCGCACCACACTGTCTGATATCGAAAAAGGTCTGGAAGATTTCTATTACAGTGTCGGTAAATACAGTGCCAGCGTGAAGGCGGTCGTTACGCCTCTGCCACGTAACCGTGTTGACCTTAAACTGGTCTTCCAGGAAGGCGTATCAGCCCAGATCCAACAGATCAACATCGTCGGGAACCATGCGTTTACGACCGAAGAGCTGATCTCCACCTTCCAGTTGCGCGATGAAGTGCCATGGTGGAACGTGGTGGGCGATCGCAAGTACCAGAAACAGAAACTGGCGGGCGATCTTGAAACCCTGCGTAGTTACTATCTGGATCGCGGTTATGCGCGTTTTAATATTGATTCCACGCAGGTGAGTCTGACGCCGGATAAAAAAGGTATCTACATCACCGTCAACGTGACCGAAGGGGATCAGTACAAACTCTCTGGTGTTGAAGTCAGCGGCAATCTGGCGGGTCACTCTGCGGAGATTGAAAGCCTCACCAAAATCCAGCCGGGCGAGCTGTATAACGGCACCAAAGTGACCAAAATGGAAGATGACATTAAAAAACTTCTTGGTCGCTATGGTTATGCCTACCCGCGCGTTCAGTCGCAGCCGGAAATCAACGATACGGATAAAACCGTTAAGCTGCATGTGAACGTCGATGCGGGTAACCGTTATTACGTGCGTAAAATTCGCTTCGAAGGTAACGATACTTCGAAAGATGCCGTTCTGCGCCGCGAGATGCGTCAGATGGAAGGTGCCTGGCTGGGCAGCGACCTTGTAGATCAGGGTAAAGAGCGTCTGAACCGTCTGGGTTACTTCGAAACGGTAGATACCGATACGCAGCGTGTGCCGGGCAGCCCGGACCAGGTTGACGTCGTGTACAAAGTTAAAGAGCGTAACACTGGTAGCTTCAACTTCGGTGTTGGCTACGGTACAGAGAGCGGTGTTAGCTTCCAGGTAGGTGTCCAGCAGGACAACTGGCTGGGTACTGGCTACTCCGTGGGTATCAACGGTACGAAGAACGACTACCAGACCTATTCCGAATTCTCGGTGACCAACCCGTACTTTACGGTGGATGGTGTGAGTCTCGGCGGGCGTATCTTCTACAATGACTTTAAAGCTGACGATGCTGATCTGTCTTCCTACACCAACAAAAGTTATGGTCTGGATGGCACGTTAGGTTTCCCGGTTAACGAATACAATACCCTGCGTGTGGGCTTAGGCTATGTCCATAACGATCTGTCTAAGATGGAACCGCAGGTGGCGATGTGGCGTTATCTGGATTCCATTGGTCAAAGCGCCAGTAAAACCGACGATAATAACGGTTTCACAGCAAACGACTTCACCTTCAACTATGGTTGGACATACAACAACCTTGACCGGGGTTACTTCCCGACCAAGGGCTCACGTGTCAACCTGAATGGTAAGGTGACGATTCCGGGTTCCGATAACGAGTTCTACAAAGTTACGATTGATACGGCTTCCTACTTCCCGATCGATGACGATCATAAATGGGTTGTTCTGGGACGTACACGTTGGGGTTACGGTGACGGCTTAAGTGGTAAAGAGCTGCCGTTCTATGAGAACTTCTATGCTGGCGGTTCCAGCAGCGTTCGTGGTTTCCAGTCCAACAACATTGGTCCGAAAGCAGTTTATTACGGTGCGAAGGGGCTGGATAACTGTGATTCGACGACTAAGAAATACTGTAGCTCTAATGACGCCGTGGGCGGTAACGCAATGGGCGTGGCAAGCGTAGAGTTCATCACGCCGACGCCATTTATCAGTGATAAATATGCGAATTCTGTGCGCACATCGTTCTTCTGGGATGCAGGTACCGTTTGGGATACCAACTGGCAAAACACTGCTGATATGAAAGCTTTAGGCATACCGGATTACAGTGACCCGAGCAATATCCGTATGTCCGCGGGTATCGCCTTACAATGGATGTCCCCATTGGGGCCGTTGGTTTTCTCCTACGCCCAGCCGTTTAAGAAATACGATGGAGACAAGGCAGAACAGTTCCAGTTTAACATTGGTAAAACCTGGTAACTTGCCGCAGCGAAGGAATGCATAAGTAGTGTCGTGATGGTGAGGCAGTGCGCTTCGTACTGCCTGCCAACGCAAAGAACGGTACCTTCGGGTACAAACGGGATGGTGAGGAGTTAATTGTGAAAAAGTGGTTATTAGCTGCAGGTGTAGGTTTGGCAATGGCAACGTCTGCTCAGGCGGCCGATAAAATTGCGGTCGTAGACATGAACAGCCTGTTCCAACAGGTTGCGCAGACTTCTGGCGTTTCTCAGACAATGAAAAACGAATTCAGTGGCCGTGCCAGCGAACTGCAGCGTATGGAATCTGACCTGCAGACTAAAATGCAGCGCTATCAGCGTGACGGTTCCACAATGAAAGCGGCCGATCGTACTAAGCTGGAAAAAGATATCCAGGCTCAGCGTCAGGATCTGGCACAGAAAGGTCAGGCTTTCGAGCAGGATCAGGCTCGTCGTTCTAACGAAGAACGTGGCAAGCTGATGACCAAAATTCAGGCTGCTGTGAAGAAAGTTGCTTCCGATCAGGGCGTGGATCTGGTTATTCCTTCTAACGCCGCTATCTACAACAGCAATGACGTTAAAGACATCACTGCTGATGTACTGAAACAGGTTAAATAAGTAATGCCTTCAATTCGACTGTCTGATTTAGCTCAACAGTTGGATGCAGAGTTACACGGTGATGGCGATATCGTCATCACCGGCGTTGCGTCCATGCAATCCGCTAAAGCAGGGCAAATCACCTTCATGGTAAATCCAAAGTACCGTGAAAGCTTAGCTGCCTGTCAGGCGTCTGCTGTCGTCATGACGCAGGACGATCTTCCTTTTGCCACGAGTGCGGCTCTGGTAGTTAAAAACCCCTACCTGACATACGCGCGCATGGCCCAAATTCTTGATACCACGCCGCAACCGGCCCAGAACATCGCCCCAGGGGCGGTGATCGATCCCGATGCTACGCTGGGAAACAACGTGGCGATTGGCGCAAACGCGGTCATCGAATCCGGCGTGACGCTTGGCGACAATGTCGTCATTGGCCCCGGCTGCTTCGTTGGGAAAAATACGAAAATTGGTGCGGGCTCCCGTTTATGGGCCAATGTGACCATTTACCATGAAATCGAGATCGGTGAGAATTGCCTGATTCAATCGGGCACCGTGATCGGTTCTGATGGTTTTGGTTATGCTAACGATCGCGGCACCTGGGTTAAGATCCCTCAACTTGGTCGTGTCATCATCGGCGATCGTGTTGAAATTGGTGCATGTACCACTATCGATCGCGGTGCGCTGGATGATACCCGTATTGGTAACGGTGTCATCATTGATAACCAGTGCCAGATTGCACATAACGTCGTGATTGGCGACAATACCGCGGTTGCTGGTGGCGTCATCATGGCGGGTAGTTTGAAAATTGGCCGTTATTGCATGATTGGCGGTGCCAGCGTTATCAACGGGCATATGGAAATCTGCGATAAAGTCACCGTGACGGGAATGGGGATGGTGATGCGTCCTATCACCGAGCCAGGAATTTATTCCTCCGGCATCCCGCTACAGCCGAACAAGGTGTGGCGTAAAACCGCAGCCCTGGTGATGAACATTGATGACATGAGCAAGCGCCTCAAAGCTATTGAGCGTAAAGTCAATAAAGAAGACTAATAGCTCGCTCGCTACGTTTAAACTTCCCGGCCTGTCGGCATTCTTACGATTGCCGCGGGCCGTGTTATTATGGCCTTTTAGTATATTTAGACAGGAAGAGTATTTTGACTACTGACACTCATACTCTGCACATTGAAGAGATTCTGGAGCTTCTGCCGCACCGTTACCCGTTTTTGCTGGTAGACCGTGTGCTGGACTTTGAAGAAGGTCGTTTTCTGCGCGCAGTTAAAAATGTTTCGGTAAATGAGCCGTTTTTCCAGGGGCATTTCCCAGGCAAACCGATTTTACCTGGCGTGTTGATTCTGGAAGCGATGGCGCAGGCAACCGGTATTCTGGCGTTCAAAAGCGTCGGTAAACTGGAACCAGGCGAGCTCTACTACTTCGCAGGTATCGATGAAGCGCGCTTTAAGCGTCCGGTTGTGCCAGGCGATCAAATGATCATGGAAGTAACTTTCGAAAAAACGCGCCGTGGCCTGACTCGCTTCAAGGGTGTCGCGCTGGTAGACGGTAAAGTTGTTTGTGAAGCTACTATGATGTGTGCACGTAGCCGGGAGGCCTGATACGTGATTGATAAAACCGCCTTTATTCATCCTTCTGCCATTGTTGAAGACGGTGCCGTTATTGGTGCTAACGCTCACATTGGTCCGTTTTGTATTGTTGGTGCTAACGTCGAAATCGGCGAAGGCACCGTACTGAAGTCTCATGTTGTTATTAATGGCCATACCAAAATTGGTCGCGATAACGAGATTTATCAGTTCGCTTCCATCGGCGAGGTTAACCAGGATCTGAAATATGCTGGTGAACCGACCCGCGTGGAAATTGGCGATCGCAACCGCATCCGCGAAAGCGTCACCATTCACCGTGGCACGGTACAAGGCGGTGGGTTGACGAAGGTGGGCAGCGACAACCTGCTGATGGTCAATGCGCACGTTGCGCATGATTGCACCGTTGGCAGCCGCTGCATTCTGGCGAATAACGCCACACTGGCAGGCCACGTTTCCGTTGATGATTTCGCGATCATCGGCGGTATGACCGCGGTGCACCAGTTCTGCATTATCGGTGCGCACGTTATGGTTGGCGGCTGTTCTGGTGTCGCACAGGACGTTCCACCGTTCGTGATTGCTCAGGGTAATCACGCCACTCCGTTTGGTGTAAATATTGAAGGTCTTAAGCGTCGTGGCTTTAGCCGTGAAGCGATCACCGCAATCCGTAACGCGTATAAACTGCTGTACCGCAGCGGCAAAACGCTGGATGAAGCGAAACCTGAAATTGCCGAGCTGGCAGAACAGCATCCGGAAGTGAAAACGTTCATGGCGTTTTTTGAACGTTCCACGCGTGGTTTAATTCGGTAATGGTCGAACGTCGTCCGTTAACGATTGCCCTCGTCGCCGGAGAAACCTCCGGCGATATTCTTGGTGCGGGTCTCATCCGCGCACTGAGAGCGCGTATGCCCGATGCGCGCTTCGTCGGTGTTGCCGGGCCGCGTATGCAGGCTGAAGGCTGCGAGGCCTGGTACGAAATGGAAGAGCTGGCGGTGATGGGGATTGTCGAGGTGCTTGGTCGCCTGCGACGTCTGCTGCATATCCGTGCCGACCTCACGCGTCGCTTTAGCGAGCTTAAACCCGATGTCTTTGTCGGCATTGATGCACCCGATTTCAATATTACCCTTGAGGGGAACCTGAAAAAGAAGGGCATCAGGACCATTCATTATGTCAGCCCTTCGGTATGGGCCTGGCGCCAGAAACGCGTTTTCAAAATAGGCAGAGCCACCGACCTGGTGCTCGCATTTCTGCCTTTCGAAAAAGCGTTTTACGATAGATTCAATGTTCCCTGTCGTTTTATCGGCCATACCATGGCGGATGCGATGCCGCTGGATCCGGATAAAAATGCGGCGCGGGACACATTAGGCATTCCCTATGACGCGCACTGCCTTGCGTTACTTCCGGGCAGCCGTGGCGCAGAGGTTGAGATGCTGAGCGCTGACTTTTTGCGTACGGCGCAACTGTTGCGTAAGCATTATCCGGACCTGGAAGTTGTTGTGCCGTTGGTGAATGCAAAGCGTCGCGAGCAGTTTGAACGCATCAAAGCGGATGTTGCCCCTGATCTGCGCGTACATATGCTGGATGGCCAGGCGCGGGAAGCGATGATTGCCAGTGATGCTGCATTGCTGGCATCCGGCACAGCCGCGCTGGAGTGCATGCTGGCGAAATGCCCGATGGTGGTGGGTTATCGGATGAAGCCGTTTACCTTCTGGCTGGCGAAGCGTCTGGTTAAAACCGATTACGTGTCGCTGCCCAATTTACTGGCGGGTCGTGAGCTTGTTAAAGAGCTGCTGCAGGATGAATGTCAGCCTCAGGCGCTGGCTGATGCGTTACTTCCCCTGTTAGCAAATGGCAAAACCAGCCATGCGATGCACGATATTTTCCGGGAGCTGCATCTGCAGATCCGCTGTAATGCCGATGAGCAGGCCGCAAATGCCGTACTGGAGTTGGCACAATGATGGAATTTATTTACCCCCATACACACCTGGTTGCCGGTGTGGATGAAGTTGGACGCGGCCCGTTGGTTGGCGCGGTGGTGACTGCTGCTGTTATCCTCGATCCGGCGCGTCCCATTATCGGTCTTAATGACTCGAAAAAATTATCTGAGAAACGCCGTCTGGCATTGTTTGACGAGATCAAAGAGAAGGCGCTGGCCTGGAGTCTGGGCCGTGCAGAGCCGCACGAAATCGACGAGTTAAATATTCTGCATGCCACGATGCTGGCAATGCAGCGTGCGGTCGCTGGTTTGGGTATTATTCCGGAGTATGTTCTCATTGATGGCAACCGTTGCCCCAAACTACCGATGCCTTCTCTGGCGGTTGTAAAAGGTGACAGTCGGGTGCCTGAAATCAGCGCCGCCTCCATTCTGGCGAAGGTCACTCGTGATGCAGAAATGGCCACGCTCGATCTGACTTTTCCTCAATACGGTTTCGCGCAGCATAAAGGCTATCCAACCGCTTTCCATCTGGAAAAACTGGCTGAGCATGGCGCAACGGAACATCATCGGCGCAGCTTTGCGCCCGTCAAACGCGTGCTGGGCCTTGTGTCCTGATTCTGTGACGTGAAGAGATCTGAAAATGGCTGAACCACGTTTCGTACACCTGCGGGTGCATAGCGACTACTCCATGATAGACGGGCTGGCGAAAACCGGGCCGCTGGTGAAAAAGGCGGCCGCGCTCGGCATGCCAGCGCTGGCGATCACCGATTTTACCAACCTGTGTGGCCTGGTGAAGTTCTACGGAACGGCCCATGGCGCGGGGTTAAAACCGATCGTGGGGGCCGATTTTCATGTTCAGAGCGAACTCCTCGCGGACGAACTGACGCAGCTCACTATACTGGCAGCAAACAACGTCGGCTATCAAAACCTGACGCTGCTAATTTCTCGTGCCTATCAGCGTGGATACGGGGCGGCGGGGCCGTGGATTGACCGCGACTGGCTGGTTGAGCTGAAAGACGGGCTGATCCTGTTGTCTGGTGCCCGGATGGGGGATGTTGGTAAAAGTCTGATGCGCGGTAATAGCGCGCTGGTCGAGCAGTGCGTGGCGTTTTACGAAGAGCATTTCCCCAACAACTATTATCTCGAACTGATTCGTACCGGTCGCGCGGACGAAGAGAACTATTTGCATGCGGCGGTACGGCTCGCCGAAGAACGCGGTCTGCCTGTTGTGGCGACCAATGACGTGCGTTTTATCGATGCGGGCGACTTCGATGCCCATGAAATCCGTGTCGCGATTCACGACGGCTTTACCCTTGATGACCCCAAACGTCCGCGTAATTACTCTGCGCAGCAATATATGCGCAGCGAAGACGAGATGTGTGAGCTTTTCTCTGACATCCCGGAAGCACTCGAAAACACGGTAGAAATCGCCAAACGTTGTAATGTCACGGTGCGTCTGGGCGAATACTTCCTGCCCCAATTCCCGACCGGGGATATGACCACCGAAGATTTTCTTGTCGCGAAGTCGAAAGAGGGCCTGGAAGAGCGCCTGGCATTCCTTTTCCCGGATGAGGCGGTCCGTAAAGAGAAACGTCCTGAGTATGATGAACGTCTGGATATTGAACTCCAGGTTATTAACCAGATGGGGTTCCCGGGCTACTTCCTTATCGTTATGGAATTTATCCAGTGGTCGAAAGATAACGGTGTACCGGTAGGCCCGGGGCGAGGCTCCGGTGCGGGTTCGCTGGTAGCCTATGCGCTGAAAATTACCGACCTCGACCCACTGGAGTTCGATCTGCTGTTCGAACGTTTCCTTAACCCGGAACGAGTCTCCATGCCCGACTTTGACGTCGACTTCTGTATGGAAAAACGCGATCAGGTTATTGAGCACGTAGCAGATATGTACGGGCGTGATGCGGTATCGCAGATCATCACCTTCGGTACGATGGCGGCAAAAGCGGTTATTCGCGACGTAGGCCGCGTGCTGGGGCACCCGTACGGCTTTGTTGATCGTATTTCTAAGTTGGTTCCGCCCGATCCCGGTATGACGTTGGCGAAAGCCTTTGAAGCGGAACCGCAACTGCCAGAAATCTACGAGGCTGACGAGGAAGTCAGGGCGCTAATTGATATGGCGCGTAAGCTGGAAGGCGTCACGCGTAACGCCGGTAAACACGCCGGTGGTGTGGTTATCGCGCCGACCAAAATCACCGATTTTGCACCGCTCTATTGTGATGAAGCGGGGCAACATCCGGTCACCCAGTTTGATAAGAACGACGTGGAATACGCGGGTCTCGTGAAGTTCGACTTCCTGGGGCTGCGTACGCTCACCATCATCAACTGGGCGCTGGAAATGATCAACGCCCGTCGTGAGAAGAACGGCGAGCCACCGCTTGATATCGCCGCTATCCCGCTCGATGACAAGAAAAGCTTCGACATGCTGCAGCGCTCGGAAACCACAGCGGTCTTCCAGCTTGAATCCCGCGGTATGAAAGACTTGATCAAGCGTCTGCAGCCTGACTGCTTCGAAGATATGATAGCCCTGGTGGCCCTGTTCCGTCCGGGCCCATTGCAGTCGGGAATGGTGGATAACTTTATCGACCGTAAGCACGGGCGCGAAGAGATTTCCTACCCGGACGTGCAGTGGCAGCATGAGAGTCTGAAACCGGTACTGGAGCCGACCTACGGCATCATCTTGTATCAGGAACAGGTGATGCAGATAGCCCAGGTGCTTTCTGGCTATACCCTCGGCGGCGCGGACATGCTGCGTCGTGCGATGGGTAAGAAAAAGCCGGAGGAGATGGCCAAGCAGCGCGGGACCTTCGAAGAAGGGGCGAAGAAAAATGGCGTTGACGGCGAGCTGGCGATGAAAATCTTCGACCTGGTGGAGAAATTCGCCGGGTACGGATTTAACAAATCGCACTCTGCTGCCTATGCTTTAGTCTCATACCAGACGCTGTGGCTGAAAGCGCACTATCCGGCAGAGTTTATGGCGGCGGTAATGACCGCCGATATGGACAACACCGAGAAGGTGGTAGGCCTGGTGGACGAATGCTGGCGCATGGGGCTCAAGATCCTGCCGCCGGATATCAACTCTGGTCTGTACCATTTCCACGTGAATGACGACGGTGAAATTGTTTACGGCATTGGGGCTATCAAGGGCGTGGGTGAAGGCCCGATTGAAGCGATCCTCGAGGCTCGTAATAACGGCGGCTATTTCCGGGAGCTGTTTGATCTCTGTGCCCGTACCGACACCAAAAAACTCAATCGCCGGGTGCTGGAAAAACTGATAATGTCCGGGGCGTTTGACCGCCTTGGGCCGCATCGTGCCGCGCTGATGAATTCCCTCGGCGACGCCCTGAAAGCGGCAGATCAGCATGCGAAAGCGGAAGCGATTGGTCAGGCGGATATGTTCGGTGTCCTGGCAGAAGAGCCCGAACAGGTGGAACAGTCTTACGCCAGTTGCCAGCCATGGCCAGAGCAGGTGGTGCTGGACGGTGAACGTGAAACCCTGGGGCTGTACCTGACCGGGCATCCGATCACCCAGTATTTGAAAGAGATCGATCGTTACGTCGGTGGCTACCGACTAAAAGACATGCACCCGACCGAACGTGGCAAGGTCACCACGGCGGCGGGGCTGGTGATTGCTGCGCGGGTTATGGTCACCAAGCGCGGCAATCGTATTGGCATCTGTACTTTGGATGACCGTTCCGGGCGTCTGGAAGTGATGTTGTTCACGGACGCCCTGGACAAATATCAGCAACTGCTGGAAAAAGACCGCATACTGATCGTCAGCGGACAGGTCAGCTTTGATGACTTCAGCGGGGGGCTTAAAATGACCGCCCGCGAAGTGATGGACATTGACGAAGCTCGTGAAAAATATGCGCGCGGGCTTGCTATCTCGCTGACGGACAGGCAAATTGATGACCAGCTTTTGAACCGACTCCGTCAGTCTCTGGAACCCCATCGCTCGGGGACCATTCCAGTACATCTCTACTATCAGAGGGCGGATGCACGTGCACGATTACGTTTCGGCGCAACGTGGCGTGTCTCTCCGAGCGATCGTTTATTAAACGATCTCCGTGGCCTCATTGGTTCGGAGCAGGTGGAACTGGAGTTTGACTAATACAGGAATACTATGAGTCTGAATTTCCTTGATTTCGAACAGCCGATTGCCGAGCTGGAAGCGAAAATCGATTCTCTGACGTCAGTAAGTCGTCAGGATGAAAAACTGGATATTAACATCGATGAAGAAGTGCATCGTCTGCGTGAAAAAAGCGTAGAGCTGACGCGCAAAATCTTTGCCGATCTTGGTGCATGGCAAGTCGCTCAGCTGGCACGCCATCCGCTGCGTCCATACACCCTGGATTATGTCCGCCTCGCATTTGATGAATTCGACGAGCTGGCTGGCGACCGCGCTTATGCGGACGACAAAGCCATCGTCGGTGGTATCGCTCGCCTTGACGGTCGCCCGGTGATGATTATCGGCCACCAGAAAGGACGTGAAACCAAAGAAAAAATTCGCCGCAATTTTGGTATGCCGGCACCGGAAGGGTATCGCAAAGCGCTGCGCCTGATGGAAATGGCTGAACGTTTCAATATGCCGATCATCACCTTTATCGACACCCCAGGCGCATACCCTGGCGTGGGCGCGGAAGAGCGTGGTCAGTCTGAGGCGATCGCGCGTAACCTGCGAGAAATGTCCCGTCTGAGCGTACCGGTCATTTGTACCGTTATCGGTGAAGGTGGTTCTGGCGGTGCGCTGGCCATTGGCGTGGGTGATAAAGTGAATATGCTGCAATACAGCACCTATTCCGTTATCTCGCCGGAAGGCTGTGCGTCCATTTTGTGGAAAAGCGCAGACAAAGCACCATTGGCTGCCGACGCAATGGGTATCATTGCACCGCGTCTGAAAGAGTTGAAACTGATCGACTCGATCATTCCGGAACCGTTAGGCGGCGCACACCGTAACCCGGAAGCCATCGCGGCCTCTCTGAAAGCGCAGTTGATTGCGGATCTGGCGGATCTGGACGTGCTGAGCAAAGACGATCTGCGTAATCGCCGTTACCAGCGTCTGATGAGCTACGGTTACGCCTGATAAGCATTGAAAGATCATTCTGAAAAGCCACACAGTGTTGTGGCTTTTTTTATACCCCCTGTTTACCTCAGCTATGATTAACTTAGGTTTTTTTCAGGAGGTAACCGTGAATATTATTGCCATCATGGGGCCGCACGGCGTCTTTTACAAAGATGAGCCGATCAAGGAGCTTGAGAAGGCGCTCCAGGCGCAAGGGTTTCAGATAATCTGGCCACAAAACAGCAGCGACCTGCTGAAATTCATCGAACACAATCCGCGTATCTGCGGCGTCATTTTCGACTGGGACGAGTACACGCTCGATTTATGCAGCGATATCAACCAGCTTAACGAATATCTTCCCCTTTATGCCTTTATTAACACCCATTCGACGCTGGATGTCAGCGCACAAGATATGCGGATGGCGCTGTGGTTTTTTGAATATGCCCTGGGGATGGCCGATGACATTGCAACACGTATCGGGCAGTACACAAAAGAGTATCTCGATAACATCACGCCGCCCTTTACCAAAGCGCTCTTTACCTATGTGAAAGAAGGAAAATACACCTTCTGCACGCCAGGCCACATGGCGGGTACGGCCTACCTGAAAAGCCCGGTTGGCTGCCTGTTTTATGATTTCTTCGGTGGCAACACACTAAAAGCGGATGTGTCTATCTCAGTCACTGAACTGGGCTCGCTTCTGGACCATAGCGGGCCGCATCTGGAAGCCGAAGAGTATATCGCCCGCACCTTTGGCGCTGAGCAAAGTTATATGGTCACCAACGGCACCTCCACCTCCAATAAAATTGTGGGTATGTACGCCGCACCGGTGGGTAGTACGCTGCTGATTGATCGCAACTGCCACAAGTCACTGGCCCATCTGTTAATGATGAGCGACGTTACGCCGCTGTGGTTAAAACCGGGACGTAACGCGCTGGGGATTCTGGCCGGTATTCCGCGCCGGGAATTTACCCATGCCAGCATTGAACAAAAGATTGCTGCAACCGCAGGTGCAACCTGGCCGGTGCATGCGGTTATCACCAATTCCACTTACGATGGGCTGCTATACAACACTGACTGGATTAAAAAAACGCTGGATGTGCCTTCTATTCATTTCGATTCCGCCTGGGTGCCGTATACCAACTTTCATCCGATTTATGCCGGGAAGAGCGGCATGAGCGGTGAGCGGGTACCGGGGAAAGTGATTTTCGAAACGCAATCGACGCACAAAATGCTGGCGGCGTTTTCGCAGGCCTCGCTTATCCATGTGAAAGGTGAGTATGACGAAGATACCTTTAACGAAGCCTTTATGATGCACACCTCTACCTCGCCAAGCTATCCGCTGGTGGCCTCCATTGAGACCGCGGCGGCAATGTTGCGCGGTAACCCCGGTAAACGGCTGATTAACCGTTCGGTTGAGCGCGCTTTGCATTTCCGCAAAGAGGTACAGCGGTTAAAAGATGAAGCCGATGGCTGGTTCTTTGATATCTGGCAGCCCGAGGAGATCAATGAGGCCGATTGCTGGCCGGTAGCACCGGGAGAAAGCTGGCACGGTTTCCGCGATGCTGACGAAGACCACATGTTTCTCGACCCGGTCAAGGTGACTATTCTGACGCCGGGTATGGATGAACAAGGCAATATGAGTGAAGAGGGGATTCCGGCGGCGCTGGTGGCGAAGTTTCTTGATGAGCGCGGCGTGGTAGTTGAAAAAACGGGTCCTTACAATCTGTTGTTCCTGTTCAGTATCGGGATCGACAAAACCCGTGCCATGGGCCTGCTGCGTGGGTTAATGGAGTTCAAGCGTGCCTACGATCTCAATTTACGCGTGAAGAACATGCTGCCGGATCTGTATGCCGAAGATCCCGACTTCTACCGCAATATGCGGATCCAGGATCTTGCGCAGGGTATCCATAAATTGATCCGCCAGCACGATCTGCCGCAACTGATGTTGCGGGCATTTGATGTGTTGCCGGAAATGAAGCTGACGCCGCATCAGGCGTGGCAGCAGCAAATCCGTGGAGATGTTGAAACCATTGAACTGGAAAGGCTTACGGGACGTATCTCCGCCAATATGATCTTACCTTACCCACCGGGCGTGCCGTTACTGATGCCAGGGGAGATGATCACCGAAGCGAGCCGCTCGGTTTTGGATTTCCTGTTAATGCTCTGTGCGATAGGGCGGCACTATCCGGGGTTTGAAACGGATATCCATGGCGCGAAGCGGGGAGAAGATGGCGTCTATTGGGTACGTGTCTTAAAAAGACCGTAGCCTCTTGCGGGTTACCTGTCACAACGGTAACGTGCGCAAAGACAAAAGGAGACATTATGCTGGGTTTAAAACAGGTACATCACATCGCCATCATCGCGACGGATTATGTAAAGAGTAAAGCGTTCTATTGCGATATCCTGGGTTTTACGCTGCAAAGCGAAGTTTATCGTGAAGAGCGTGACTCCTGGAAAGGAGACCTGGCGCTGAATGGCCAGTATGTCATTGAGTTGTTTTCGTTTCCCTTTCCGCCAGCACGTCCGAGTGGGCCGGAAGCCTGCGGATTACGTCATCTGGCCTTTAGCGTTGTGGATATCGATCAGGCGGTTGCTCACCTGCAAGCGCACAATGTCTCGTGCGAAGCGATTCGTGTTGACCCTTACACCGGTAAGCGCTTTACCTTTTTTAAAGATCCTGACAACCTTCCGCTGGAACTCTATCAGCAGTAAGCCTTGCCAGTCACAGGAATGCCCGGTAACGTGCCGGGCATTATTTCCGTTTCGGTTAATGCCATGATCATGCCCTTACTTTCTCGCTTGCCTGCCCATCAACGCCAGTTTTTGGTGGCGTTTAGCGGCGGGCTCGATTCGACAGTACTGTTGCACCGTCTGGTGCAGTGGCGTCAGCAGCAGCCGGACATTTCCCTGCGCGCGATTCATATTCACCACGGATTAAGCCCCAATGCGGATGCATGGGCTGCTCATTGTCAGCAGGTCTGCGATGGCTGGCAGGTACCGCTTGTTGTTCATCGGGTACAACTGGTGGATGAAGGCAATGGAATTGAAGCGCAGGCGAGAAAAGCCCGCTATGCCGCCTTTACTCAGGCGTTAGTCCCCGGAGAATTGCTGCTCACCGCCCAGCATCTTGACGACCAGTGCGAAACGTTTTTACTGGCGCTTAAACGGGGGAGTGGTCCGGCCGGTCTTGCGGGTATGCCGGAAACGCTGCCGTTTGCCGACACTATGCTCCTCAGACCGTTGTTGAACGAAACACGCGAAGCCCTTCTTCGCTGGGCGCAGCAACATGGTTTGTCATGGATTGAAGACGAGAGCAATGCTGATGATGCCTATGACCGCAACTTCCTGCGTTTACGCGTTCTGCCGGCATTGAATGCCCGCTGGCCGCATTTTGCCGATGCGGTCGCCCGGAGTGCGGCCTTGTGCGGCGAGCAGGAGCAATTGCTGGATGAACTGCTGGCAGACGAGCTTGCGGCGGCGACACACCGTGACGGTGGGTTGTCGATTGCGGCGCTGGAAACGTTAAGTGCGGCACGGCGCGCCGCTATCTTACGACGTTGGCTTTCCGCGCAGCAGGCGCCGATGCCTGCCCGGGAAATGTTGCTACGGGTCTGGCAAGAGGTGGCGTTAGCCAGAGAGGATGCAGCGCCATGCTTGCGCCTTGGCGATCATGAAATCCGCCGTTATCAGGGTTATTTGTGGTGGGTTAAAGCGCTTGCGGGCCAGCGCGAAAAAGTTCTGCAATGGACGGATCCTTTTTTGCCGCTGACGTTGCCGGATGGGCTTGGCGTTCTGCGCCTTGTGCCGGGCGATGAACTACGTCCACCGGGCGCTGACGAAGTGGTATCTGTACGCTTTCAGGCGACGGGAACCTTGCACATCCAGGGGCGTAACGGTGGCCGTAAACTTAAAAAGATCTGGCAGGAGTTGGGCGTGGCACCCTGGCGTCGGGATACAACACCACTACTGTTTTACGGTGAGTCGCTGATTGCTGCGGCAGGCGTGTTTGTCACGCAGGAGGGCAAAGCAGAAAATGGGCAGCCAGGCGTACGGCTAATGTGGCAGAAGTAACGGGCAGTCAGCGCTGCCCGAAAGTGCTGTCAGGATTCGCTCACCACGACGGTGCCGATTTCCGGATGACTAAAGCTGGCAATTTTGTCGAGACGCAGTTCGCGCGTTGTTCCTGCAATTTCAACAACCAAATATTCCACATTTTTGCGAGATACTAAATCGCTGGCTTTTGCCTGCAAAGTTTCGCCATCTTTGAGCTCGAGCGTCAGTAGGAGATGATGCTGACAGGCGAGTTCCAGGTTGTCATAGTCGTCGCAATTGATGGGTTGATAGGTATCATTCATTGACATAATCGCTCACCAGTAAGTTCGCGGCAGCATACGCCGCCTTTTCCCTGACCGACTCTGAAACGGCATCGTCCGAAGCCACTTCATTCAAAACTTTCAATACGCACCCCAACGCATCCGGGATATACCCTAAGTCTCCGCTGGCAATTTCCGCATACCGCTGGCGTATTAACTCACAATAATTTCCCACACGTCCTCCTGTCAGCACCCTGGCTTTACTGTGAGATACCATTAAGCCTACGAAGATTAACTCTGTTTAGCAAGGTGACTATACCATACCCGACGGGTCATTATCAGAGTGATGAATTAACCGCAGAATAAGAGATAACAGCACGTTATATCTTTATTCGCTACAATAGCCGCTGTTATGCAAAGGAGGCGGTATGGCGCTCAAAGCAACCATTTATAAAGCTACTGTGAATGTGGCGGATTTAGACCGGAATCAATTTCTCGATGCCACATTGACGCTTGCCCGTCATCCTTCCGAGACGCAGGAGCGCATGATGCTGCGCCTGTTGGCATGGATTAAATTCGCCGATGAACGGCTACAGTTCACCCGTGGGCTGTGTGCGGATGACGAGCCCGAAGTGTGGCTGCGCAACGATCATCTGGGTATCGATCTGTGGATCGAACTCGGATTGCCGGACGAACGGCGCATCAAGAAGGCCTGTTCGCAGTCGAAAGAGGTGGCGCTATTCACCTATAACTCGCGTGCGGCACAAATCTGGTGGCAGCAGAACCAGAGCAAACTCGCTGGATTTAAAAATCTGAGTATCTGGTACCTGGATGATGAGCAACTGACAATGCTGAGTGGACTGGCGGAGCGGACAATGTCACTGCAAGCTACTCTCCAGGAAGGAACTATCTGGCTGAGCGACACTCAAACCAATCTGGAAATCCACCTGACGACCTGGCAACAGCACGCATGATTGAGATATCCCGCCATGTCAGTATTCCTGATGAAGAATTGGAGATTACGGCGATTCGCGCGCAAGGGGCGGGTGGGCAGCATGTAAATAAGGCCTCTACGGCGATCCATCTGCGTTTTGATATTCGTGCATCCAGCTTGCCCGAGTTTTATAAAGAGAAGTTGCTGGCAGCAACGCATCATCTCTTAACGGCCGAGGGCGTGGTGATCATCAAGGCGCAGGAGTACCGCAGCCAGGAAATGAATCGAGAAGCGGCGATTGCCCGGCTGGTGGCGTTAATCAGGGAACTGACGGTGGTGCAAAAAAGCCGTCGGGCCACCCGTCCAACACGGGCATCGAAAGAGCGGCGTCTGGCAGGAAAAGCGCAGAAATCTTCTGTAAAAGCGCTACGAGGGAAGGTTCGTCGCCCACAGGAGTGACGGACGAGATAAGAACTGTTCATAAGGAAGAAAGAGTGAATAAAGCGATTGTATCTTTGGCTGTGGCAATGACACTCTTTGCGCTGATGGGGTGCAACAATCGGGGAGAGGTGGAAACCGTCTCCCCCGTGCGGGCTGAAAAGCTCAAGCCAATGCAACAGAGCTGGCGCGGTATTCTGCCGTGCGCAGATTGTGAAGGCATCGAAACCTCACTGTTCCTTGAAAAGGATGGCACCTGGGTGATGAATCAGGGCTATCAGGGTGGCAAAGCGCCATCAAATTTTGCCTCTTACGGGCGATGGGCACGCACCGCGGACAAGCTGGTGCTGACAGATGCAGGTGGCGAGAAACTTTACTTCCGTGCGAAAGGCAGTGCGCTGGAAATGTTGGATCGTGAAGGGAACCCGATTCACTCACAGCTAAATTATATCTTGCAGCCTGTCGCGGCGACCTTACCGACAACGCCGATGGCGATGCGTGGCATGTATTCGCATACGGCAAGTGTGGCGGAGTTTGCTGATTGTATGACGGGTAAACGGATTGCAGTCAGCAACGATGCGCGGCTCGAACAGCAATATAAAGCAGCGGCAGGTCAGGCTTCGCAGCCGGTTTTGCTGGAGGTGGAAGGACATTTCACGCTACAGCCGAAAACGGATAACGGTGCGATGGAGAAGACGCTGGTGGCGGATAAAAACGCGAAATTTATAGCCGGAAAAGATTGTAATCACCAATAAAAAAAGCCTCGCATTTGCGAGGCTTTTTACTGTTAGCCCTTGATGGCACTGACAAGGTAATTCAGGATATCACCCGTCTTGATCATCTGTTTTTCGCCAGTGCGACGGTATTTGTATTCGATATCGTCGTTGTCGAGGTTACGGTCGCCCAGCACGATGGTGTGCGGAATACCGATCAGCTCCATATCAGCGAACATCACACCCGGACGCTCTTTACGGTCGTCCATCAGCACGTCGATACCCTGTGCGCTCAGCTCAGCATACAATTTCTCGGCCAGTTCCTGCACACGGTAAGATTTGTGCATGTTCATCGGCAGAATCGCCACCTGGAACGGCGCGATAGCGTCAGGCCAGACGATACCGCGGTCATCAAAGTTTTGCTCAATAGCCGCCGCTACCACGCGGGTTACCCCGATACCGTAGCAGCCCATGGTCAGGATCTGGTTACGACCATCTTCACCCTGAACGGACGCCTTCAGCGCTTCAGAGTATTTGGTACCTAACTGGAAGATGTGACCCACTTCGATACCGCGTTTGATCAGAAGCGTCCCCTGACCGTCCGGGCTTGGGTCGCCGGCAACCACGTTACGGATATCGGCAATCTCCGGGGTGGCTACGTCGCGGTCCCAGTTGATACCGAAGTAGTGTTTACCATCAATGTTAGCGCCAGCGGCAAAATCGCTCATTGCCGCAACGGTACGGTCGATAACGACCGGAATCGGCATGTTTACCGGCCCCAGCGAACCCGGACCCGCATTTACCACGGCGCGAATTTCAGCTTCGGTCGCGAAAGTCAGCGGGCTGGCAACCTGTGCCAGTTTTTCGGCTTTTACTTCGTTCAGTTCGTGATCGCCACGTACCAGCAGGGCGACCAGCGGGTAGCTGCTGCCTTCAACGGCTTTGACCAGCAGTGTCTTGACGGTTTTTTCAATCGGCAGGTTGAACTGTTCAACCAGCTCGGCGATGGTTTTCGCGTTCGGCGTATCAACCAGCGTCATCTCCTGAGTTGCCGCTGCACGCGGTGCTTTCGGCGCCACAGCTTCTGCCAGTTCGATGTTGGCGGCATAGTCAGAGGTATCAGAGAAAACGATGTCATCTTCACCGCTCTGCGCCAGTACCTGGAACTCATGAGACGCGCTACCACCGATAGAGCCGGTATCTGCCTGAACCGGGCGGAACTCCAGCCCGATGCGGGTAAAGATTTTGCTGTAGGTGGCATACATTGCGTCGTAGGTTTCCTGCAGCGATTCCTGAGAAGTATGGAAAGAGTAGGCATCTTTCATCAGGAATTCACGGGAACGCATCACGCCGAAACGCGGACGTACTTCGTCACGGAACTTGGTCTGGATCTGGAAGAAATTCAGCGGTAGCTGTTTGTAAGAGCTGAGCTCGTTACGAATCAGATCGGTGATCACTTCTTCGTGAGTCGGGCCGAGTACGAACGGACGCTCGCCACGGTCAGAAATACGCAGCAGTTCCGGGCCGTACTGCTCCCAACGACCACTCTCTTGCCACAGTTCAGAAGGCTGAACGACCGGCATTAACACCTCAATCGCACCGGCGTTGTTCATCTCTTCACGCACGATGTTTTCGACTTTTTTCAGGACGCGCACGCCGGTCGGCAGCCAGGTATACAACCCGGAGGCCAGCTTGCGGATCATCCCGGCGCGCAACATCAACTGATGGCTGATGACTTCGGCGTCGGCAGGTGTCTCCTTCAGAGTGGAGAGCAGGTATTGGCTAGTACGCATGTTGTTACGGTTCCATTTGGACGATTGGAACAGACTCAAAAGGAGCCTGATTCAAAAAAAGTGATTCAGTTTACCAGCGAGAAAGAGATGCCAAAAGTAGAGGGAGGAGAAATTAACGGCCTTCCAGCGCAAACACTTCAAAACCTGCAGTGGTCACGCGCCAGCGCACGTTGAAATCCAGCAACAAGACCGCGTACGTTTTCCCCATTTCCTCATCTTTACGGTATGCCGGGCGCGGGTCCTGCGCCAGGACGTCAATAATAAACGATCTTAGCTGCGGGTAACGCTTTTCTAACTGTGGAAATGCCGCTTCGAGCTCTGGTGTGAAGTACACCGCCATCTCCGCGACGGGGGCCTGCTGCGCATAACTGGCGCTGGCATGTGGCAAAGCCTCAGCAAAGGGTAAATAGGGTTTGATATCCACGACGGGCGTGCCGTCGACGAGATCAATACTGCCCAGTTGCAAAATGACACGCTCTTTCTCGCAGTGAATGCCTTTAAGCTCCACCAAAGACATGCCAATCGGATTAGGACGGAAGGTTGAGCGCGTGGCAAAAACCCCCATCCGCGCATTCCCCCCGAGCCGGGGAGGGCGTACCGTAGGACGCCAGCCGCCAGCCATCGTCTGGTGGAAAATGAACACAATCCAGAGATGGCTGAACGCCTCAAGCCCGCGTACGGCTTCGGCCTGATTATAGGGAGGCAGCAGATGAAGTTCGCCGCCTCCGTGTTTAACCAGACCTGGCTGGCGGGGAACGGCAAACTTTTCTTTATAGGGGGAGCGGATGACGCCTATCTGCTCAATGGCAAATGTGGTCATTTCGCCGTGACGTTCAGTGCTGAACCTACGCATACAGCCTGACGGTAGCAACCCGGCGTGCCGCTGGTGATTTCACAGCTGTGGAGCAGAACCGCATTCGCTTTCATTTTTGATGCGTTGATTTGCATGCGTTTACGGGCGGTCGGGATGTTCGGAGGTGAATCCTGATTGGTTGCCTGGCAAGAGTCACCGGTCACTTCACCTAAATCACGGAACGGTTTACCCACCAAATCTTCAGCATTGGTAATGATTCGAACCGGCGTCGGACGCGGCGGTTTCGGTTTTGCTGGTTCTGTTTTAGGCGGGGTTGCTGTGCTTTGAACAGGTTCGACAGGAGATCTGCTTAGCATTGAACAGCCGCTCAGCATGAGTGCTAAAAAACAGATCGGTAAAGCACGCATAATATATCCTCAAAAAATGATCTTAACGCCGCTTATTGAATCAGGAGCTTGCACAAATGACAAGACGGGCATGAGCCCGTCCTGAAGGATATTGCTGACGGGCCGGATTACCAGCCTTTCACCGCACCGCCATTGAAGACTTTGTTCGCTGCTTCGTAGACTTCGTCAGACTGATAGGCCTGAACGAATTTCTTCACGTTTTCTGCGTCCTTGTTGTCTTCGCGGGTAACGATCAGGTTAACGTACGGAGAGTCTTTATCTTCGACAAAGATACCATCTTTTGCTGGCGTCAGATTGATCTGGCTGGCGTAGGTGGTGTTAATAACGGCCAGTGCGATTTGTGCATCGTCCAGCGAGCGCGGCAGTTGCGGGGCTTCCAGCTCAACAATTTTCAGGTTTTTCGGGTTCTCTGTAATATCCAGAGCGGTCGGCAGCAGGCCAACACCATCTTTCAGTTTGATCAGGCCCTGTTTCTGCAACAGCAGTAGGGAGCGGCCAAGGTTAGTCGGATCATTCGGTACAGCGACCTGAGCGCCTTCCTGCAATTCATCAATAGATTTAATTTTTTTGGAGTAGCCTGCGATCGGGTAAACAAAGGTATTGCCAACAGCAACCAGTTTATAGCCACGATCTTTGATCTGCTGATCCAGGTAAGGTTTGTGCTGGAAGGCGTTCGCATCGATGTCGCCTTTGCTCAGCGCTTCGTTCGGCAGAACGTAGTCATTAAAGGTTACCAGCTCAACGTCCAGACCGTATTTCTCTTTCGCGACTTTCTGTGCAACTTCGGCAACTTGCTGTTCAGCACCGACGATGACGCCGACTTTAATGTGGTTCGGATTCTTTTCGTCCTGACCACAACCTACCAGAGCCAGAGAACCAATCAGGGCACCCACTGCCGCAAAGGTCTTGAATTTAAAAGCCATGTGTTTTTTCCTTTCTTTCAGAGTCGTTGTGTTGTGAGCAACGTTATTTATGCGTAACAGAGCGAACGATACGATCGCCTGCAAACTGAATTAAGTAAACCAGAATCACCAGCAGTGCCAGGACGGTATTCATCACAATGGCGTTATAGCCAATGTAACCGTACTGGTAGCCAATCTGCCCCAGACCGCCAGCGCCCACGGCACCGCCCATTGCGGAATAACCCACCAGGGTAATCAGGGTAATTGTTGCTGCATTGACCAGACCCGGCAGTGCTTCCGGCAGTAGCACCTTACGGATGATCTGCATCGGAGTTGCGCCCATTGCGCGGGAGGCTTCAATCAGGCCGGTCGGGATTTCCAACAGGGCGTTTTCCACCATACGGGCAATAAAAGGTGCTGCACCGACGGTCAGAGGCACAATCGCTGCCTGCAGGCCGATGGACGTTCCCACGATAATACGGGTGAATGGGATCATCCAGACCAGTAAAATAATGAACGGGATCGAACGGAAAATATTCACCAGCGCCGAAATGGTACGGTAGAGTTTTGCATTCTCCGAAATTTGTCCAGGGCGCGAGACATACAGCAGCACGCCAACCGGAAGACCCAGCACAAAGCCGAAGAAACCCGATACGAAGGTCATTGCCAGCGTTTCCCAGACGCCACGCGCCAGTAACCACATCATTGCCTCAGACATAACCCAGCACCTCTACTTTCACATGGTGTTCCTTAAGCCAGGCAATAGCGGCTTGCGTATCCTGCGGCTCGCCGTGCATTTCTGTCAGCATAATGCCGAATTTCACGCCACCGGCGTAATCCATTTGCGCACTGATAATATTGTTGTTCACGTTATAGCGGCGTGCGGTCTCAGAAAGCAGTGGGGCATCGACCGATTGACCGGTGAATTCCATGCGTAACATCGGCACGCTGCCTGCCAGTGGCTGATCTTTCAGGCGCTGCTGGTAATCCTCAGGGATATCCAGGTGCAACGTTGACTGAATAAACTGCTGGGCCAGCGGCGTTTTGGGATGAGAGAACACTTCACTTACTGTGTCCTGTTCGATCAGTTCACCATTACTGATAACGGCAACGCAGTCGCAAATGCGTTTTACGACATCCATTTCGTGGGTGATGAGCAGAATCGTCAGGCCCAGGCGACGGTTGATGTCTTTCAACAACTCCAGAATGGAACGCGTAGTTGCCGGGTCCAGTGCGCTGGTGGCTTCATCACACAGCAATACTTTCGGGTTGCTCGCCAGTGCGCGGGCAATGGCCACACGCTGCTTTTGACCACCGGACAGATTCGCCGGATAGCTGTCGTGTTTGTCGCCCAGTCCAACCAGGTCCAGCAATTCCTTGACGCGACGGTTAATCTCTTCGCGCGGCGTGTTATCCAGCTCAAGTGGCAACGCGACGTTACCAAACACGGTGCGGGAAGAGAGTAAATTAAAGTGCTGGAAGATCATGCCAATCTGGCGGCGAGCTTTAGTGAGTTGTGCTTCAGAAAGGGCTGTCAGCTCCTGTCCGTCAACCTGGACGCTACCCTGGGACGGGCGTTCAAGCAGGTTAACGCAGCGAATAAGCGTACTTTTACCGGCGCCAGAGGCACCAATGACGCCATAAATTTGCCCGGCAGGAACATGCAGGCTGACATTGTTCAACGCCTGAATGGTGCGAGTTCCCTGCTGGAATACTTTGGTTATATTGGAAAGTTTAATCATCAGATTATTTTTATCGTATGAGAGTTAGCCGTGGCATTTTGTTCTGCCTGTTACGGGTGATGGCCGTAAACAAGGCGGATGTTAAGGCATCCAGACGTCTAAATCAATCGAACCCTGCGCGATGAGCACTTTCCTGTGCGGTGAAACATGAGATACTACGCCCACATGCCTTTTTCAGGAGCAACCCGGTGGCAAAATCAGTACCCGCAATTTTCCTCGACCGTGATGGCACTATTAATGTCGACCACGGTTATGTGCACGAAATTGATAACTTCGAATTTATAGACGGTGTCATTGACGCCATGCGCGAACTGAAAGCCATGGGCTTCGCGCTGGTGGTGGTGACCAATCAGTCCGGTATCGCACGTGGTAAATTCACCGAAGCGCAATTTGAAACACTCACCGAATGGATGGACTGGTCGCTGGCCGATCGCGATGTCGAGCTGGATGGTATCTATTATTGCCCGCACCACCCTCAGGGGACGGTAGAAGAGTTCCGCCAGGTGTGTGATTGCCGTAAACCACATCCGGGCATGCTCATTTCTGCTCGAGACTATCTGCACATTGATATGTCTGCTTCTTATATGGTGGGTGACAAACTCGAAGATATGCAGGCGGCTACCGCTGCAGATGTGGGAACGAAAGTACTGGTGCGTACCGGCAAGCCCGTCACGCCAGAGGCGGAAAATGCGGCAGATTGGGTGATTAATAGCCTTGCGGACCTGCCTGCGGCTATCAAAAAGCAACAAAAGTAACCGTTATGATGAAAAGATGAGCGGTTGAAATAAAAATGCATTTTTTCGCTTGTCATTCATCGTGGGCTGCCTATAATGCGCCTCCATCGACACGGCGGATGTGAATCACTTCACACAAACAGCCGGGTTGGTTGAAGAGAAAAATCCTGAAATAACGGGTTGACTCTGAAAGAGGAAAGCGTAATATACGCCACCTCGCAACGGTGAGCGAAAGCCGCGTTGCACTGCTCTTTAACAATTTATCAGACAATCTGTGTGGGCACTCAAAGTGACATGGATTCTTGATGTCTTCGGACACTAAATGAATACCAAGTCTCAACGAGTGAACACGTAATTC
>NZ_JBEULY010000005.1:0-395102 GCF_040578655.1 Phytobacter sp. RSE-02 | reverse complement strand
TGTGGTGGTACAGCACGAAAGTGGGGATGATCGACCTGAAAAAGAGGTCGATCATCATGGGTAAAGGGTGTTAAAAAGTGTTCACCATGTCTCCGAACACCTGTCTGCCATGTCTCCGGACCGTACAGAGGGAGAGGGCAGGGGTGAGGGGCATTGGCGGCACGGTTGCCAGGTTCCCGGATGGCGGCGTAAACAACGCGTCCCTCCTGAACGGTAGCCCCGGTAAGCGCAGCGCCACCGGGGAAAAGGGTTATGGCGTGGGCTGTGTCTCAGCGGGCGCTGGCACAGGTGCCGACGCGGGCGCAGCCGCTTCACCACCTGACACCACGCCGCCGCGCATCGTCTGTTTCACCTGTTGTTGCTGGGCATTCACGGCGGAAAGCTCACCATCAACCGTTGGTTTTAGCGGCGCATCGGCCTGAATACGACCCGTGGCGCTCAACTGCAGATTACCGTCGCCACCGATCGGCAACGCGGGCCATCCCCACTGCTGCAATACATTCATCGGCACGCCACGCCCGTTCAGGCTCACCCGCACGGTGCGGTCCGGCGTCTGCCCGACCACGGCAGTGGCTTCCAGCATCCCTTTCTCGACAAAGGCGCTCAGCTCGGTAATGTTCACCGAACTGCCGTTGGCGCTTAACGCCAGCGACGGCCTGCGCACATCCACCCGGTTAAAGGTCGCGGCGGCGGCATTGATCTTCACATCGCCATTCCACACGCCCCACTTGTGGTCGCGCGCCAGTTGCACGTTGGTGCCGTAGCCATCCAGTGACGTCAACTGCCACGGGAAAGCCGGGTCGATATCAATCACCAGGTTGCGACTGGCGCTGAACCTGGTCAGCGTGACACTATTCAGCCAGTCGGGCAGGGTATCCATCCACAACTGCTTCCAGTTGGCAGGCAGCATATATTCCAGCCCGACGATGGCCGCATCGTTCAGCACCAGCGCTTTCCCGCTGCGCGTCCAGTAGCCGGATGTGCGCACCATTCCGTTTTCCCAGCGGGTGGTGAACTGCTGCATCGCGATGCCCGCCGGGGTAAATTCCGCGTTTATAATCGGGTCGAACAAATGCAGCGAACCGTAGATAAACTCATTGGCATTCATCGACAACTGGCCGTCATCCGTATGCCAGTCGCCCTTGGTTAGCGTCAGGTTACGCAGCGTCAGGTCCAGATCGGCAATCGCCCATTCTGGCCCCTGCAGACGGGCATCGGTCACATCCAGCCGCCCGATTTGCAATGACGGCAGAGTCGTGAGCGGTGCAAAGAAATCTTTCAGCGATTTGTCGCTCTGCAGGCGAATATCAGTCAGCCGCAGGTTATCCACCACCCAGCCGCCATCCGCGTCGCGTCGTGCATTCCCGGTCAGCGAACCCCGCGCCATATCCGCACCGATGGTGGTTAATGTGACCGTGCCTTTATCAATGCTGCCCTGAATCAATACATTGCTGGCGGGCACGCCGTTAAGCGTCATCGAACCCGCGCTCATCTGAATTTGCGCCTGCGTGCCGAGCACATTGCCCTCGACGGGCTGCCAGGGGCTTACGCCGCCGGTGACGCGTTGCGCACTCAGATCCCAACCGGTCGCCGGGCTGTTAAAAGCCATATTGCTCAGTTGTAGACGGTCAGCCTGGAAGGGGAGTGGCGCGGTGGCCGGGGACAGATTCAGCGTGCCGTCCTGCAGCAAAATGGTGTCGGTGTGGAGAGGGTCAGTGAACTGGCGGCTACTCAGGCCGATATCAACGGTTTTGGCGACCAGCGTAGCGGGCTGCCCTTTACGGCCAAAATTGACGTTGCGTAACAACACATGGGAAGGCGAGGAAAGCTGGTGGTCAATGGCCTCAACGGTGAGGTGATATTGACTCTTTTCGTTTACCCAGTTAGTAACCTGCGTTGCACCCCAGCGGGTCTGCATCAGGAAATAACCGGCCACCATCGCCAGCAGCAGGACGACAATGACGAAAATTAGCAGCTTTCCAATAAATTTCATGATCTTCCACCCTCGTAAGCCTGTACAGGAGTTATGCACGATTTATGCGCATTCCTCAAGGCACGAATGGTGAAAGAGCGTTACAGAGGCAACGGAATATATCCGCTGCCTCTGTTGGAATTACGGCTTATCGGTAGGGAAAACCAGGTTCAGCACGATAGCGGTGATGCCACCGGCAGCGATGCCGGAAGAGAGCAGGTTTTTCAGCCAGTCAGGGGCGAATTGCAGAATCATTGGCTGCTGGGAGACGCCCAGGCCAACGGCCAGCGACAGGGCGATGATCATGATTGCGCGGCGGTTCAGCGGCTCGCGGGAAACGATACGTACGCCAGATGCGGCAATGGTACCGAACATCACCAGCGTTGCACCGCCGAGCACCGGCTCAGGCAGTTGCTGAACGAAGGCGGCAACGGCCGGGAACAGACCCATCACCATCAGCATGACGGCAACGAAGAAACCCACATAACGGCTGGCGACGCCGGTGAGCTGAATCACGCCGTTGTTCTGGCCGAAACAGGAGTTCGGGAAGGTATTGAATACCGCAGAAACAAAGGAGTTCAGACCGTTTGCCAGTACGCCGCCTTTAAGGCGATTCATATAGGCCGGGCCGGAAACCGGCTGCTCAGAAACGTCAGAGGTTGCGGTGATATCACCGATGGTTTCCAGCGAGGTGATCATAAACACCAGCATCAGCGGCAGCAGCAGGTTCCAGTCGATGCTCAGGCCATAATACAGCGGCGTGGGGATCATAAAGGTGCTGCCCGGCGCGTTGTAAGCCGGGAGCATACCCATCATCATGGCGACGAGATAGCCGACCGCCATCGCAATGACCAGGGAGGCGATACGCAGGTACGGGTTACGCTGGCGGTTCAGCAGAATGATGATGGCAAGAACGATACCTGCCAGCAGCAGGTTTTTCGGCGCACCAAAGGTATGGTTTGCCATCGCGCCGAAGCCACCGCCCACAGACGTCAGGCCGACCTGAATCAGCGACAGGCCGATGATCATAACTACCACGCCGGAGACCAGTGGGGTAATGATGCGGCGGGCAAACGGCAGAATGCGGGAGATGACCATCTCGGTGCAGCTTGCCAGCATCAGGGAGCCGAACAAGGCGGCCATCATCGTCGGCACATCGGCGCCGCCGGTTTTCAGTGCGGTTCCGCCCATAATTAATGGCGCAACGAAGTTAAAGCTGGTGCCCTGAATAGACAGCAGGCCGGACCCGACCGGGCCCCAGGCTTTAATCTGGATGATGGATGCGACGCCGGAGGCGAACAGCGACATGCTGATGATGTGCTGCGTATCCTGAGCCGGTAAACCCAGCGCCTGGCAAATCAGCAGGCCTGGCGTGATAACGCCAACAAACATCGCCAGCAGGTGCTGTAGCGCGGCAAAAATGGTTTGCGCCAGCGGTGGGCGGTCTTCAAGGCGGTAGATCAGCTCACTGGGCTGGGTATGCGCAACCGTTTGCGCATTTTCGGACTCGATGGTGTTGACAGACATCGCAAACAATCCCCTGATGGAAAAGCGGAGATTCTATCGGACTGTTTGGTAAAAGCAAACGGTTGCTAAACAATAAAACGTACTTTTATAAAGAATGTTGAGAGCGGCAAGTTGGGTTCTAAGGCCCCCCGATTTTAGGTGGTTCGCGCTTTTATCGTTCCGCAGAATTTGCGCAATGCTAAAATCATCGGCAATTGCGCATGATAATTAAAAATTAGGGATTGATATGAAAGGAAAAATACTGCTCGCCCTGGCCTTTTTCTCTGCCGGATGTCTCGCTGACGAATACGATCTGCATACCTGCCGTAATGGCAGTTTCCCCACCTGGCCAGGCGTCTTCAACCAGGCGAAAGTGAAAACCGATGCCAATGCCAACGTGCATTTTTACCGCGATGATGACGGCTGCCCGGGGCAGGGTGAAGTCTGCGCAACAAAACCGTATCTGGTGGTGGGTGACACGGTACTGGTAGCACAAGAAGTGCCGGGCTGGAGCTGCGTCTGGTACTCAGGGAAAAAGCATGAATTTGTCGGCTGGATGCCCACTAAGTCCTTAGAAAAGCAGCCGATTCACAACGCGACGCTCGCCGAATGGACCGGTAAATGGCATGCCGAATTGGGTGACAATGAAATTCATATTACGTCTGTGGGGAAAGGGCAGATTAACATCGAGGGACAGGCGACCTGGTATGGCGGGAAAGATTCGCAAGGATATGACATTGTGCATACCGGCGATCTCGATGAAACAATAACGCCACAAGGGAATGCGCTGCACTGGGGAAACCCGAAAGAGGAATACACTTGCAGCGGGGCGGCTCAACTGGTCAATGGCAACTTAATCGTTCGTGATAGCGGCTATTGCGGCGGCATGAACGTCAGTTTTGATAACGTCTATCACAAACAGTAATCAGGCGTTTGAATAGCGCTCTGTTTCCGGCATCCAGCGCTCGATAAGGGCTTCGGCCTGCCGGGGATAGCGTTCGTGAATATGACGGGCAATGCGCTGCACTTCCGGGATCATCGCCTGGTCGCGCAGCAAATCAGCCACTTTGAACTCGGCATTCCCGGTCTGACGGGTGCCGAGCAATTCACCGGGGCCGCGAATCTCCAGATCTTTTTGCGCAATCACAAAGCCGTCGTTACTGTCGCGCAGCACCTGAAGGCGTTTTTGCGCGGTTTTCGACAGCGGTGATTTGTAGAGCAGCACGCAGTGTGAGGCTACCGCGCCGCGTCCGACACGACCGCGTAGCTGGTGGAGTTGCGCAAGACCCAGACGCTCCGGGTTTTCGATAATCATCAGGCTGGCGTTGGGCACGTCCACGCCCACTTCGATCACGGTGGTCGCTACCAGAAGATGCATTTCGCCCTGTTTGAAGGCCTGCATCACCGCCTGTTTTTCCGCTGGCTTCATGCGTCCGTGAACCAGGCCGATATTTAGTTCCGGCAGGGACAGCTTTAACTCTTCCCACGTGGCTTCCGCTGCCTGGGCTTCCAGCAGATCGGACTCTTCAATCAACGTACAGACCCAGTAGGCCTGGCGACCTTCCCCGGTACAGGCGTTGCGTACGCGATCGATAATATCGCTGCGTCGGGTATCCGGAATGGCAACGGTGGTCACAGGCGTTCGGCCCGGTGGGAGTTCGTCGATAACCGAGGTGTCGAGATCGGCATAGGCGGTCATCGCCAGGGTGCGCGGAATGGGGGTTGCAGTCATGATCAACTGGTGGGGATGGAAGCCCTGTTGCTGGCCTTTCTCCCACAGCGCCAGGCGCTGATGTACGCCAAACCGATGCTGTTCGTCGATGATCACCAGCGCAAGGCCGTTAAACTGCACCTGTTCCTGGAAGATGGCGTGCGTGCCGACGATCATTTGTACCTGGCCGCTGGCAATGGCCTCTTGCTGCGCCTGGCGCGCTTTGCCTTTCTGCTTACCCGCCAGCCAGCCCACTTCCACGCCGAGCGGCGCGAACCAGTTGCGGAAATTGTTGGCGTGTTGTTCAGCCAGCAGCTCGGTCGGCGCCATCAGGGCCACCTGATTGCCGTTGGCAATCGCCCGCAATGCCGCCAGCGCCGCCACAAGCGTTTTCCCGGAACCCACGTCGCCCTGTACAAGGCGCATCATCGGCACATCAAGCGCCATATCGCGTTCAATTTCTGCCACCACGCGCGCCTGTGCGCCGGTAGGTTTGAACGGCAGCGAGGCCAGCAGGGCATTTTTCAGCGTATCCTGAGGATCCAGCGGCTTTGCGTGATAACGCTGCGCCCCGGCACGCAACGCCAGCATGCTGAGATTGTGTGCCAGTAACTCTTCGAGAATTAAACGTCTTTGCGCAGGGTGTTGCCCGGCTTCCAGCTCAGTAAGCTGCAGTGTCGGCGGCGGACGATGCAGAGTGCGCAAGGCTTCCGGCAGTGTCATCAGCCCCTGTGCCAGCTCTGGCGGTAGCAGTTCAGTAATCGCGCAAGTGGCAAGCAGGTCCAGCGCCTGGTCGGTGAGCTTGCGCAACGTCGCCTGTTTTATCCCCTCGGTCGTCGGATAAACAGGCGTTAAGGTTTCCTGTAATTCCGGGGTGCTGAGATCGCCCTGAACACGGTATTCCGGGTGGATCATCTCTGCGCCGAACTTCCCGCGTTTTGCTTCACCGTAGGCCAGCACGCGACGCCCGGTCGCGAGGCTGTTTTTCATCGCCGCGTTGAAGTTGAAAAAACGCATAGTCAGAATGCCGGAACCGTCGCTTATCTGGCAGGTCATCATCCGACGCCCGCCAAAGGTAATGTTGCAGTTCAGCACTTCGCCTTCCACCGTGGCATAAATGCCCGGCAGCAGGTCGGCAATGGGGTAGAGTTGGGTGCGATCTTCGTAGCGTAGAGGCAGGTGCAGCAGTAAATCCTGCACCGTGTGCAGGCCGATTTTTGCAAGTTTGCTGGCCTGCGCCGCGCCAACGCCGGTAAGGGTATTGAGGGGAACGGCATCCAACAGGCGACCTTGCATAAGCGTTATCTCGCAGCCTGCATGGTGGCCCACCAGGCTTCGTCGGCATCCACTTCGCCATGCTCGTTGACGCGGGGATAAGGCAGACCTTTGCGTTTTGCCACACGCGCCAGTACCGGGTAACCGCCTTCAAACAGCCGACGCTGCTGTTCTTCATCCGGCAGCATGCTGTTTTCGCGCAGGTACATACCGGCGTTTTGCCGTTGGCGCTGGGCTTCGTAGAGGATAAGCGCCGAGGCGACGGAGACGTTCAGCGACTGCACCATACCGATCATCGGGATGATAATGTCCTGATCCGCCAGATCTAATGCTTCCTGGCTGATCCCGGTTTTCTCCTGGCCCATCAAAATACAGGTGGGACGGGTGTAGTCGATCTCGCGAAAATCTACGGCTTTGTCTGAGAGGTGTGTCGCCAGGATCTGCATGCCCGCCGCTTTCAGTTGGGAAACGGCGTCACCGATGGTCGGGTGCGTTTTCACTTCCACCCAACTGTTGCTGCCCGCAGCGGATGACAACATGGTATGCATGCGACGACTCGGCCAGACGGCGTGAACTTCATGTACGCCGACGGCGTCTGCGGTGCGGATAATCGCGGAGACGTTATGCGGTTTGTGGACCTGCTCCATACAGACGGTCAGGTCCGGTTGACGCCTGGCCAGCATCTCGCGGATTCGCGCATAACGTTGTGCATTCATATACACTTCATCCTTCAAATTGCCTCAGTGTTAGCTGCACTCTCTCACCCCAGTTACGTACTTCTGTTCGCTCCTGGGGGTTCATTCGCTTGCTGCCTCGATGCAATTCGAATGCTTTGGCGTAGGACATACTAGTTTCGGTTACGGGTGACTTTAATCACATCCGGCATGACGCGGATTTTGCGCATAATGTTCGCCAGATGGACGCGATCGCGAGACGTCAGACGGATAAAGGCACTGTAAACGCGGCCGTCTTTTTCTTCCGTATTCAGGCTTTGAATATTGGAAGACGCGGTGTTGATTGCCGCGGTTAGATTCGCCAGTGCGCCCTGATGGTTGAACATATCTACCTTGATTTCGGTGATAAATTCCTGCGCGGTGTCCTTGTCCCACTCAACGGCCATAAACTTCTCTGGCTCTTTTTGGTAGCCACGGATGTTACGGCAAGATTCATGGTGGATAACCAGCCCTTTGCCGGGGCTAACATGCGCCACAATCGGGTCGCCGGGAATCGGACGACAGCACTTCGCGAAGGTGATCAGTACACCATCCGCGCCTTTGATCGGCAAATGTCCACCACTTGCGCTGACACTCGCGGCGGTACCGGTGCTTTGCGCTGTCGCCGTCGCTTCGCCCTGCTGCAGGTTCTTCGCCACTACCACGCTCATGGCGTTGCCGAGGCCGATTTCCGCCAGCAGATCGTCAAGCGAGGCGAGCTTCATGCGGTCCAGCTCGCGCTGAATATGTTCTTGCGGGATTTCCGCCAGCTTACGGCTTCCACCCAGTGCGTGGTTGAGCAGACGGCGGCCAAGGCTCACCGAATCATCACGCTTGAGGTTTTTCAGCAACTGACGAATTTTGGCGCGTGCTTTCGAGCTCACGACAAAGTTAAGCCATGCCGCGTTCGGACGAGCGCCCGGCGCGGTAATGATTTCTACGGTTTGCCCGCTGGAAAGCGACTGCGACAGAGGATACGGCTGCCTGTCGACGCGTGCGCCCACACAGGCGTGGCCGATGTCGGTGTGAACCGCATAGGCGAAGTCGACCGGGGTCGCGCCTGCAGGCAGTTCCACGATGCGGCCTTCCGGGGTGAAAACATAAATCTCATCCGGGAAGAGATCAGATTTAACGCTCTCAATAAATTCAAATGAGCTGCCTGCGCTCTGTTGCAGTTCGAGCAGGCTTTGCATCCAGCGCTGGGCGCGGATTTGCGCGGTGGTGCTGGTTTCGCCGTGCTCTTTATAGGCCCAGTGCGCCGCAACCCCCATTTCCGCCATCTGGTCCATGTCTTCGGTGCGAATTTGCACTTCAACCGGGACGCCGTGAGGACCGATCATCGAGGTGTGCAGAGACTGATAGCCGTTCGCTTTTGGAATGGCGATATAGTCTTTAACGCGACCTGGACGCGGTTTGTAGAGGCTGTGCATCTGGCCCAGCACGCGATAGCAGGTGTCGGCATCATGGACGATAACGCGGAAGGCGTAGATATCCATAATCGAGTGAAAACGCTGCTCTTTGAGCACCATCTTGCAGTAGATGGAGTACAGGTGTTTTTCGCGACCGCTGACGCGACACGGAATTCCCGCTTCCTGCAAACGCCCTTCAATTTCAGAAAGGATCTTCTGAATCATCTCTTTACGGTTACCGCGCGCAGCTTTTACCACTTCTTTAATGACGCGATAACGGTTCGGATACAACGCTTCAAAGCCCAGCTCTTCAAGCTCGGTTTTGATGTGATGAATACCTAAACGGTGCGCCAGCGGGCTGTAAATTTCGAGAGTTTCACGGGCGATGCGGCGACGTTTATCCGGGCGAAGAGAGCCCAGCGTGCGCATGTTGTGGGTACGGTCGGCGAGTTTGATGAGAATGACACGGATATCCTGCACCATCGCCATAATCATCTTGCGAAAGTTTTCGGCCTGCGCCTCTTTCTTATCGCGGAACTTGAGCTTATCAAGCTTTGACACCCCTTCTACCAATTCGGCAACGCTTTTGCCAAATAGCTGTTCCATGTCCTGGTAGGTTGCGGGGGTATCTTCAATCACGTCATGCAGCAGCGCGGCCATCAGCGTTTCGTAGTCGAGTTTCATCTCGGCCAGGATACAGGCTACGGCAACCGGGTGCGTGATATAGGGTTCACCACTTGAACGTGTCTGGCCCTCGTGAGCGTCACGTGCAACGAGATACGCCTGCCGAAGACGCTTGATCTGGTCTTCCGGCAGGTAGTTTTGAATCAGTTGATTCAGACTTTCAAACAGATACAAGGGCGACCCGCTTATTGATTAACGACGACCTTCAGCAATAGCGGTAACGGCTTGTAATTCAGCGGCTTCCTGCTCTTGCTGTTCCTGGCGCTCACGTACGTCGAGGATCTGGTTGTTGATCAGACCTTCTTCGATTTCGCGCAGCGCGATAACGGTGGTTTTATCGTTTTCTTCCGGTACCAGCGGATCCTTTCCGCCTACCTGCATCTGACGAGCGCGACGCGCGGCGACCAGTACCAGGTCAAAACGGTTACCAATTTTCTCTACAGCGTCCTGAACAGTTACGCGTGCCATATTTAAAATGCTCCACAGATGGTGATGGACTGGGCATGATACTGAATGTGAGTTCAGTCTGCCAACAGTTTGCTGATTAAAGCGTCATGTCGCTGCATCTGGCGGCCCATACGCAGACGTTCGGCGCGAATGATGGTTTTGAGGTCGCCCAGGGCGGTATCGAAATCATCGTTCACAATAAGGTAATCATACTCTGCGTAATGGCTCATTTCCGCAACTGCTTGCGCCATGCGCTTTGCGATAACATCTTCGCTGTCCTGACCGCGACCACGCAGACGTCTGTCCAGCTCGATTTTCGACGGCGGCAAAATAAAGATGCTGCGCGCCTGCGGCATTCTCATGCGGATTTGCTGCGCGCCCTGCCAGTCAATATCCAGGAATACATCTACGCCGGTTTTAAGAACTTGCTCAATCGTAGCGCGCGATGTGCCGTAATAATTGCCAAATACCTCGGCGTGCTCAAGGAAGGCGTCATCATCAATCATCGCTTTAAATTCGGCATGATTAACGAAGAAATAGTGTTCACCGTGCACTTCACCCGGACGCGGCGCGCGCGTGGTGTGTGAAACAGAAACCTGGGTGTCATACAACGGTTGGGTTTTTAATAAAGCCTGAATGAGGCTTGATTTACCCGCGCCACTGGGGGCGGAAACAATATAAAGCGTGCCTTGAGCCATGAGAGTCTTTTGTATGTGAATTGCGAAAGGAAACTTACATACGTGCCTATTATACACAACGGCGCAACGTGACGTAGCCCTCGTCACACTTTTTACTGTGGATAATGGTGTTTTGCGCGCCTTTTCCCTGATTTGCCACCCTTTTTCTGCAAACGGTGAAAAACGCCGGAACCTACCTCGCAAACACTGTTTTAGTGCCTCGAAAACCTATTTCCGTCGCGATATACCCGCAGCATTCAGCTAAGGAGACGGCGAAATGTGGAAAAGGATATTTATGATGATCGGCGCGGTGGTCTGGAGCGTATGCAGCAACGCGGCCTGCCCGGTGTGGACGCCAGCGCGAGCAGAACAAGAGATTGCACAACTGGAAAAACAGATTGCGCAGTGGAATGAGGATTACTGGCTGCAGGGCGCGAGCGCCGTGAGCGACGATGTTTACGACAATCTCAATGCCCAGCTTGCGAACTGGCGGCGCTGTTTTGGGCAGGAGACGGTCCGTGATGCGCCAGCCGTAGCGGGCGGTACGGTAAGGCACCCGATTGCCCATACGGGGGTTGATAAACTGCGTAATAAAGACGCGCTGCGTAAATGGATGGCGGGTAAAGCAGCGCTTTGGGCACAGCCGAAAGTGGACGGCGTGGCGGTCACACTGGTCTATCGCCACGGCAAACTGGAGCGGGTCATCAGCCGGGGGAATGGACTGGCAGGCGAAGACTGGACGGAGAACGCCCGCCGTATTCCCGCACTGCCGCAAACTGTTACCGGCGCACTGGCAAACAGCGTCTTACAAGGCGAGCTGTTTTTAAAGCGCGATGGTCATATTCAAAAAAAGATGGGTGGCATGAACGCCCGGGCCAAAGTGGCGGGCGCCATGATGAGACGAGGCGGGTCGGATGTGTTAAGGGACATTGCCGTCTTTGTCTGGAGCTGGCCGGACGGGCCGCAAGCGTTGGCGCATCGCCTGCAATTATTAACGCAGGCCGGGTTTGACTGGGTGGAACGCTACAGTGTACCCGTCAGCAATATCAATGAGGTGGAGGTCCTTCGTGAGCGCTGGTTCACTACCGCGCTGCCCTTTGTGACAGATGGCGTGGTGGTACGAAGTGCTCAAGAGCCGCAAGGAAAACAGTGGCTTCCGGGGCAGGGTGTCTGGGTCGCGGCATGGAAATATCCGCCAGTGGAACAGGTCGCCGAGGTGAAAAATATCCGCTTTACCGTCGGGCGTACCGGGAAAATTGCCGTCGTTGCCCATCTGGAGCCGGTACAACTGGACGATAAACGTGTGCAGCGGGTCAATGTTGGTTCCGTGCGGCGTTGGCAGGAACTGGATATTGCGCCAGGCGATCGGGTAGTTGTAAGCCTGGCAGGGCAAGGGATCCCACGCATTGATGATGTGGTCTGGCGTGGGCAGGTTCGCGTTAAACCGCAGCCACCTGCCCCGGTTTTCACGCCGCTCACCTGTTTTTATGCCTCGCCAGAATGTCAGGAGCAATTTCTGGCCCGGCTGACGTGGCTGAGTTCAAAGCAGGCGCTGGATATTGAGGGGCTGGGGGAGGCGGGTTGGCGTGCGTTGCATCAGGCGCATAGGTTTGAACATCTCTTTTCCTGGCTGGCGTTAACCGAAACGCAGCTACAGGAAACCGCCGGGATAACACCAGCTCGCGGACGGCAGCTTTGGCATCGCTTCGAACTTGCCCGGGAGCGGCCCTTTGTGCGCTGGGTTTATGCCCTTGGTCTGCCGTTAACGACCTCGGCAATTCAGGCCGCCGGGGATACCCACTGGCAGCAGATACAGGACCGAAGCGACCAGGCGTGGCAGCGCCTGCCGGGCATAGGTGCCCGGAAAGCCCGCCAGATCATGACTTTTATTCAGGAGCCGGTGGTTAAGACGCTGGTGGCCTGGCTGGGTGAGCACGGAATTGCTGGCTTTTAGCGCCGTCACTTTTGCAGCAGCGATGAGGTCTTTCGCTATGACGGCCATATTTTGCTTTGCGATGTTCCCACGTATTTATCTCAAGGGCATGATCCCGTGGGGCCTGGCGCGATTGCGCCCTGGATAATGGCGTATTTTTTGTGCATTTCCGAACCCCTGGCAAGCGTCACATTTTTCAGGGTGGTTACAATCGGATTGCTGTTGCTGTCTCCCTGAAATGTCAGCGTACCTGCAGTAAGCACTTTCACATGATCAAACGTGATATCGCCAAAGATGGGGAGCAGATGCCCTTCTTTAGGTTCGTAGCGCGTGTCCAGAACAATCGGGTTTTTCACGTTTTCCATGCAGATATTACGATAGGTAACTCCGGTGACCAGACCACCGCGCGAGCGGTCACTTTTAATGCGCAGTCCGTTGGTTGTGCCGTTCAGGGTGAGCTGGTTGACGTCCACATCACTCACACCTTTATTGACCTCGCTACCAATGGACATGCCGTGCCCGGAGCCAAAGCGGTTATCCACAATGGAGATATGGGATGCGCTGGCATTCCCGGCCTTAATGGCGACATTATCGTCCCCGGTGCCGATCACGCTGTGGGTGAGCGTCACGTTCGTCGAGCCCATAGGATCAAAACCATCCGTATTACGTGCGAAAGCGGGGGTGTCGATAGTGATCCCCCACAGGGTCAGCCCGTTGCTGCGGTTGCCCGCTACGTGGAAATTCGGCGCGTTTTTGAGGGTTATCTGGTACAGCGTGATATCTGAGGAGCTATCAATCTGGATTAAGCGAGGCGCATTCTGTTTGCTGTCGCTTTTTTGCGCCTCTTTTGCCAGTTGCCACCATGTCTGGTTTCGCCCGGCCATGACCGTGCCACCCTGGCCATCAATTGTCCCCTGTCCATAAATCCCGCTGCCGACCGCGTCTTTAATCCAGATAAACGGTTTACAGCCCTTCCCTGAATCATCCAGCGTGCCGCAGGTCTGTTTGCCTGTGTCGAAGCGGGCCGGGTTGGCGACAGCCCTCAGTGTTGTTCCTGTATCAATCGCAAGGCTAACGCCCGATGGCAGGCTGAGTGGGCCACTGTAGAAGGTATCCGAGTTTTCTGATGCGGCCAGATGCACTGTTTTTCCGCGAGCGCAGGTATTGAGCGCCGTCTGGATTGCCTGCGTTGCATCGTCTGTTCCGCTGGCATAAAGGGTCTGACAAGGCGGCGGTGTGACGGGTTGGGTGACGGTGCGCGTATCTCCTGCCTGTGCCCCTGCGGCACAGAGCATCAGTATGGCCGTTAGCGTACGAACATGAAGCGGTCGAGAGGGTGAAGACATAAAAAGTCCGGACAGGTGGAAACCTGAAAATCACAATACCGGGGGCGGTACGGACCTGTAAAGCGATGGCCGGGAGCGGAGGGCAGAAAATAAAAAAGCCCGCAGCGTTGCGGGCTTTCAGGGCGCTGGCACGGGATTATTCGATATTCTGAATCTGCTCGCGCATCTGCTCAATCAACACTTTCAGCTCAATGGCTGAATTGGTGACATCGGCATTAATAGATTTAGACGCCAGGGTGTTCGACTCACGGTTGAACTCCTGCATCATAAAGTCGAGACGGCGGCCCACAGCCTCTTTCTTCTTGAGGATGTTGTAGGTTTCTTTAACGTGGGCTTCCAGACGGTCAAGCTCTTCGGCAACGTCGATACGCTGTGCCATCAGCACCAGCTCTTGTTCCAGTCGGTTATTTTCCAACTGGACCTGCGCTTCTTCCAGTTTTGCTACCAGGCGGTCGCGCTGCCATTGCAGAATTTCCGGCATCTGTGCACGCACGTTTTTCACTTCAGTGCTGACGCCTTCCAGACGCTGCTCAATTAAGGCTTTCAGCGCCTGGCCTTCGGTCTCGCGGGCGACGATAAAATCGTCCAGCGCGCCATCAAGGGCAGACAGAATTTCAGCGGCAATCGCGTCCAGATCCTGTTCCTGAGCGGCCATAACGCCCGGCCAACGCAGAATATCCACCGGGTTGATTTCGCCTTCATCGCTCTGCATTTTGACCCAGTTGGCGGCGTTCACCAGTTGTTTTGCCAGTTTCTCGTTGAGAATCAGTTCGCTTTGGGCGCTGGCGTCAGGTTCAAAACGCAGATTACATTCGATTTTCCCGCGAGTCAGACGCGTACGGATGCGCTCGCGAACCACAGGTTCCAGGCTACGAAATTGTTCCGGCAGACGGAAGTAAGTTTCAAGATAACGCTGGTTTACCGAGCGCAGTTCCCATGAGGCAGAGCCCCAGCTACCCTTGATTTCACGCCGGGCGTAGGCGGTCATACTGCGGATCATAGACGTTCCCGTTTTTTAAGGAGAGATGCGGGGATTATAGCTTTCATGGGCTTATCAGGATAGGAATAACCTTGGTAAGCCAGTATAATGCGCAGCCACATTCGTAACAGCCGGAGAAATCATCATGCGTCCATCAGGCCGTAGCACCACCGAGGTGCGTCCCGTCACCCTGACCCGTAATTACACAAAACACGCAGAAGGCTCCGTGCTGGTTGAATTTGGTGATACCAAAGTGCTGTGCACCGCCACCCTTGAAGAGGGGGTGCCGCGTTTCCTGAAAGGCCAGGGCCAGGGCTGGATCACCGCCGAATATGGCATGCTGCCGCGTTCCACCCACACCCGTAACGCGCGCGAAGCGGCGAAGGGCAAACAGGGCGGGCGCACCATGGAAATTCAGCGTCTTATCGCCCGTGCGCTGCGTGCGGCGGTAGACTTAACGGCGCTGGGTGAATACACCATCACCCTGGACTGCGACGTGATTCAGGCCGATGGCGGTACCCGTACTGCCTCCATCACCGGAGCATGCGTTGCGCTGGCCGATGCGCTGAACGCGCTGGTAAGCGCAGGCAAACTGAAAGCGAACCCGATGAAAGGGCTGGTGGCGGCGGTTTCAGTCGGCATCGTCAATGGCGAAGCGGTTTGCGATCTGGAATACGTGGAAGATTCCGCAGCGGAAACCGATATGAACGTGGTGATGACCGAAGATGGGCGCATCATTGAAGTTCAGGGCACCGCCGAGGGCGAACCGTTCACCCACGAAGAACTTCTGACCTTGCTGGCGTTGGCCCGAGGGGGAATCGAATCGATTATTGCGACGCAGAAAGCGGCGTTGGCAAACTAGTTTTTAAGGCGACTGAGAAGTCGCCTTTTTTTTGTCCATAGAAAAGTGAAATCCTTTCCCAGTCGGCGTAATCGGCGAAGACCGTTTGAACGCGGACAGCGCGGAAAATCCGGAACGTACACGAAGTATGTGAGGATTCGAGCACTGCCCAGGTTAAAACTGGCAAGTAAGATAGCCTGATGGGATAGGTTCTTAGATGAGGAGCGAATCCATGAAACAGTATCAGCGTGAGTTTATTGAGTTTGCGCTTAACAAACAGGTGCTCAAGTTTGGCGAGTTCACCCTGAAATCCGGGCGTAAGAGCCCCTATTTCTTTAACGCCGGCCTGTTTAATACCGGGCGCGACCTGGCGTTGCTGGGCCGTTTTTACGCCGAAGCGCTGGTGGATTCGAAAATTGATTTCGACCTGTTGTTTGGCCCGGCCTACAAAGGTATCCCTATCGCGACCACCACAGCAGTCGCGCTGGCTGAGCACCACGAGCGTGACGTGCCGTATTGCTTTAACCGCAAAGAGGCCAAAGACCACGGTGAAGGCGGCACGCTGGTCGGCAGCGCATTGCAGGGCCGCGTCATGCTGGTGGATGACGTGATCACTGCCGGTACGGCAATTCGTGAATCCATGGAGATAATCCAGGCGAACGGCGCGACGCTGGCAGGCGTGCTGATCTCCCTTGATCGTCAGGAGCGTGGACGCGCGGATATTTCCGCGATCCAGGAAGTGGAGCGCGACTACGGCTGCAAAGTGATTTCAATTATCACCCTGAAAGAGCTGATTGCTTATCTGGAAGAGAAGCCGGAAATGGCTGATCATCTGGCCGCGGTGAAGGCATATCGGAAAGAGTACGGCATTTAATAGTATTCCCGGAGGCGCAGTGCTTACCGGGGATATAACGGTATGCTGGCCCGGATATGGTGAAGCGGTATCCGGGCTGGTACATCAGGCTGCGTTAAACGAGCTTTGCGCCCTGCGTATTGACGTAAAGTGAATAAATCGAAGTACTTGAAGCCATAAAGAGGCGGTTACGTTGTTCACCGCCAAAGCAAAGATTAGCGCAGCGTTCCGGTAGCTGGATCACGCCGATGTTTTTACCCTGTGGGTTAAACACACGTACGCCATCAAGCTCTTCCGTCCCCGTTCCCCAGCCGCACCAGAGATTACCGTCAATATCACAGGCGATGCCGTCCGCTGTACCGTTTCCACAGTCGATATGAGTTCGTTTGTTTTTCAGTTCGTTGCCTACAACATCCCATGCCAGTATCAGGCGATTGGGTGTCGCGCGTCCTTCTACTACGTATAGTGTCTTTTCATCAGGTGAAAAACAGATACCGTTCGGGCCTTTCACATCGCCCAGAACCACGGTGAGTTTGCGGCTTTCTGGGTCAAGACGGTAAACATTTTGCGGCAATTCCGGCGTGGCTTTATGTCCTTCATAGAATCCGGAGATGCCAAAAGGCGGGTCGGTAAACCAGACTGAACCATCTGATTTCACTGCAATATCATTAGGTGAATTCAATGGCTTGCCACCAAAATTATCCGCCAGAATAGTGATTGAACCATCATACTCAGTACGCGTTACACGGCGAGTGTCGTGCTCACAGCTGATCAGACGCCCCTGTCGATCCCGTGCGTGGCCGTTAGCGTAGTTTGCCGGATGGCGAAAAACGCTGGTTTGCCCGGTGGATTCATCCCAGCGCATTATTGCGTTATTAGGGATATCGCTCCAGAGCAGCATACGTGTATCGCCAAACCAGACGGGGCCTTCAGCCCAGCGATACCCGGTTGCAATTTGTTCCACTTTTGCGCTGGAAAGCATATAGCGGCGAAAGCTGTCATCCACCGCTATGATGCGTGGATCGGGGTAACGGCTGGATGGCATCCATGACGCGAAACTTTTCTGACTGATTAATAGTGACGCGGTGGCAATTCCGCTTAGTTTTAGCAAATCCCGCCGTGATGTTGCCATCAAACCTCTCCTTGTTTGGTGTGTTAATACTGGAATTTTTGTTAGGTAAAAGTATTGTTCCGGAAGAAGAGTAAAAGATGTCCAGTGGCGGAACATCTGGCAACGTAATGAATTATGTTGGGCTTTTTCACAAATGGGCGGAAAGGGGAAGGGAATGCAGCCCCTGGAGGCTGCAGAGGAATATTACTGCAACTGTGCGGCCAGCAAGGGCCAGCGTGCTTCAAACTCATCGGTTGGACTGTATTTGAACTCGCTACGCACATAGCGCGACAACATCCCCTCACAAAACGACAGCAACTGACTTGCCAGCAGCGTTTCGTCAGTGACGTAGCCTTCGCCTTCACGCATCTTCTTTTCGCGCAGCACCTGGCGAATCTGGGATTCGATACGCTCGAAAAGCTGATTGATGCGCCCTTGTAAGCGATCCTGTTCAAACATCAGCGCATGACCGGTAAGAATGCGGGTCAGTCCTGGATTACGCTCACCAAACCCCAGAATCAGTTGCACAATCAGACGCAGGCGCGCTGTGGTGTCCTTTTCATCTTTCATGATCAGGTTGATACGGGTAATCAGGCTATCTTCGATAAACTCAATGAGGCTATCGAACATGCGTGTCTTGCTAGGGAAATGACGGTACAAAGCGGCCTCGGAGACGCCAACAGACGCCGCCAGTTTTGCCGTCGTGATGCGTTGACTTCCATCGCTGGATTCAAGCATCAGTGCCAGAGACTGAAGTATTTCTTCGCGACGATTCCTTTTCGCGGTTTGTTTTTCTGCCATGTTGCAAAATACCCCTGAAATAAGCGCTTATCAGGCGAACATCCACGCGGCGGCCGCAAACCGGTGTTTGCGGAAATGTTATGGCGTTATTTCGCCGCAGGATGCGTTAAATGGGCTGCTTATTTACGCCCGGAGTGACCGAAGCCACCTTCACCACGATCTGTGGCGTCAAACTCTTCAACCAGATTAAATTCAGCCTGAACGACCGGGACAAACACCATTTGCGCGATGCGCTCACCGGGTTCAATGGTAAAACTGTCCTGACCACGGTTCCAGACGGATACCATCAATTGCCCCTGGTAGTCAGAGTCAATAAGTCCCACCAGGTTACCCAGCACAATACCATGCTTATGGCCAAGGCCAGAGCGCGGCAGAATCACTGCGGCAAGCGACGGATCGGCAATATGAATCGCCAGACCGGTCGGCAGCAGGGTGGTCGCGCCCGGCGCCAGCTCTACGGCGTCGTCGAGACAGGCACGCAGATCAAGGCCGGCAGAACCGGCGGTGGCGTAGGTCGGCAGTGGGAATTGCTTGCCTACACGCGGGTCCAGAATCTTAACGTCGATTTTTTTCATCATAACGGGTAACGATCTCGTCCAGTAATAAGTGGCCTAACTGTTCCTTGCTCTTTAGCGGTAAATGTTTATCGCCATCCTGCCAGAAAAGATGCAAAGCGTTATTGTCGCTATTAAAGCCTTGATTTGATTGCGAAACGTCGTTAGCGCAGATCAGGTCGAGGTTTTTGCGGGCACGTTTTTGCCGGGCATATTCTTCCACATTATTTGTTTCGGCGGCAAACCCAACGACATAGGGGCGATGCTCGGTCAATGCGGCGACACCGGCGACGATATCCGGGTTTTTGACCATTTTTATTGTTAATTCATCGCCTTGCTTTTTGATTTTTTCTTCGGCAATGGCGGCGGCGCGATAATCCGCGACGGCGGCACAGCCAATAAAAATGTGCTGCTGCTGAGCGAGACCCTGTACCGCGGCCTCCATCTCCAGAGCGGTGGTCACGTCAATCCGTTTGACCCATGCTGGCGTTGCCAACGACACCGGGCCTGCCACCAGCGTCACGTTAGCGCCACGACGGGCGGCCGCCGCAGCGATGGCAAAGCCCATCTTGCCGGAGCTGTGGTTTGTAATATAACGCACCGGGTCCAGCGGCTCGCGGGTCGGACCGGCGGTAATCATGATGTTCAGATGTTGCAGATCGTTGACAGGTGAGAAATGCGCGGCGGCGAGATCAACGATGGTTAGCGGATCCAGCATCCGGCCCGGCCCAATGTCGCCGCAGGCCTGGCTGCCGCTATCCGGGCCCCACAATAACAGGCCGCGCGAGGCCAGCACCTCTAAATTATGCTGAGTGGCAGCGGCGCGATACATCTGCTGGTTCATGGCGGGCACAACCGCAACCGGAGAAGGCGTGGCAAGGCAAATCGTCGACACCAGGTCATTAGCCATACCGGCGGCGACGCGCGCGATTAAATCGGCGGTGGCGGGGGCGAGAATGACCAGGTCGGCCCATTTGCCAAGCTCAATATGGCCCATTGCGGCTTCGGCGGCCGGGTCGAGCAGACTGTCGGAAACCGGGTAGCCGGAAACCGCCTGCAGGCTCAGCGGCGTAATAAAAGCTTTCGCTGCTTCGGTCATCGCAACGCGCACATCGGCGCCGCGATCGCGCAGACGACGCACCAGTTCCGGCGCTTTGTAAGCCGCGATGCCGCCGCTTATGCCGAGAACGATTTTTTTACCCGCCAGACTCATCATGACTCTTTCCTGTTGGATTTCACCAGAAGGCGGGCATTTTATCACAATCCTGGTGCTGTCGTGCTTTTGCCCGTCGTGCTCTTTGCGAGGTATTACGCAAGTGTGGCGATCCTGTGTCGATGGCCCTTTTCGCTTGTGGCAGCATAGTGCGTAAAAGGGAGGATTCGACATGGATATAGTTTATTTACCCCCATTGCCCAGAGAAAAAATGATGAGTGCGGGCATTGAGTCGCTGACGGATGTCGAGCTACTGGCGCTGTTTTTACGCACTGGCACGCAGGGGAAATCAGTGATGACGCTTTCCCGCGATTTGCTGCAGCACTTCGGCTCACTCTACGGGCTGCTCTCGGCGGACTATAAAGATTTTGCCAACGTTAATGGCATTGGGGTGGCGAAATACGCGCAATTAAAAGGCATTGCCGAGCTGGCTCGGCGCTACTACAGCGTTCGGCTACTGGAAGAAACATCATTGTTAAGCCCGGAGCTGACCCGGGAATTTCTGCAAAGCCAGTTGACGGGCGAAGAGCGCGAGATCTTTATGGCGATCTTTCTCGACAACCAAAATCGGGTGTTGAAGCATTGCCGTCTTTTTTCCGGCACCATTAATCAGGTGGAAGTGCATCCGCGCGAAATTGTCCGCGAGGCGATTAAAGTGAATGCCGCCGCCGTGATCCTTGCGCATAATCATCCTTCGGGTAGCGCTGAACCCAGTAAAGCGGATAGAATCATCACCGAAAGGGTGGTGAAGTGCTGTCAGTTTATGGATATTCGTGTGCTCGATCATCTGGTGATAGGCCGTGGAGAGTACGTTTCGTTCGCAGAACGGGGCTGGATTTAGACCTTTTTGGGCGATCCATCGGGATCTTTGTCTGTTCGGGACTTGAGCACATCGCCGACTCAGCGTATACTACGCCACCTTTGAGAATCTCGGGTTTGGCAATTGGGCCTGGCTACACGAGTTCGCTTAGAACCGTCAGACCAGGCTGTGAAAGCCTGACGAGGCGCCAATACCCCATACGAAGCTCGAGCTAATTTGATTTTTGGAGAATAGACATGTCCCGAGTCTGCCAAGTTACTGGCAAGCGTCCGGTGACCGGTAACAACCGTTCCCACGCACTGAACGCGACTAAACGCCGTTTCCTGCCGAACCTGCACTCTCACCGTTTCTGGGTTGAGAGCGAGAAGCGTTTTGTCACCCTGCGCGTATCTGCTAAAGGTATGCGTGTAATCGATAAGAAAGGCATCGATACAGTTCTGTCTGAACTGCGTGCCCGTGGCGAAAAGTACTAAGTACTTAGAGGAAATAAATCATGGCTAAAGGTATTCGTGAGAAAATCAAGCTGGTTTCTTCTGCTGGTACTGGTCACTTCTATACCACCACGAAGAACAAACGTACTAAGCCGGAAAAACTGGAACTGAAAAAATTCGATCCAGTTGTCCGTCAGCACGTTCTTTACAAAGAAGCAAAAATTAAATAATTTGCGCTTTCTTTGTACGAAAACCTCGCTTCGGCGGGGTTTTTTGCATTTTGCCCTTCGTAGTTTGAGCCGCAGGTACGTTAGCTGTGTACGCTCACCCTGGTCCCCTACTAAGGTAAGCTCCCGGGATTCACTTCTTGCCGCCTTCCTGTGACTCAAATTACATTGGGGAAATAAGGAGAAATAAACATGCCAGAATTACCCGAGGTAGAAACCAGCCGCCGCGGTATTGAACCGCATCTGGTCGGCGCCAAAATTCTTCATGCTATCGTCCGTAACGGGCGCCTCCGGTGGCCTGTCTCGGATGAAATTCATCGCCTGAGCGACAAACCGGTGCTCAGCGTGCAGCGCCGTGCCAAATACCTGCTGCTGGAGTTACCGGACGGCTGGATAATCATCCATTTGGGGATGTCCGGCAGCCTGCGTATTCTCACCGAAGACCTCCCGGCGGAAAAACATGACCATGTCGATCTGGTAATGAGCAATGGCAAAGTGCTGCGTTACACCGATCCACGACGCTTTGGCGCCTGGCTGTGGACGAAAGAGCTGGAAGGTCACAATGTGCTGGCACATCTGGGGCCGGAACCGCTAAGTGAGGCGTTTAACGCCGATTACCTGCAACAGAAATGTGCGAAGAAGAAAATCGCCATCAAACCCTGGCTGATGGATAACAAGCTGGTGGTGGGCGTGGGTAATATTTACGCCAGTGAATCGCTCTTTGCCGCGGGCATTCACCCTGACAGGCTGGCCTCCTCTCTCTCCCGAGCGGAATACGAACTGTTGGTACGGGTCATTAAAGCGGTGTTACTGCGCTCGATAGAGCAGGGCGGCACTACGCTGAAGGACTTCCTGCAAAGTGACGGGAAGCCCGGCTACTTTGCGCAGGAGCTGCAGGTTTATGGACGTAAAGGGGAGCCATGTCGGGTGTGTGGCACGCCGATTGTGGCAGCGAAACATGCGCAGCGGGCGACGTTCTATTGCAGGCAGTGCCAGAAGTAATGGATTAATTTGCCGGATGAGCGAAGCCGCTATCCGGCATACTGGCGCTACTTCAACTTTTCCATCAGCGCCTGATGCACATTCTCCGGCAAGAAATGGGTCACATCGCCTGCGTGGCGGGCCACCTCTTTGACCAGCGTGGAGGAAATAAACGACCACTCTTTTGATGGCATCAGAAATACGCTTTCCAGGTCAGGCATCAGATGGCGATTCATATGCGCCAGTTGCATCTCATATTCAAAATCTGCCACCGCACGCAGGCCACGAATCAGAATATTCGCCTGCTGGGCGCGCGCAAAATTGGCCATCAGATCACTAAAGCCCGTCACCGTGACGTTCGGAATCTGTTTGGTTGCTTCCTGAGCCAGCGCCACGCGCTCGTCGAGCGTAAACATTGGTTTTTTGCTTGGGCTGGCGGCAATCGCCATCACCACTTCATCGAACATGGTGGCGGCGCGGGTCACGATATCAATATGCCCGTTAGTGATGGGATCAAACGTACCGGGATAAATTGCTTTTGTGCTCATCGCTTAGGCTTTCTCGCTGTAACCGTGGTTTAGCGCCCACAGTTCGGTGTATTTGTTGAAAGTATACTGCGCATTGACTACCGCGAGCAGCCAGCCTTGTTTGCCATCCAGCACGCCACCGCGCAGCAGCAGCGTTTTCAGGAACGCCCCCAGCGTATGGGTGAAAATACCCGCCAGCGATGCCTTCTTGCCCTTCTGATGACGTTCTTGCGCCCAGGCTGTGGCGTAATTGAGCTGTTTGCGCTGAAAGCTGGCGAAATCACGGCAGGTTAAATGCAGCAGGTCGCCTTTCAGTTCGATAACTTTTGCGCCCTGGGTGTCCAGTGACTCATGTACGAGACTGGCGTTGTACTGGTAGCGCTCGCGTGGGTAGAGCCGCATCACCCGGTCAGGGTACCAGCCACTGTGACGCATAAAACGTCCCAGGAAAAAGTTACGACGGGCGATGCTGTAAACCGCATCCGGCTGTGGGGCATCAAGTACCGCGCGAATAGATTGCGCCAGTTCCGGTGTGACCCGTTCATCGGTGTCAATCATCAAGACATAGTCACCGCTGGCAAAGCGTTGCGCCTTCTGGCGCTGAATACCATAGCCCTGCCAGTTGGTATCAGTGAAAACCTTTACCCCTGCCGCGCGCGCGACCTCTGACGTTGCATCCTGGCTGCCGGAATCGAGAAGGATAATTTCATCGGCCCATGTGACTGACGCTAAGCAATCTGGCAGCAGGTCTGCCGCGTTTTTGGCGATCATGACCACCGACAGGCGTTGAGACATTAATGGCTCCGCTGAGGCAAATACGGTTGCAGGAGTTGCAGCAGACGCGTCAGCGCGCCCTGGTTCTGATGCAGAACTTCAACGGCATGGCGACCACACCACAGACGGTAATCTTCATCGGTCAGCAAGGTCGAGACCTCTTTGACCAGCGAGTCGGCATCGGTGACGGTAATCAGGCCATCAGCGGCTTGCAGGCGCGCGCAGATATCTTTGAAGTTGAAGGTGTGTGGGCCCATCAGCACAGGAATGGCATGTGCCGCCGGCTCCAGCGGGTTATGACCGCCGCGCTCAACCAGGCTGCCGCCAACAAAGGCCATATCAGCAATACCGTAAAGCAGCATCAGCTCACCCATGGTATCGCCAATAACGACCTGAGTACTGCCGGAAGGAATTTCACCCGAGCTTCTCATGATGAAACTAAAGCCGCCTTTGCGCACCATTTCGCGGGCGTCAGGGAAGCGCTCCGGGTGACGCGGCACCAGGATCAGCAGTAAATCAGGGAACGTCTCCAGCAACTTACGATGTGCCTGCAGGATAATCGTCTCTTCGCCGTCGTGGGTGCTGGTAGCAATCCATACTTTACGGCGAGGCGCCCACTGACGCCGCAGTGTTATGGCTTTAGCGGCTAATTCCGGGGTGACGGAGATATCAAATTTCAGGCTGCCGGTAACGGCAAGCTGGCCCCGTTTCAGGCCCAACTGCAGAAAACGATCGCCATCTTCCTGGGTTTGCGCGGCAATCAAGGTGATTCTGCTGAGCAGACGACGCATAAATCGCCCCAGTTTGCCGTAGCCTTTGGCCGAACGGTCTGACAGGCGCGCATTGGCTATCACCAGCGGAATTTTGCGACGGTTCAGCGCGGCAATCATATTGGGCCACAGTTCGGTTTCCATCACGATCACCAGCTTTGGGCGGACCGTATCGAGAAAACGGCCCATCGCGCCGGGCAGATCGTAAGGGAGATAGACGTGATGAACATCTTTGCCAAAGGCAGACATCACCCGCTCTGAGCCCGTCGGTGTCATGGTGGTGACGGTAATGGGCAGCATGGGATAGCGGTGGCGCAATGCACGTACCAGCGGAATGGCCGCCAGCGTTTCGCCAACGGAGACGGAATGCAGCAAAATACCGTCCGGCTTCACTTTATTACGGCAAAAACCATAGCGTTCAGCCCAGCGTTTACGGTAAGCCGGGGCCTTGCGGCTGCGAAGCAGAAGCCGCAGCCACACCAGAGGCTGAATTAAGTAGAGCAGGATGGTATACAACAATTCCAAGCGATTATCCGTTTTTTGAGTTTCGGCGGGCAAATTCTAAGCATTTAGCCCGCTTAAAGCTATCTCTTTGGCGCATTGATACTGCGCCAGGGCTATAGCGGGAACGCGGCACACGCTATGCGACATCGCGGTATTTTTTAATCCGAAAATAACGGCGCCCCAGACGCCAGCGTAAACGCAATGAGCTGGCATTGGTCCAAATCAGCCGCCAGATTCCACGATCGAAAAACTCACTGATGATAATACGTTTTTTCGCTTCATCTTTCATTTCATCGAACGTATGAATAATGCCAAGCCCCTCTTTGGCGATTTGCCAGCGACAGGCGGAGATATTACGCGCCTTATCCGGGTAACGCTTATTGATGGCGTCCAGCATCTCAAGAATTTTCATGTAATGGCGCGCTGAGCGCATCAGCGTATCGTCATTGTCCGGCTTGTGCGACACCGATTCCGAATGAATGTAGTAGTCATAAAAGGATTCACTGGTGTACTGCACGCGTTCTGCAGCCAGCAGCACTTCCGTGGTCCAGGGAATATCCTGATGACGCAGCCCCGGTTCGAAATGAAAATTGTGCCGGGTAATAAATTCCCGGCGATAGATATTCAGCCAGGTGACGTGCAGAAATTTGCGCGAGTCGAGCGCGGTTTTCAGCCAGACGTGGCCCGGCAATACTGGTGTGGAAGATAAGCGCTCAGGTGGGAAAATAGGGTGGCTTTCACGGTTCTTTTCGTAAACATAGCGGCCATTACAGGTGGCAACATCAAGATTGCCTTTTTCAGCCATGTCCAGCAGCGTGCGGAACATCCCAGGGTAGAGCTTGTCGTCAATATCCGGGAAGGTCAGATATTTACCTTTCGCAATGGCGAGGCCAGAATTTCGCGCGACGGAAACGCCCTGATTTTCCTGTTGAATTAGCGTAACGTTTTGCATTCTGTCGCGCCAGGTATCGATAACGGCCAGGCTGTCATCTGTCGAACCATCGTTTACCAGGATCAGTTCATAGCTTTCAAGCTGCTGTTGTTCAATGCATTCAAAAAACTGTGCGAGAAATTTCCCGCCGTTATACACCGCGACCACGATGCTCAGTAAAGGGTTTTGACTCATAAAAGATCCGGTATCGGTAAGGGGCCAGTTACTCTTTGTCTAACTGGCGATATTGCTGACAGATTGTCTCCACGCTGAATTTTTCCAGCGCGGCCTGCTCAATAATCGGCGGGTTAGTGTAAATGCTTTGCATCGCCTGAGCCAGCGCAGGGCTATTGAGGTCTGCAAGCCCTTGCGCCAGCGGGCCCGTCAGGATCTCCGGGATGCCGCCCGGACAACGGGTACTGGCAACGGGAGTGCCCAGAATCAGCGCTTCAATGACGACATTGCCCAGGCCTTCGCTATCGGAGCTGAGTACCAGCATGCGTGCCTGCTTCATCCATGAATGTGGATTGCTCTGAAAACCTTTAAACAGCACGCGGTCCGCCACACCCAGCTTTTCAGCCAATGCGCGCAAACGCTCTTCTTGCTCTGGTTTGCCCTGGCCGAGCATCACTAACGGCGCGGTGATGTGACTCAGCGCATAGGCTTCAATCAGGCGGTCCTGACGTTTTCCGGGATGCAGGCGCCCGACGTGGATAATGTAATCCTGCCCGGCCATCTCAAAGGGAGCCTCAGCGCTTGCGCGGATCGCGGCAATATCAAAAGGGTTATAAATGGTTTTCAGTTGTGCAGGCTGAATGGCGAATTGTTCGACCAGGTCCTGCCCGACGGCGCTGGAGACGCTAACGATATTGCGCCCCTGGTAAACGCGTTTAATTTTCTGCTGTTTTAGCCAGCGGTCAAAGCCTGTCCGATGGCCAAGATAAGAGGTTGAAAACACGCCATGCAGACAGAACCAGAGGTTGTGCGAGCGCAGCGTTTTACTGCGCGACACAATGCGATCGGTTTTATGCAGGTTTGATAATACAAGGTCGAAACGACCAGACCGTTCGGCATCAACGACCGCATCGTCAAGCTGGCGCGCACGACGCGAAATCTCCGTCAGCTTACGCCAGGGCTTACGACATTTATCGGCGATAACCCGGTAATCCAGCCCCTCAGGCAGAGGATATTCGCAGACGTCGCGCAGGGAAAAGAGTGATACCTCATCGCCCAGGCGTAAAAAAGTCTCTGCGAGCGTCAAAACGACTTTCTCGGCGCCGCCGCCCGGTAATCCATCAATGATAAACAGTATGCGCATGGTCATTTCACCAGCTTCTGGTAAAGGGCAAGTAATTGCGTCGACAGACGCCCGGCGGTGCAGGACAAAATACGCTCCCGGGCATGCTGGCCTTCGCTGGAGCCTAACGCGCGTGCGGGGAGCGCCATAACGGCGTCCTGCAATGCGGGAATATCCAGCGCATCGCATACGTAGCCATTCTGCCCCTGCACTATGAATTCCTGGCCGCCGCAGCCGGTCGTGGTGATGACCGGTAAACCGCAGGCCATTGCTTCCAGAATCACATTGGGGAACGGATCGTAAAGGGTTGGCAGCAGCAGACCATCCGCCATTTGATAGAACGGTAGCGTCTCTGTTTGCATGCCAAAGAAATGCACCCGACTGGCGCAGTTGAGCGATGCCGCCAGAGATTCGTAGCGACGCTGGTCTTTATCTTTGCCAACGACGAAAAGGTGGCGATCCGTGGGGGCAATAGCGCGAATGGCCGCATCCAGTCCCTTACGTTCAAAGCCCGAGCCGACATAGACCAGGCAGGTTGCCTGTAGCGGGATCCCGCGCGCTTGTCGCAGGGCTGCAAACGTCTCTTCATCCGGCGGTGTGAAACGCTGATTATCGATGGCGTTGTAAATCACGTGGATTTTATCTGCCGGCAGGCCGAAATCCGCAATGATCTCCTGCTTTATCATCTCTGCGTTGCAAATGACGCCACGCAGATGGTCATGCTGGTACATCTCGCGTTCGGCATTCATCACATAGCGGTGATAGCGGTCAGCGAACAACAAGGCTTGTTTCCAGCCGGGGAGAATTCGCGCGCGTTGCTCCAGCCAGCGGCGGTGCACGCCATCACCAGCGCGATACAGGTCGCAGCCTGGGATGCGCTCATGGCTTTGCACAAGGTCGAACTGTTTGCTTTCCCAGAGTGCTCTTGCGGCGTTGGCGAACCCGCGCTCGCGGCTGATGCGTCCCCATTTTCTGGGGTTACAAATATGAATGTGCCAGTCCGGTTTTACCGGCCCCTGCCACTCGCGGGTGATGACATTCAGTTCGAGATTGCTACTATCGAGCGCTTCCAGCGCGCGGGAGACAAAACGTTCCGCGCCGCCATCAGGGCGGTATTTCTGTCTTACCAGCGCCAGGCGAAATTTACTCATGCTAAAACCCTTCTTGCCGCGGCGATAACCTCTTCCTCAGGAATTAAATCCAGGTAGCGTTCATCAGTGCGGGTATCAATCGCATCCGGATCGGGAAGCGGGCCGTAATCGCCAGCCCAAATGACTTCGCCCTGAGCCTGCCAGGGACGCCAGAAAGTCAGTTTAGAGGGGCCAAACAAGGCAACCAGCGGCGTATTCAGCGCGGCGGCCATGTGCATCGGTACGGAATCGACGCCAATAAACAGGCGGGCGTGGTCAATCAGCGCACCGAGCTGGCGCAGCGTCAGTTTACCGGCCAGCGAGACCAGGTGTGCATCCGGGCAGCCTGCGATAATGGTATCGACCATCTGTTTTTCTTTGGCGTCCGGGCCAGAGGTGAGCACAACGGTGTATCCGTCAGCCGAGAGCGCGTTAATCACTGCGCTCATCCGATCCTCTCGCCAGCATTTAAAGAACCAGCGTGAGGTGGGTTGCACGACGATATAGCCCCCGGTTAACCCTTCTGGTAGCAATGCCTTGCAGGTCTGCCAGTCCGCCTCGCTATAGCCCATTTTGGCCGGGGCATTTTGTACCTCTATGCCCAGCGGCGCCAGAATGGAGAGATTTTGCTGGACCGTATGCAGGCTGTTATGTGCCTGCGTAGAAGCCAGAACGGTATGGCAAAAACGCCAAATAGGGTGACGGCGTTTCGGGAAATCAAAGCCGATGCGCTGTGGGGCGCCGGTAAAGCGGGTGACGATAGCGCTGCGCCATTGGTCGGCCAGGTTCAGTACCAGGTCGTAATGTTGCTTGCGTAAAGTGCGCAGAAGCTCCCATTCCATCGCGATCAGGTGCCGCTGCCCCTGTTTTTTCCATTTTCGGTCAATGCCGTAAATGTGATGGATATCGGTGTTGGCGGCGAGCATATCCCTTGTCTCTTCATACAGCAAAACGTCGATTTTCGCGTCAGGATAGCGCTGGCGAAGTGTCTGAATCACAGGTGTAATCAGCAGCATATCGCCATGATGGCGTAGCTTTATCACTAAAATGCGCGCAGGCATTTTGCTGTCGAAAGGGCGGGTTTCGGGCGTCATACGGTCTTCTTAATCCGATCACAAGCCTCTGATTCTAGGTTATCAGATGCATTGAGAGAAGCGTTGTATTGCTCTACCATGACCGGATAACTGAGCCTGAGGACAAAGACGTGCAGAAACCGGCATTTCTTATCACGATCGATACAGAGGGTGACAACCTCTGGCAAAAAAATGACAGTATCACCACGGAAAATGCGAAATATTTGCCGCGTTTTCAGGCTGTGTGCGAAAAGTATGGTTTTAAACCGGTCTATCTGACTAACTACGAAATGGCCATCGACCCGTTTTTTATTGAGTTTGGCCAGGACGTGATTGCCCGGGGTACGGCAGAAATCGGTATGCATTTACATGCCTGGAATAGCCCGCCAGAGACGCCGCTGACCGATAATGACTGGCGCTACAAACCCTACCTCATTGAATATTCCGACGCACTGATGCGGGAAAAGGTCGATTTTATGACCAAACTCCTGCAGGACACCTTCCAGACCAAAATGCGCAGCCATCGTGCCGGTCGCTGGGCCTTTGATGAACGTTATGCGCGCCTGCTGATCGAATATGGCTACGAGGTGGACTGTTCCGTCACACCAAAAGTGAACTGGAAAACCGCGAAAGGGGCACCACAGGGAACCGGGGGCACAGATTATCGCCAGTTCCCGCTGCAGGCCTATTTCCTTGATGAAAACGACATCAGTAAGCCCGGCAATTCGCCGCTGCTTGAGGTGCCAATGAGCATTCAGTTCAAGCACTCGGCGCTGATGAACAGTATCAAACAGGGCTACGATAAACTGCGCGGTAAATTGCGTTCGCCTTCTGTCCATTGGCTACGCCCGATGGGCGGCAATGTCGAGACGATGCAGCGTGTTGTGGAGCAGACGCTGGCGCAGGGTAACGACTACGTTGAGTACATGCTGCACTCGTCTGAATATATGCCGGGCGGGAGCCCGACGTTTAAGAATGAACAGGATATCGAGCGTCTGTACGATGACCTTGAGTCCTTCTTTACATGGCTGCAGCCGCGCGTTCAGGGAATGACTCTGGCGGACTATTATCAGCAGAAAATTGTACAGTGCTAAATAGATAAGTTGAGTTGATAACGATGGGTGCCCTTAAGCAATTCACACGCAAAAAGAACGCGTTTTTCCGGAGCATTAAATTTGCGTTGATCAATCGCCGCTACCGTCATAAAGCCGCGCGTGCGCCCTTTAATCCGCAATCGGTGAAACACCTTTTGTTACTGCGCCTCGATGACAAAATTGGCGATATGGTGGTAACAACGGGATGCGCGCAGGCGCTGGCCGCAAAGGGATATCGCGTTTCGGTGTTGACAGGCCCTGTCTGCAAGCAAATTCTGTCCGGTGCGGACTATCTGGAAAACGTTCACCTCTATAAACCGCGCATGTCGCTTGCGGCATTGCAGGCCGAGCGGTTTGATGCCGTCATTGATTTTGATGACGTGAATACCTACGAGCGTTTTAAGTTGTTGTCTGAACTGAACGTGGGTTGCGTTATTGGCTACAACAAAGAGCAGTACAAGCTTTTTGACCACTCCATCGCGTTTCTTGATGCCACAAAGCATATTTCCGCACGGTATCAGCAGGTATTGAATTTATTTGGTATTACGGTTGCCCCCTATACCTACCACGTGGCGGGAGACGCACATGAGCGCGAGAAAGTGGCGCAATTGCTGACAACCGAATCGCCGCAAACCTGCTTTGTGGCAATCAATCCTTTTACGGGATCCGAGGATAAAGATTTTTCTCGCGAGCAGGTCGTCAGCATTGTTGAACACCTGAATACACTGCCTTATCCCACAAGGGCGGTGATAATTGGTCAGAGCGCGAAAGTCAGTCAACTCAATATCGATAATGTCCTCTTTCTGAAGGACAGCACTATCAATTCTGCGGTTGAAATCGTTCGTCGGGTTGATCTGGTGATCACACCGGATACCTCAATTGTGCATATCGCACGTGCGCTCAATAAACCACTCATTGCCGTTTATAACCAACGTAAGCTGAAAGATACGGGGTTACCAGGGTATAAAATATGGGCGCCAAACTATGAAAAGGCGACGCAGCTTATTTGCTCAACAGACGATATTTCGGCTATGTCGATGGCTGAGTTGTTAAGAACTATCGATATCCGCCTCGAAGAAATTTGCCGTCCAGTAGCAAGGGCGATGTAATCAAGAATAAAGGCCCGCGATGCGGGCCTTTATTCTTTAGAAGGTATAAAACAGATTTTTCGGTTTGCTGTGGCTGATGACAACGGCTAACGGTAGCCAGAATAATATCCAGGATTCCCGTGGGTTACTGATAATAAACATTCCCTGTGAGGACATAAATATCAGTGCAAAGATGAACAGCGCGGTCTCATAACGTTTGTCTTTGACATACTTGCCAATCGCAAAAGCCAGACCACAGAAGATAATCATCATCAAGGTGAAGAACCCCACAATCCCGCCTTTCAGCAAGGTGCCAAGATATACACTATGAGTCGTGGTAATGTGCTCGCCGCTGTAATTTATAAAATCCAGATCGAAAGTAAAACCACGTCCAAGCCACCAGTGAGAGGACACTTCCTGTAGCGTATGGTGCCAGATACTTAAACGCAGCCCACTTTGTGTGCTGAGTGCTTCGAAACGTCCGACAAGCAAATCACCGGCCGGGGTAAAAAAGAATAAGGCAGCGAAGACGATAATAAGTACCGCGCCGATAGCCAGATTACGTCCTGTCAGTAATTTAAGATGTAATGTGAATAGAAAGGCGATAAAGAGCGAAATAATCGGCCCACGGCTTTGGGTTAGTAGCATCATAAACAGCAAAATGACGATGGGAATCCAGTACAGCGGCTGTTTCTGCTCCTTCATGAGCATGGCTGAGATCAATATACCCACGCCGCAATAACCCGCTAAATCAATAACATTTGTAGGGCCGGGGTTGCTAAGAGAAACCTGCCGTAGCGTCAGTACCAGCGAGTAGTCAGTTATCAGTGTGTACACGGACAGTACGGTAATCCCTGCCACCACACTTAACATGGCAAAGTGTCGGCTTCGGGGATTTTCCAGCAGGGTATTCAGAATAAGCACGTAGAAAAAGAGATAGGTACCATGGGTGAGCGTGGAATTGAAACGCGGTGGCTCGCTACCCCAGAAATTGCTCAGCGAGAAATAAATCATAAAAACTATCATGGCGAAGAGTATCAATCCCTTACCTCGACAGTTTTGCACCAGCATGCTGAGATTTTGACGACTTAATAACGACAGTACGAACAAGGCTAAAGTGATATGGAAAAGATTATTAGCACGTGTTGACATGCAAAAGATGGCACTAAAAAAAAGAAACAAATAAAAGAAAACCGGATAAGCGTTTTTGGACTGCTTAGCGATTGTTGAAGTAATCATCAAAAGATACCTTAGTAAAAACTGCATCAGGTACTGCGCTGCCTAAAGAAAAGTTCACGACTGTGCTTTTATTCTCTTTCATTATGCGTGAAGCATGAGCGAAAGACGGCATAACAAGGTTGTCGACTTTTGTTTCCAGATAGGATGGCAGCTTGTTCTCTGCGGTCTCATAAAAACGCGGCTGGTGGAAGTTATTCATGTCCAGGCCACTGATGAGAATAGTGTTAAATCCCATAAAGTTTAAAATCTGCAATGCCCAGTACACGACGGTTCCCGCATCAAAAATACCCAGCCGGATATCGGTACTAAAACAGATATCGTTGCGCTTCTCGCAAAACCGCATAAGTGAATTGCCGTTATAGGCTTCCCATTTTTGGTCATGCGGAACTTTTGGCTGATAAATTTTATAGCATGCGTCTTCAATCAGGGCTAAACGGCATTTGAGCTCTGTCGCGTGACGATCGAGAATTTTGGCGATACCGTGCATGGTGGTAAACAGCAAGATACGGCTGTCGGCAATAATGGCGCGAATGATATCGCTTCTTTTGTCAAAAAACTCCATATCCACAATCACATAGAGTGAAAAACTCACATCCAGCGACAGAGAATAGGCGCCGTTAACCCCCATCACAGGGATATCTGCTGGCAGTTTTTTGAAATCAATGCTTCGGGTTGACGGGCCAGTGGCGGTCAGTAAGACCTCTCCCTGTGCACTACCTTTCAGTTCGCTGAGCGACACCAGAGGTACCGGGGCACCTTTGTAATTAAGGGAGCAAATCTCACCACTCTCTGCGCGCTGGATTTTGGTCCACGGCCAGAGATTTTCGTTATGGCGGAAGCTTCGCGGGCGCGTATAACGGTAGATTTGCTTAAAAAGTGAACCCATTACACCCCTGACTGACTTTTAAGATTTGCATATACGCGTGCGGCGGAAATGTCGTCCGTGCGGTTTCCGGTTTCGGGGCTCAGGCTGCGCTGGTTTTTACCGTAACCGCCGATCAACCCTGGGTCTGTTGGCCCGTAGAGCGTCAAATTCGGGCGATCCAGTGCCGCCGTTAAATGACTCAGACCGGTATCGACGGAAACCACAAACTTTGCCCCGGCCAGCACCTGAGCGACATTCTCCAGGCTCATGCGTGGCAGGACATCAACGAAATCATAGCCCTCGGCAAGGCGTTTTGCCCGTGCCTCTTCATGCGGCGCGCCCCAGGGGAGCTTAATACGCAGACCGCTGTTAGCCAGCAGGCCAATCAGCTCGCGCCAGTGGCTCTCAGGCCAGTGTTTATCATCACGCGTTGTGGCATGTAAAAAGACAGCATACGGCGCTTTCAGGCCGCTGCTATTGGGAAAATGGCGGGCAATGGCGTAATCACCCTGAGTTTGCGGTTTGTCGTAGCCCAGGCTTTTCGCGAACAGTTCACGGGTGCGTTCTACCGCATGCTGCTGCTTTGCAATGTGGTGACGACGGTTATAGAACAGGCTCGCCAGCGGTTCACGCGCGGTTTGCCAGTCCATCCCATGTTTGATGCCGTGGGCCAGGCGTGTCACCAGCGCGGCGCTTTTTACCAGCCCTTGAGCATCGATGATAACATCGTAATATTCGGCCTGCACGGCGTGACGAAATGCGCGACGCTCTGCTTTTACAGGCGCAGAAAACCACGCTTTACGCCAGCGGCGAATCGCCACGGGAATAACCCTGTCGACCGCATCATGCCACGACGGGATTTGCGCAAAGTTTTCTTCTACCACCCAGTCAAAGCGAATACCGGGAATGGCCCGCACCGCATCAGTTAACGCAGGCAGGGTATGCAGTACATCACCCATTGAAGAGGTTTTAACGATAAGAACCCGCATGCGTTATCCTTCTTCATTCAGCAACAGCGTGTTTAGTTCGCTCAATACCTGCTGCGGGGTAATGTCGATCAGGCTCTGATGATAGCCTTCGGCGGCATCGCCTTTGCGTACTTTGTGGTAGCCGGTAATCAGGCGAATCACCCGCGCTTTGTGCGACAGCGGTGGCGTGAAATCCGGGCTGCTTGGCCCATAAAGTGCGACCAGCGGGCGATTGAGTGCTGCGGCAACATGCATCAGGCCAGAGTCATTGCTGACGACCGCTTTACAGGACGCGAGTAGAATGACCGCCTGTTCCAGTTCAGTTTCTCCGGCCAGATTACGGCACCAGGCCTGCTGTTCAACGCTTAGCGTCGCGAGAATTTGATTGCCTGCTTCATGATCTTTCGCCGAACCAAACAGCACAATCTGGAAGCCTTCATCAATTAGCTGTTTTGCCAGTTCCGCATAGTGATAGTGTGGCCAGCGCTTGGCCGGACCAAACTCAGCGCCGGGGCAAAAACCGATCAGCGGACGTTCCGCTGAGAGGCTAAAGGCAGCACAGGTCTGGCCTTTTTCGCTCTCAGTCACCTGTAACTGCGGCCATAACAGCGGTTGCGGCAAATCTTTCGCCGATGCCATTACGCCTTTATCGTAGGCCAATGCAACATAGCGCTCGACCATTAGCGGCCAGGCCTGCTTGTCCAAAACGCGCACATCGTTCAGTAAGCCGTAACGCATTTCGCCGCGCCAGCCGGTACGGTGAGGCACGTTGGCAAAGAACGGGACCAGCGCCGATTTAAAGGAGTTTGGCAGGACGAATGCCCGGTCATAGCGTTTTGCCCGCAGGCTGTGACCCAGCTTACGGCGTTCGCCAAGTTCCAGAGCGCCGTGGCCCAGCGGCATCGGAATCGCCTCGTTGACTTCCGGCATCCGCGATAACAGCGGACGGCACCACGCGGGAGCCATCACGTCGATAATCGCCTGGGGGTAGCGCGCTTTGAGCGTGCGATAGAGACTTTGCGACATCATCATGTCGCCCACCCAGGAGGGGCCGATCACCAATATTTTCATTCACTTCATCCTTCAAGCTGTCTCTGCGTTGGCTGCCTTTGTTCACCCCAGTCACATCGTTATTCTATGCTCCTGGGGACTCACTCAGTTGCCGCCTTGATACCGCTTTAATGATTTTATGAATGGGTGCCGTTATCGCGGTTCAGCCAGGCCATATATTCCGTTACGCCTTCGGCAACGGTTTTGAATGGCTTGTCATAGCCCGCGGCACGCAGGTTGGTTAAGTCAGCCTGGGTGAATGCCTGATAGCGGCCTTTCAGTTTATCCGGGAACGGAATGTATTCGATGCTGCCTTTTTTGTGGAACGCCAGCGTGGCATCGGCCACGGCCTGGAAAGATTCCGCACGGCCGGTCCCGAGGTTGAAAATACCGGATACGCCATTTTCCCAGAACCACAGGTTGACGGCGGCCACATCGCCTACATAGACGAAGTCGCGTTTGAAGCTGTCGCTGCCTTCAAACAGTTTCGGGCTTTCGCCATTATTCAACTGGGTGTTGAGGTGGAACGCTACGCTCGCCATGCTGCCTTTGTGCCCTTCGCGCGGCCCGTAAACGTTGAAATAGCGGAAACCGACAACCGGAGAGTTGGCTTCCGGCAGGATCTGGCGCACATACTCATCGAACAGGAATTTAGAATAACCGTAAACATTCAGCGGTTTTTCATATTCACGTGATTCGATAAAGTCGCTGGTGCGCCCGCCGTAGGTCGCCGCAGAAGAGGCGTACAGGAACGGAATTTCACGTTCCAGGCAGTAGTGCAGAACCTCTTTGGAGTACTGATAGTTATTATCCATCATGTACTTACCATCCCACTCAGTGGTAGAGGAGCAGGCGCCTTCGTGGAAAATAGCCTCGATATCGCCGAATTCTTCACCCGCCATTATCTGGATAAGGAAGTCTTCTTTGTCCATGTAGTCGGCAATATCCAGATCCACCAGGTTCACAAACTTGGTGCCGTCTTTCAGATTGTCCACCACCAGAATGTCGGTGATGCCTTTATCATTCAGGGCTTTAACGATATTGCTGCCGATAAAACCCGCGCCGCCGGTAACGATAATCATAACTATGACCTTTGAATTGTGGAGCTCCGAGACTATCTCAGACACTAATGATTCTTATCATACCATCTCATTGCCAGCCCGACAGCCATTCACGGACAGGCCATAATCTTACACGTGATTTATGCTACAAAATGCGCAACAGGTGATGCGTCATCTCGTATCAACGTATAGCTTTGGGTAATATGTGCCGAAATTTGCCCAGTCTGGAGAATTGCGATGCGTGGGGATTTTTACAAGCAGTTAACGAGCGACCTGGAGACCGCACGTGCGGAAGGGTTGTTTAAAGAAGAACGCATTATCACGTCGGCCCAGCAAGCTGATATCACCGTGGCGAATGGAAGCCACGTCATTAACTTCTGCGCCAACAACTACCTCGGTCTGGCTAACCATCCTGAATTGATTGCCGCCGCGAAAGCTGGGATGGACAGCCACGGCTTTGGCATGGCCTCTGTACGTTTTATTTGCGGTACGCAGGACAGCCACAAAGAGCTTGAAAAGAAACTCGCTGAGTTCCTCGGTATGGAGGATGCGATCCTCTATTCCTCCTGCTTTGATGCCAACGGCGGTCTGTTCGAAACCCTGCTGGGCGCAGAAGACGCCATTATCTCTGATGCCCTGAACCATGCCTCGATCATCGACGGCGTGCGTCTGTGTAAAGCGAAGCGTTTCCGCTACGCCAACAACGATATGCAGGAGCTGGAAGCGCGTCTGAAAGAGGCCCGCGAAGCCGGTGCCCGCCATGTGCTGATTGCCACCGACGGCGTCTTCTCGATGGACGGCGTGATTGCCAACCTGAAAGGCGTCTGCGACCTGGCAGATAAGTACGATGCGCTGGTAATGGTTGATGACTCCCACGCGGTGGGGTTTGTCGGCGATAACGGCCGTGGCTCGCACGAGTACTGCGACGTCATGGGCCGGGTGGACATCATTACCGGTACGCTGGGTAAAGCGCTCGGCGGCGCTTCCGGCGGTTATACCGCCGCGCGTAAAGAGGTGGTGGAATGGCTGCGTCAGCGTTCCCGCCCGTATCTCTTCTCCAACTCACTGGCCCCGGCGATTGTTGCTGCCTCCATTAAGGTGCTGGAGATGGTTGAAGCGGGGAGCGAGCTGCGTGACCGTCTGTGGTCTAACGCGCGTCTGTTCCGTGAAAAGATGAGTGCCGCAGGCTTTACCCTGGCGGGTGCCGATCACGCCATCATTCCGGTAATGCTCGGTGATGCGGTAGTGGCGCAGAACTTCGCCCGCGAGCTGCAAAAAGAGGGGATTTACGTGACGGGCTTCTTCTTCCCGGTTGTGCCAAAAGGCCAGGCGCGTATTCGTACCCAAATGTCTGCTGCTCATACCCCTGAGCAAATCGAACGTGCGGTGGCTGCCTTTACCCGCATCGGTAAACAACTGGGCGTCATCGCCTGAGGACGTAAGATGAAAGCGCTATCTAAGCTGAAAGCGGAAGAAGGCATCTGGATGAACGATGTTCCGGCCCCGGAAGTCGGACATAACGACCTGCTGATTAAAATTCGCAAAACGGCTATTTGCGGGACCGATGTGCATATCTATAACTGGGACGAATGGTCGCAAAAAACGATCCCGGTACCGATGGTGGTCGGGCATGAGTACGTGGGTGAAGTGGTTGGCATCGGCCAGGAAGTGAAAGGCTTTAACATCGGCGACCGTGTTTCCGGTGAAGGCCACATTACCTGCGGCCATTGCCGTAACTGCCGCGCTGGCCGCACGCACCTGTGTCGAAACACCGTGGGTGTTGGCGTCAACCGTCCGGGTTGTTTTGCAGAATACCTGGTTATTCCTGCCTTTAACGCTTTCAAAATCCCGGACAACATTTCCGACGACCTGGCCTCTATTTTCGATCCGTTCGGCAACGCGGTTCACACCGCACTCTCCTTCGACCTGGTTGGGGAAGATGTGCTGGTTTCCGGCGCTGGCCCGATTGGTATTATGGCGGCGGCGGTGGCAAAACACGTTGGCGCGCGCCATGTGGTTATCACTGATGTGAATGAATACCGTCTGGATCTGGCGCGTAAAATGGGTGTTACCCGTGCGGTCAACGTAGCGAAAGAGAACCTCTCCGATGTGATGGCAGAGCTGGGAATGACCGAAGGTTTTGATGTCGGTCTGGAAATGTCCGGCGCGCCGCCAGCCTTCCGTACCATGCTTGATACCATGAACCACGGCGGTCGTATTGCGATGCTGGGTATTCCGCCGTCTGATATGGCTATCGACTGGAATAAAGTGATCTTCAAGGGTCTCTTTATTAAAGGTATCTATGGCCGTGAAATGTTTGAAACCTGGTACAAGATGGCGGCATTAATCCAGTCCGGACTGGATTTGTCGCCTATTATCACCCACCGTTTCGGTATTGATGACTTCCAGAAAGGTTTTGATGCTATGCGTTCTGGTCAGTCAGGTAAGGTAATCCTTAGCTGGAACTAAAAATAAAGACGCCTGCGGGCGTCTTTCTCTTATCCTTTTCCTGTTTTCAACCTTAAATCGCACTAAAGGCACAATTTCCGTAACAGTGTTCTACATTAGAAAGTAGAGTTCGTTGACGATCCGTTTAACCTTTTCAGTGCGGCTAATTATGTTCAAACTTTCGGTGTGTCTGTTAACCTGCAATTCCGCTCGCTTATTACGGGACGTTCTCCCGCCATTGCTTAAAATCGCGGATGATTTTGTGGTTCTGGATTCCGGCAGTACAGACGAGACGCTGGATATTTGTCGGGAATATGATCTTCATGTTCATTATCATCCTTATGCGATGCATGGCGCGCAGATGAATCACGCAACCAGCCTGGCTGCGCATGACTGGGTGCTCTGTATGGATAGCGATGAAATCCTCGATGAGCAGACGGTAAACTTTATTTTGCAGCTAAAAGCAGGTGATGAGCCAGGTGCTGACCAGGCATGGCGTTTGCCGCGTTATTGGTATGTGCTGGGTGAACAAACCCGAACGATATATCCTATATCATCCCCTGATTTCCCCGTGCGTTTATATAACCGCCGCACGGCCCGTTTTAACAATCGTGCAGTTGATGATCAGGTGGAAGGTTATTCGGCATCGACAAAAATACCGGGACATGTGCGTCACGATACGTTTTATTCGCTGCATGAAGTATTCAGCAAACTTAATAGTTACACCACGCGACTGGTGAAATATCAGAAAGTCCGCCCCTCCATTGGCCGTGGAATTATTAGCGCCATCGGTGCGTTCTTTAAATGGTATTTATTTAGCGGCGCATGGCGTAACGGCAAAGTGGGTGCGGTGACAGGTTTATACGCCACCATGTATAGCTTTCTTAAATATTTCAAAGCCTGGTATGCCCACAATGGCCACAACGATGAAAAAAACGTTGTGGCCGAAGAAAAGAAAAACACCCGTACGGTTTAAGGGTGTTTTTTACCCCAGCCTTGCCACTCATTCGTGACATATTTCACCAGCGTACTCTCGCTGATGCTGTCCTTCACGACCGTAAAGAAATAGCTGGCATAAACGGGCTGCGGTTTATGTGGCGCTTTGCACAACTTCACGCCCCGGAACGGGTTACGCGGTGGCTGATTGCGTGGCGGCATCTGGCCCGGCGTTGAGGTATCCGTTTGCGGTTCATTCAGCAGGCTTCCCGCGCGAACCAGGGTGATATCCGCAGGCAGGTTGTAAAGCATCTGTTGCAGCACACGTACTGTGGTTGGGTGCGGGTGGCCGATAGCGATGGCTGAACCGCTACGACGCGCCTGATCGACGGCACGATTAAACTGATAGCGTATATCGCTCTCGTTTTGCGTGTCATCAAGAAACACTTTACGTTTGATGACCTTCACGCCCGTACCGCTTGCGGCGCGCATCGCCTGACTGTTGCCGATGGTCATGCTGTCCAGAAAGTAGAGATCGTAATGCCCCAGAACCTGCATCACCTTCTGCATGCCAAACAGGCTGGATGTCATGGCACTGCCCATATGGTTGTTTAACCCGGTGGCATACGGCACTTTGCTGACTGCATCGCTGATGATGCGCTCAATCTCAGCGCTGCTCATATCCGGGCGTAGGGTATCTTTTTCCAGTGGCTGTTTGCTGAGCGGCGCCATGGGCAGGTGGATCAGCACCTCATGCCCGGCGTTATGGGCTTTGGTGGCCATCTCTTTTGCGTGCGGCGCGTTTGGCAGCACGGCAACGGTAACCGCCGCAGGCATGGCAATGACCTGATTTTCGGTCTGTGGACGATAACCGAAATCGTCAATAACAATGGCGAGTTTGCCGGCAAACGCTGGCACAGAAAAAGCCAGCATGCTGGCAGCGACAACAACAACGCGACGAAATTGAAGCAAAACTTATCTTCCCAACCACGGCTGTGGATTGACCGCCTGACCCTGGCGGCGAATTTCGAAATAAAGTGAAGGTCTACCCTGACCGCCACTGCTCCCGACAAGGGCTATCGGCTGACCGGCGCGAACTTGCGCGCCTACGCTCACCAGCGCGCTCTGGTTGTAGCCGTACAAACTCATATCGCCTTTGCCGTGTTCAACCACGACCACCAGGCCATACCCCTGAAGCCAGTCGGCGAGGATCACCCGCCCGTCGGCCACGGCTTTGACTTCGCTACCCTCAGACGCACCGATAACAATCCCTTTCCAACGTAGCTCACCCTGCAGTTGTTCGCCATAACGATGTAGCAACGGACCGCGAACAGGCCAGTAAGCCTGGCCGGATGGCGCGCCCAGCCCACCTGTACGGGACATCAGTGAACGTTCGCCTTCGGTCGGTTTGTAGGTGGTGCCTTTACGGGATGCATCCTGCTGTTTTTCACGCACGGCCTGCGCTTCGCGAGCTTCACGCTCGGCGCGGGCTTTGGCTGCGGCTTCGGCACGAGCCAGACGATCGCGCAAACGGGATTCGTTCGCCCGCAGTTCGCCTAACTGCTGCTGCCCTTCCTGAATAGATGACTCCAGACCGGCGAGCGTTTTCTTACGCTCGTTGCGTGCTTGTTCAAGCTTCGCCTGCTGTGCTTTTTGTTCGTACATCAGCGTTTGCTGCTGACTCTGCTTCTCTTCCAGCTCCGCTTTTTGCGTGGCAACCTCTTCGCGCGTTTGCTTGAGTTGCGCGATGGTCTCCTGCCGGGCCTGGTTGAGATAGCCGAAGTAGGCCTGCAGACGTTGCCCGCGTTGGGTTTCTTCCCCGCTGAGAATCAACTGAACCCCAGTATGTTGACCCTGGCGGAACGCGGCATCCAACTGGGCGGCCAGGTTATGCTCTTGCGTCGCCTTCTGTTTTTCCAGTTTGGCGATAGATGCGTTCATGGCATCGATTTGCTTATTGAGCTGGGCGAGGGTGTTCTGCGTTTCGCGCAACTGACGTGTGGCTGCGGAGATGGCGACTTCTTGCTCTTTGAGTTGCGCAAGCAGGCCGGAACGCTGCTGTTGCTGCTGGCGTACGTCGCGTTCTTTTGCGGCGATATCCGCCTGAATGGATTTTAACTGGTCGCGGTCATCCGCGTGGGCAGAAAAGGCGCACAACAATGCGCCAGCGCTAAAAGCGCTGGCGCAAAGCAAAGGCCTGACTGCGGCCAATGTGACAGAAAAAATCGCCTTTCCCCTCATGGGGAGCGATTATTCCACGATGAACAGCGGCTTACCAGTCATCTCTTTCGGGATTTCCATGCCCATCAGGGTCAGCATGGTCGGTGCGATATCGGAAAGTTTGCCACCTTCGACCGCTTTCAGCGCTTTATCGCCAACGTAAATCAGCGGGACTGGCAGGTTGGTATGGGCAGTGTGCGCCTGGCCGGTTGCCGGGTCACGCATCTGCTCAGCGTTACCGTGGTCAGCGGTGATCAGCAACTGACCGCCAACGGATTCCACCGCTTTGGTTACCTGCTCAACACAGTGGTCCAGCGCTTCAACTGCCTTGATTGCCGCTTCCATCACACCGGTATGACCGACCATGTCGCCGTTCGGGTAGTTACAGATGATGGTGTCGTACTTACCGCTGGTGATAGCGCCAACCAGTTTTTCTGTCAGCTCTGCGGAGCTCATTTCCGGCTGCAGATCGTAGGTCGCCACTTTCGGAGAGTTAATCAGAATACGATCTTCGCCCGGGAACGGCTCTTCAACGCCGCCGTTGAAGAAGAACGTCACGTGAGCATATTTTTCCGTTTCAGAGATACGCAACTGCGTTTTGTCTTTCTTCGCCATCCATTCGCCGAAGGTGTTCGCCAGGGAGGCTGGCGGGTACGCAACGGCGGTTTTGATGTCTGCGGCATATTCGGTCAGCATGACAAAATCGAGGTTCACTACTTTCTTACGGGAGAAACCGTCGAAATCGCTGTTAACAAATGCACGGGTGATTTCACGGGCGCGGTCTGCGCGGAAGTTCATGAAAATCAGCGCGTCGCCGTCTTCCATTGCCGCATCGGGCTGGCCTTCGGCGCGGATCACGGTGGCTTTCACGAATTCGTCGTTTTCGTCACGCGCATAGGCAGCAGCCAGGCCTTCAACCGCGGTCGCGAACTGGAATTCACCTTTTGCCAGCGTCATCAGGTCATAGGCTTGTTCAACGCGGTCCCAGCGGTTGTCGCGGTCCATGGCGTAGTAACGGCCAATGATAGATGCCACCCGGCCTTTGCCCAGGGCGGCAAACTTGTCTTCAAAACGTTTCAGTGAGGAGTCAGCGCTACGCGGCGGCGTATCGCGACCATCCAGGAATGCGTGCAGGTAGATTTTTTCCGCACCGCGCTCAGCGGCCAGCTCGACCATCGCCAGGATGTGATCTTCATGGCTGTGAACGCCACCGGCAGACAGTAGACCCATGATATGAACGGCTTTGCCCGCAGCAACGGCTTTATCCACCGCGCCCGCCAGTACCGGGTTGGTGAAGAAGGTACGCTCTTTAATTTCAACATCCAGACGGGTCAAATCCTGATACACGATGCGGCCAGCACCCAGGTTGACGTGACCCACTTCGGAGTTACCCATCTGGCGATCCGGCAAGCCGACTTCCAGACCAGAAGCGTCAATCAGAGTATGTGGACGTTTGGCCCACAATGCGTCCATAACGGGAGTTTTTGCGCTGTAAATTGCGTTATCCTGCTGCTCTTCACGGTAGCCATAGCCATCCAGGATCACCAGTACCATAGGTTTTTTAGAAACCGACATTGCGACAACCTCATGCTCAAAGACGAAAAATTTGCGTAATTTTACTACAGCTGAATCGATAAAATAGCCGCAGAAGATCAAAGAATACCGCCGCAGGAGGTGAGGATTTCACGGCGTTGATGAATTTTTTTCGTAACAGTCCGCAGAAAATGCATTCCATTACGCTCGCTGGCTGTATTTGCTACACCGCACAGGTATACTCCTTTCCTGGTTTTTACTCACTGATTCGGGAGCTGTTACCCCCCATGCAAGAAATTATGCAATTTGTTAGTCGCCACCCCGTACTTTGCCTCGCCTGGATTGTATTACTGGGGGCGGTGCTGTTCATGACGTTCAAAGGCCTCGCATCGAAAGTGAAAGTGATCACTCGTGGTGAAGCGACGCGTCTGATCAACAAAGAAGATGCTGTTATCGTGGACTTGCGCCAGCGCGATGATTTCCGAAAAGGTCACATCGCAGGCTCAGTGAATTTGCTGCCAACCGAAATCAAGGCCAATAATGTAGGTGAGCTTGAGAAACACAAAAGCAAACCGGTTATCGTCGTGGACGGCTCCGGGATGCAGGCTCAGGAACCTGCGAACGCACTGATCAAAGCCGGTTTCGAGCAAGTTTTTGTGCTCAAAGAAGGCATCGCAGGTTGGAGCGGTGAGAATCTTCCGCTGGTACGCGGTAAGTAATTTACCCGTCGTCTTTCATGCCGCAGGGGCGTTGGCTGCAATTATTCAACCTGGTCACTTACTGAGGTAAGCTCCTGGGATTCATAATTTTGCCGCCTTCCTGCAATATGAAATCCATTGGGTGAAACAACTGGAGCAAAGTCATGGCCAATATTGAGATCTACACCAAAGCAACCTGCCCGTTTTGCCATCGCGCAAAAGCGCTACTGAGCAGCAAAGGCGTTTCTTTTGAAGAACTGCCGATCGATGGCGATGCGGTGAAACGCGAAGAGATGATTAAGCGTAGTGGCCGTACGACGGTACCGCAGATTTTTATTGATGCACAGCACATTGGCGGCTGTGATGATTTATATGCGCTGGACGCGCGCGGTGGGCTCGATCCCCTGTTGCGTTAATGCATAGAAGAAGTGATTCACGTTGCGTCAAGGCCGACAAACAGAGGCAGCCTGAAGAATAAAGCGTATTAAGGACAACACTTAAGGGTTTTAGACATGTCTGAACAAAACAACACGGAAATGACTTTCCAGATTCAACGCATCTACACTAAAGATATCTCTTTCGAAGCACCGAATGCTCCGCATGTGTTTCAGAAAGACTGGCAGCCGGAAGTGAAACTGGATCTGGATACTGCATCCACTCAGCTGGCTGAAGGCGTTTATGAAGTGGTACTGCGTGTTACCGTTACCGCTTCCCTGGGTGAAGAAACGGGCTTCCTGTGCGAAGTGCAGCAAGGCGGTATCTTCTCCATTGACGGTATCGATGGTAACCAACTGGCGCATTGCCTCGGTGCGTATTGCCCGAACATCCTGTTCCCTTACGCGCGTGAGTGCATCACCAGCCTGGTTTCCCGCGGTACTTTCCCGCAACTGAACCTTGCGCCGGTGAACTTTGATGCGCTGTTCATGAACTATCTGCAGCAGCAGGCTGGCGAAGGTGCTGAACAACATCAGGATGCCTGATGAACGCACGCAATGCTGAAATGACTGTGATCGGTGCCGGCTCTTACGGCACCGCTCTTGCCATTACACTGGCAAGAAATGGCCACCAGGTTGTTCTTTGGGGCCATGACCCGAAACATATTGCGACTTTACAGCATGACCGTTGTAACGCCGCTTTCCTTCCTGATGTCCCTTTTCCTGATACGCTTGCGCTGGAAAGCGATCTCGCTTGTGCTCTGGCGGCCAGCCGTAACATTCTCGTGGTTGTGCCAAGCCACGTGTTTGGCACTGTTTTACAGCAGATTAAACCGCTGATGCGCAGCGATGCGCGCATTGTCTGGGCCACCAAAGGTCTGGAAGCTGAGACGGGGCGCCTGTTGCAAGACGTCGCGCGTGAAGTGCTGGGCGATGAGATTCCTCTGGCGGTTATCTCCGGGCCGACCTTCGCGAAGGAGCTGGCGGCAGGGTTGCCAACGGCGATTTCTCTGGCGTCGACTGACCCTGTGTTTGCCGATGATCTCCAGCAATTGCTGCACTGTGGTAAAAGCTTCCGCGTCTACAGCAATCCGGATTTCATTGGCGTGCAGCTTGGCGGCGCGGTGAAAAACGTCATTGCGATTGGCGCAGGCATGTCGGACGGCATCGGTTTTGGCGCTAACGCCCGAACAGCGCTTATCACCCGTGGTTTGACCGAAATGTCGCGTCTGGGCGCGGCGCTGGGTGCCGATCCTGCCACCTTTATGGGCATGGCGGGTTTAGGGGATTTGGTGCTGACCTGTACCGATAATCAGTCACGCAACCGTCGTTTCGGTATGGCGCTGGGGCAGGGGATGGACGTGCAAACGGCGCAGGACCAGATTGGTCAGGTCGTCGAGGGCTACCGCAATACCAAAGAAGTTCGCGCTCTGGCGCATCGGTTTGGTGTCGAAATGCCAATAACCGAGGAAATTTATCAGGTATTGTATTGCGGAAAAAATGCGCGCGAGGCAGCATTGACCTTATTAGGTCGTGCGCGCAAGGACGAGCGCAGTAGTATTTAGCACATACGTCATCCTTCATGCTGCCTGGTTGTTGGCTTCGGCTGCGTACCCCGTCATTTACTTATGTAAGCGTCTGGGGTTTCCAGCCTCGTCGTCGCGACACAGTAAGAATGATTTTGTGTTTATGTCCTCAGCCAGTTAAGCAGTGACTGGCTGAACTTATTACGTCTGGAGTAAGCAATGCCGTGTGAAGAACTGGATATCGTCTGGAATAATATTAAAGCCGAAGCCCGGGCGCTGGCGGACTGTGAGCCAATGCTGGCCAGTTTTTACCACGCAACGTTACTCAAGCATGAAAACCTGGGCAGCGCGCTAAGCTATATGCTGGCAAATAAGCTGGCATCACCCATTATGCCTGCCATCGCCATTCGTGAAGTGGTCGAGGAAGCCTATGCGGCTGACCCGGAAATGATCGCCTCAGCGGCCTGCGACATTCAGGCGGTGCGCACCCGCGATCCGGCGGTGGATAAATACTCCACGCCGCTTTTGTATCTGAAAGGTTTTCACGCGCTACAGGCGTACCGCATCGGCCACTGGCTATGGAACCAGGGACGCCGCGCGTTGGCCATTTTCCTGCAAAATCAGGTCTCCGTATCGTTCCAGGTTGATATCCACCCGGCGGCTAAAATCGGGCGTGGCATTATGCTCGACCATGCTACAGGCATTGTGGTGGGTGAAACCGCGGTGATTGAAGATGACGTGTCGATTCTGCAGTCGGTGACGCTGGGCGGGACTGGCAAAACCAGCGGCGACCGTCACCCGAAAATCCGTGAAGGGGTAATGATTGGCGCCGGGGCGAAAATCCTCGGCAATATCGAAGTAGGCCGCGGTGCGAAAATCGGCGCAGGCTCCGTGGTGTTGCAACCTGTACCGCCGCACACCACCGCCGCAGGCGTTCCGGCGCGCATTGTCGGCAAGCCGGAATCAGACAAACCCGCGATGGATATGGATCAGCATTTTAATGGGATTAACCACGGGTTTGAGTACGGCGACGGGATTTGATTGAGTGCCCGGAGGCGATGCCACGCGCCGCCTCCGGGAGAGCGCTGACTCAGCTTCGCAATATCGCGCCAGCATATCCTAACTGGCGCCAGGCTTCATACACCACTACCGACACCGCGTTAGACAGGTTCATGCTGCGGCTGTCCGGCATCATCGGAATACGGATTTTTTGTCCTGAAGGTAGCGCGTCCAGAATCGACATCGGTAATCCGCGCGTTTCCGGGCCAAACATCAGATAATCGCCGTCCTGATAACTCACCGCGCTGTGTGCTGGCGTTCCTTTGGTGGTGAGAGCAAACAGACGTTCCGGCTTTTCGGCCTCAACAAACGCGGCATAATCATGGTGACGCTTCACGGCTGCAAACTCATGGTAATCCAGCCCGGCACGGCGCAGGCGCTTATCATCCCAGGTAAATCCCATGGGCTCGATAATGTGCAGGCGAAAGCCGGTGTTAGCGCATAAGCGGATGATGTTCCCGGTATTCGGTGGTATTTCTGGCTCGAATAAAACGATATTTAACATGCTGCCCCCTTGATAGCGGGGGGAGCATAGCAGAATTTTGCCCTCACCCTAACCCACTCCCTGTGGGAGAGGGAACTTTCCCTCTGCCTGGTGTGAGACTGGATGCTTTTTTCTCCCTCTCCCTGTGGGAGAGGGCCGGGGTGAGGGCATCAGGCAGCTCTTATTTAAGCCGCATCCCCCTGCGACAACGGTGCCAGCGCTGCCGGGATCTTATTCAGCTCCTGCACCAGCGAGTCTTTGCTGATTTCGCTGATGGATTTCGCGCCGGTCAGGGTCATCGCCACCCGCATCTCTTTTTCGATCAGATTCAGCAGGTTTGTCACCCCGGCGCGGCCATGTGTCGCCAGCGCGTATAGATAAGCGCGGCCCAGCAGCACCGTATCTGCGCCCAGCGCAATCATCCGCACCACGTCCAGCCCGTTGCGAATACCGCTGTCCGCCAGAATCGCGATATCGCCTTTCACCGCATCGGCAATGGCAGGCAATGCTCGTGCGGAAGAGAGCACGCCATCAAGCTGACGTCCGCCGTGGTTCGACACCACAATCCCGTCTGCGCCAAAGCGCACCGCGTCCCGCGCATCTTCGGGATCGAGGATCCCTTTGATCACCATCGGGCCATCCCAAAACTCGCGGATCCATTCAAGGTCTTTCCAGGATATGGAGGGATCGAAATTGTTGGCCAGCCAGCCGATATAATCTTCAAGCCCGGTGGGTTTACCCAGGTAGGTCGATATATTGCCTAAATCGTGCGGTCTGCCATGCAGACCCACATCCCACGCCCATTGTGGATGCGTTATTGCCTGCCAGTAGCGGCGAAATGCGGCGTTTTGTCCACTCATGCCGGAATGGGCATCGCGGTATCGCGCCCCGGGTGTGGGCATATCGACAGTAAAGACCAGCGTGGAACACCCCGCCGCTTTGGCGCGCTCCAGGGCGTTGCGCATAAATCCACGGTCGCGCAGAACATACAACTGAAACCACATCGGGCGCTTAATGGTCGGCGCTACCTCTTCAATCGGACAAACAGATACGGTCGATAAAGTAAACGGTATGCCTTTCGCATCCGCCGCGCCTGCCGCCTGGACTTCCCCCCGCCGCGCGTACATGCCGCATAATCCCACCGGGGCGAGCGCAACCGGCATAGACAGTTTCTCGCCAAAGAGGGTGGTCTCCGTGCTCAGCGCAGACATGTTTTTCAGCACCCGCTGGCGTAGAGCAACCTGACCCAAATCCTCTACGTTCCGACGCAGCGTGTATTCTGCATAGGCACCACCGTCAATGTAGTGGAACAGGAAGGGGGGCAGTATGCGTTGGGCGGCAGCGCGGTAGTCGCTGGCGGCGGAAATGATCATGCTGGGTCTCCAAAAGAATGCGAATGCCGTTCATTGGGCAGGCGAGTGATGCGCGCGCTGCGCGCCTGGTCTTCATCAAACTGACGAATCGTGGTGTGAACAAAACCAAGGTGCGCCATCATCGCTTCGCGGGCGCCATCGGCATCTCCGGCAAAAATGGCGTCCATAATTTCACGGTGCTGCACGGTGAGCTGCGTAAAGACCGGGGGAACCTGGTACATGCGCTGGCGGCTCTGTTTCACCGAGCTTTGCAACAGGTCGAAAAAGCCACGCATGGTTTGCAGCAGTACGATATTGTGCGACGCCTCGGCAATTGCCAGGTGAAAGCGGACGTCCGCTTGGGACGCAAGATCCGGGTCCTCGGCCAGGGTGGCCTCAAAGCACAGACGAATCTTTTCTTTTTCGATGGGTGTGGCGCGTAAGGCCGCATGCCAGGCGGTGCTGCCTTCAATAGCATGGCGCGCTTCGAGGATATCGAAGCTGTAATCCGGGTCATCTTCAAGCAGCGTTTTTAACGGCTGCACAATGTTCTGTTCCGACCATGCCTCATGCTGCCAGCGCACGAACGTGCCGCCGCCGTGGCGACTCAGCAAAACGCCTTCGCTGATGAGTTTTGCGATGGCTTCGCGCAGAGAGTTGCGCGACACGCCAAGTTGCAGGGCGAGCTGGCGCTCAGAGGGCAAACGCATACCCGCCTCAAGCCCTTTTTCACGAATAAGCGTTCTGATTCGCCGGGCAACATCCTCAGAAAGCCGTTCAGCAATCGCGGTCATGGTCTGCTCCGTGTCAGTCAAATTCTGGGGGAAAGTGGTACTGCCAGTTAGCGGCAGCACTATGCCATTAGCACAAGGTTAATTGGCTGGTTTGTAATGGCAATGTTAATTTTATGTGATTTTGCGGGGTGTGAAGTGACGCGCATAAATGCGTGAAGTGGTAGGGCCACTTGAAATCCATTCCATCAGGCTTTCTTGCTTGCCCGTTTGAACATGGGTAGTGCTCAAACAAAACGCAGAGCGTTTTGAACGCCCTCAGGCGGTCCCGTAGGGATAAGCGAAGCGCAGAATCCTCACGTGCTCCGTGTACGCTCCGGTTTTTCCGCGCAGTCCAGGCTTAAACTTCCTGCGCCGATTACGCCTGTTGGGATGGATTTTTACGCAGAAAAAGGGCTCCCCTTCGATGAAGAAGGGGAAGCGGGATCAGAAATCGGTTTTCGAGAAGCCTGTCATCTCTTTGAGGCCCATTTCGCGGCCCAGCGCGGTCATCGGGTGCACAACAACAATACCCCGCACGCTTTTTTTCAGCTTGCCCAGGTCGGCCTGCTCTTTTTTGGTGATGGCGCGCTTGAACGGCATGCTCACCAGCTTTTGTGCTTCTTTACTGAGTTTCTGGCTGTACTGACCACGCAGACGTTCGATTTCAGCTTCGATAGTCGCTTTTTCTTTCTCCAGCTCCGCATATTTTTCGGCGGATTCCACCAGCGACAAACCGGCCTGCTGGTGACGGATAGCGTCCAGACGGTCGCTCAGGCGTTTAATTTCGTTCTTTTCAACTTCTTTCATAGGAGTGTGTTTCTGCTGATTAAAATATAAGGATACCGCATTGCGGCGAACAACCCCAGAAAAGCACGGAAACACTAAAAGTATCCCGCATGCAGGTCCATCTTTGTTTTACGGTTGGGCGAAAAGGAGAGGAGAAAATGGCTAAATTAGGTGACTACACCCCACAAATCATCGATAAAGCGATCGATTTTATGGCTTCAAGCCAGGCGTTCCGTGAGTACCTGGCGCATCAGCATAAGAAAGACCGTGTTCCTGATGATATTCCTACAGATAAAGTCGATATGTACCGTGAAAGGCTGGAATATTATCGCCAGCTTTATCGGCCTGCATGTGTTCATGAAGAAGAGACAGAGTAAGCTTATTTCTGGAATGCTTTTTTCAGGCTGATTCGGGAAATCAACTCCGTCAGGGAAAGCACCATGGTTGAACGAACGACCTGCTGGTAACGCTGTTTTTGCATAGCAAACAGGTCGGGGTCGCTGGTATCAAAGGGCGGTGTTGCAGGCAGCGCCGCCACGCAGTGCAGTTCGCCAAACGGCCCCAGGATTTCATCATCCGTGAAGGCGTATTCAGTGCCGTCGTGATTCAGTTCTTCACGTAACGCCATCAACAATTCCGCATCTTCATACTCATGCCGACTGATTACGCCAAGCCCATAAATCAGTTTTAAGCGCACGGACAAGTTGCCCAGCGGTCCATCTCCGTCAAGCAACGGCTCTACAGCATATTTCACTGCATAGTCGTCTTTGCGGAAGACCTGAAGCACCAGGATATTCACCGCCTCGGTCAATAACTCGACGGCGGCAATCAGAAAGCTTCGTACGGTTTTGCCAGCATTCAGACGCTCGAGCACACGGTTTTCGAAAGCCTGTGTTAGTTCCATTATTGCCTGCATATCTGACAATCTTGTTAACAGGCGCGGGATGTCCCGCGCCAAACTCGGCATCATGCCTTTGCGTTGTATGCGTTAACAGCTTCGGCTACCACGTCGCTTGCTGCGTCCAGACCGGAGATCTGTACCAGCGCGGCCTGTGGGCCTTTTTCTTCAATTAAGGTCGCTAATTCCTGCGCCTGTGGATCCTGTTCACTGCGGTAATGCATGGCAGCGGCGATACCTTTTACCAGGTTCGCGTGCGGCAGACCATATTCCAGCGTGCCGAGCAGCGGTTTGATCAGACGATCGCCTGCGCTCAGTTTACGCAGCGGCTGACGGCCTACGCGCTCAACATCATCTTTCAGGTATGGGTTCTCAAAACGACCAAGGATTTTTTCGATATACGCGGCGTGTTTGGCAGCATCGAAGCCGTAGCGCTTGATCAGAACCGCGCCACTCTCTTCCATTGCGCCTTTCACCACTGCACGGATGCTGTCATCCAGAATGGCGTCGCGAATGGTCTGATGACCGGTCTGTTGTCCAAGGTACGCGGTTATAGCATGCCCGGTGTTCAACGTGAAGAGCTTGCGCTCAACAAACGCCATCAGATTGTCGGTTAATTCCATGCCTGGAATGTTTGGCAGGTCGCCAACAAATTGGGTTTTATCAACAATCCACTCGCTAAAGGTTTCTACGGTCACTTCCAGCGGATCGTTAGTTGCAGATTCAGAAGGCGGAACAATGCGGTCCACTGCGGAATCAACGAAGCCGACATGGGCTTCAACCCACGCTTTATCTTCTGCTGCCAGCGCGTTGAACACATGGCCTTTTAACTGAGAGGTTCCGCGCACCATGTTCTCACAGGCAATGATATTCAGCGGGGCTTCTACGCCCTGCGCTTTACGTTTTGCCAGGCCTTTGGCGATGGCCGGGGCGATACGCTCCAGAACCACCGGACCAACGGCGGTTGTCACCAGATCAACAGAGGCAATCAGATCAACCACATCGTCGCCGATGCTGCTCACCGCATTGACGCCGGAAACGGTGTCTACCTGCTCTTTTTCACCAACAACGTGAACCTGATAGCTATGACGGGCATTAAGGGCGTCGAGAACCACCTGATTAACATCGGCGAATGTCAGCGTAATCCCCGCGTCAGCCAGCAGTTTGCCGATGAAGCCACGTCCGATATTACCTGCGCCAAAATGTAATGCTTTCATAGAATTAACCTTAATCAATGTTTTTACCCGAGAGGGCTGGGGTGAGGAACCACGTGAAATTATCCTCACCCTAACCCTCTCCCTGAGGGAGAGGGGAGGTGTCTCCCGGATGCGCTTCGCTTATCCGGGACCAGGGTTACGCTTTCAGCAGCGCCAGCACTTCTTCAACGCTGTTGGTATTTGCCAGACGCTCGATAACGGTTTCATCATCCAGTGCGTTGGTCAGGCTGGTAATCACCTGAATATGCTCGTTATTGCGCGCAGCGATACCGATAACCAGACGGGCGATGTCATCCTCTTCTTCACCGAAGCGCACGCCTTGCGGGTACTGGCAGAATACTACGCCGGTTTTCAGCACGCGATCTTTCGCTTCAACGGTGCCGTGCGGTACCGCGATGGACTCACCCAGGTAAGTCGGGGTCAGTTTTTCGCGTTCCAGCATCGCTTCAACGTATTCCGGCTGAACATAACCGCCTTTCACCAGTTGTTCGCCGGCAAAACGGATAGCTTCTTCTTTGTTACTGGCTGTACGACCCAGGAACACATTGTCTGCGCCCAGCTTGAACAGGTTGCTGTCGCCAGCGTCAAAGCTATCCTGCAAGCTGGTCTGAACCTTTACGCTGTTGTCCACGTGGCGCTGTGCGGCAACCAGGCGTTCAGTCAGGTTGGTGTACAGGCCGCTGTCCAGGAAGTTGGTCAGCGAAATGTGCTGTGCCTGAGGAGCCTGACGCATAGCGCGCTCGGTCAGGTCACGGTGCGTAATCACCAGGTCAACGTCAGACGGCAGGCTGTTGATAGCGCTGTTGGTCACAGAGATGTTGGTCAGACCGGCATCCTGAACTTTCTTACGCAGCACACCGGCACCCATTGCGCTGGAGCCCATACCGGCATCACACGCAACGATGATTTTACGAACGTGGCTCAGGTCGTTGGTCACGTCGCCAGCGGCCAGCGGGGTAGCGCCTTTAGACTGTGCTTTCATGTCCTGTACACGACGGGTAGCCGCTTCGATATCGTCATCTTCTTCTTTCACTTTGCTGGTTTTCAGCAGAATCGCGGAGATAACGAAGGAGACGATCAGCGCAGCAAAGATAGCCACGAGGTTCGCGAAGTAAGTGCCTTTCGGCGTCATTGCCAGTACGGCCAGGATGGAACCCGGAGAAGCCGGAGAAACCAGGCCACCGTTCAGCACGCTCAGTGTGAACACGCCAGTCATACCACCAAGGATTACCGCCAGCAGCAGACGTGGGTTCATCAGCACGTACGGGAAGTAAATTTCGTGGATACCGCCCAGGAAGTGGATGATAGCCGCGCCGCCAGCAGACTGACGAGCACTACCACGACCAAAGAACATGTACGCCAGCAGAACGCCCATCCCCGGACCCGGGTTGGCTTCGATCAGGAAGAAGATAGACTTGCCGAGGTCATGAGACTGCTGAATACCCAGCGGCGAGAAGATACCGTGGTTGATGGCGTTGTTGAGGAACAGGATTTTCGCCGGTTCAACAAAGATAGACGCCAGCGGCAGCATGTCGTGCGCCACCATGAAGTTAACGCCCGCAGCCAGACCTTTGGACAGAACTTCAACCGCAGGGCCGATGCCTTTAAACGCCAGCAGTGCCAGAATCATACCGATGATGCCAGCGGAGAAGTTATTCACCAGCATTTCGAAACCGGATTTGATCTTACCGTCTACAGCGGCGTCGAATTTCTTGATGCACAGGCCGCCCAGAGGACCGGCAACCATTGCACCAAGGAACATCGGCATATCAGCACCGACGATAACACCCATGGTGGTGATTGCACCTACCACACCACCACGATCGCCACCCACCAGACGACCACCGGTAAAACCGATCAGCAGCGGCAGCAGGAAAGTAATCATTGGGCCGACGAGTTTCGCCAGCGTTTCGTTTGGTAACCATCCTGTAGGAATAAACAATGCGGTAATAATACCCCACGCGATAAACGCGCCGATATTGGGCATTACCATGTTGCTGAGGAAGCGACCAAAGCTTTGCACTCTGATCTTGATATCGGATGACATAAAACACCCCTTCTTATGTTTGCTATCTCACAGGCCGGAAGCCCGAGGTTTTGTTGTTAACGTGGCGGCAGAGGTAGCCGGACCCATGATCTGTGCTGCGAAATCTCGCACCGAATCGATGAACTGTCCAGATGGTGCCAATTTGTGTGATGGAGATCACGTTAATGCAGGGGGTACACCATCCAATGAAGTGATCTTTGTCACAAAAATTATGTGTAAAAAAAGAACAAAGGCTATAATTTCGCCGCCACACGCCTGTTAATGTGATGTTAATCACAATTGTTAGCGGTGAGTTTGTTGTTTATTTGTGATCTAAATCACAAGATATTTTTGCCAGGAGTTTTCCGAGTGTGATCGCTCGCAAACTGTGGTTTTTCCTGGCCTTCGCCACTGTAATTCCCTTTCACTTTTCGCGTGGCTGCGAAGGCAAGACGTAACGCACTATAGTCAGAGCAGTTTTCATATTTATGAAATGGTCAGCGCGCGCTTTGGTCGGGTAGTACATACTTACTGTTTTGTTGGCGAAGAGGAGAAGGCAATGAAACTTATCGGCAGCTATACAAGCCCTTTTGTACGAAAAATATCGGTCATCCTGCTCGAGAAGGGCATCACCTTCGAATTTGTGAATGAACAACCCTACAACGCTATTAACGGCGTGGCGCATTACAACCCGTTGGGAAAAGTACCGGCCCTGGTAACCGATGACGGTGAAGTGTGGTACGACTCGCCGATCATTGCCGAATATATCGACCTGTTGGGTATCGCTCCGGCCATGCTGCCTGCCGATCCCAAAGCCGCGCTGAAAATTCGTCAGATTGAAGCGCTGGCGGACGGTATCATGGATGCGGCGCTGGTTTCCGTGCGTGAGCAGGCGCGTCCGGTGGCCCAGCAATCGGAAACGGAGCTCTTACGCCAGCGCGAAAAAATCAATCGCGGCCTCGACACCCTGGAGAGCTATATCAACGAAGGGGCATTACGCGTTGATGAGATGAACCTCGCCACTATCGCCATTGCCTGCGCCATTAGCTATCTCAATTTCCGCCGTGTCTCCCCTGGCTGGTGTGTGGATCGTCCGCAATTGGTTAAAATGGTGGAAAATCTCTTTCAGCGTGAAAGCTTTGCGCGCACAGAACCGCCAAAGGATTGACGCCCGTTATGTCAGGCTGAACCAAGTCGCTGTACAATCCCCCTCATGTCGAATCCCTCTCCCATCGGGAGAGGGCAACCCTCAGCCAGGCCATTTCATGACAACGGAAAATCACTCGCTTTACAGCCAGATCCCCTCAACCGATCGCCTGTTACGTGATGAGGCGTTCACTCTGTTACTGACCGAATTTGGGCACAACCGTGTGGCGCAGACGCTGCGTCAGTTGCAGGACGAAGCCCGTGATGACATCCGCCAGCGCCAGGCACTGCCCGTCTGGTGTAATGACTGGGCACAGGCAACGTACCAGCGCTTGTTGGATGAAAATGCCAGCGCGCTGCGCCCGGTTATCAACTTGACGGGTACCGTGTTACACACCAATCTTGGGCGCGCGTTACAGGCGCAAGCGGCGATCGACGCCGTCGCGCAGGTGATGCGTTCACCCGTGACGCTAGAGTATTCGCTGGATGACGCCGGGCGCGGGCACCGCGACCAGGCGCTCGCCGATATCCTCTGCCGCCTGACGGGCGCGGAGGATGCCTGCATCGTCAATAACAATGCAGCGGCGGTTCTTCTGATGCTGGCGGCAACGGCCAGTGGTAAAGAGGTGGTGGTCTCTCGTGGCGAGCTGGTGGAGATCGGCGGCGCGTTTCGTATTCCTGATGTTATGCGCCAGGCGGGCTGCTTTCTGCATGAAGTCGGCACCACCAATCGCACCCATGCGAAAGATTATCGTGAGGCGGTCAACGACAATACCGCGCTGCTGATGAAGGTTCATACCAGCAACTATCACATTGAAGGCTTTACCAAAACGGTAGACGAAGCGGAGCTGGTGACGCTCGGTGATGAGTTAAATGTGCCGGTGATTGCGGATTTGGGCAGCGGCTCGCTGGTGGATTTAAGTCTCTATGGTTTGCCAAAAGAGCCGATGCCGCAGGAACTGATTGCCGCAGGCGTGAGTCTGGTGAGTTTTTCCGGCGATAAACTGCTTGGCGGCCCGCAGGCGGGCATCATTGTGGGGAAAAAAGCGCTGATCGCGCAGTTGCAGCGCCACCCGCTCAAGCGTGCGCTGCGGGCAGATAAAATGACGCTGGCGGCACTGGAAGCGACGCTGCGTCTGTATCTGCACCCGGAAAAGCTGCGGGACAATTTACCCACCCTGCGTTTGCTGACGCGAAAACCAGACGAGATTCGCCAGCAAGCGTTGCGCCTTGCCGGGGTACTTGCCGACCATTACGATGCGTTCGACCTGCGTGTGGAAGCGTGTTTATCGCAAATCGGCAGCGGTTCCCTGCCAGTGGACAGGCTGCCCAGCGCCGCGCTGACTTTTACCCCGCGTGACGGCAGCGGGCGTCGCCTGGAAGCGCTTGCGGCATCCTGGCGTAACCTGCCAGAGCCGGTGCTGGGGCGGATCTCTGATGGCCGCTTATGGCTGGATTTACGCTGCCTTGAGAATGAACCCCGATTTCTGGAGATGTTGTTGAAATGATTATTGCCACCGCCGGGCACGTCGACCACGGCAAAACGACATTACTACAGGCCATTACCGGCGTGAATGCTGACCGTTTGCCGGAAGAGAAAGCGCGCGGTATGACCATCGATCTTGGCTATGCCTACTGGCCGCAGCCGGATGGCAGCGTGCCAGGCTTTATTGATGTGCCGGGCCACGAGAAGTTTCTGTCCAATATGCTGGCAGGTGTGGGCGGTATCGACCATGCGCTGCTGGTGGTGGCCTGCGACGATGGCGTGATGGCGCAAACCCGCGAGCATCTGGCTATTTTGCAACTCACCGGTAACCCGGCGCTGACTGTTGCGCTGACCAAAGCCGATCGCGTGGATGAGGCGCGTATTGATGCCGTCCGCCACGAGGTACTGGCGACGTTAAACGACTTTGGCTGGAAAGAGGCGGCGCTGTTTGTGACGGCGGCAACCGAAGCGCGTGGCATTGACGAACTGCGCGCGCACCTGCTGCAACTGCCTGCGCGTGCGCATCCGCAGCATCAACGTTTTCGCCTGGCACTCGACCGGGCGTTTACGGTGAAAGGGGCGGGGCTGGTGGTGACCGGAACCGCGCTGTCGGGTGAAGTGCGCGTGGGCGATACGCTGTGGCTCACCGGGGTGAATAAGCCGATGCGCGTGCGCGGATTGCATGCCCAAAATCAGCCGACCGGGCGGGCGTATGCCGGGCAACGCATCGCCCTGAATATCGCCGGTGATGCGGAAAAAGAGGCCCTGACCCGTGGGGACTGGCTGCTTTCCGTCACGCCGCCCGAACCTTCGGAGCGTGTCATTGTGGCGCTGCAAACCCATACGCCGTTGACCCAGTGGCAACCGCTGCATATTCACCACGCTGCGAGTCATATCACCGGGCGCGTATCATTGCTGGATAACAACCTGGCGGAGCTGGTGCTTGATACGCCGTTATGGCTGGCAGATAACGACAGACTGGTGCTGCGGGACATTTCCGCGCGTGAAACGCTGGCAGGCGCGCGCGTGGTGGCGTTGCACCCACCGCGTCGCGGCAAGCGCAAACCGGAGTATCAGCAGTGGCTTGGCGCACTGGCGGCAACAGAAAGCGATGCGCAGGCGCTGGCCGTGCATCTGCAACGCGGGGCGGTGAACCTTCCGGCCTTTGCCTGGGCGCGGCAGTTGAACGATGCAGGGCTTGAGGCGTTGGTGAGCGAACCTGGGTTTATTCGTGCGGGAGACAACCTGCTCAGTGCGCCCGTGGCCGCAGGCTGGCAGCGTAAATTGCTGGCGACGCTTGCCCAATATCACGATCAGCATGCGGATGAACCCGGCCCTGGACGCGAGCGTTTACGGCGTATGGCGCTGCCGATGGAAGATGAAGCGCTGGTGCTGACGCTGATTGAGCAGATGCGCGACAGCGGCGAGATCTACAGCCACCACGGCTGGCTGCATCTGCCGGATCATAAAGCGGGCTTTACCGACGAGCAGGCCGCCATCTGGCAGCGTGCCGAGCCGTTGTTCGGCGACGAACCCTGGTGGGTGCGTGATTTAGCGCGTGAGACGGGCGCGGATGAGCAGGTGATGCGCAGCGTGTTGCGCCAGGCGGCACAACAAGGGCTGATAACGGCGATCGTCAAAGATCGTTATTACCGCAACGATCGGATTGTCGCTTTCGCCAGTATGATCCGCGACCGCGATCCGATTCACGGTTCGACCAGCGCAGCGGATTTCCGCGACACCCTTAATGTCGGGCGTAAGCTGGCGATTCAGATCCTGGAATACTTCGACCGCATCGGTTTTACCCGCCGTCGCGGTAATGACCACGTGCTGCGCGATAAAGCGCTGTTTACGAAATAGCCTGAACCCCCGGTGGCGCTACGCTTACCGGGGCTACGGGGATTGTAAAGGGGAACGCGGTGTGCCCCTTTACCCGTTCACGTGTTCAGGAGGTCCATTTCGGCATGAACATAAAGGGAACGGAACCCTCCACCTGAGCCGCATATTCCCCTCACCCCAACCCTCTCCCGGGGGAGAGGGAGAAAACCGGGTGTAGATACTGTGAACGTCTTCAACCTTGTTAACCATGGCTGACTCGTTTTCCCGCATGACAACCACAGCGACATCTTTGTGCCTCCCTGGCGCAGAGCGTGCAGCGAGGGGGTTGAGTCCCCGCTGAAATCGGTGAGACGAAGACCCGATGGCAAGGTCAGGCCGCCAGGGATGGCGGACTGAGGTTTGTCGAGACAGGACGTCGAGTCAAACCGACCGCAGGCAGCGGGGCGGGAGGCGAACGCAGTGCGAAGCACCGATTTTTTGCGGGGCCGCGGGGATTGTAAAGGGGAACGCGGTGTTCCCCTTTACCCGTTCACGTGTCCGGAGGTGACATTTCGCCATGAACATAAGGTGAACGGAACCCACCTTCCGAGCCGCATATTCCCCTCACCCCAACCCTCTCACCGGGGGAGAGGGAGAAAACCGGGTGTAGCCCGGATAAGGCGTTTGCGCCGCCATCCGGGGTTACGACCGGGTGGGGAACAGACTGAATGCCAGGGAATATTCGCCATTCCTCCGGTCCACGATCCCGATTGTCTATACTCGATAAAACAACACGGGAGGAAAATATGGCCACACATCACCAGTCCGATGACCAACACACCAAAGATGTTAAAGACGCGCCAAACAAACAGGGGGAAATCCCTCGTAAGCGCGATGACAGCAAGGACGACCAGAAAGACCCTTTTAAAGCGAGCTAAAGGCAAACATATGTAGCCGCAATGACCGGACACACAGAGTCTGCTAGCATAGCGGCCTGCAACTACTCAGAGATAACACCGTGACCGCCTTTTCAACCTTAAATGCTTTGCCCGCTGAACTCCTCGCCAACCTTGATGAGCTGGGTTATCACTCCATGACCCCGGTCCAGGCGGCGGCATTGCCGGCGATCCTTGAAGGCAAAGACGTGCGCGTACAGGCGCAGACTGGCAGCGGCAAAACCGCCGCGTTTGGCTTAGGCTTGCTGCAGCACATCGATGCCAGCCAGTTTGTGACCCAATCTCTGGTGCTATGCCCAACGCGTGAGCTGGCTGACCAGGTCGCCAAAGAGCTTCGTCGTCTGGCGCGTTATCTGCCCAACATTAAAATTCTGACTTTGTGCGGCGGTGTGCCGTTTGGTGCACAGCGCGATTCGCTTCAGCATGCGCCGCATATCATCGTCGCCACGCCGGGTCGTCTGCTGGATCATCTGGAAAAAGCCACCGTCAACCTGGACGCCCTGAAAACGCTGGTCCTGGACGAAGCCGATCGCATGCTCGATATGGGCTTTAGCGACGCCATTGACGCCATCCTGCGCCATGCGCCGGAACGTCGTCAGACGCTGCTCTTTTCCGCCACCTGGCCTGCGGCCATTGCGGCCATCAGTACCCGTTTCCAGCGCGATCCGCAAACCATTGAAATCGACTCGGTCGAAACCTTACCGGCGGTGGAACAGCACTTCTATGAAGTCTCGCGCAGGGAAAAAATTCCGCTGCTGCTGAGTCTGTTAAGCAAGCATCAGCCAGCTTCCTGCGTGGTGTTCTGCAACACCAAAAAAGATTGCCAGGAAGTGTGCGATGCGCTGAATGAGCGTAACCAGAGCGCGCTGGCGCTGCATGGCGATATGGAACAGCGTGACCGCGACCAGACGCTGGTGCGCTTTGCCAACGGCAGTAGCCGTGTTCTGGTGGCTACCGACGTCGCCGCGCGCGGGCTGGATATCAAAGCGCTGGAAATGGTCATCAACTACGAGCTGTCCTGGGACCCGGAAGTGCACGTACACCGCATTGGCCGTACCGCGCGTGCCGGGCAGAGCGGTATGGCGCTTAGCCTGTGCGCACCGGAAGAAGCGCAGCGTGCGGCTATTCTCGGTGAAATGCTGGCTATTTCGCTCGACTGGCAATCCCCGGTTATCAGCAACAACATCAAGCCGCTGGAGGCGGAGATGGCGACCCTGTGCATCGATGGCGGTAAGAAAGCCAAAATGCGCCCCGGTGATATTCTTGGCGCACTGACCGGTGATATTGGCCTGGATGGCGCGGATATCGGCAAGATTGATATGCACCCGATGCATGCCTATGTTGCCGTGCGTCAGTCCGTGGCAAAACAGGCCTGGAAGCAACTCCAGCAGGGCAAAATCAAAGGCAAAGCCTGCCGGGTGCGTCTGCTCAAGTAAGACGGTGAACGGTAACCCGGATAAGGCATTACGCCGACATCCGGGACATTCCGACGATTACAGCATCCGGTTACCTTTCCTCGTTAACCCAAATCCGCATCTCCCCTTCGCCGCGATTTGCCCAGGAGAACCATGGAATAAAGGTCAGCGTCTGCGCCTGACGTTCGCCTGGCGTTTTGTCATAACGCCACAGGGCCTGCTGCCCCGCGTCAGCCGCTGTTTGTTTATAGCCCTGCGCCTGAATCAGCATTTTATGGGCGAAAATCCCCTTACCCTCAAAAAGGGTGAATGTCGCCTGCGGTGAGAGCCACAGATTATGCAGCTCTTCCCCGTTGTCCGCCTGCTCCAGGCAGTAAACCAGCGGCCCGCGCTGAATCGCCACTTTACCCGCCACATGACGCAGCAGCGGATTGCCATAAACCCGGCGTACCGGCATTGGCAGGGTGAGCGTCAGGGTATCGCCCTCCTGCCAGCGGCGCTGAATGTGCAAATAGCCTTTACGGACATCGCTGGCCACCTCCGCGCCGTTCAGCGTGATGTGCGGATCGGCGCACCAGTCCGGCAGACGCAGCGCCAGCGTGTGGTCAACCGCCTGCGGTGACTCAATGGTAATAGTGACCTGCTCCTGCCATGGATAGTTGCCGCTGACCCGCAGCCGCAGCGCCTGGCCGCCCACCGGGATCTCCACGCTATTGCCAACGTAGAGGTTGATATAGAGCGCATCCTCGCGCGGAGTGTAGAGATAATGGCCGAGCGAGGTGAGCACGCGGGCGATATTCGGCGGGCAGCAGGCACAGCCAAACCAGCGCTGACGAACCGGTTTCACATGGTCATAGATATGGTTGAATTTCAGCGATTTCGGGTGCACTTCCAGCGGGTTAACGTAGAAGAAGTGCTTCCCGTCGAGTGCCATGCCGCCGAGCACCGTATTGTAGAGCGCACGCTCCATCACATCGGCGTACTGGCTGTCGGCCTCCATCTCCAGCATTCTGCGGGCGAACATCATCAACCCAATGGAGGCACAGCTTTCGGCATACACCGTGTCGTTGGGCAGATCGTAATCGCTGCTGAACGCCTCGCCGCTGCTCTGCGAGCCGATGCCGCCGGTGATGTAAAGCTGGCGCTGCGCCATATTGTTCCACAGCCGCAGGCAATCCTGACGCTTCCCTTCGTCCAGGCTTAAGCGCGCCAGGTGGGCCACGCCGGTCATCAGGTAGACGAAGCGTACCGCGTGGCCGATAGCCGTTTGCTGTTCGGCTAACGGCTGGTGTGCCTGACTGTAGGCTTTATCTTTGACCATCCAGGCCGGGCCGTAGTTATGCCAGTAAGAGGTCCGCCCGCGTTTTTCATATTCGACATCGTAGAAATGCGGCTGCGTGCCACGCTGCTCAACAAAGTAATTCACCAGCGCCAGATAGCGGGGCTGCTGAGTAACTTCGTACAAACGCATCAGCGCCAGTTCGATCTCCGGATGCCCTGGATAGCCGTGCAACTGCTGTTCACCGGGGCCGAAGACCGAATCGATATGATCCGCCAGGCGACAGACCACCTCCAGCAGACGGCGTTTCCCGGTGCCCTGAAAATAAGCCACCCCCGCCTCAATCATATGCCCGGCGCAATAGAGCTCATGGCATTCGGCCAGGTTGGTCCAACGGTCCTGCGGCGCTTTGACCGTGAAATAGGTGTTGAGATAACCATCGTCACACTGGGCTGCGGCGACCAGCTCGATCACCTCATCGGCAGTCTTCTCCAGTTCCGCATCCGGCTTCTGGCACAGTGACCAGGCCACCGCTTCCAGCCACTTGGCGACGTCGCTGTCCTGAAAGACCATGCCGTAAAACTCCCCCTCCTGCAGCCCGGCGGCGATACGAAAGTTTTCAATCGCATGGCTGGGGTCGGCTTCGGCGATACGGTCATTCAGCGCATCCCACTGGTAGGGAATAACAACCTCGCGCACCAGTTGTTGATACTGGCCGAGAAACGCATCGCTGACTTTCAGTTTGTGCAGATCGACTTCCATTACAGACTCCTTAAGACTGAACATGACGCTGGCGCAGATCGGTGGCAATACGCGCCATCATGGGATTGTTGAGCTTGCAGGCGCGGATAGCGAACGCCAGCAGCAGGTGGAACAGGGCAGGCAGCAGCGTCTCCATTGCGGTGATGCCTTGTAACGAGGCGGGTGTCTGATTTCCTGCGCCGGGCTGATAGGCGACGAAAACGAACACCAGGCTGATGATGACGGCGCTGGATGCCCACGCGAGCTTGATGCAGAAGAGGTTGAAGGCGAAGTTCATACCGGACGAACGCACGCCGGTCTTCCACTCGCCGTAATCATCGGCGAAGGCCATCAGTGAGAAGTGCAGCGGCAGGGTAAAGCCGAGGATCACGCCATTGCCCAGAATGACCGCCAGCCACAGGGTCTGCCAGGCCGGTCCGGTAGGCAGGAGCCACATCATCACCGACAGCGCGGCCAGCACGAGGTTGGTGTAGTAGTAGAATTTCACCGTGTCGAAGCGTTTTGACAGCGGGTTAACCAGCACCGAGCCAAGAATCGAGGCAAAGGTCACCATGGTGAAAAATAGCGAGGTATAACCGGTGCTGCCTTGCAGTACATAGGTGATGAAGTACATGTAGCCGCCGCCGCGAATGTTAAACACATTGATCAGCAGGAAAGACATCAGCAGCATCAGTAACAACTGGTCGTTTTTACGCAGCCCCGCCAGATGTTCATACAGGGTGAATTTACCCATCGTCGACAGCGGCACCCGTTCGCGTACCCAGAAGAAACAGCACAGGAACATCACCACGGCGATGGCGCACAGCACGCCGACACCAAGTTGATAACCCTGCGCGGCATTCCCTTTACCCAGCGAGGAGACCAGCCACGGCAGGCCAACTGAGACCAGAAAACCCGCCACGCCACAGAGCACAAAACGCCAGGACTGACAGGAGATCACTTCGCTATGACGCGTGGTCATCGTATTGATCAGCGCGCAGTAGGGTACGTTGATGGCGGTATAACCCACAGAAAGCAGAAGATAAGTGCCAAACGCCCAGGCAATTTTCACGTTCATGCTGGCATCGGGGACGGTGAAGGTCAGCACGCCGATAATGCCGATAGGCAGGGCAATCCATAGCTGCCAGGGGCGAAAACGGCCCCAGCGACTTTGGGTGCGGTCAGCAATGATCCCCATTACCGGGTCGGATATGGCATCGAATACACGTAATGCCATAAACAGTGTGCCGACCAGCGCCGGGGTTAAGCCAAAAATATCGGTATAAAAAAAGGTCAGGAAATTCATGATTAAGCAGGTAATTACCGTTCCGCCTGCGTCACCCAACCCATAGCCTATTTTTTCACGTACGGATAATTTATCGTCCAGCGCTTTTTGCGCTGAATCGGTATTGGAAATTAATGTTGAAGTCATGGAAAACGCCTCACGGATATTCCAAAAGTAACCCGCTTATTTGCAGATTTTGTTGTGTAGTTTGCAAAGTACGTTATTTATTTTGCATTGAATTGACCACACAACAAGGGAAGGGAAAAGTACAAAAAGATGACGATTCCGACCTGATGCGTAAAGTGTGATTTTGATCCGGCGCGGGGCTTATATTTCGTTAATAATCAAAAACTAGATGCAGTGTAATGGCTCTCCTGTAGCGAGAATTGACATATTTATGCTTGAATTATCCATAACATTTCCGCTTCGTGTGCAAAATGGCGGCTTATTTATCTCGCGCGGTGTGGGAAGCCATCCGTCACGGACTCTGCATTCCTGGGAGGTGATTTTCGTCGAAAAGGGGACATTAACGATCCGCGAAGAAGAGAAACTCTTTACGGTTAATGCCGGCGAAACACTTTTACTCTGGCCGCAGCGACGACATGTCGGTGTAGGGGAATTTCCGGCAGATCTTAAATTCTACTGGCTGCATTTTGAATTAACGGCTGCGGTGGAAAAAACAGGACAAAACAGTGTGCTTATGTTGCCGCAACATACAGCTTTAAATGATCCGCAATATATGACGGCGTTATTTCGCCAGTTTTTACATGAGCAGGAAAATGTCCATCGCAGCGTGGCTATGGAATGTATTTTGCTGCTGATTCTGCAACAAATATCGGCCTCTGCGCTCAGCGAGCGTGCCGTGGATAATCCGGGAATGGCGCTCGCCTGGAAAGCCCGGCAAATGATTGGTACGCAATTTCATCTGCCGATTTCGGCCTCGACGCTGGCAAAAGAGCTGCACTGCAACGCCGACTACCTGGGGCGGGTGTACCGGCGCGCCTTTCGTCTGACACTGACCGAAGCCATTCATCGCCAGCGGGTACGGGCGGCGGAAAAATTACTGATCAGCGACTCGTTATCGTTAAAAGAGGTGGCGGGGCAGTGTGGGTTTCATGATGTGGGCTATTTCCGGCAGATTTTTCGCAAACACACCGGGCTGACGCCCGCCGCATGGAAGCGGCGGTATTGTAAGGAGCATATTAATTCGGGGTAAGAATGGGGCGCTGCGCAGTATTTTCCCCTCACCCTAACCCTCTCCCCAGAGGGGCGAGGGGACCGATCGAGCCGAGGCCTTCTGGCCTTTCTCCCTTTCCCTGTGGTAGAGGGCCGGGGTGAGGGCATCAGACCGCAGAGGATTACTGCCCGTAGTAGGCGTTCGCGCCGTGCTTACGCAGATAGTGCTTATCCAACAATTCAGACTGCATATCCGGCAACTGCGGCGCCAGTTGCCGGGAGAACAGGCCCATATAGGCGCACTCTTCCAGCACCACCGCGTTGTGCACCGCATCCGCCGCGTTTTTGCCCCAGGCAAACGGGCCGTGGGAGTGGACCAGCACGGCCGGAACCTGCATCGGGTTCAGGTCGCGCGCTTCAAAGGTCTTGATGATCACTTCGCCGGTTTCGTATTCATACTCGCCGTTGATTTCCTCGGTGGTCATCAGGCGCGTGCAGGGAATGGTGCCGTAGAAGTAGTCCGCGTGCGTAGTGCCCCAGGCGGGCAGATCCAGGCCCGCCTGCGACCAGATCGTCGCGTGGCGGGAGTGGGTATGCACAATACCGCCAATCTCCGGGAAGCGACGATACAGCGCCAGGTGCGTTGGCGTATCAGAAGAGGGTTTTTTACTGCCGTCGACCACGTTGCCAGTGGCGATATCCACCACCACCATATCCTCGGCTTTCATCACCTCGTACTCCACGCCGGACGGTTTAATCACCATCAGTTTGCGGGTTTCATCGACGGCGCTGACGTTTCCCCAGGTAAAGGTGACAAGCCCGTGTGCGGGTAGCGCCAGGTTTGCCGCCAGCACCTCGGCTTTCAGTTGCTCTAACATACGAATCCTCCTTCCTGCATACGGGCTTCAATCCAGCGACGGGCCTGGATGATCTCCAGCACTGGCTCTTTGGCTTTTTCGGTCCACATCTCAATCAGAAATGCGCCGCGATAATTCAGGTTCTGCAACGTGCTGAACACATTGACGAAATCCACACAGCCTTCGCCAAACGGCACATCACGGAACTGACCAGGGCTGGTTTCGGTGACGGGCTGCGTGTCTTTCAGGTGAATAGCTGCGATACGGTCGATACCGAGCGCCAGCTCTGCCGGTACGTCGTTACCCCAGGCGCTGAGGTTGCCCACGTCCGGGTAGACGGTGAACCACGGTGAAGCGAGCATCTCGTCCCATTTTTTCCATTTGGTAATAGAGTTCATAAACGCGGTATCCATGATCTCCACCGCCAGCATGACCTGTGCGCCTGCGGCCTGCTCAACGGCCCACGCCAGCCCTTCGGCGAAACGCTGCTGGGTGCCCGCGTCATGCTCTTCGTAATAGACGTCGTAGCCCGCAAGCTGAATGGTGCGGATACCTAAGTCACGCGCCAGTTTGATGGCTTTGGTCATGATGTCGCGGGCACGTTCGCGCACGGCGTCATCGCGGCTGCCGAACGGGAAGCGACGATGGGCGGAAAGGCACATCGACGGAATCGACACATTGGTTTCCAGCATCGCTTCCACTAACGAGGCGCGCTGGGCGGTGGTCCATTCGAGTCGCGAGAGGCGCTCGTCGGTTTCGTCGACGGACATTTCCACGAAGTCGAATCCGCAGCTTTTAGCCAGAACCAGACGCTCCGGCCAGGATAAGTCTTTCGGTAACGCTTTTTCATAAATACCTAACGGATGGTTGCGCATGTTTACGCTCCCCAGATGTCGTGGATGCGGGCGTGGAATTCTTCGGCGACCTGCTGCGGATTCGCCGCACCAGACAGCGCGCGTCCGGCAATGAACGCCTTCACATTGATCTCTTTAAATAACGGCAAATCGGCAGGGGTGATGCCGCCGGTAATGGAGAGTTCGAGACCAATATCGGACAGCGCTTTCATGCGTGCCAGGTCCGCTTCACCCCACTGCTGGCCGCTCGCCTGCGCGTCACGACCACGGTGGTAAATGGCCTGACGCACCCCGGTGTTGTACCAGTCGCGGGCATCGTCGAAGGTCCAGTTACCAAACAACTCAATCTGAATTTCTCCCCCGCGTGCGGCGGCAACGGCATGGCCTTTTTCGATGGTAGCCAGCGGTGCGGCACAGATAATAGTCATCCAGTTTGCACCTGCGTCCAGCGCCTGCTGGGCCAGAGTTTCACCGGCATCGGCCACCTTCCAGTCGGCAACGATGATTTTCTCCGGGCACTGGGCGCGTAAGGCGCGCACGGCATTTAACCCTTCACTGAGGCAGAGGATGGTGCCCGCTTCCACGATATCGACGTGATCTTTTAGCAACGCAACGTCGCGCTGGGCGGCGACAAGGCTGGTGTGGTCGAGCGCCAGTTGCAGTAGTGGTCGGCTCATAAAGAGTGCTCCTTAATACGGGCATGAAAGCCCTGAAGTGCTTCAATTAAAATCTGGTAACGGTGATATTTGCGCTGGTAGGCCGCATGGGCGTTCATGTCCGGCGTCAGGGTGTGCATCTCGTAGTTGAGCGTCTGCTGGGCATCGCTAAAGTTCTGATAGACGCCGGTGCCGACCAGTGCGGCGATGGCCGCGCCAAAGCAGCCGGTCTCTTCCACCTGCGGCAACTCAACGGGCAGGCCGCTGACATCTGCGAGCATCTGCATCCAGACTCTGGAATGGGCCGGGCCGCCGGTGACGCGCAGGGCGCGCACGTCGGTAAAGCGCTCGCGCATGCGGTTGAGGTGCGTCATATGGCTGAACACCACCCCTTCGTAGACCGCCTGCAACAAGTGCGCGCGGGTATGCAGCGCCTGCATGCCATAAAAGCCGCTGGTCATGTCGAGCCCGGCGTTGCTGCCATACAGGAAAGGTAAGAAGAAGACATCGCTGGCGGCTTTCGGCAGGCTGTCGACGAGCTGATTGATCTCAGAAAAGCTGATATCGCCCCACTGCGCGGTCAGCCATTCGAGGTTGCCGGACGAGGTGGGGCTGGCTTCGTGCACGATGTATTGCCCGTCATTGACGTAGCGGCCATACACATAGGGATGCGCTTCGTTGTCGCGCAGGCCCTCGGCAATACCGCTGGTGACAGCCCAGGTGCCCATTACGGCATTGAGCGTGTATTCGTCTTTCAGACCGGCGCAGATCGCGGTGGAAACCACATCAAACAGACCGCCCACAACGGGTGTTCCCGCTGCGAGACCGGTAATGGCGGCTGCCTGAGCGGTGATTTCCCCGCTGATTTCTGCAGAACCCACAATCGGCGGCAATGCGGGGTCTATCTCGCTAATGCCCAGCCATTGTGTCAGGCAGGGGTCATACTGCCCGGTGGTCATATGGTAGAGGTTGGATTCAGAGATATTGCTCTCTTCACACCCCTTCACGCCGGTCAGACACCAGCGCAGGTAGTCGTGGCCCATCATTACGCAGCCAATCTGTGCGTAACGTTGCGGCTCGTTTTCTTTTACCCAGCGCAGCAGCGAGGCCGGGTGCCCGGTCCACAGGGTCTGGCGCGTTAACGGGTAGAGCTTTTGCGGAATGCCGTCCTGCTGCCAGCGTTTGACGATTTCCATCGCGCGGCGGTCGGAAGAGAGGATCGCGGTACCCAGCGGCTGGTCATTTTTATCAAGTAAAAACAGCCCCTTGCCCTGAGCGGAGATGCCCACGCCCTTAATGTTTTCGCCGCCAATGCCAGTACGTTGCAACAGGCGGGAGATGGTTCCCGCGCAGTGCTGCCACAGTTCCACCATGTCGCGCTCTGCCCAGCCCGGTTGCGGGCTAAGGGTGCGAACGGACTGGCGTTCAATAGCAAATTCTTTACCCTGGCTGTTGTACAGTCCTGCTTTCAGATAAGTACCGCCACAATCGATACCCAGCCAGAAGGTCTCTTTTTCACTCATCTTTTTGTCCTGTTTTTTCACCCTCTCCCCGTGGGAGAGGGATGGGGTGAGGGCATCAGACCGCACGTTTGGCCGTATTCGTCGCGCCCACGCTCGGGCTGTTGGCATCACACTTCGCCGGCAGCAGCAGCGCCATCAGCGCGGCAATCGCCAGAGACACCGCCAGGCAGTAGACGCCCGCATCTTTGCTGTACATGGTGATCAGCACACCCACGGCATACGGACCGCAGAAGCCACCCAGGTTACCCAGGGCGTTGATCACGCCGCGTGCGCCACCAGCCATTTCCGCGCTGAACAGACGAGCAGGAATGGTCCAGAACACCCCGGCAGCGGACTGCAGGAAGAAGCCACAGCCAACCAGTGCGGCATACGACAGCCAGATGCTCTCTTTCAGGGTGACGGAGAGGAACATGCAGGTGGCGAAGCCAATCAGTGGCAGGGAGACGAACAGCTTGCGTTTACCGGTACGGTCGGACAGAGAAGAGAACAGGAACATCCCGGCGATAGCGCCAACGTAAGGCAGAATGGCAAGCATCCCGACCTGGCCCATGCTGGTGTGGGTCAACTCTTTGAGGATGGTGGGCAGCCACAGGGTGTAGCCGTAAATCCCGGTTTGATAGAAGAAGTTCAGGGCAATTAACTGCCACATGGTACGGTCAGACAACACCGCGCCCAGCGAGGCATTGACCACGGTTTTACCCGCAATGGCACGCTGCTCAGCGGCCAGGGTTTCCACCAGATATTTCTTCTCGGCTTCGCTAATCCAACGGGCTTCCTGCGGACGGTCATACACGGTCAGCGCCCACAGCACCAGAACAACCAGTGACAGCAGACCTTCGATGATGAACAGCCAGCGCCAGTCGAGTGCGGTAATGATCCAGCCGGAGAGCGGGGCGGTGATGATCCCGGCAATCGGGACGAACATAATGACGATGGCATTTGCGCGACCACGTTCGGCATCCGGGAACCAGTTGCTGATCATGGTGAGTACCACAGGCAGCATGCCGCCTTCCGCCACACCGAGCAGGAAACGCAGTGCTAACAGTTGATATTGGTTGGTGACAATACCGGTAAGCACAGAGATGACCGCCCAGGCGACCAGTGACCAGCCGATGAATTTTTTACCGCTGCCGTGCACGGCGATTTTCCCGCCCGGTACCTGCAAGAAGAGGTAACCGAGGAAGAAAATACCGCCAGCCAAACCTGCCATGGTGGCGGTAATGCCTAAATCCTTGTCCATCCCGCCAGGCATTGCGAATGCGATATTCACGCGGTCCATATAAGAAATAATACACGCGATAAGAATAGGGGGAATAATTCTTAACCAGCGTTGGCGCGGAATATCCGCAGATGTAGCGTAAGAGGAAGTGTTCATATTAATCTCTCGTTAAAAGTAACAGGCCTTGCGATTAAATTGACGCTTTATATTTATTGTCTGGCTTTGTTTAACGCGGTAATGCCATCGCGTAATATGGCTATGCGATGATTCGCATCAGCATTAGCATCAATTTCCAGCAACTTAATACCGGCAAACTGTAATTTTGCTGTGTCAGCCACATTAAATAATTCTTTAGCACTTTCTACCGTGAGCAGGCTTTCCGGGCAGAAAGGGGCGAAAGGCGTATGCAGGTCAGTCCATTCACCATACGGCCCTTCGGTGGCGGTGCCGGAGAACATCAGCGCCCCCAGTTTTCCTGCGGCTTTCACCGCCTGAGTATGTTCCAGCGGCAGGGTGGTATTACGCCCTTCAATCGCGGAACGCGCCCAGTTAATGCACACATCAATGTCGTAACCGGCGAGGGTATCCAGCACGTTTTCCAGCGGCAGGAAACCTTTGCGCGGTGCGGGCTTGTTCATGGCGTCGCAGTGTTCCAGTACGAGCGAGCATGACCAGTCCCAACTGGCGATTTCTTTGATGGAGCGGGCAAACGCATCGGTTGCCTGTGCCACATCAGCGTTACCGCCCAGCGGCGCAGCCTGCAGCTCCAGCGATGTCACTTTATTGGCGAAGCGCTGGTTTACCGCATTGATTTTGTTCAGCAAATGACGATGGAACTCGACGCATGCCCGACGTTGTTCTTCATCGCTGGAGGCCAGACCGAAGGCCAGATTGCCGCCGCTGCGACGACGCATGGTCTCCGGGATCGCGGTGACCACAATCTGCCATTCGCCCGGCGTGTGCCGGAACAGCCACTCATCGCCATAAGCGTGCAGGTTTTCGTGGCACGGCTGCTCCAGACCGCGAATGTGCGGCGTATCCGCGAGTAAACGCCAGAATTCCTTCTCTTCCTGTTCGCTTTTTTGGTGAAACGAAGGCGCGCAGGGGTATGCGCCGATAATATAACCGGCGTCATTTGTTTTCATGTTTCGCTCCTTTTATTTATCAGGTATCGATAAATAAACAACGGATTAATTCAATGCGGAAACCGCAACTTTAACGACTATTTTTCTGATCGCTGTTTCTCTGTGTTTATTACAGGCAGGACGATGAACATCCTGCGGAAAAAATATGGCGTAATTCCCTGGTACCATTTCAATCAACGATTCGTTGTCACTGTCGTGATAGAAAATAATATCGCGCTGCTCAAGTAATTCTTCGCTCACCACGTTATTGCCGGTATCAATGGCGACACCGATTTGTTCTTCGCCGGAATATAAATACTGAATATCGAGATAACGGCGATGCACTTCCGGGCGCAATTCATCGTGAGGGCGAGTGGTCAGATCGAGGATCTGCGCGTAAATCGTGCGCCCCTCAATTTCCACCACGCCCGGCTCCAGCTTGCTGAAATCCGTGGTGCGCAGGAATTCCAGCGCCTTTTCAATCGCTGCCGGATACCGGCAGGCGTTGGGTTGAGAAATATGTCCATAAATCATGATGATAATCCTTACAGCGACTTGATTTTCGCCCACACGCTGTCGTCAACGGTGATACCGTTGCGGCGGTTTTCTTCCAGCAGACGCGTAAATTCATGGCCCGGCAGACGCACAGGGACATTTTCATCGGCGCGTTCAGCGGTCGTGATGTAATCCATGATGCGTTGCAGCTTGGCATCACGGGTGGCGCCGTCGATCAGTTTGTCCACTTCGATGGCGATAAAGACCTGCGAAATGTTGAACTCGTCGCTGTTGTCTTCGGTGACGGCGGCCACGGAAGAACCATCGGACAGCAGGGTGGCGATCATATCCAGCACGATAGAGAGGCCAGAGCCTTTCCAGTAGCCCATCGGCAGAATGCGGCGGTTTTTCTCAATCGGCGCCGGGTCTTTGGTCAGCTTACCTTCGTCGTCAAAGCCACCCTCAACCGGCAACTGGCGGCCCGCCAGGCGGTTCACTTCCAGCATGCCGTAGGAGAACATCGACATGGACATATCCACCATGGTGATCGGCGTGGACGGAATGGCAACGATCAGCGGGTTAGTCCCGATACGGCACTCTTTCGCACCCCACGGCGGCATAACGGCGATGGAGTTGGTCCAGCAAATACCGATGTAGCCTTTCTCCGCAGCCTGCCAGCCGTAGCTGCCGCCGCGCATCCAGTGGTTAGCGTTACGTACCGCCACCAGGCCGATACCGTGGTCGGAGGCCAGTTCAATCGCACGGTCCATCATCTTTTTCGCGGTCAGGTTGCCGATAGAACGCTGGGCATCCCACTGTTCAATCGCCCCCAGCGACGTGATGCGTTTTGGCAGCGCATCCGGAATGATGTCGCCATTTTCCAGTTGCTGGATAAAGCGCGGGAAACGGTTTACGCCGTGTGAATAGACCCCTGACTCGGTGGTGCGGGCAAACATCTCCGCACAGGCATCGGCGGTTTCTGCCGCCACACCGCGTGCCAGCAGGACACGGTTAAACTCATTTTTAAGATCAGAAAAACTCAATAACATACGCTTTCTCCATCACATCTTAGTTTTACATAGTGGAATGGCATTCCACTAAACTATGTTGGGTTGTGAAAACGCGCCGGCAGGGCCGGTGCGCTTCGGTATTAATCCTGTTTATCCCTGAATACGGGAGGGGGCGATGGTCACCCGGTAAAGCGATGTGGTCGCGGTAATAAACAGCGTATTTCCGTCAGGCCCACCAAACGTGCAATTAGAGACGCGCTCAGGGACGGGAATCGTTTCCAGCAGCGTCCCCTGCGGCGAGAAAATCAAAACGCCGGTCTCGCAACTACAGAAAATATTCCCCGCCGGGTCAACGCAAAAGCCATCCGGAATACCCGGCGCAACCTGGGTGACCACGTGAGAAAATACCGCGCTATCGCCGTCGAGACGGTAGGCGCGAATTTCCCGGCGGCCCTGCGTCGGAAAATCAATAATCGACATATCCGCCACGTAGAGCCATTTATCATCCGGCGAGAAGGCCAGCCCGTTAGGGCGCTGAGTATCGCTGATGGCGATCGTCGCCCGCTTGTCCGCTTCATCAAAACGATAGACGTAGCAGCCGATGACCTGGCTTGCCGCGCGATAACCCTCTTCGTCGCCGACGATGCCGTAGGGTGGGTCGGTAAACCAAATCGACCCGTCCTGGCGCACTGCGATATCGTTGGGCGAGTTGAAACGCAGCCCGTCGATTTTGTCCACCAGCAGGGTGTGATTCCCCTGCTTATCTGTCCGGCTGATACCGCGACGGCCATGTTCGCAGGTTAACAAACGCTCTTCGTTATCCAGCGCGTTGCCGTTGGCAAAGTGGGACTCAGCGCGAAACACACTGACGCCGTTTTGCGCACTCCAGCGGTACATCTTGTTGCCCTTCACATCGCTGAAAATCACGCTCTGCTGTTCTGCCAGCCACACCGGGCCTTCCGCCCAGATGGCCGGAGAACACAGGCGTTCAAAACTGCCCGCGACGGCTAACATCTCACTTCACTCCCCAGATGGCTTTGTAGTGATCGCGATACTGGTTACCCGGATCGAATTCATTGTTCTGGCCACCGTCGGCGCTGATGTTTTCTTTGGTGACCAGGTGCGCCGGGGTGACATAGCCAGAAGGTTGTTTACCGGCGAAGGCACGGTTGAACTCATCCAGTAACTGCCAGCCGTGCAGTTTCAGCGGCTCTGGCACGGTCGCGACTTGCGCTTTGCCATCGCGTACGCGCTGATAGGCGGTAACGGAACCGTCGCCTGCTGAGATGTTGTACGGCGGCTTGCCATCCGTGCCTTTACCCGCGGTTTGCAGGGCCGGGGCCATAAAGTCGAAGTACAGGTCGTTGATGGCCAATGAGTATTCGAACTTATCACCATATTTTTGCATCAAGCTGTAGGTCATGCCCGGCATGCGGTTAGAGGTGTCGGCAAGCGGGGTATCGATAAATTCAACCACCTGGCAGCCGCTGCATTGCTCAATCACTTTCTTCATCGCGTTGGCTTTATCCAGAGCGATTTGGTAGAGCGAGTCGGTGAAAATCAGCACCTTTGCCGTGCCGTTGGATTTCGCGACGGCGTAGAGTGCCGCCATGCGTGACACTTCGTTAGAGTCGGAGGTCACGTTGTAGAAAATGTTGTAGGCCGGAACCGGACCCGGTGCCGGAACAGCGTGCCATGCGGTCAGTACAATGCCCTCTTTCACCGCTTTTTTGAGCGGGATTTTGGCGACGTTCGGGTTCCAGCCACCGATCACGATACCGTCCGGTTTGCGGGCAATCGCCTGGTTCAGCGCCGCCAGTTGGTCTTTTACCGAACCCGCACCGTCCAGCACGTCGAGTTGCCAGCCCGCGATTTTTGCTGCTTCTTCAAGCCCCTCTTTAACGCCCAGCACGCCGCCGTTTTTCATGTCAGACGCGATGAAGATAATCTTTTTGTTCGGCTGTAACGCCGGGCCCTGCGTTGGGCCATCCCACACGGTGACAGGCGCGGTCGCTTTGGCAATCGCCGCCTGCGCCTGCTGAACATAGCTGTCATCGGCCAGGGCGAAACCGCTTGCCATCATCAACCCGGCAGCCAGACAGCATTGAACTATTTTGTTATACATTTTCAGTTCCTTACGCGAGAGTCATTGGGTAACAGAGGAGCCCGGTGCGGTCGTTTGAGCACGCTGCACCAGTTTTTTATTTAATGCCCGGCGGCGCTGTGCATAACCGGCCAGGGTAATCGACAACAGTAGCGTCGCACCGTTAAACAGCGGTTCGACCCAGAATGCGCCGCCAAACTGCTGAATCCCGGCGATACCAATCGCCAGTACCGCAATCCCGACCACCGTGCCCCAGACGTTCACGCGCCCCGGACGAATAGTGGTACTGCCAAGGAACGCCCCCACAAGGGCAGGCAGCAGATAGTCCATGCCGACGCTGGCCTGGCCCACGCCCTGCTCGGCGGCAATGATCACCCCGGTAAACCCGGTTAAGGTGCTGGAGGCGATAAAGGCGCCGATGGTGTAACGGTTAACGGCGATGCCGTTGAGCGCAGCCGCGACCGGGTTACCACCCACCGCATACATGCAGCGACCAATCGGGGTGTGTTCGGTGATGATCCACAGCACCACGGCGGCAAACAGGACATAAAAAGCCACCACCGGAATGCCAAACAGGTCTGAATGGTGCAGGGCAATAAAGGCGTCCGGTAAGTCGCCGACAATCTGCCGTCCGCCGGAGTGCCAGAGCGCGATGGCGTAGAGCACGGTGCCGGAGCCGAGCGTAGCCACGAAGCTATCGATGTCGGCCAGTGCCACCAGAATGCCATTCAGCAGGCCATACAGCGCGGAGAGCGCCAGCACGATGGCCACGGCCACTGGCCAGGAAAAGCCATATTCCACCTGCAATGTGATGGCGAGGATGTGCCAGAGCACGATGCCAAAGCCAACATTAAGATCAATTTTCCCGACAATCATCGGGATAGTCGCCGCCAGCGCCAGCAGCGCGATTTTCGATTTACTGTCGAGAATGGCCTGTAAGGTCAGCAGTGAAGCGAATGAAGGCGTCGTCAGCGAAAAAACGATAACCAGTACCACGCAGATCACGGGCAGGCCGTAACGGGTGGTTAATTGTCCAAGCCAGGCGGCGGCACCGTGTTCATGAAGCGATACGCGTGATTCCAGGGCCGTCGATTTCATTGATGTTTTAGCCATAACTAACGCACTCCGACTTAATGTAGTGTGCCGCTGCCTGACGCCAGTTCGAGCAATCTGGCGAAGGTGACATCCTGGTTGAGAAGCTCGCCGACAATCTGCCCACGGTTAAACACCAGCGCCCGGTTGCAGATATGCGCCACCTCTTCCAGGTCATTGGAGATGACCAGAATGGCGACGCCATTTTGCAGCGCCTGATTGAGCAGGTCATAGATTTCCGCCCGCGCGCCGACATCAACGCCCGCGGACGGGTCTTCCAGAATGAGCAGTGGAGCATTCAGAGAAAGCCAGCGCGCCATCACGACTTTTTGTTGGTTGCCGCCGGACAACGCGCTGATTTCAATGTTGATCTGCGCTGGCCGGACATCGAACTGGCGGATTTTTTCCCAGCTCATCGGCGCTTCGCTTTTTTCGTTATAGCGGGACAGCGGGGCGTGACCGTGTTTACACGGGTTCATAAACAAGTTTTCACGCACCATCATGCCCGGAATCAGACTTTCATGAAGGCGATCGCCTGCGACAAAAGAGACGCCCGCAGACATCGCCTCCCCTGGTGTTGTCGCCGTAAACGGCACGCCATTTAATGTGATTTGCCCGCTTTCCTGCGTACGGCAGGCAAACAGCAAACGTCCAATCTCTTCCTGCCCGGCACCACGCAGACCGGCGAGCGCTACCATCTCACCGGCACGAAGCTCGAAAGAGACGGGGCCGGTATCACCCACTTTGACGTTGTCCATCTTTAACAGCACCGGCGCATCACCGTCGGGTAACGCCTGGCGCTGGTCGTCACGCAGACTTTCGCCAACAATCAGTTCGACCAGACCACGCAGGGTGTAGTGGTCGATATCACCGCCACCTGCATAGCAACCATCGCGCATGGCGCAGACGGAGTCGGCCATCTCCATCACCTCATCCAGACGATGGGTGATATAAATCATGCCGACCTGTTTTTCCCGCAGGATGTTCATTACCCGGAACAGGTGGCGAACATCGTCCGCGGGAAGGGAGGCCGTCGGCTCATCAAGCACCAGCACCGAGGCATCTACCGCTACCGCACGGGCTATTGCCAGCAGCGATTTTTCAGTGCGGGAGAGGTCGAACACGCGGTCATCCGGATCAAGCTGAATGCCGATATCTTCCAGCGCTTTTTGCGCCTGACGGCGTGTTGCCGCCCAGTCAATCAGCCCAAAGCGACGGGGAAAACCCATCACCAGCGCCATGTTTTCCGCGACAGTCATCCACTCCACCAGACCTAAGTCCTGATGGATAAAGGCAATAGGCTGCTCGTTGCCCCGGCGCAGCGCGGCGGCAGAATCCACCGGCTCACCGCGAAACAGGATTTCGCCACCGTCGCGGGAATAGACACCGGCCAGCACTTTGATCAGCGTGGATTTGCCCGCACCGTTCTCCCCCAGCAGCGCCACAACCTTGCCCGGATAGATATCCAGGCTGACGTTGTTGACCGCCACATTTCCCCCAAAGCGCTTAACGATATGGCGCATGGATAACAAAGGAGATAACACTGCTGCTTCTGCCATTTAAGATGACCTCCCACCGAGGGAATGAGAACGTTGTGCGACCTGTAAATTTCACTATGCGAAATCTGATTTCAAATATAGCGATCATAATTTGACAAAGCAATTGCTGGATATATTTTTGAAGTGTAATAAAATCAATTGATTACAAATTTTCTGTTCAGATCGTGAAGTGAAACACACTTTGCGCTACCATCAGGTCGCCACAAAAAGGAGGCGAAAGCGATGAACACCAAAGAGAGTGAAAACACGCAGGAGAAAGAGAGGCCGGCAGGAAGCCAGAGCTTGTTTCGCGGTTTGATGTTGATAGAGATACTGAGCAATTACCCGAACGGTTGTCCGCTGGCGCATTTGTCCGAACTGGCGGGGCTGAATAAAAGTACCGTGCACCGATTGCTGCAAGGGCTGCAATCCTGTGGCTACGTGACCCCCGCGCCCGCTGCCGGGAGTTATCGCTTAACCACAAAATTTATCGCTGTCGGACAAAAGGCGCTCACGTCGCTGAATATTATCCATGTTGCCGCGCCGCATCTGGAAGCGCTGAACCTGGCGACCGGGGAAACCATCAATTTCTCCAGCCGCGAAGACGATCACGCCATTCTGATTTACAAACTGGAACCGACGACGGGCATGCTGCGTACGCGCGCCTATATTGGTCAGCATATGCCGCTGTACTGCTCGGCGATGGGTAAAATCTATATGGCCTTCGGTCAGCCCGATTATGTGAAAGAGTACTGGGAGACGCATCAGGAACAGATTCAACCGTTGACGCGTAATACCATTACCGGCCTGCCCGCGATGTATGATGAGCTGGCGCAGATCCGCGAAACCAGTATGGCGATGGATCGTGAAGAAAATGAGCTGGGCGTCTCCTGCATTGCCGTCCCGGTGTTCGATATTCACCACCGCGTGCCATACGCCATCTCTATTTCGCTTTCTACATCACGCCTGAAACAGATTGGCGAGAAAAACCTGCTCAAACCGCTGCGTGATACGGCGCAGGCTATCTCTAACGAGCTGGGATTTACGCTGCGCGTGTAGGCAGAAGGCCAGATGTGATCAGGCAAATGAACGATTTACCCGCTTTCCCCATCGGGATCAAAGCGAAGACGGTTCATTCTCTGGCACTCTGAACGGAATTTTTCTGTATCAGGGGTGTGGAGAATGAACCGTTTTATACTTGCGGATTCGACCAAATGTATCGGCTGTCGTACCTGTGAAGTCGCCTGTGTGGTCTCACACCAGCAGGATCAGGATTGCGCGGCGATCTCCCCGCAAACCTTCAGCGCACGGATTCGCGTGGTAAAAACCGGCTCTTTTTCCACGGCGGTTACCTGTCGTCACTGTGAAGACGCCCCATGCGCCAATGTTTGCCCGGTAGGAGCCATCAGCCGGGTCAATGGCGCGGTGTATGTGGAGCAGACGCTGTGCATCGGTTGTAAGAGTTGCATGCTGGCCTGCCCGTTCGGCGCCATGCAGGTGACGATGGAAAATGACCAGGTACAGGCGCAAAAATGCGATCTGTGTCTGCACCGTGAAACCGGACCTGCCTGTGTGGAAGCCTGCCCGACCAGCGCATTAGCCTGCATCGATCCCATCAGGCTGCGACAAAGCCGCCTCAACAGTCATTTAGCGTAACGTATTGACGTTTCTGGTTAAGAGATGCCAGGAGGAGGCCCTCATCAAGAGGGCCGGATTGCTGATTACGCGTGCTCACGCCAGGCGATTTCAATTTCCTCGGCGAGGATTTTCACGCCGGCTTCGATTTTTTCCGGGTCTGGCACATAGTTCATGCGCATACACTGGTGCGTGTGCGGCCATGGCTTATCCAGCCCAGGAAAGAAATAGTCGCCGGGGACCATTAACACGCCGCGCTTTTTCAGACGCTGGTACAGCAGCTCGGTCGTGATCGGCAGGTCTTTAAACCACAACCAGAGGAAGATGGCCCCTTCGGGCTTGTGGATCAGGCAGCGCTCTTCCGGCAGATAGCGGCGAATAATCGCGATCGTTTCCTGCACACGCTGGTAGTAAAACGGCTTAATCACGGTTTCCGACAGGCGCAGCAGATCGTTGCGCTTAATCATTTCGCACATCATGGCCGGGCCAATACCGCCCGGTGCGAGACTGATAATGCCGTTCATATTACGGATGGCGGATATCACCTTGTCGTTGGCGATGATAATACCGCAACGGCTTCCCGGCAGGCCCAGCTTCGACAGGCTCATGCAGAGGATAATATTCGGATTCCATAAAGGCCGCGCTTCGCTAAAAATAATGCCCGGGAAGGGGACGCCATAGGCGTTATCAATAACCAGCGGAATGCCGTGTTGATTAGCCAGCGCATCCAGTTTGATCAGCTCTTCATCGGTAATGACGTTACCGGTTGGGTTGGTCGGGCGCGATACGCAGATCATCCCGGTCTCTTCACCGATGTGCAGGTGTTCGAAATCGACATGGTATTTGAACTGGCCGTCCGGCAGCAGTTCGATATTCGGGCGTGCGGAGACAAATAAATCTTCTTCCAGCCCGGAATCGGCGTAGCCGATGTACTCAGGCGCTAATGGAAACAGCACCTTACTGGTGGTTCCGTCGGCACGGCGACCAGCAAACAGATTGAATAAGTAGAAAAACGCGCTTTGGCTGCCGTTTGTCAGTGCAATATTTTGTGGTTCAATGTCCCAGCCCAGTTCATCGCGCAGCATGCTTGCCAGCGCCGTCAGCAGTTCGGTCTTCCCTTGTGGGCCATCGTAATTACACAGCGCATCAGTGGCTTTGCCGTTTTCGACCATTTCTGCCAGCAGATTATGGAAGTAGTCGGTCATCGCCGGAATTTGCGCCGGGTTACCGCCGCCGAGCATGATGGCGCCCGGTGTGCGCAGGCCATCGTTAAGGTCTTCCATCAGGCGGGTGATGCCAGCGTGACGGGTAAATTTGTCGCCGAAAAGTGAAAATGTCATAGCTGATGTTCTGTCGGGCCGATTTTAAAAATGGCTAACCATAGCGCTACATACCCTGCTGTGCAAATCGGATGCGATGGGGTGTGGTGACGTTTTATTTTGTGAATTTATGGTTTGATGGGTTTTTATATTGTGACGCCGATGGGGGGTATCGTCCCGGTCAGCGCAGCGCCGCCAGGGAATATACTGGAAGGCGGCGTAAACGCTACGCAGGAAGAGACTCAGCGATTCCCCGCCCAGACCACCATCACTTTGTCGCCGTTGTGCTCGCGCACGAAGCCGTATCCTTGTGGCAGGCTAAGCGTTGTCTGCTTACCCGCCCCCAGTGCCGGGTGACGCGCGCGGAATTGCCCCAGCGTTTGCCAGTGTTGCAGGGTTGGCGCCGCCTTGCCGTTGATGTCCTGCCAGTTCATGTCCGAACGTGTCCCCTGTAGCGGGTCGGAGCCGGTCGGCCCGAAAGGCCGGCTGGTTTCATCGCCATAAAAAATCTGTACTGCCCCCGGCGCCAGCATCAGCAACTCTGCCGCTTCCTGGCCGCCGTCGCGGAACAGACGCGTGTCATGGGAAGAGAGATAGCTCAGCGCGTTAAAGCCCTGCAGCTTTTCTGCCATCTGCTGCCAGACGAGATCCATATTCGCCAGGCATTTCACCGCACCCGCGGCCTGTTCCTGATAATCAAAATTGATCATCGCGTCGAAGCCATGGTTGTAATAATCGCTGCGCATGACACCGTGCCCCCAGGATTCTCCGGTCATCCAGAATGGCGCGTCGTCGAGTTTTTTCTGCGGGTTCGCTTTTTTCCATTCGGCCAGCGCGTCGATGGCCTGGGTTTTCAACTGCTTCCAGGCAGCGAGTTCGACATGCTTGGCGGTATCGACCCTGAAACCGTCGATGCCGTAATCACGCACCCACTGACTTAGCCAGTGGGTCAGGTAATCTCGCGGCGTGTAGCCAGAGATCTCTCGTGCGGCAGTATCGGGTTTATGACGATAAAAGTTCGGTAATCCTGACGGCGTGGTGGATTCGGTTTTCAGATCCGGCAGAAAGGCCAGCGACATGGTCAGGTCATCGAAACCGGGGTTGTCGTAGTCGCCAATGTCGGTGCGGATCCACTTTTTGCCCCACCAGTTCTCCCAGGCCGCTTTATCGCTGAAATTAATAAAGTCGTTAAAGCTGTGCCAGCTTTGCCCTGGGCCTGGCCGCCAGTCTGTCCAGCGCTCGCCGAGCACTTTTTTGCGCTCTTCACCCTGAACATACAGCGCGCCGAACTGAAATTCCTGCATATCTGCCAGCGTCGCGTAGCCGGTGTGGTTCATCACCACGTCAAAAAGGATACGGATACCGCGCTTATGGGCTTCATCGACCAGAGTACGTAAATCCGCTTCGTTGCCCATGTTGGCGTCCAGACGGGTCCAGTCCTGCGTGTAGTAGCCATGGTAGGCGTAATGCGGAAAATCGCCTTTTGTTCCACCGCCTACCCAGCCGTGGATTTGCTCAAGCGGTGAGCTGATCCACAGGGCGTTGACGCCAAGCTGCTGCAGGTAGTCGAGTTTGCTGGTAAGCCCCTTCAGATCCCCGCCGTGAAAGGTGCCAATCTCCTGCATCCCGTCTTTATGGCGTCCATAGCTGTTGTCATTCGACGGATCGCCGTTGACGAAGCGGTCAGTCAGCACGAAATAGACCGTTGCGTTTTGCCAGCTAAAAGGGGCAGGGGCGATGGTTTCAGCGCGTTCGAGCAATAGCAGGCCGCCGCTACCGTTAGCCGGTTGTAACGTTATCTTGCCGTTTTGCACCATCGCTGTTTTCTGGCTGTAGAAATCGCGCACCGTGCTCCCTTCCGGGAATGTCTTGCTGACATCCAGCGTCAGGGCTTTACCGTCCCAGGTGGGGCACTGGCGCACGACATTAACGGCCTGGGTGACGGCTTCGCTTTTTACCGTCAGCATTAGCGTTGGCGTGCCGGAGCGGGTATCGAGTTGAATCTGATAATTCCCTTCACGGAAAACGCGCCACTGGGGGGCATCGCCTGTGCAGGGTTTAAGGGAGAGCATCTGGTTGAGTTTGATGTCGGCGGCAGGCTGCCAGCATTGCTGATCAAGGTGCAGCGTCAGCGGGTATGACCCTTTCTGTAATGTGCTGTTGCTACGCCAGACTCCGGTACCATCATCGGAAAAGGCAGAGAGACCGGGAGCCGACCAGTTAGCGCTGGCGAAGGCCGGTATAAGCAGGAGAAAAAGGGCACTGTATTTCATCTGATCCTTCCCGAGGCATCCGTTTTTACCATTGTGTCATCAGCCCGGCGCGGGCAACTCATCCCGCGAACGCAATCGCCAGGGTGGAGAGCGCCGGGTGAGTGATCGTGCGCAAATTTTGCGCAGAATTTGCGATAACCGCCACAAATCTATGCTGTTGTTTTCGCGACGTAGCAGGTTTGAGATGACAGGCTTTCGGAATTGGATTATTTCTGTACGTGCCCTGAAGCGCTATTTTTGATATGATTTGAGATTCAGCTCTCAAAATTGTGTAAAAAATAAGGTGTTGGAATGTTTATATCCGACCAGGAGACTTAATGATATCGACTCCCTTGCGACGACTAGGGGCTACGATACTCATGTTACTCACCATCGCATTTTCAGGTGAGGTGCTTGCGCAGACGCACAGCAAAACAGCGAGTCACAAAGCCCCAATCTCAAAGACGACCGGTACAAAACAGGCAAGCAGTAAACAAGAGTATTCTCGCAATAGTGTAAATAGCAGTTCACTTCCTGACTTGCGAAAATACCCTTCCGGAGCACCAAGAAAGAAAGCGTTTCTCCGGACGGTCATGCCTTATATTACCAGTCAAAATGCAGCGATTACCGCTGACCGTAACTGGCTGATGTCACGTCAATATAGCCAACAATGGTCGACGGCTGACCGTACACGCTTGAAGGATATCGCCAAACGCTACAAGGTGAGCTGGTCTGGCAATACCCGCCGTATTCCGTGGAATGCGTTGATGGAACGCGTGGATATCATTCCGGACAGCATGGTCGCGACTATGGCGGCGGCGGAAAGCGGCTGGGGTACTTCAAAACTGGCGCGTACCAACAACAACCTGTTCGGCATGAAATGCGGGAAAGGCAGTTGTAAAAACGGTCCAGGCAAAGTGAAAGGTTATTCGCACTTTGAATCGGTGAAAGAGTCCGTGGATGCTTATGTGGTGAATCTGAACACTCACCCGGCTTATGCTTCTTTCCGTAAGTCCCGTGCGCAGTTGCGTAAAGCGGACCAGGAAGTGACAGCCAGCAACATGATTCATAAGCTGAAAGGCTACTCAACGAAGGGCGCGAGCTATAACAACTATCTGTTTGCCATGTATCAGGACAACCAGCAGCTCATCGCCTCGCACATGTAATAGTCACCTGTCATCGCATAACGCCTTCCACCCGGAAGGCGTTTTTCTTTTCTGAATACTCTGTTCCTGAGTACCCCGTTAAATCAGTGTCTCACCGTAGCGTTCACGGTAATCCTTCGGCGTGCTGTCGTACTCTTTGCGAAACACCGAATAGAAATATTGCAGTGACGGATAGCCACACATCTGCGAAATTTCGTTGATGGAAAGAGAAGTGGAAACCAGCAGGCTGCGTGCTTTTTCCAGTTTTTCCGCGTGGATCACCGCATGGATGGTTTCGCCCACTTCCTCTTTAAAGCGCTTTTCCAGATTCGAACGTGAAATCCCGACGGCATCCAGCACTTGCTCTACTTTGATCCCCTTACAGGCGTGATTACGGATGTAATGCATCGCCTGAATGACCGCCGGGTCATTCAGGGAGCGGTAATCCGTTGAGCGTCGCGCCACCACGCGTACTGGTGGAACCAGCAGACGCTGCAGTGGCATCGGCTCGTTGTCCAGCAGGCGATGCAGCAGTTTCGCCGCCTGATAGCCCATCTGCCGGGTTCCCTGCGCAACCGACGAGAGCGCCACGCGTGACAGGTAGCGAGTCAGCTCTTCGTTGTCGATGCCAATCACGCAGAGTTTCTCCGGCACCGGAATATGCAGATGGTCGCATACCTGGAGCACGTGACGGGCGCGGGCATCGGTAACGGCAATAATGCCCGTCTGCGGTGGCAGCGTTTGTAGCCAGTCCGCCAGCCGATTTTGGGCGTGCTGCCAGTTCTCAGGCGCAGTGGTCAGCCCCTGATAGACCACCCCGCGGTATTTCTCCTGTGCGACCAACTGACAAAACGCATGCTCTCGCTCAACGGCCCAACGTTTACCGCTGGAGGTGGGCAGACCATAGAACGCAAAACGGTGCACCCCTTTCTCTTTGAGATGCAAAAAGGCTTGCTCGACCAGGGCAAAGTTATCGGTGGCGATGTAGTGCACCGGCGGGTAGTTTTCCGGTGCGTGATAGGAGCCGCCGACGCCGACAATCGGTACGTCGACATCGGCCAGCAGGCGCTCAATTTCAGGATCGTCATAGTCGGCAATGACGCCATCGCCGAGCCACTCTTTGATGTTTTCGATGCGGGTACGGAAATCTTCCTCGATGAAGATATCCCACTCAGATTGTGACGCCTGCAAATATTCACCAACTCCTTCAACCACCTGGCGGTCATAGGCTTTGTTGGCATTGAATAACAACGTAATGCGGTGGCGTTTCTCGAACATATCGGTTCCGTCGCTGGTTAATCATTAATTCTGATTATCATATTCGGCACACTGCCGGAGAAAAATCTTCCGGCAGTGTGATCGCTCCTGGTTTCACGCCCGACGTTTGGTGGCGGAGTCCATCCATACCGCCAACAGCAAAATGGCTCCTTTCACGATGTACTGCCAGAACGTGGGCACATCCATCATGCTCATGCCGTTATCCAGTGACGCCATGATAAATGCCCCCATCACCGCGCCCGCCACGCTACCAATCCCGCCCGCGAGGCTGGTGCCGCCGATAACGCAGGCGGCGATAGCGTCCAGTTCAGCAATGTTGCCCGCCGAGGGTGAACCCGCACCCAGACGTGAGCTGAGAATCAGCCCGGCAATCGCTACCATCAAGCCGTTGATGGCGAACACCGCCAGCTTGGTGCGCTCCACGTTGATCCCGGACAGGCGTGCGGCCTCCAGGTTACCACCGATAGCGTAGATACGACGACCAAACGCGGTACGCGTAGCCATAAACATCCCCGCCAGCAGCAGGAAGACGAGCAGCAATACCGGCGTCGGGACACCGCGATAATCATTGAGCAGCCAAATGGCACCGAGCACCAGCACGGCGATGAGCGACTGGCGACCCACGACAGAGGTGGATGCGGTGGTGGTCAGCCCCATCGCCTGGCGGCGCAGTCGTCCACGCCACTGCCACAGAATGAAGGCGACAAGCCCCAGCGCACCCACGCCGAAACCGACACCATCAGGCAGATAACTTTGCCCGATTTGCGACATGGCAGCGCTGGTGGGTGAGACGGTTGTGCCATTGGTGATGCCAATCAGCACGCCGCGAAACGCCAGCATCCCCGCAAGGGTGACGATAAACGACGGCACCTTACGGTAGGCGACCCACCAGCCGTTCCAGGCACCTAACAGTAATCCCAGTACCAGCGTGACCACAATGGTCAGCGGTAAAGGCCAGCCCAGCCAGACGTCGAAAATCGCCGCCGCGCCGCCCAGCAGACCCATCATCGAGCCCACGGAGAGGTCGATTTCCGCCGAGATAATGACGAACACCATGCCCACCGCCAGGATGCCAGTAATGGCCGTCTGGCGCAGCAGGTTTGAGACGTTACGCGCGCTCAGATAAGCGCCGTCGGTCATCCAGGTAAAGAACAGCATGATCACAGCGATGGCTGCAATCATGACAAAGACCTGGAAATTCAGAGACTTCAATCCTTTGAAGGCACCCGGTACCGGGGCGGATAGTTTCATTTCAGACGGGTTGCTTTTCGACATGATGTTCGCTCCTCAGCGCCGCTTCCATGACCTGCTCCTGGGTCAGTTGATGATTAATTAGGTCGGCTTTTAGCTTGCCTTCATGCATCACCAGTACCCGATCGCTGAGCCCCAGCACTTCGGGCAATTCGGAAGAGATGACAATAACGGCAATCCCCTGCTGTACCAGTTGATTGATTAATTTATAAATTTCGTATTTCGCGCCGATATCAATCCCGCGCGTCGGTTCGTCGAGGATCAGAATGCGCGGGTTGAGCAGCAGGCAGCGGGCAAGAATGGCTTTTTGCTGATTCCCACCGCTCAGGCGACCAATCGCCAGGTCGGGGGAGGAGGTTTTCACTTTTAGACGTTGCAGCGACTGCAAAATGCAATGCTGCTCTGCTGCATCGTCCAGGCTACTCAGCGTGCCGGAAAACTGGTCCAGCGCCGCGAGGGTGATGTTTTTACCGACGGCCATCACGGGGACGATGCCATCTTTTTTGCGGTCTTCTGGCACCATCGCGATACCACTGGCAATCGCCTGCTGGCAGTTATGGATGTGCACCTGTTTGCCATCAAGGAAAATATTGCCTTCCCAACGTCCCGGCCAGACGCCAAACAGGCACTGTACCGCTTCGGTTCGCCCGGCGCCCACCAGCCCGGCAATACCCAAAATTTCGCCACGTTTAAGGGAGAAAGAGACGTCATTGACTCGCTTGATGTGTTTGTTGACCGGATGCCAGGCGGTTAAATGCTCAACACGTAAGATCTCATCGCCGGTGGTGTGCGGTTCGTTGGGGTAGAGCGCGGTGAGTTCGCGGCCCACCATCATGGTGATGATGTCGTCTTCGCTCATCCCGGTGGCATCGCGTGTGCCGATATGCTGACCATCGCGGATCACGCAGATGATGTCAGAAATAGCCTTCACCTCGTTGAGTTTGTGCGAGATATAAATACAGGCGATACCGTGGTTTTGTAGATCGCGAATGATATCCAGTAAGACGGCCGTTTCCTGCTCGGTGAGTGAGGCGGTCGGCTCATCAAGAATAAGCAGACGGACCTGCTTATTCAGCGCTTTGGCGATTTCTACCAGTTGCTGTTGCCCAAGCCCGAGATCGCCGACACGGGTATTGGGGGAAATTGTCAGACTGACCTGGGCGAGCAGCTTTTCGCAGCGCAGCGTCATGGTGTCGTAGTCCATCACGCCGTGATGGGTGATCTCGGTGCCAAGAAAGATGTTTTCCAGCACCGTCAGGTGCTTAACCAGCGCCAGTTCCTGATGGATTATCGCAATGCCTTTACGCTCGGTATCACGGATATGCCCGGCCTGTAGGGTTTCGCCAGCAAAAACAATTTCGCCGTCATAGCTGCCCCAGGGATAGATGCCGCACAGTACTTTCATCAGCGTGGATTTGCCGGAGCCGTTTTCACCGCAAAGGGATAACACTTCGCCTGCATTGAGCCGCAGACTCACGTTATCAACGGCCTTGACTGCGCCAAAGGCCTTGGTGATGTTCTTCATTTCAAGTAAATAAGGCATAACTGCTCCACGTAATTCGAGGTATTCACAGTGCCTGAAGACATGTTCCGGCGTGCCTCCTGTCGGGAGACACGCCGCGAGGCTTAGAGCTGATCTTTCTGATGGAACCCGTCTTTGATAACCGTGGCGTCGATGTTGTCTTTGGTGACTTCAATCGGCGTCAGCAGACGGGCGGGGACGTCTTTCAGACCGTTATTGAGGGTGGAGTCCGCTTTTGGCTGTTTGCCATTACCGAGCTCAACGGCGATTTCTGCGGCCGTGTTAGCCAGTTGGGTGATGGGCTTATAGACCGTCATGGTCTGGCTGCCGTTAATCAGGCGTTTAATCCCGGCGAGGTCGGCATCCTGGCCTGAAATGACGACTTTGCCTGCCAGGCCTTGAGCGCTCAGCGCCTGAATTGCGCCGCCTGCGGTCGCATCGTTAGACGCCACGACAGCGTCGATTTTGTTGTTGTTCGCCGTGAGGGCGTTTTCCATGATTTTCAGCGCATTTTCAGGCAGCCAGCCGTCGACCCACTGATCGCCGACAATTTTAATCTTGCCGCTATCAATGTACGGTTTTAATACTTTCATTTGGCCTGCGCGGAACAACTTAGCGTTATTATCAACGGGCGAACCGCCCATCAAAAAGTAATTGCCCTGAGGCACTTTGCTGACCAGGCTTTGCGCCTGCAATTCACCAACCTTTTCATTGTCGAAGGAAATATAAAAATCAATGTCGGCATTATTGATCATACGGTCATAAGCCAACACTTTAATCCCTTCTTGTTTGGCCTCTTTTACAACATTACTTAATACCTGACCGTTGTAGGGAATAATAACCAGAACATCAACGCCGCGGTTGATCATATTTTCGATTTGCGACATCTGGGTTTCTTCATTACCGTTAGCCGACTGGACAAAAACCGTGGCACCCAGCGATTCGGCTTTTTTCACGAAAATATCACGGTCTTTCTGCCAGCGTTCGAGGCGTAAGTCATCAATCGCCATACCGATTTTTACTTCTTTTGCGTGACCCGCCATGCTGGCGAGCAGCAAAGAAGCACACAAAGTAAGGCAAAGGTTCTTTATCTTCATAATAGTAATACCTTTTTGTAGGGTGACGAAGCGAGATAAAAGAAACATGCACTGCGATGAACGTTGCAAATTTTTAACGTGTAAACGGTGGCTGGCAATTCCTGGTTTTTATCCCGGCGTTATGTTTTTTGGTTTATTTGTGGAAATTTGACCGTGATCTGATTTTAAAATAAGCGGAAACGGTTTTGCAGGCGGCGGCAATTAAGCAAACGGCCTGGTTATGGCTTATTTTGCGAGGTGGCGCACATTTGCGTATTCTCTTAATGTCAGTGTGAAATAACGTAATTGAGCAAGGCGAGGAGAGAATCCAGTATTACCTGGAAAATGAATCTTTGCCGACACCTGATTATGGAGCTCATTATGCATGCTTATTTCGACCAGCTCGAACGTGTTCGTTATGAAGGCCCGAAAACAACCAACCCTTTAGCGTTTCGTCATTACAACCCGGACGAGTTAGTGCTGGGTAAGCGAATGGAAGATCACCTGCGCTTTGCCGCCTGCTACTGGCATACATTCTGCTGGAACGGTGCGGATATGTTTGGTGTGGGATCATTCGACAGACCGTGGCAACAGCCGGGCGACGCGCTGGCGCTGGCGGAGCGCAAAGCGGATGTAGCGTTTGAATTCTTCCACAAACTGAATGTGCCTTACTACTGCTTCCACGATGTCGATGTCTCGCCGGAAGGGGCTTCGCTGAAAGAGTACCTGAATAACTTTGCCCACATGGTGGATGTGCTGGCGCAAAAACAGCAGCAGAGCGGCGTGAAACTGCTGTGGGGTACCGCCAACTGCTTTACTAACCCGCGCTATGGCGCAGGGGCTGCCACTAACCCGGATCCCGAAGTATTTAGCTGGGCTGCGACCCAGGTCGTCACCGCGATGAACGCAACTCATCAGTTGGGTGGCGAAAACTACGTGCTGTGGGGCGGTCGTGAAGGGTATGAAACCCTGCTCAATACCGATCTGCGTCAGGAGCGCGAGCAGATTGGCCGCTTCATGCAGATGGTTGTCGAACACAAACATAAAATCGGCTTCCGTGGCACGCTGCTGATTGAGCCAAAACCGCAGGAACCGACCAAACATCAATACGATTATGATGTGGCAACGGTGTATGGCTTCCTCAAACAGTTCGGTCTGGAAAAAGAGATTAAAGTGAACATCGAGGCGAACCACGCCACGCTGGCCGGCCACTCTTTCCACCATGAAATTGCCTCTGCCATCGCGCTGGGTATCTTCGGTTCTGTCGATGCTAACCGCGGCGACGCGCAACTGGGTTGGGATACAGACCAGTTCCCGAACAGCGTGGAAGAGAACGCGCTGGTGATGTATGAAATCATCAAAGCGGGCGGCTTTACCACTGGCGGCCTGAACTTTGACGCCAAAGTGCGTCGTCAGAGCACCGACAAATACGATCTGTTCTATGGCCACATTGGCGCAATGGACACCATGGCGCTGGCGCTGAAAGTGGCCGCGCGGATGAGTGAAGACGGTGAGCTGGATAAACGCGTCGCGAAACGCTATGCCGGCTGGAATGGTGAACTTGGCCAGCAAATTCTGCAGGGCCAGCTAACGCTTGCTGAACTGGCGAAGTACGCTGAACAGCAAAACCTGGCGCCGCGCCATCAGAGCGGGCATCAGGAACTGTTGGAAAATCTGGTAAACCATTACCTGTTCGACAAGTAACCGGCGCTGGCCTGCATTCGGGCCTGCACACCGACCAGGCCCGGAACGCGTTGCGTTACCGGGCAGGTTTTTTTAAGGAGCCATCTATGTATATCGGGGTTGATCTTGGCACATCAGGGGTAAAAGCAATTTTGCTCAGTGAGCAGGGCACCGTACTGGCCTCACAAACGGAAAAGTTAACGGTGTCGCGCCCGCGCCCTTTGTGGTCGGAGCAGGACCCGTTGCACTGGTGGCAGGCCACGGACCGGGCAATTCGCGCCCTCGGCGAACAGCATTCATTACAGCAGGTGAAGGCCATTGGCCTGGCCGGGCAGATGCACGGCGCCACGCTGCTTGATAACGAAAATCAGGTACTTCGTCCGGCCATTCTGTGGAATGACGGGCGCTGCGCCGAAGAGTGTGCGTTGCTGGAAGCGCAGGTAAAAAACGCACGGGCGATAACCGGCAACCTGATGATGCCGGGGTTCACCGCGCCAAAATTACTATGGGTGAAGCGCCACGAACCTGACGTGTTTGCCCGCGTGGCGAAAGTCCTGCTGCCGAAAGATTATCTGCGCTGGCAAATGACCGGACAGTACGCCAGCGATATGTCGGACTCCGCAGGAACGATGTGGCTGGATGTGGCAAAACGCGACTGGAGTGATGAGATGCTCGCCGCCTGCGCGCTGACCCGCGACCATATGCCTGCCTTGTTCGAAGGCAGCGACATCACAGGCACTTTGCTGCCGGAGGTGGCAGCGCGCTGGGGCATGGCACAGGTTGCCGTCGTCGCAGGTGGCGGCGATAACGCGGCGGGTGCCGTCGGCGTTGGCATGGCGGACGCCGGGCAGGCGATGCTCTCCCTGGGAACGTCCGGCGTCTATTTTGCGGTCAGCGAAGGTTTCCTCAGCAATCCCGAAAGCGCGGTGCACAGTTTCTGCCATGCACTACCGGGACGCTGGCATCTGATGTCGGTCATGCTGAGTGCCGCCTCTTGCCTGGACTGGGCCGCGAAGCTGGCCCGGCTGGATTCTGTACAGGCGCTGATTGCTGCAGCGGAACAGGCGGATGACAGCGCGGGCGATCTCTGGTTCTTACCCTATCTTTCCGGCGAGCGTACGCCGCATAATAACCCGGAAGCCAAAGGCGTGTTCTTTGGCCTGACCCATCAGCACGGGCCAAATGAACTGGCGAAATCGGTGCTCGAAGGGGTGGGCTATGCGCTGGCCGACGGGATGGATGTGGTGCACGCCTGCGGCGTGAAGCCGCAAAGCATCACGCTTATCGGCGGTGGGGCGCGCAGCAGCTACTGGCGACAGATGCTGGCGGACATCAGCGGGCAGCAGCTTGATTACCGCACGGGGGGCGATGTCGGCCCGGCTTTAGGCGCGGCACGTCTGGCGCAAATTGCCGCCAACCCGGATGTCCCGGTGACTCGCCTGTTGCCACAACTGCCGATTGAACAGCAGCACCAGCCGGATGCCGCGCGTCATGCGTTGTATCAACCGCGGCGCGAAACCTTCCGGCGTATTTATCAGCAGCTTTTACCGCTGATGTCGTAACGTCTGCGTCCTCCCCGTTTTGGCGGGGAGGATGTTCGTCTGTAATCAACCTGATGATGTCCTTTTTTGGTCTTAGCACCTTGCCCGTTCCTTGCCAGAATAGCCCTACACCCACTGCGTAAGGAGTCCCAAAATGTCACGTACCGCCCTTATCAATATCGATACTCAGAACTCTTTCCTGCATCGCGATAGCTGGCAGGAAGACAATTTTCCCGCTTTTCGCGACGCCATGTTGAAACTGATTGCCGGCTGTATTGCGCGGGATGTGCCGGTGGTAGACATTTTTCATGTCGCTGACGGCGGGCCGTTCGCGCTGGAAAGTGGTTATGTCGCGCCAATGGCCTTTTTGCAACATCAGCCTGCGGTGACTTTCTACAAGCATGTGCATAATGCCTTTACTGATACCGGGCTGGATCACTGGCTGCGTAAACAGGATATTAATCATGTCATTATTTGCGGGATGCGCACCGAACAGTGCTGCGAAACGACGGCCCGCGTGGCGTCAGATCTTGGCTACAGAGTGACCTTTGTCAGTGAAGCGACGTTAACCTTCCCGATGACGCATAAAGGGATTACGCTGGACTGCGACGCGCTGCGTCATCGTACGGAAACGGTGCTCGAAGGCCGTTTCGCCACCGTGAAAACTGTCAGTGAAACTCTGGGATCCCTATGACCACCGATGTCTGGTTCGTGATGTTGCCGGGCGTGCTGGCGCTGGATATGACCGGCCCGGCAGAAACCTTCTCCCTGGCGGGTGAGGCCTTTCGCTTGCATTACATTGGACCGGACGCAGAGGTGCCGACCTCTATCGGCCTGACGATGGGCAATATTGCGCCGCTGCCGGACAGCCTGCCGGAAGGCAGCCTGCTGGTATTGCCCGGCGTTCATCAGTCCGCACACTATTTTGCCACGCCCCAGGCTGATACCGTCCGCCACTGGCTGATGCGTATGCAACCGCTGATCCACAGCCAGAAGGTGCTGCTGATGTGTGTCTGTTCCGGCTCGCTATTAGCGGCAAAAGCAGGGCTGATGACGGGGATTCAGTGCACCACGCACCACGATGTGATTGCTCGGCTGAAGGCTGCGGCACCCGCCGCACTGGTCAAAGAGAACCGGATTTTCATTGAAGACAGAGGGATCTGGACCAGTGCAGGGATCACCTCCGGTATTGACCTGACGCTGCACATTATTCACCGGCTGTGCGGGCCGGAAACGGCGCTGGCGGTGGCCCGCGAGATGGTGGTCTGGTTCCGTCGTTCCGGAGATGATCCACAGCTCTCGCCGTGGCTGCGCTATCGCAATCATCTCCATCCGGCGGTTCACCGTGCGCAGGATGTGCTTACCGCCGAGCCGCAAAAACCCTGGCAACTGGCGGATATTGCTGAGCAGGCGCATGTGAGTCCACGGCATTTAACACGTCTGTTTCAGCAACACCTGGGCATCAGCGTGCGTGATTATCTGGAACAACTACGTCTGGCGGTGGCTGAACAGTGGCTAATACAGGGACGGGGTACGGAGCAGGCCGCGATGGCCGCCGGGTTTTCCTCACCCCGCCAGTTGCACCGCGCGCGCCAGCGCGCCGCCGGGTAACGTCACTATTGGTGTTTTCTGAAAAACTGCTCTCCCTCTCCCGCTTCGCCTCCGTGCCTTTACTATGGGTTACCAAAAACGGAGGGTGTTATTTATGGAAAAAAACGCAGTACATGTTTCTCCCGCGTTCAATATCGTGTCGTGGGTTGCCCTGATGGGGGGCGTCGCATCTTATCTGGTAGGTCTGTGGAATGCCGAGATGCAACTGAATGAGCGGGGTTATTACTTTGCGGTGCTGCTTCTGGGACTTTTTGCCGCAGCCTCCTATCAAAAAACGGTCAGAGACCGCTACGAAGGTATTCCCACCACGCAGATGTATTACTTTATGTGCCTGATAACGTTTATTCTTTCTATCGGCTTGCTGCTTGTCGGATTGTGGAATGCGACACTGCTGCTCAGTGAGAAAGGGTTTTACGGACTGGCCTTCTTTCTTAGTCTGTTTGGCATTGTCGCCGTGCAAAAAAATGTCCGTGATGGCTGGGATCAAACCGAGCCGGAAGTCGTACCCGCTGAGGTGCAGGAATAATGTCAATCGCCCGGCATTGCTGGCCGGGCTGCTCGTTTAGCTCACATAGCGCCGCGTATCAATACGCTGCAGCAGCATCGACAAGCCCAGGCTGATGAGCAGCGTAACGGTAAAAATCCACAGGATATCAAGCACGGGCCAGGCCTGAATTTCAACGCCACGGGTGCGCAGCGCATGAATGATTAGGGCATGAAAACCATAGATTCCCAGCGAGTGGCGGGAGATGATCGCCAGCCCCGGCAGCGCCCGCGCGCTAAGGGTATTTTTGACGAGGGTGAACAGCGACATGGCGCAGATAAACACCAGCGGGCCACAATAGACATACCAGGTGTCGGCGAAATTGCCCCGCCATTTCAGTTCATGCAGGGTGCCGCGAGAAATGGCGAAGGCGACGACGACAAAAACAGTCGCGCTCAGCACCGTGAGTGACTTTTTCTGCGTATCCATCATGCCTAACGCACGGCCCAGCATGCCGTACAACACGTAATAGAACGTGTCGCCATTGATATACAGATTGACGGGCAGCCATTCGAAATGGCCTATTTTTTGCGCCACCGTATTGGGGTTGGCAACAATGCCAATGACGACCATCAGCGCCAGCAGCATCTTCCCGCTCACCTGTTTTACCTGAATAAGCGGCGAGACGAGATAGATAACGATAATCGCAAAGAAAAACCACAGATGATAAAACACCGGTTTTTGTAACAGGTTTCGTAGTGATAACTCACTGTTAATTGAGGTAAATAAGACGATGTAGAGAAAGGCGATCGTGCTGTAGAACAGCAGGCATAAACCGATACGCAAAAAATGGCGCGGCTGGGCGCTGCGTTCGCCAAAAAAGAGATAACCTGAGATCATAAAAAAGAGCGGCACGCTGACGCGAGAAGCTGAATTGAGGAGATTGGCGACACCCCAGTCGAGGGTGCTCACGCTGGCCGCGTTAGTCACGTACCAGGCGGTGGTATGGATCATCACGACCATCAAACAGGCGATCCCTCGCAGATTATCAATCCAGTAAATTTTTGACGACATCTGTTCCTCAATTTTCCCGTTAAATACCCTCTGACTTACGATTTAACGCACTTTCTTTCTGGATAATTCTGAGTTTTCCTGCCCATACTTGTGATGTTACGGCAGTTTTGCAAAATTCACTGCTTAGCACTCCTGACTTCTAAAAATAACAGCAGCTTAGCCTGACGGTAAAAAAATGATGATCAAAAGTATGGCGTCAGCCTTGTTAGTCTTGCTGGTGGCAGGATGCAGCGCGCCACCAGAAACGCCTGCGCAACGCGCGCAAAAAGCGAAAGTGAGCCCGGCGCACTCCCTCGAAATGGAACAGCTCTGCAAGCAATCTGCGGCGCATCGCTATAATACCGATTCGCAAGCCATCGCGGTTACCAGCTTCGAACAGTTTCAGAGTAGCTATGAAATGCGTGGTATTACCCCCCGGAAGGAGGGTTTTGTCTGCTCTTTTGACCCGGAAGGCCAGTTTTTGCATCTCTCGATGCGCTAGTTCTTCAATTTTCCATAAACAGACCCGTTTCGTACTGTATATCTTCCGGTCAGCGGGTATACTGGCCCCTTCCTTTAAATCCACACGTATCCAGCACGAAATCATATGCAAAAGTTTGATACCAGGACCTTCCAGGGCCTGATCCTGACCTTACAGGATTACTGGGCTCGTCAGGGCTGCACCATTGTTCAACCTCTGGACATGGAAGTCGGCGCCGGCACATCTCACCCAATGACCTGCCTGCGTGCATTGGGGCCAGAACCGATGGCGACTGCCTATGTGCAGCCTTCCCGTCGTCCAACCGATGGCCGCTATGGCGAAAACCCGAACCGTTTACAGCACTACTATCAGTTCCAGGTCGTGATTAAACCGTCTCCGGACAATATCCAGGAGCTGTACCTCGGGTCTCTGAAAGAGCTGGGTATGGATCCGACCATCCACGACATCCGTTTCGTGGAAGACAACTGGGAAAACCCGACGCTGGGTGCCTGGGGTCTGGGTTGGGAAGTGTGGCTGAACGGTATGGAAGTGACCCAGTTCACTTACTTCCAGCAGGTCGGTGGTCTGGAATGTAAGCCGGTTACCGGTGAGATTACGTACGGCTTAGAACGTCTGGCGATGTATATTCAGGGCGTAGACAGCGTTTACGACCTGGTCTGGAGCGATGGCCCGCTGGGTAAAACCACCTACGGCGACGTGTTCCATCAGAACGAAGTGGAACAGTCCACCTACAACTTCGAATACGCCGACGTCGACTTCCTGTTCTCCTGCTTCGAGCAGTACGAGAAAGAAGCCCAGCAGCTTCTGGCGCTGGAAAATCCGCTGCCGCTGCCTGCGTACGAACGTATTCTGAAAGCCGCTCACAGCTTCAACCTGCTGGATGCGCGTAAAGCCATCTCCGTCACCGAGCGTCAGCGCTACATTCTGCGCATTCGCACGCTGACCAAAGCGGTAGCAGAAGCCTATTACGCTTCCCGTGAAGCCCTTGGCTTCCCGATGTGCAACAAGAATAAATAAGAGGCGGCCATGTCTGAGAAAACTTTCCTGGTGGAAATTGGCACCGAAGAGCTGCCACCAAAAGCCCTGCGCAGCCTGGCTGAATCTTTTGCTGCGAACGTGACCGCTGAGCTGGATAACGCTGGCCTGGCGCACGGTAAAATCGAATGGTTTGCTGCACCGCGCCGTCTGGCGCTGAAAGTGGCGAATCTGGCGGCTTCTCAGCCTGACCGTGAAGTTGAGAAACGCGGCCCGGCGATTGCTCAGGCGTTTGACGCCAGCGGTCAACCGAGCAAAGCGGCTGAAGGCTGGGCGCGTGGCTGCGGTATCACCGTTGACCAGGCCGAACGTCTGACCACCGACAAAGGTGAATGGCTGCTGTATCGCGCGCACGTGAAAGGCGAGAGCACCGAGGCGCTGCTGCCGAACATGATCGCCACCTCGCTGGCGAAGCTGCCGATTCCGAAACTGATGCGCTGGGGCGCGTCTGACGTCCACTTCGTGCGTCCGGTTCATACCGTGACCCTGCTGCTGGGCGACGACGTCATCCCGGCAACTATTCTGGGCGTCCAGTCCGATCGCGTGATTCGCGGTCACCGCTTTATGGGCGAGCCGGAGTTCACCATCGACAATGCCGATCAGTATCCTGAAATCCTGCTGGAGCGCGGCAAAGTTGTGGCTGATTACGAAGCGCGTAAAGCCAAAATTAAAGCAGACGCAGAAGAAGCGGCGCGTAAGATTGGCGGCAACGCTGACCTGAGCGACAGCCTGCTCGAAGAAGTGACCTCGCTGGTGGAATGGCCGGTGGTGCTGACGGCAAAATTCGAAGAGAAATTCCTCGCGGTGCCTGCCGAAGCGCTGGTGTACACCATGAAGGGCGACCAGAAATACTTCCCGGTTTATGACAATGCTGGCAAGCTGCTGCCGAACTTTATCTTTGTGGCCAACATTGAGTCCAAAGATCCGGTACAAATCATCTCCGGTAACGAGAAGGTGGTTCGTCCGCGTCTGGCGGATGCCGAGTTCTTCTTCAATACCGACCGTAAAAAACGTCTGGAAGACCATCTGCCGCGTCTGCAAACCGTGCTGTTCCAGCAACAACTGGGTACGCTGCGCGACAAGACCGATCGTATTCAGGCGCTGGCGGGCTGGATTGCTGAGCAGATTGGCGCTGATGTGAATCACGCGACCCGGGCGGGCCTGCTGTCTAAGTGCGACCTGATGACCAATATGGTCTTTGAGTTCACCGATACCCAGGGCGTGATGGGCATGCACTACGCGCGCCATGACGGCGAAGCGGAAGATGTTGCGGTTGCGCTGAATGAGCAGTATCAGCCGCGCTTTGCGGGCGATGACCTGCCGTCTAACCCGATTGCCTGTGCGCTGGCGATTGCCGATAAGATGGACACACTGGCGGGTATCTTTGGTATCGGTCAGCACCCGAAAGGGGACAAAGACCCGTTTGCGCTGCGTCGTGCCGCGCTGGGCGTGCTGCGTATCATCGTTGAGAAGAACCTCAACCTGGATCTGCAAACGCTGACCGAAGAAGCGGTGCGTCTGTATGGCGACAAGCTGACGAATGCCAAAGTGGTCGACGACGTTATCGACTTTATGCTGGGCCGTTTCCGCGCCTGGTATCAGGACGAAGGCTATACCGTCGACACCATCCAGGCCGTGCTGGCACGTCGTCCGACCCGTCCGGCGGATTTCGATGCGCGCATGAAAGCGGTATCTCACTTCCGCACGCTGGAAGAGGCCTCTGCGCTGGCTGCGGCCAACAAGCGTGTCTCTAATATTCTGGCGAAATCAGACGAGACGCTGAACGACATCGTGCATGCTTCCGTACTGAAAGAAGCGGCAGAGATCAAACTGGCGGGCAATCTGGTCGTTCTGCGCGACAAGCTGCAGCCATACTTTGCCGCAGGCCGTTACCAGGAAGCGCTGGTCGAACTGGCATCCCTGCGTGAGCCGGTTGATGAGTTCTTCGAAAACGTGATGGTGAATGCGGAAGATAAAGACGTTCGTCTGAACCGTCTGACGCTGCTGTCCAAACTGCGCGAGTTGTTCCTGCAGGTTGCGGATATTTCCCTGCTGCAGTAATTGCGTGGTCGATAAATAAAAACCTGCCTGCGGGCGGGTTTTTTATTATCTGAATCTTTATTCTTCAAAGCGATCTTGAATAAAAGCCTAAAATTTAACCTTGAAATCCTGCCCGATATACGGCTATCCTTTGCCCCGACGAATCCCTCGTCTCACTGAGGCCCACTGAAAATGGATAAACACACCTGCTGACTTCGAATCCTTGCTTCGCGCTTATGGCGAGCAGGGGATGTATTGATTTCACTCAGGAGTGCTTATGGCTCAGTGCGCCCAATCCCCCTTATTTATTTTGCATCAGGTCACCTGTCAGTTTGCGACGGGCGTGACACTTTTTGGCCCAATTTCTCTTTCGCTCGAACCCGCGTTATGTGGCCTGGTCGGGCGCAACGGTTGCGGTAAAACGCGCTTATTGCGCCTGCTGGCGGGGCTGGACCTCCCCGCATCCGGACATATCGAACGTTTTGGTTCTGTGGCTTACGTCGCTCAACAACACGCGGTTTCCCCGTCGACTACGCTTGCTGAATTGCTGGGTTATGACGCGGTGTTTGCTGCACGTCGGCGTATCGAATCGGGTGATTACCTGCCAGAAGATCTCGAACGTATGGAAGGCTTTTGGGATCTTGAGGAGCGCCTGACCGGGGCCTTTATGGATGCCAGTCTGCCTCCGTTCACCCCCGAGCGACCTGCCGCAGCGCTGAGCGGCGGCGAACGGGTTCGTGCCCTGCTGTGCGCGGCATTGATGGCAGACGCCGATTACCTGCTGCTTGATGAACCGACCAACCATCTCGACAGGCAAGGGCGAGAATGGCTTTATACGCGGCTTTCCCGTCGGCAGGGCGGAACGCTGGTGGCGAGCCACGATCGTGAACTGCTGGCCTTGATGCCGCGCATCCTTGAATTATCTCCCGCCGGATTACGCAGCTATGGCGGCCATTATGCTGATTATCAGCGTCAACGCGACGCCGAGCAGCAGGCAGCCCACGCGGCGCTTGAGCATGCGGCTACCGAGCGTCGTCGGGTACGTAACCGCCAGCAAAAGGAGCATGATGCCAGCCAGCGACGTTCAGCCCAGACTCTGCGAACTGTCGATACACTCAACATTGCCTCGTTCGAGCGGGTGAAATACAAAGGAGCCGCGAAGGAGCGGACAGGCACGCTGCGTCGGCAACACCGTGAGCAGAACGAGGTGCTGAATGCCGCAGTCGCACAGGCCCGCGAGCGAGTTGAAGACGATGCGCCAGTCTTGTTTACTCTGCCGGGCAGCCAGGTGGCTGAGGGGAAACAGGTACTGGTGATGGACAATCTCATCTTGCCTTATGGCAATTCATCTCCCCTGAGCTGGCGAATGGACGGGCCGATGCGTGTAGCGCTGCGCGGGCCAAACGGTTGTGGAAAATCGACCCTGTTGCGCGTCATGCTCGGAGAAGAAAAGCCGCTATCAGGCACGTGTCAGGCATCGGTCGCGACGGCGTACCTCGACCAGCATCTGTCGCAATTGGATCTTTCCCTCCCGGTGCTGGCACACCTTCACGCCAGTGAGACGCCACTCGACGAAGGCATACTGCGAACCCGACTGGCGCAACTGCAACTGGGGGCAGAGAAAGTGACGCTTCCGCTGGCGGCTTTAAGCGGTGGAGAACGCCTGAAAGCGGCGCTGGCCTGTGTACTCTGGCGTCGTGAGGCGACACAACTGCTTTTGCTTGATGAACCCACGAACCATCTTGATTTGACTTCGACGCAGGCAATTGAGTTGGCATTGTCGACGTTTCCGGGTGCAATAGTGGTGGTTTCACATGATGAGGTATTTCTGAACGCGCTAAATTTAACGCATCAGATTGAGTGGCGAGAAGATAGATGGCGCTGTGAAAGGAAGTAAGAGGGTATTGACCCCCGTTATTGCGGGGGTTTTACAGCCAGATTTATTCCATTAACTGTTTACTGAGCATCGGATTTGAATGGATCAGGCGCATCAGCTTCATTTCGGTCGCTGAAGGACGAACACGTTTTGATTCCCATTCCTGAACCATTGCTACGCTAACACCCATTGCGCGTGCAAAATCATCGATCTTTAACCCAGTGCCACGTCGTAATTGTTCAAACTCATTGAAAGAATTAGGCTTTTGGGTCAGGGTAACCGCTTGCGCTACATCTTTTTTAAAGACAATCTGTTCCAGACTGCTCAGCAGCTCAAACATCGGATCTTTATATTCCATTGAGAACTCCTCTAAAAACACACAGCGGATAGTGATACAGCACAAGTAAGAATAGTCGGTAAAAACGCGGGCGGGAGGGCGTGACCAGGATATATCGTGGATAAAAGGGCTTTTCATGCTTTTGAAATGCATATTCAAACGTTTCGCTAAACGTTAATTGCTTGATTACGCAAGCCCAGGAATAAATACGTATTTTTTTGTAAATCGTTAGCAAAAAATCGCATGACGAAACGGCGTGAGGTCTGACCTGAGCGTGTCCCGACATGAATAAGAAAGCATGGAAAAGGGTATCCTGAGACGCCGACCTGGACTATCCTTGTAAGCCGTCAGGCACGCGTGTTTCGTTGTGCGCATTTTTGGGTGAAAGGAGTATTAAAATGGCGACAGGTAAGTCCTGCTCTCGCTGGTTTGCGCCTCTTGCGGCGTTGTTAATGGTAGTTGGCCTGAGTGGGTGTTTTGATAAAGAAGGCGATCAGCGCAAGGCATTTATCGATTTCCTGCAAAATACGGCGATGCGTAGCAGTGAACGTCTTCCCGCGCTGACGGCCGACCAGAAAAAACAGTTTGGCCCGTTCGTCTCTGATTACGCCATTCTGTATGGTTATTCCCAGCAGGTGAACCAGGCGATGGATTCCGGTCTGCGTCCGGTGGTGGACAGCGTGAACGCGATTCGCGTACCACAGGATTATATGACTCAGCGTGAGCCGTTGCGTCAGGCCAATGGTTCTCTCGGCGTGCTGAGTCAACAATTGCAGAATGCGAAAGTGCAGGCTGATACAGCTCACGCGGGGCTGAAACAGGCGGATGACCTGAAACCGGTCTTCGAGCAGGTGTATTCGAAAGTGGTAACCGCTCCGGCTAACGCTCTGCAACCTCTTATCCCGGCGGCACAGATCTTCACGCAGCAACTGGTGCAGGTGGGGGATTTTATTGCTCAGCAGGGTACGCAGGTGAGCTTTGTTGCCAATGGCATCCAGTTCCCGACCTCACAGCAGGCCAGCCAGTATAATGCACTGATTGGGCCGCTGGCGGCTCAGCATCAGGCGTTTATGCAAGCCTGGACTGCCACGGTGAATGCGACGCAGTAAGCGTGGAACCCATAATAAAAAAGAGGCGATATAATCGCCTCTTTTTTGTTTCCGCCGGAGAAAGCTTATTTTAAAACCTGCGGGTTAACACAGTTTTTCTCGACATTGCCATTCAGCGCATCAATGAGGTTATCCACCGCGCAGGCGGCCATACCGTAGCGCGTTTCATGAGTGGCAGAACCAATATGCGGCAGTGCCACTACGTTGGGTAACGTCAGCAGAGGGGAGTCTACCGGTAAAGGTTCCTTCTCAAACACATCCAGACCGGCCGCATGAATCTCGCCTTTTTTCAGCGCCTCAATGAGGGCTTTCTCATCGACAACCGAACCGCGACCCGCGTTGACGAAAATCGCCGATGATTTCATGATGGCGAATTTCTCTGCGTTGATCAGATGATGTGTTTCCTGGGTGTACGGCAGGACGAGAACCACATAGTCAGACTCTTTAAGCAGCGTATCCAGATCGCAGTAGCGGGCCTGGAAACGGCTTTCCGCTTCCTGATGCTGGCGGCGTGCGTTATAGAGAATCGGCATACCGAAACCAAAGTGCGCACGTTGCGCCAGCGCCAGGCCGATGCGCCCCATCCCCACGATGCCAAGCGTTTTGTGGTGGACATCAACGCCAAACCAGTCCGGACCAATGCCCTTAGTCCATTCGCCTTTCTTCACTCGCTCCGCCACTTCCACTACCCGACGTGCGGAACTCAGCACCAGCGCCATGATGGTATCGGCCACAGTTTCGGTCAGCACGGTCGGGGTGTGCATCAGCAGAATATTTTTTGCATTCAGCGCGTCCACATCAAAGGTGTCGTAACCCACTGAAATGGTCGATGCAGCGCGCAGTTTCGGCATCTTTGCCAGCAATGCGGCGTCCACCTTTTCACTGGAACCCAGCAGGCCTTCGGCACTGGCGAACGCGTCGGCATGTTGCTCCACCGTTTCCGGGCGCAGGTTAGCCACCTGCGTGACGGTGAAATGTTCTTCCAGACGGCGTTTCAGGTCATCAGGCAATGCTTTATACAGGATGATGGACGGCTTCATGGCTTCTCCCTCGTTAAGATTCAGGCGTGACGAGCGCCCGCTGGAATTGTTTTATCGTTAGCAGGCTTCACAATTAAAGTAAGCCATACAGATGCAAAAAGTGCCACCCCCATAAAAATGTACGAGGCGGCCGGGCTGCCCGTTGCGCCATTAAGGTAGCCAACGAACCAGGAACCGAAGAATGAGCCGAGCGCGCCCATGCTGTTGATAAGCGCCATGGCACCGCCCGCAACGTTACGCGGCAGCATCTCGGGAATGATCGCAAAGAACGGGCCGTAGGGGGCGTACATGGCAGCACCGGCGATCACCAGTAGGGTGTAAGAGACCCAGAAATGGTTTGCCCCAACTGCCCAGGAGCCAATAAACGCGAAGCCGCCAATCAGCAACAGTGGCCAGACGAACAGCTTACGGTTTTGCAGCTTATCCGATGCCCAGGAGGCCAGAATCATCGCTATGGTCGCAGCCAGGTACGGAACGGAGGAGAGCCAGCCCACTTCGACCATACCGAGATTGGCCCCGCCGTTACGGATGATGGACGGCAGCCACAGTACGAAACCGTAAACGCCAATACTCCAGGCAAAATATTGCATGCAAAGCAGGATAACGTTACGGGAGCGGAAGGCTTCGCCGTAATTACGCACAGCTTTGATGCCTTGCTGTTCCTGATCCAACTGTGTTTGCAGGGCAGATTTTTCGTCCTCTGACAGCCAGCCAACCTGAGTGGGTTTGTCGCGGACCAGCATCCACCAGGCAAAAGCCCAGATGATGGCAGGAACCCCTTCAATGATGAACATCTCGCGCCAGCCGAGCGCCTGAATCAAGTAACCAGAGACCACAGACATCCACAACACGGTGACCGGGTTACCGAGGATGAGAAAGGTGTTGGCACGTGACCGTTCCGATTTGGTAAACCAACTGCTGATATAAATCAGCATGGCGGGCATGACCGCGGCTTCTACCACGCCGAGAATAAAACGAATGGCGGCGAGCATCGGGATATTGGTGACCATCCCGGTCAGTGACGCGCAGCCGCCCCACAGGATCAGGCAGACAAAAATCAGTTTGCGAACACTGCGGCGTTCCGCATAAATCGCACCGGGGATCTGGAAGAAGAAATAGCCCAGAAAGAATAGCGCGCCAAGCAGGGAAGAGACCCCTTTGGTAATACCTAAATCGTCGTTGATCCCGGCGGCGGAGGCGAAGCTAAAGTTCGCCCGGTCGAGGTAGGCCAGACTGTAAGTGATGAAAACAATCGGCATGATGTAAAGCCAGCGTTTTGCTGCATTTGTCGAGCTTTTCATAATGTTGCCTCTATGGTTGAGGTTTGCGCCGCCTGTTTGTAGGGTCCAGGGTGGCTTTGTTACTTTTAGTGATGGGTTTACCCCCTCACCCTAACCCTCTCCCTCAAGGGAGAGGGGATAAGTCCGCTGCGATGTTCTTCTCCCTCTCCCTGTGGAAGAGGGCAGGGGTGAGGGGAATCATTCACCCAGTCCTTCACGTGTGGGCAGCCCCTCGCTATCCCCCAGCACCTGGATGGCAAGCGAGCCAATCTTGTTGCCGCGCCGAACGGCCTGTTGCAGCGTCCTGCCTTCCAGCAGAGCGCTAATCACACCGACGGCGAAACCATCCCCGGCACCGACGGTGTCGACCACGTTATCCACTTTCACGGGAGCGACCGCGCCTTGCTCGCCGCTGGCGGTTTTATACCAGGCGCCATCCGGGCCGGTTTTAATCACCACGGCTTTAACGCCGCGTTGCAGGTAAAAATCAGCGATGCCTTCTGGCGATTGCTGTCCGGTCAGGATCACGCCCTCTTTCAGCCCCGGTAACACCCAGTCGGCCTGGAAAGCGAGGCGGTTAAGTTTCTCTACCATCTCTGCTTCGCTTTTCCACAGCACCGGGCGCAGATTCGGGTCGAAAGAGATGGTCTTGCCCTGAGCTTTCATGGCCGCCGCCGCATGTTCCAGCAGTTCATAGGATGTCGAAGAGAGCGCTGCCGCCACGCCACTCAAATGCAGGTGACGCGCTTCGTTGAAGGCTGCGGCGTGAAAATCGTCCGTTGAAAGGTGGCTTGCCGCCGATCCTTTACGGAAATACTCCACAATGGGATCGGTTCCATTTTCGGCTTTCGATTTTAGCTGATAGCCCGTTGCGAAGCGTCCATCAACGGTGACGCCGCGGGTGTCAATATTCTCTTTTTTCAGCGAGTTAAGAACAAAACGTCCAAAACTGTCATCGCCGACGCGGCTGATCCAGCAGACATTCATTCCCAGCCGCGCCAGACCCGTCGCCACGTTCAGCTCCGCGCCCGCAACGCGCTTCACAAAATGTTCTGCATCGGCAAGATCGCCGGTTTCGGTGGCGACAAACATGGCCATGGCTTCGCCAATCGTGATGACATCAAGCGAGTTATGCATGGCGTTACTCCTCACGTAACAATTCGACGTAGTGACGGGTGACGGCGGTCAGGTCGTCGCCTTCAAGTGGAAATTCAATCCCACGCGGGGCATCGGGCGGTAGCTGGTTTAACAGGGCAAGCCAGCGTTCATCGGCTTTATCGGGTGCGACGGCGCGATAATTCTCATGGTGTGGAATGGCAGCCTTCACATGAATATAGCTCACTGCGGGGGCCAGAAGATGCGCTGCCGCTTCCGGCGACTCGCCGACCCATACCCAGTTGCCGGTATCGAAGGTGAGCGTCACCGGCAGCGCCAGTACATTGCAGGCAGCTTTAAAACGCTGCATCGGCGCCAGTTGGCCGCATTCGGTCTGATCGTTTTCGACCACCAGCGCCATGCCGCTCTCTGCAAGCCAGCCGCGTAAGGTTTCCAGCACATCTTTACGCTGATAATGGCCAAGGGAGACCTTGAGCCACAGTGCCTTGAGCGTGCGCGCTTCTTCAAGCAGAGCAGGCAAGTGCGGGTTCAGAGAACCATCTTGCAGGCACAGCGCGTATGGCGCGGAGTAACAGGCCAGTAAACGGTGGTCTTCAATGGTGGCGGCCAGGGTAGAGAGGCTGTTCAATTCCTGATCGCTTAACAGTTCGCGGCGTATCTCCACGCCGTCTGCACCTGCGTTGGCAATCAGCGGCAGGACGGCCTGCTGGCCGCCCATCGCCTTAATTTGTTCGCTGCCATAGGCGGCGGTGACAACGATGATTTTTCTTTTCATCTTCCGGCTTCCCAGGAGTTAAAGACAATTTGCTTGTCTGTAACGCTAGATGGAACCGGTTCCAAAGAAAAGCACAGTGCATCGAATTTATGATCGTCATCACGAAGGTTAATTATCGTGCAGTTGAACCGCGCACGATGAGCTCCCCGGAAAAGACCCGCTCGCGGACGGTATCGCTGTTGCCTTCGATACGCTCAACTACTTGTTCTACCGCGGCATAACCAATTTGCCAGGTCGGTTGTTTGAGGGTAGTGATACCGACCCCTGCCAGCTCAGCCCATTCCAGCTCATCAAAGCCGAGCAGGCCAATATCGCTACCCCAGTGCAGACCAATGCGTTTCAGCGAGCGGGCAACTTGCAGCGTCAATGCGCCATTGGCAGAGATCACTGCTTTGCGCATGCCACGGTGGCGGGAGTGGAACTGGCGCAGAGCGTTATCGATCTGGCTGGCTTCGTGTAACGGCGTTTCGGCGTTTTCAGCCACCACGCCGGGGTAACGGGCGAGCGTGGTTCGAAAGGCATCCAGGCGTTCCCGCCGCGTATTCACCGTGCCCAGCGGTTCGCTGAGGAACAGCAAGGCTTCAAAGCCTTGTTCAATCAGGTGTTCCGTGGCGGTGGTGGCAGCCTGGGTATTATCTAACCCCACGACGTCACAGGCGAAATCGGGGATCTTACGGTCAATCAATACCATGGGCAGGGACGATTGCTGCAGGCGGTTTAGCCCCTCTTCGCGCATCCCCACCGCGTTCACCACGATGCCTTCCACCTGATAGCTACGCAGCAGGTCCAGGTAGTGCAGCTCCTGATCGACTTCGTTGTTGGTATTACAGACCAGTGGGGTGAAGCCCTTTTCCCGGCAGGCCGCTTCGATCCCACTCAGCACATGTACGGAATAGGGGTTCGTGATATCGGCAATAATGAGACCAATCAGGCGAGTGCGCCCGTGCTTGAGGTTGCGTGCCATCAGGCTGGGGCGATAATCGAGTTCGGCAATGGCATGTTCAATTCGCGCCAGCAAGGCATCCGACAGGAGATGTTTTTCACCATTCAGATAGCGTGAAATGCTGGTTTTGCCCGTTTTTGCCGCTTTCGCGACATCGCTGATGGTCGGGCGCGTCGTTTTCGCCATAAATGCTTCCCTCGCGGTAGTTGTGAGACCACACGATAGCGCGAAAATCCGCACTGGCAAGGGGGAACATCCCGCTTATCGCCTTCTGCGTGGCCATCATGCCGTTTAATTCTTTGCCAATTTGCCGCGCGTGTGGATGATAGAGCGCGACATCCATTATTTCATAAGACAGCGAAACGACGCTGTCGCCACCTGCATGCATCAGGAGCGCGCTTTGGCAAACTCTGCAGTTAAAACAGTTCTTACGGCAGCCCACTGGGGGCCGATGTTGGTCGAAACCGACGGCGAAACGGTGCTGTCATCACGCGGGGCGCTTCCCACAAACCACCCCAACTCGCTGCAAACGGTGGTGCGCGACCAGGTCCACAGTAAAACTCGTGTCCGCTTTCCTATGGTTCGTAAAGGCTTTCTGGCATCTCCGGACAGCCCGCAGGGCGTTCGCGGCGAGGATGAATTCGTCCGTGTCTCCTGGGATGATGCGCTTGCCCTCATCCATCAACAGCACAAACGCATTCGCGAAGAACATGGCCCGGCATCCATTTTCGCCGGATCGTATGGCTGGCGCTCGAACGGCGTGTTGCATAAAGCGGCAACACTATTGCAGCGTTATATGAGCCTTGCTGGTGGTTATACCGGCCATCTGGGGGACTACTCCACCGGTGCTGCGCAGGCGATCATGCCGTACGTAGTCGGCGGCAACGAGGTGTATCAGCAGCAAACTAGCTGGCCGCTGGTGCTGGAGCATAGCGATGTGGTGGTGCTGTGGAGCGCCAACCCCCTGAATACGCTGAAAATTGCCTGGAATGCCTCGGATGAGCAGGGTATCGGCTATTTCGATGCCTTACGCAAAAGCGGCAAACGGCTGATCTGCATCGATCCGATGCGATCGGAGACCGTCGATTTCTTTGGCGACAGTATGGAGTGGTTAGCGCCGCACATGGGGACCGATGTGGCGCTGATGCTCGGTATCGCCCATACGCTGGTGGAAAACGGCTGGCAGGATGAGGCATTCCTGGCGCGTTGTACGCAAGGCTATAGCGTCTTTGCGGATTACCTGACCGGGAAAAGCGACGGCGTGGCGAAAACGGCAGAGTGGGCGGCGGATATTTGCGGTATTCCTGCGGCGAAAATTCGTGAACTGGCAAAACTTTTCCACGAAAATACCACGATGTTGATGTCCGGCTGGGGAATGCAGCGCCAGCAGTTTGGCGAGCAGAAGCACTGGATGCTGGTGACCCTGGCGGCGATGTTGGGCCAGATTGGGATCCCCGGCGGCGGCTTTGGCCTGTCGTATCATTTTGCCAACGGTGGTAACCCTACGCGCCGGGCGGCGGTACTGGCCTCCATGCAGGGTTGCGTTAAAGACGGCATTGAGGCGGTCGAAAAAATCCCCGTGGCGCGCATTATTGAAGCGCTGGAAAAACCGGGAGCCTTCTACCAGCACAATGGTATGGACCGGCACTTCCCGGATATTAAATTTATCTGGTGGGCGGGTGGCGCCAACTTTACCCACCATCAGGACACGAACCGGCTGATTCGCGCCTGGCAGAAGCCGGAGCTGGTCGTCATTTCCGAGTGTTTCTGGACGGCGGCGGCAAAACACGCGGATATTGTCCTGCCTGCCACCACATCGTTTGAACGTAACGATATGACCATGACGGGCGACTACAGCAACCAGCATCTGGTGCCGATGAAGCGCGTGGTGCCCCCGCGCGATGAAGCGCGTGACGATTTCGAGGTGTTCGCCGATCTTAGCGAGCGTTGGGAAGCGGGCGGACGTGAGCGCTTTACCGAAGGTAAAAGCGACCTCGAATGGCTGGAAACCTTCTACAACATCGCGGCGCAGCGTGGTGCCCCGCAGGGCGTTACCCTGCCGCCGTTTGCCGAGTTCTGGGAAGCGAATGCCCTGATTGAAATGCCAGAAAGTGAAGAGAATGCTCGCTTTGTACGCTTCGCTGATTTCCGCCGTGACCCGCAGGCGCATCCGCTCAGAACCGACAGCGGTAAAATCGAAATTTACTCGGCGCGCATTGCCGGTTTTGGTTATGCCGACTGCCCGCCGCACCCGATGTGGCTTGAGCCGGATGAATGGCACGGTAATGCCCGACCAGAGCAGTTGCAGCTTCTTTCTGCTCACCCGGCGCATCGTCTGCACAGCCAGCTTAACTATTCATCACTTCGCGAGCAGTATGCGGTGGCGGGGCGCGAACCGGTGACGTTGCATCCGAGCGACGCGAAAGCGCGCGGCATCGCTGATGGCGATCTGGTGCGAGTCTGGAACCAACGCGGACAGGTACTGGCAGGCGCCGTGGTCAGCGAAGGGATCAAGCCCGGAGTGATCTGTATTCACCAGGGCGCCTGGCCGGATCTTGAGCGTGCCGAAGGGGGGATCTGTAAAAACGGCGCGGTTAATGTGCTGACAAAAGATCTCCCCAGCTCAAAGCTGGGGAATGGCTGTGCGGGGAATACCGCACTGGTATGGATGGAAAAATACAGCGGTCCGGCGCTTACGCTGACGGCGTTTGATCCGCCTGCCAGTTCATAATCCAGGTCGGGTGCTGCGTCTCTTCCTGCCAGGCGCTGTCCTCTATGCGAAAGCCCTGCGCGTGATAGAAATTCACCGCCCGCTCGTTTTTCTGGTACACCTCCAGGCTTAAGGCATTAAAGCGCTGCTTGACGTGATCAAGCAGCGCGGTGCCGATCCCTTTGCGCAGTGCCTCCGGGCAGACGAACAACGCCCCGATATACTGCGAGTCCATTACGCTTATAAAGCCGTACAGCTTGCCTTCTTCCTCCCAGACCCAGGTGCGGGCAGACGGGAGATACACTTCGCGCACCAGCATCTCGCTGTCTTGCCAGTAGGTTGCCGCAATAAACGGGTGCGCATAGGTGGTGCTTTCAAGCCACAGGCTCAACAGAGGAGATAAATCTTTACTGTGCCACTCTCGGATCATGCCGACCTCCGGGATGACAGAAACAGTCCGTAATATGGTCATTAACCAGACCACAAGCTTGCATAAAGGAGTAGCAGATGGTGGTGCCGACAAATTTGAAGCCGCGTTTTTTTAGCGCCTTTGACAGAGCGTCGGACGCGGGCGTCGAGGTGGGAATGTCGCCGAGTGTGGCGGCCCGGGTAACCTGCGGCTCGTTTTCAACAAACGACCAGACAAACGGGGCGAAAGGCTCGCCATTTTGTTCCATGGCAAGTAAGGCGCGGGCATTGCCGATAATCGCCTCAATTTTGCCGCGATGGCGAATAATCCCGGCATCCAGCATCAGGCGTTCGACATCCTCTGGCCCCATCGCGGCCACTTTTTCAGGATCGAACTGATGAAAGGCATTACGGTAATTTTCGCGTTTTTTGAGTACCGTAATCCATGATAAACCTGCCTGTTGTCCTTCAAGGCAAATCATCTCAAACAATTTTTTGCCGTCTGTTTGCGGTACGCCCCATTCTTTATCGTGATAAGCAAGATAAAGGGGGTCTTGAGTCACCCAACCACAACGCTGCATATCCTTCTCCGTTGCTGATGTTGATCAAAATTATGTAAGTTGCAGGCTTGACGCGACTGCTAAAAAGACAATAGTTAGGTAAGGGATATCTACCCTCGCCTTTTGCCCAACAAAAACGATAACAAATACGCCGTTTTGGCTCTTTTGTGGAGTCGCATTGATGAAAATTAAAAACAGTGGCCGTTTGATAGCGGTAGTGCCTGCTTGTCTGCTTTTTAGCCATGCTGCATTTGCCTGGCAACAAGAATATATCGCGATCGATTCGCAAAATAATATGCCGCAACGCTATACATGGGATAGCGATCACCAGCCACGTTATAACGATATCCTGGAAGAACGCATTCGCTCGGCGCAGAGTGGGCCTGGCGTTGCCTTTAATCTGCCAGATAAAACGCCGATGGATGCCGTCAGCACTATGAGTATTGGCCTGAATATTCCACTCACAGGCAATGTGATGACCGGGCCGGTGGCTGTCTGGCATTACGATGGCTCTACGACGTCAATGTACAATGAATATGGCGACAGCGCGACCACGTCGCAATACAGCGATCCGCTCTGGCATGCGACCGTCAGTTCCCTGGGATGGCGCGTGGATAGCCATATTGGTGACTTTCGTCCATGGGCGCAAATTAGTTACAACCAACAGTTCGGTGAAAACGTCTGGAAATCACAATCCGGGCTGAGTCGCCTGACCGCGGCGAACCAGTACGGCAACTGGCTGGATGTGTCTGTCGGTGCCGATATGCTGCTTAATCAACATTTCGCCGCTTATGCCTCAATGTCGCAGTCGGAAAACTCGCTCACCGGGCCGAATTATCTCTACAGCATGGGCGTCAGCGCCCGTTTTTAAAGATCATTTAATACAAAGTGATCACAATTAAGAAACAATAAACACGCGCTCTGTATCGATAGTATGTACTAACTCACCTGAGAAAATGAGGTGAGTCTGTTTTTCGAAATGTCATTCATTCCTGCATATATGCATTTCATTCCCCGCTTACTGCATTTCATGCCTTTTTAGCCCTGGCATGAAATGCGCTTCGTTATTGTTGTCCGCAGTGAATTCCCTTAATTTTCTCTGCAGGACAACTGCCATGAATACATCATCCTTGAATCGCACACGCTGGCTGACGCTGGCTGGCACCATCATCACACAATTTGCGTTGGGATCTGTTTATACCTGGAGCCTGTTTAATAGCGCGCTGGCAGACAAGCTGGGCGAGCCGGTAAGCCAGGTTGCATTTTCATTTGGTTTGTTAAGTCTGGGGCTGGCGTTATCCTCCTCCATCGCCGGGAAACTGCAGGAACGTTTTGGTGTAAAACGGGTGACCATAGCGTCTGGCGTGCTGTTGGGTATCGGCTTTTTCTTGACCGCCCACTCCAACAACCTGACGATGCTGTGGCTAAGTGCGGGTGTGCTTGTGGGGCTGGCGGATGGCGCCGGTTACCTGCTCACCCTTTCCAACTGTGTGAAATGGTTCCCGGAACGTAAAGGGCTGATTTCCGCCTTCGCCATCGGGGCTTATGGCCTGGGCAGCCTGGGTTTTAAATTCATCGACAGCCACCTGCTGGCCACCGTTGGCCTGGAACAGACCTTCATGATCTGGGGCGCGATGGTGCTGGTGATGATTGTCTGCGGCGCGATGCTGATGACTGACGCTCCGCAACAAAAAGTGGGTGCGGTCAATGGTGTGGTGGAAAACGACTTCACGCTGGCGCAGTCCATGCGTAAACCGCAATACTGGATGTTAGCCGTAATGTTCCTGACCGCCTGCATGAGTGGCCTGTATGTGATTGGCGTAGCGAAAGATATTGCGCAGGGCATGGTGCACCTTGATGTGGCAACGGCCGCCAATGCGGTCACCGTGATCTCTATTGCGAACCTCACCGGTCGTCTGGTGCTGGGCATTCTGTCCGATAAAATCGCTCGCATCCGCGTTATTACCATTGGCCAGGTGATTTCACTGGTTGGCATGGCAGCCCTGCTGTTTGCGCCACTGAATGCGGTTTCCTTTTTCGCGGCGATTGCCTGCGTAGCTTTCAATTTCGGCGGCACCATTACCGTGTTCCCGTCGCTGGTCAGCGAGTTCTTTGGTCTGAACAACCTCGCGAAAAACTACGGTGTGATTTACTTAGGTTTTGGTATCGGCAGTATTTGCGGCTCGATTATCGCTTCGCTGTTTGGCGGTTTCTATGTCACTTTCTGCGTCATCTTCGCGCTCCTGATTGTCTCCCTGGCACTTTCCACGACCATCCGTCAGCCGCAGCGCAGCGTGTATAAACCAGCGCATGCCTGATTCCCCTCTGCTTTACAAAAAGCCGCCGACATACACTGTCGGCGGCTTTTTTATTACCCTTACGTGCGGGCTTTTCTGAGGCTCCCCTGACAACGACTATTCTTAATGGCAGGTCTTCCAACAGAAGGAGTTGCACATGTCGTTAGAAAAAGTGGTGTATCGGGCGAAGGCGAAAGCCACCGGAGGCCGTGACGGCAGAGCCATCTCTTCCGATGGCGTTCTGGATGTGAAACTGGGCGTGCCAAAAGAGATGGGGGGAGCCGGTGGGGAGGTGACGAACCCGGAACAACTTTTCGCCGCCGGGTATTCGGCCTGTTTTCTCGGAGCGTTAAAACATGTCGCGTCGGTAGAAAAACAGCGCCTACCGCAAGAGGCTTATATTGAAGGCACCGTGGGCATTGGCCCTTTGCCGACCGGGTTTGGTATTGAAGCGCAACTGGATATTCACCTGCCGGGAATGGATCATCAGATAGCACAGGAATTGGTGAAAAAAGCCCATATAGTGTGCCCTTATTCCAATGCGACCCGCGGCAATATTGACGTTAAGCTGAACGTGATCACTTCCTGAATACTATTCAGGTGTCAGATAGTGTGTTTCCGGTTATATAATTTTGTAAATGTATGACCGGATCACACTCCGGACAGACACTTTTTCCTTTCCTTGTGGTCTACTTATCCGCGCTTAAGAAGTTCCTCAATTAACTTCCCTTGCGTTTAATGCCCGATCGGTGCTGCTACAAGCGCTGAGCGGCTTTGTTTTCCCTTTTTCCAGGGTTGCTTGCATGAGTTATTTAAAAGCAATGACTCAGCAGAAATTGAGTTTTCTGCTGGCGTTGTATATTGGCTTGTTTATGAATAGCGCAGTTTTCTACCGTCGGTTTGATGGTTATGCGCAAGCGTTCACCGTCTGGAAAGGACTCTCTGCGGTTGTTGAACTGGTTGCCACTGTTCTGGTGACTTTCTTTTTATTACGTGTGCTCTCATTGTTCGGGCGCCGGGCCTGGCGTGTACTGGCCTCGCTGGTGGTGCTGTTTTCAGCAGCAGCCAGCTATTACATGACCTTCCTGAATGTGGTTATTGGCTATGGCATTATCGCTTCGGTGATGACCACAGACATCGATCTCTCCAAAGAGGTGGTGGGCTGGCAGCTCATTGCCTGGGTGGCGATTGTCAGTGTTATGCCGCTGTTGTCTATCTGGAATAACCGCTGTCGCTACACCCTGTTGCGCCAGTTGCGTACGCGCGGCCACCGTGTGCAGAGCGTGACCCTGGTCGTCCTGGCCGCGCTGCTGGTATGGGGCCCCATTCGCCTTCTGGATTTGCAGCAGAAGGAAGAAGAACGGACATCGGGCGTGGACATGCCGAGCTATGGCGGCGTGGTGGCGAACTCCTATCTCCCTTCCAACTGGCTTTCAGCACTTGGGCTGTACGCCTGGGCGCAGGTAGACGAGTCGTCGGATCATCGTTCCTTGATCAACCCGGCGGCGAAATTCAGTTATGTCGCGCCGGACGACATCAATGACACCTATGTCGTGTTTATCATTGGTGAAACGACGCGCTGGGATCACATGGGGTTACTCGGTTACTCGCGTAACACCACGCCAAAGCTGGCGCAGGAGAAGAACCTGGTCGCTTTCCGTGGCTACTCGTGTGATACCGCCACCAAGCTGTCGCTGCGGTGTATGTTCGTACGTGAAGGTGGGGCGGAGGATAATCCCCAGCGCACGTTAAAAGAGCAAAACGTCTTTTCCGTGCTGAAACAGATGGGCTTCTCTTCCGACCTGTATGCGATGCAAAGCGAGATGTGGTTTTACAGCAACACGATGGCAGACAACATTGCCTATCGTGAACAGATTGGCGCGGAGCCGCGTAACCGGGGCAAGAGCGTTGACGATATGCTGTTAATTGATGAGTTGCAGCAATCGCTAAATAACAACAAGCAGGGCAAGCATCTGATTATCCTGCATACCAAAGGTTCGCACTTCAATTATACCCAGCGCTATCCACGTAGCTTCGCACAGTGGACGCCGGAGTGTGTGGGGGTGGACGATAAATGCAGCAAAGAAGAGTTGATCAATTCGTACGATAACTCCGTCACCTATGTGGACTATTTTATCGACAACGTAATCGACAAGCTGCGCGATAAGAAAGCGATTATCTTCTATGCGGCGGACCACGGTGAGTCGATTAATGAGAAGGAACATCTGCACGGTACGCCGCGTAAGATGGCGCCACCGGAGCAGTTCCGCGTACCGATGATGGTATGGATGTCGGACAAATATCTGCAAAATCCGGACAAGGCGAAGATGTTTGCACAGCTCAAACAGCAGGCGGAGATCAAGGTGCCGCGCCGCCACGTTGAACTGTACGACACCATCATGGGCTGCCTGGGATATACCTCGCCAAACGGCGGGATTAATGAAAATAACAACTGGTGCCACGTGCCTGCTAACAAGGTAAATTGAGGCGCTGGCGGCTTTCTCGCCAGTCAGTTGGCTTTTTTACATTAAGGGATTGACGGTCGGGGTGTGTGGCAGTAAGATGCGCCCCGCATTCGGTGATTGGCGCAGCCTGGTAGCGCACTTCGTTCGGGACGAAGGGGTCGGAGGTTCGAATCCTCTATCACCGACCAAATTCGAAAAGCCTGCTCAACGAGCAGGCTTTTTTGCATCTGTGCCAAAGAGGAGAGAACCTCCGGGGGCAGGGAGGTTCGACCCGAGCGAAGCGAGAGAACGTTGCGTCAGCAACGGCCCGCAGGGCGAGCCACGCAGTGGCGAGTAATCGCTATCACCGACCAAATTCGAAAAGCCTGCTCAACGAGCAGGCTTTTTTGCATCTGTGGTTTTGTAGCCTGGCAAGCAAAGCGCCGCCGGGGTGGTGCTATTGAACCGCATCACCCTCACCCCGACCCTCTCCCTCAAGGGCTGAGGAATCCCCACAAAAATGCGAGCACGATCGGTCCCCTCTCCTCTTTGGGGAGAGGGTTAGGGTGAGGGGGAAAATGCGGCTCTGATGGTCATTCCGTTCACCTTATGTTCCTTGCTTTTCTGTCGCGACAGAACTCGTGAACGTGCCAGGGTGGCTCACCGCCACCACCCTGGCGACCCGGGCTCCCGGCCAGGAAAATCGCCGCTGGCGCGGTCCATGATGCTTATGTCGTCTGACTTTCGGGTCGGGGACCAGCCTGCGTCCTTGCAGGCTATCCCCTCCGCCCGCTTCCCTGCGGGCGGCCCCGGTCAGCCGCCAACGCCTCATCGATTTTCAGCCGGACCCTGTCATCGCTGTCACTGTTTTATTCTTATTAAGCGGCGTTGTCGCTGTAAAACGTAAGATTACTGGGGATTCCTCAGCCCTCAAGGGAGAGGGGGAAAACCAGCCGCTTCTGTTACCGTTCCATAACCTTATTTCACCCTACCGCGTCACGGTTTTGTGACATAATCCATTGTATTTTTTTATATATAGTTCGATCTTTTTTCGCGTTGCTTATGGATAGAGTTAGCATTTTACGCTGTGCGTTTTAACGTTCGCGGTATTAATCGCTCACATATTCAGCATTCCGCAAGAAATTTTTCATAATCTGCTCAAACGTTAAACACCAACCTGAGATGATTCTCAAGCTTATTATTCTGCCCATAACGGCATAGCACAAATTTACCTGCTGAAAATAGCAGCTTGAAGTTTTTTTTAACTTTGTTTGTTGATTCTCATCAACGATGTAAATCCCCGTTACCTGTATTGACGTTTTGACATTCTATTGACAGATTGTAGGGCATGAGGGGCATTTCATGGAGAATCTGCACTGCAACTCAGTCAATCTCGTGAAAGGATTTCCCGTCTCTCATAGCTTCCGATAAGTCCAGGCAAAAATCTAATAACGGCCTGTCGGATAACCCAGCGCAAGGGTAACAACACATATCACATTGGAGCAGAATAATGAGTATTTCCTTGAAGAAGTCAGGGATGCTGAAGCTTGGTCTTAGCCTGGTGGCTATGACTGTGGCGGCCAGCGTGCAGGCAAAAACCCTGGTTTATTGTTCAGAAGGCTCGCCTGAAGGCTTTAACCCACAGCTTTTCACTTCTGGTACTACTTACGATGCCAGCTCTGTGCCGATTTATAACCGTCTGGTTGAGTTCAAAACCGGTACTACTGAGGTCATTCCGGGTCTTGCTGAGAAGTGGGATATCAGCGCCGATGGCAAAACCTACACTTTCCACCTGCGTAAAGGCGTGAAGTGGCAGGACAACAAAGATTTCAAACCGACGCGTGAATTCAACGCGGACGACGTCGTATTTTCCTTTGATCGTCAGAAAAACGCCCAGAACCCGTACCATAAAGTCTCTGGCGGCAGCTACGAATACTTTGAAGGTATGGGCCTGCCAGACCTGATTAGCGAAGTGAAGAAAGTCGACGACAACACCGTTCAATTCGTGCTGACCCGTCCGGAATCTCCGTTCCTGGCTGACCTGGCAATGGACTTCGCGTCTATTCTGTCCAAAGAATATGCCGACAACATGCTGAAAGCCGGTACGCCGGACAAAGTTGACCTGGATCCGATCGGTACCGGTCCGTTCCAGTTGCAACAGTACCAGAAAGATTCCCGTATTCTGTACAAAGCGTTTGAAGGTTACTGGGGCACCAAGCCGCAGATTGACCGCCTGGTCTTCTCCATCACGCCTGACGCTTCCGTACGTTATGCCAAACTGCAGAAAAACGAGTGCCAGGTTATGCCGTACCCGAACCCGGCTGACATCGCTCGTATGAAACAAGACAAAAACATTAACCTGATGGAGCAGGCTGGCCTGAACGTCGGTTACATGTCTTTCAACACCGAGAAGAAACCGTTTGATGACGTGAAAGTGCGTCAGGCGCTGACTTACGCGGTAAATAAAGAAGCGATCATCAAAGCCGTTTACCAGGGTGCTGGCGTAGCCGCGAAAAACCTGATTCCGCCGACAATGTGGGGCTATAACGACGACGTTAAGGATTACACCTACGACGTTGAGAAAGCGAAACAGTTGCTGAAAGAATCCGGCCACGAGCAGGGCTTCACCGTTGAACTGTGGGCGATGCCGGTACAGCGTCCGTACAACCCGAACGCTCGCCGTATGGCTGAGATGATTCAGGCTGACTGGGCGAAAATCGGTGTTCAGGCCAAGATCGTTACCTACGAGTGGGGCGAGTACCTGAAACGCGCCAAAGCGGGTGAGCACCAGGCTGTAATGATGGGCTGGACCGGCGACAATGGGGATCCGGATAACTTCTTCGCAACCCTGTTTAGCTGCGCTGCGGCGAAAGACGGTTCCAACTACTCTCGCTGGTGCTACAAGCCGTTTGAAGACCTGATTCAGCCGGCTCGCGCAACTGACGACCACAACAAGCGTATTGAACTGTACAAACAGGCTCAGGTAGTGATGCATGACCAGGCTCCGGCACTGATTGTCGCGCACTCCACCGTGTATGAGCCGGTGCGTAAAGAAGTCAAAGGCTACGTGGTTGATCCGCTGGGCAAACACCACTTCGAAAACGTGTCAGTTGAATAATAGGCACGATGCCTGAGTCCCTCCTCCCTTTCCGGGGGGAGGGTTTTTGTTCCTTATTCCTCCGGGAAAAGGCCTGGATAGAGGGGATTTTCCCGTTTATCCAAACATTTGTGAGCAATACAGACGCACTACCGCCAGGTGCATGCGTCACTACAGAGAATCCGGGTTATGTTGCAGTTCATCCTCCGACGTCTGGGGCTAGTTATCCCGACGTTTATCGGTATCACCCTTCTCACCTTTGCCTTCGTTCATATGATTCCCGGTGACCCGGTGATGATCATGGCAGGTGAGCGTGGTATCTCTCCTGAGCGTCATGCCCAGTTGCTGGCAGAGCTTGGTCTCAACAAGCCGCTGTGGCAGCAATACGTCAACTATGTGTGGGGCGTGTTGCATGGTGATTTAGGGATCTCTCTTAAGAGCCGTCTTCCGGTGTGGGACGAGTTCGTACCGCGTTTTAAAGCGACGCTGGAACTCGGCATCTGCGCCATGATTTTCGCGGTGGCTGTCGGTATCCCGGTGGGCGTAATGGCCGCTGTGAAGCGTGGTTCCATTTTTGATCATACCGCCGTGAGCCTCGCGCTGACCGGTTACTCCATGCCTATCTTCTGGTGGGGCATGATGCTGATCATGCTGGTGTCGGTACACTGGAACCTGACGCCGGTATCCGGGCGCGTCAGTGACATGGTGTTCCTTGATGATAGCAACCCGCTTACCGGTTTTATGCTGATCGACACGGCTATCTGGGGCGAGCAGGGTAACTTTATCGATGCCCTGGCGCACATGATTCTGCCTGCCATTGTGCTGGGGACAATCCCGCTGGCGGTTATCGTCCGTATGACCCGCTCCTCGATGCTGGAAGTGCTGGGCGAAGACTATATCCGCACCGCGCGCGCCAAAGGGTTAACCCGTATGCGCGTTATCATCGTCCATGCGCTGCGCAATGCGATGCTGCCGGTGGTGACCGTTATCGGTCTGCAGGTCGGGACATTGCTGGCAGGCGCGATCCTGACGGAAACCATCTTCTCCTGGCCGGGCCTGGGCCGCTGGTTGATTGACGCGCTGCAACGCCGCGATTATCCGGTTGTGCAGGGTGGGGTATTGCTGGTCGCGACGATGATTATTCTCGTCAACCTGTTGGTCGACCTGCTCTACGGCGTGGTGAACCCGCGTATTCGTCACAAGAAGTAAGGGGCCATCATGTCACAAGTTACTGAAAATAAAGTTATCTCTGCACCGGTCCCGATGACCCCGCTGCAGGAGTTCTGGCACTATTTCAAACGTAATAAAGGCGCGGTTGTTGGTCTGGTTTACGTGGTCCTGATGCTGCTTATCGCCATCTTCGCGAACGTGCTGGCGCCGCATAACCCGGCGGATCAGTTCCGCGATGCGCTACTGGCGCCGCCGGTCTGGCAGGATGGCGGCACATGGTCGCATATTCTGGGTACCGATGACGTAGGCCGCGATACCCTGTCGCGTCTGATGTTTGGCGCGCGCCTGTCGCTGCTGGTCGGCTGTCTGGTAGTGGTGCTGTCATTGATCATGGGGATTATCCTTGGCCTGGTGGCGGGCTACTTTGGCGGTGTCATCGATAGCATCATCATGCGTGTTGTCGACATCATGCTGGCGCTGCCGAGCCTGCTGCTGGCGCTGGTCCTGGTGGCGATATTCGGTCCTTCGATAGTCAACGCGTCGTTAGCGCTCACTTTCGTCGCCTTGCCGCACTATGTACGTCTTACCCGTGCCGCGGTGCTGGTGGAAGTTAACCGCGATTACGTGACGGCTTCCCGCGTGGCGGGGGCTGGCGCGATGCGTCAGATGTTCGTCAATATTTTCCCTAACTGCCTTGCGCCGCTGATTGTTCAGGCGTCGCTCGGTTTCTCGAACGCCATTCTCGACATGGCCGCCCTCGGCTTCCTTGGCATGGGCGCGCAGCCTCCAACACCGGAGTGGGGCACTATGCTCTCCGACGTGTTGCAGTTCGCGCAAAGTGCCTGGTGGGTCGTGACCTTCCCTGGTCTGGCGATCCTGCTGACGGTGCTGGCATTTAACCTGATGGGTGACGGCCTGCGTGATGCGCTCGACCCCAAACTGAAGCAGTAAGAGGTTCGAGATGGCGTTATTAAATGTTAATAAATTATCGGTGCATTTCGGCGACGAAGGCAGCGAGTTTCGCGCAGTAGACCGCGTAAGCTACAGTGTGAATCAGGGTGAAGTGGTTGGCATCGTGGGGGAGTCTGGCTCTGGTAAATCGGTCAGCTCGCTGGCGATCATGGGGTTGATTGACTTCCCAGGCCGCGTAATGGCGGAACATCTGGAGTTTAACGGTCAGGATTTGAAACGCATTTCGGAAAAAGAGCGCCGCAGTCTGGTGGGTTCCGAAGTGGCGATGATCTTCCAGGATCCGATGACCAGCCTGAACCCCTGCTACACCGTCGGTTTCCAGATTATGGAAGCGATCAAAGTGCATCAGGGTGGCAATAAGCACACCCGCCGCCAGCGCGCGATTGATCTGCTCAACCAGGTCGGTATTCCCGATCCGGCATCAAGGCTGGACGTTTATCCTCATCAGCTCTCCGGTGGGATGAGCCAGCGTGTCATGATTGCGATGGCGATCGCGTGTCAGCCGAAACTGCTGATTGCCGATGAGCCAACGACTGCGCTGGACGTGACTATTCAGGCGCAGATTATTGAGCTGCTGCTGGAGCTACAGCAAAAAGAGAACATGGCGCTGATCCTGATCACCCATGACCTGGCGCTGGTGGCCGAAGCGGCACACAAAATCATCGTGATGTATGCAGGCCAGGTGGTGGAAACCGGGGCGGCGAAAGATATCTTCCGCGCACCGCGTCATCCGTATACCCAGGCACTGCTGCGGGCATTGCCGGAATTTGCGCAGGATAAAGCGCGTCTGGCGTCGCTGCCAGGCGTCGTACCCGGTAAGTATGACCGTCCGAATGGCTGTCTGCTGAACCCGCGTTGCCCCTATGCAACGGACCGATGCCGCGCCGAAGAGCCTGCGTTGAACACCGTTGACGGTGGACGCCAGTCGAAATGTCACTACCCACTCGATGATGCCGGGAGGCCCACACTATGAGTACGCACGAGGCCGCCACGCAACCGCTGTTGCAGGCTATCGACCTGAAAAAACACTACCCGGTGAAGAAGGGGCTGTTCGCCCCGGAACGCCTGGTAAAAGCGCTGGACGGCGTATCGTTCACCCTGGAACGTGGCAAAACGCTGGCTGTGGTCGGTGAATCCGGTTGTGGTAAATCCACGCTGGGCCGTCTGCTGACAATGATCGAAACCCCGACCGGTGGTGAGCTGTATTACCAGGGGCAGGATCTGCTGAAACACGATCCGCATGCGCAGAAACTGCGTCGCCAGAAAATCCAGATCGTGTTCCAGAACCCATACGGTTCGCTGAACCCGCGCAAAAAAGTGGGACAGATTCTGGAAGAACCGCTGCTGATTAACTCCTCCCTGAGCAAGGCGGAGCGTCGTGAGAAAGCGCTGGCGATGATGGCGAAAGTCGGCCTGAAAACCGAGCATTATGACCGTTACCCGCACATGTTCTCCGGCGGTCAGCGTCAGCGTATCGCTATTGCCCGTGGTCTGATGCTGGACCCGGACGTGGTGATTGCCGACGAACCGGTCTCCGCGCTGGACGTTTCTGTTCGCGCGCAGGTGCTGAACCTGATGATGGACTTGCAGCAGGATTTGGGGCTGTCCTATGTGTTTATCTCCCACGACCTGTCCGTGGTGGAACACATTGCCGATGAAGTGATGGTGATGTATCTGGGCCGCTGCGTCGAGAAGGGCACCAAGGACCAGATCTTCTCTAATCCGCGTCATCCGTACACCCAGGCGCTGCTCTCTGCGACGCCGCGCCTGAACCCGGACGATCGCCGCGAACGCATCAAGTTGACCGGCGAGCTGCCGAGCCCGCTGAGTCCGCCGCCGGGTTGTGCGTTTAACGCCCGCTGCCGCCGCCGCTTCGGTCCCTGCACCCAGTTGCAGCCGCAGCTCAAAGACTACGGCGGTCAACTGGTTGCCTGCTTCGCGGTCGATCAGGATGAAAACGGCGAAAAGCCACAGGCGTAACGCGCTGAAATAAAAAACCGGAGCCATGCGCTCCGGTTTTTTTATGCCTCCCCGGATGCGCTAATGCTTCATTCGGGCTATCGTTCGTAGCCCCGGTAAGCGCAGCGCCACCGGGGACTGTGGGTTTTAGCTCATCGGCTCACTGTCGTTATCAATCGGCGACCAGTCCAGCTTGCCCTGCTCGCACACCTGACGCCAGGCGAGGAAGGTCAGCATCAGCGTCACCACCGCATAGGCGAAAGTCACCGTTGGCGAGGCGTTAACCGCCATCTGGTGTCCATGAATAAAACCAAAGAAGGAAAGCACCGTGGCAGCAGCGGCATAGACCGCGGCCCAGTTAAAACGACGGTCAATGATAAACGCGGCAATCGCCCCCATCATCAGCCCTGCCAGTACGGCACCCCCACCGGTGGTGGCCATACCGTTATAAAGCACGCCGTTATTGGCCATATTGGTCATCACCTCAGCAGGCAGATTCACCGTGTTGGCTCCCGCCGCATTCAGTGCGCCATCGACCTGCGTTTTCGCCCACTCCGCAATATTCGGTACCAGCGCCAGAATAATGGCGGGCGCGTGACGTTTCGGCGACACCTGGAACGCCTGTGCGCCAATCACCAGCCCGATAAATAGCAGAATCGGCACTATCGCGACCAGCGGAATGATCGACAGCAGCAGTGCGGTAAGCCCCAGGAAACAGACAATCGCCATCGCAATACCGGTCGCCAGCGAATAACCGATACGCCCACCCATCGCTTTCCAGCCGGGGTGGCCGATATAGACCGCTGGCGGGAACGGCGAGCCGAGCAGCGCACCGACAATCGCCCCCACACCATCTGCCGCCAGCACCGCACGCAGGTTATAGCTGTCGCCACCTACGGCGGCGGACTCCACGTTATTGAGGATTTCAGTAAAGTTGAAGATACCCAGCGGGATAGCCGTCACCAGCAGCGGCCAGATCAGCTCCGATGGCACGCTGAACACATCGCCGGTAATGGAAGGCAGATGGAGCGCAAAATTGCCGGTTGCTTCTTTTACGGCAGCCGGGTTCATTATGTCACTCAGACCCAGCAGCGTAGCCCCCCAGCCGAGCACGCAGCCAACGATGACCACGGCCAGCCCGCCTGGTAAACCGAACGGCAGACGGACATTCCCGACCCAGTTGAGCAGGATAATGGCGAAACAGATGACGCCAATCCATGCGGTATCAAACATCTGATAAGCCGGGCGCATCGCGATAAAAGCAATCGCGATCCCGGCCAGCGTCCCGAGCATAGCGGCACGCGGGGTATATTTACGGATGGTCGGGCCAACGACAACGCCGAGCAGGACAATAATACCGACGAACATCGCCCAGATAAGACCCAGCTTCCACGCCAGCATCCAGTCTTTATGAATCAGCAGTGTAGGCAGCATTACCACAAAAACCACGATAAACATATGCGGCACGCTGGGGCCATAAGGCAGAGCGGTAACATCATTGCGGCCTTCGCGCTGGGCTAATTTCCAGGCAAGCCAGGCATAGAAGAGATTTCCGAGGGGAAGTGCAATGCCCAGAGCAGGCAGGATACGACCATAAACCGTTGTTGCCGGGATTTGCGCAACGTACAGTGCCAGCCCGGAGAGCACCAGCACATTCAATAACACATTCGTGAACAGACCAAAAAAAGCATTTAAATCGCCCGCGACCCAAAGCTGTGGCCGATGAGCGAGATTTCCTTGCGCCATGATCCTACTCCTGACGTTATCAAGCTGTCATAAAGTGGCCGGTATAAGCTCTCCAGCCTCCCAAAGAGGTAATTTCTTTTTGTCCTTCTACCAGCCAGGGTTCGGCCAGCACACCCAGTACTTCACTACCGTCACTCAACTCGACCTTACCGACACACAATCCGGCAGGTTCTTTTAGCAGGATCTCGCCAAGCCCGGCAGGCGGCACCGCCCAAATTTCCAGCGCAATTTGCCCGCCCTCTCCGGGTGTGCGAATCATGCCTGGGTGGTTATCATTAATGCTCCAGCAGCGGTAGCAGGCGGCGGTAGTGTCTTCACGAACAAACTCAGCCTGTGCGGCAATCATATTAGGATTAAGCACAAGGCCACGCATTAATGTGCCATTAACGGCCAGTAAAATCTTATTACTTATCATGGTTTTTTGCTCAGAAAAGTGTGCAGCGTTAGCGGGTAAAACGGGTGCTACCCTTGCCGCTTAGCGCGCGGGAAATGCCCTGCGGCGTGGTAATCAGGCCCAGCCCCTGCGGCTGAGCGCGTAAGTAAGTCAGCATGGCTTCAATTTTCGGGGCCATGCTGCCTGCGCCCAATTCATGGCTTTGCAGCAGCGCTTCTGCTTCGGCGAGTGAAAGCTGGCTAAGCCAGCGCTGCGTTGCCGCCGACAGCGACGACAGCGACCTTACCGCTACACACGATCGTTCCCTTGCGACAGAGCCGTCAGCCCGGCAATGAAGCAGGCCAGCGGTGCGGTGGTAATACCCGCGCCAATTTGTCCGACCCCTGCCAGCTTATGGGCGATTCCGGTATTGATAATGGGCAGAATATTGCTATCGACAACGCGCCGCGCATCAATGCCGCAGCCGCTGCCCACAAAATTGAGGGCGGGCAGGGTAAATGCCGGCTGGGTGGTTAAGGTAATTTCATGCATAGCCTGGCTGTGTCTCACCGCATCGGCCGGGGTGCCGCCAACAAATTTCACGATAGCCGGTGACGCCGCCATGGCAAAACCGCCAATGCCTGCGGTTTCCGTAATGGCCGAATCGCCCAGATCTGCCGCCGCATCATTAACGCCAAAACCGGGGAAGAACAGGCCATCAACCGGGTTAGCCGGGGCCTGAAACCAGCGATCGCCGGTCCCGGAAAGACGGATACCGAAGTTGACGCCGTTGCGTGCCATCACCGTGACCATGGAACTGTGCGGGACATTGCTGGCGGCATCGAGCATCGATTTACAGGCCGCCATGGAGAGATTCAGGAAGAAGTGATCGTTGGCCGCGATAAACTCCAGCACTTCCGGGCCCTTTTCAATGCGGGCCAGATGGGAGGCCAGGCGGCGAAAGAACAACCCGCTGGCCGCGACGTTGCGGTTATGGCATTCATCACCCATATGTAGCGCCTGGGCAATCATGGGCTTAAGTTCAATATCGCCGCTCATGGCAAGGGCTTTCTTGAGCACAGGCGCCAGCACATTGGCCATCCAGCGCAGACGGGTCAGGACCTCGTCATGATTGGCGCCAAAACGCAGCACTTTCCCGAGCCCTTCGTTGAAATTACAGTAGGCCCGGTTGCCATGCGTTTTGTTCTCTACTATCCACACAGGCATGGAGGGGCTAATGATCCCCGCCATTGGCCCGGTAGCGTGGTGGTGATGACAGGGTTCCAGCGCGACCTCGCTATTTGACGCCATTAGCATGGCCTGCTCAACGCTGTCAGCCCACCTTTCGAGCACAATCGCCCCGGCAATCGCCCCTTGCATTGGGCCACACATGTCTGCCCAGGCGATGGGCGGACCTGCGTGCAAAATTTTGCGTTCTGCCGCCAGCGCCGGAATGGCTTCCTGCGCTGTACTGATTCCGATCAGCACCGGTTGCGCATCCAGGTAGCGCTGCAACGCGATGTCATTTGCCGCATCCACGCGGGTATCCGCCATTAATTTCGCCAACATCCAGTTAGCCTCTTCATCGCCGAATGCGGCGGGCTGCCATTGCAGATGCAACACGTCCCCCCCTGCATCCCGCAGATTATTGGCGAAACTCTCCAGACCCAGGTTGAGCACGCTGAGCGGTTGTTGAAATAACGTCGTCATAATCTATTTCCGTTGAAGGGCTACAAAAGCCGCCAGTCGCGCGGCCTCGATATTGCTGTCCGCCACCAGAACGCCAGCCTGTTCTAAACATTCAATTTGCTGCTGACGATTCTGAGGATCGTCTTCGGTCCCGCAAACGTGCGCAATCAGCAAAAGGTGTCGCTGCGCTTGAGCGGCTTCTTGCCGCAGCGTATCCAGCACAGGCAATAACGTGGCGCAAGGATCTGCGCTGGCGCCGTAGCCCAGAACAATGTCAAACAACAGGACGGCCGTGGTGGGATCGCGACCTTCCGACAACAGGCGTGCGTTGCGCAGTTTGGGGTCAATCATGGGATGCGGTCGGCCCTGGGTGAATTCGTCATCCCCCATATCGACCAGACTATGTCCGGTACCCTGCTGACGGCTGCGTAATTCCGTGGCCCCACGAACAGGGGCGTTGGATTCACATGACAGCCCCGCCGCCAGCAGGGCGAGTTGTGCTTCGTAACAGAATGTGCCACCGGCGAATACGCCGCGAATGTCTTTTTGTTTTGCCGCCATTGCCCCAATGCTGTCCCGGGCTTTGGCGAGGAGAGCTTCCCTGGTGCTGGTCTCTTTGGGCGCCTTTTTACCCTCTAACGTGGCTACCGCGATCTCCGCTGCGTGACGCAGACTGAGTGCGGGTATGACGCCTTCATATTGCAAACTGTGCTCGTCGGCGCCCAGAAAATGGACGACGACGGGTTTTTCACACTGGCGTGCGCAGGCCAGTACTTTTTGCATAATCCCTGGTGCTGGTGGTTTAGAAATAAGAACAATAAGTTGTGTTTCAGGATCTTCTGCTAACAGGGTGATGCCCTGAATCATGCTCAGACCGCCGATGGCTTCGTGCAGATCGCGCCCGCCCGTGCCGATGGCCTGCGACACGCCAGCGCCAAGATGGTGAATATGGCAACTGACCTCTTGTAGTCCGGTCCCGGATGCTGCCACCAGGCCAATAGCGCCGCGTCGTACCACATTGGCAAAGCCCAGCGGCAGACCGTTGATAATGGCGGTACCGCAATCCGGCCCCATGACCAACAACTGGTTCTGGCTGGCGTAACGCTTGATAGCGGCTTCTTGATCTTCCGGAACGTTATCGCTGAATATCATCACGTGCAGACCGTTGCTCAGCGCTTTCAATGCTTCGGCAGCGGCATAGCGGCCTGGCACAGAAATCAGGGCAAAATTGGCCTCCAGCGCGTCGTGCAGACCCATAGCGATACTGACAGGTACACGCTGTGTCGCGCCGGAAGCGGGCTCAACAGCAGAAGGGCGCAGCAAGGAGGCCGCGAGTTCCAGCGCCGCTTGCGCAGCGGCTTCGCTGGCTTCCAGCGCAATTAACAGATCGTTAGGGCGCGCGTCGATGACAATGTCCATGCCCGCGTCACGCATGCGTTCAATATTAGCCGGGGTCGCCATGGCGACAGATGCTTGCTCTACCCCATCCAGCGCGTTGAGTTTGGCGGAGATCTGCATAAGGGAAACGGAGTCCTTATACAGGTTCGGGAAACATTGATAGTGCAGTGTCATCTTTTATCCTTGGGCAAAAACGGTACTCGCTTTGCTGCTTACTACGTTGTATCGGTCTGCTGGAGCGTCATGGGCGCAGCGCCGCAATGACCTCCGCTGAATGGCTCACCCAGCCGACAATGGCGCCCTGGGCTTTGATCATCGCCAGCGCCGCCTGATGAAATTCCGGAAAGTAGGAGGCGCAGCAATCTTCCGGAATCACCAGCTCATAGCCACGATCGTTGGCTTCACGGGCGGTACTCTGCACACACACCTCGGTGGTGACGCCGCAGATAATGAGCGAGGCGATGCGGTGAGATTGCAGAATGAGATGCAGGTCAGTGGCGTAAAACGCCCCTTTGCCTGGCTTATCAATCACCGGCTCGCCGGGCTGTGGTGTGAGTTCGGGAATGATGTCGTGGCCCGGCTGGCCTCGTACCAGAATGCGGCCCATCGGACCGGGCTCGCCAATAAAGGTTTTACCGCCACGGGTACGTTTGGCGGGCAGGCAATCGCTGAGGTCATCATGGTGCCCTTCCCGGGTATGAATAACCAGCAGACCCGCCTCGCGAGCGCTTTTCAGCAATGCGGCACAGGGTTCGATCGCACGGCGAACAAGGGAGACGTCATTGCCAAGGGCTTCGCCAAAACCACCGCGTTCAACAAAGTCGCGTTGCATATCAATCACCACGAGTGCGGTGGTGGCGGGATCGAACTGAAAGTCAAAAGGTTGAGCTTTAATCGTGCGCATAAACGTTCCTTTGTTAATTCGCCTTTCATTGGAGTGTACGGAGTGATAACGCCGTGTGCGCAAAAAGCTTTTCTGCCTGAACCTCAAAAAATATGAGGCATCTCTGTACGCGAAAACGCCATAATGCGTAAATCGTGAACTGGCGAGGCTTTAGGCGTACAAGCGTCGGATTTGGGTAAAAAAAGCACCCAAAACAAGATAGCGGATTTGTGACCTCACACCTATTGACAGGCGTAATCATGACCTCAGGAAGAGATTTTGCGGCGATACAACTCTGCGATGCGTTACCCCCATGGCGCCCGACGGTTCCCTGGCTTCGGGTGCATTCGGTTTTTCAGCGTGCCTGTAACGTGCAAACGCCACAAGGGAGGCTATGGGTGGTGCAGGCGAGCGATATGCCGCTGGCCCCGGCGGGAATGGTGACTGACTGCGTTGACCTGCGCCCCTTTTTTACCGTGGGGGAACGGCTGCGCTGGCGTGATGAAACCTGCCTGTACGGCACAAAAGCGCGTATCGAACTGGGCTCAGCCATGCCGGTTTCCACGCGGCTAACACCCTGCGGCGAAGCGCAAATGCTGGCGCGCCTGGCCGCACAGATCGCCACCTTTTTCAGCCATCAGCCGGAAAAAGGCATTCGCCTCGCGCTGCGTACGGACGCGACGTTAATACGCGCGCAGGCCTCTTTGGCCCACTGGCTGCGCACGGGCGAAGGGGAGCTCAACGAACTCCTTATGGGCTTTATTGGTCGGGGGGAGGGGCTTACCCCCGCCGGAGATGATTTCCTGCTGGGCGTGTCGCTGGTTATCAATAACTGGCGCTTTGCGCACGCAGCGGCATTCAACGCGGCGCTGCTCCCCTTACTCGACCGTACGACCGATATCAGCCGCGCCATGCTGGAGCAGGGCTGTAATCATCATTACAGCGCCCAACTGCTGGCGCTGGCGAGAGGCGAAAGCGAGACAGGGCCGCAGGCCATCGCGCGCGTCGCCGACTACGGGCACTCTTCTGGTCACGATATGCTGGCGGGCATCCTCACGGCAGCGCACGCCTTAGCTTAACGGCGTAAATAACCCTTTTTGCACCTCCGGCTGTTTTAACTGCTGCAGCCACCAGTTAAAACAGGGGCGCGGCGGGCGGCTTTGCCAGGCCAGAAACAGCGGTGTCGGTTGTTTGCTCTCTTCAACATGCAGATGTACGAGTCGGCCATCATCAATATAGGGCTGGCAAATATGGCGTGGCAGAAAACCAATGCCCAGCCCTTTGAGATGCATAGAGATCTTCGCATGATAGTCAGGCACGACCACCGCTTTTTGTCCCCGTAGCTGCCAGGCAACTTTGGGTTCAAGTTTTACCGAGGTATCGGGGATGCACACCGCAGGATAAGGACGCAGGTCGTCGGCACGCAGCGGACGATGAATGGCGGTGAGAGGATGATCGGGCGCGATGGCGAATAGCCATTCGACCGTGCCAATTTCCAGGCAGCATATTTCTCCAGGTAAGGCGACCTGGTTGGGCGCGGCAATGGCGATATCCGCCCGTTTTTCCAGTAAGGCGTCCCAGACGCCATCATGTACATCAATCGCGATATGAATTTCGGTTTGCGGGAAAAGTAATTCGCTTTCTGAGAGTAGGGTATAAACCGGTCGCAGGCTGACAATATTATTAAGGGTAATATTGAGACGAGTCTCGACACCAGCGGCAATACGCTGGGTGGCAAACTGGAGATCATCCAGTTGAGTCAGGATAATCTGGCCTTTACTAATGAAATAACGGCCAGCTTCCGTTAATTCGAGCTGTTTCCCGAGGCGTTTGAATAACTTGAGTCCCAATTCACTTTCCAGCTTGTGAACCGTATAGCTAAGCGCCGTCGGTACTTTATGCAGTTCCTCTGCGGCTGCGGCAAAACTACCGCAGCGTGCAATGGTGATGATTACATTCAATGCTTGTGCACTAATCAACATGCCGTCTCCCTTGCCGGATAGCGCGTTGTTAATTTTTAACGCATTACCTGCATCCAGACCAGTTTGCTCATCCGGTCCCTACTAAAAACAGGCGTGTTACGCTAATTCTCAGAGCTATCGTGAGTTGCCGTTTTTTATCCTGGTTCTAAATCAAACAAGTATTTCCATATATTTCAGCGAGTAATAAATAATTAAATCGCTCACTATTCATACTGGTGTAAAACCCTGCATGCCGTGTATTATTTGGTTTTTTGTGTCAATTATCCACATTAAGTTGATTCTTAGGTTGATGTTCAACGTGGTGAGTTGCTATTAACTACTTTAATGATTTTTAGGGAAAAAAAAGATAGCATGTGTACAGGTGAAATTTATATATTTGCTAGAAATAAACAGCGTGTTAGCACTGATGTAATTTAGCCACGCGATAATAAGGCGAATTGTTAATAGCCAAAGCATCTACGTACCCACACGACAGGCGAGCAGCCTAATTATAAAACGAATCTACCAATAACTGATCGCTCAGGTTATGTAGGTGGTGGGTATATAGTTTATTTTGTAAATCATGAGTATAGCTATGAACCATTATGATGATTTGCAGAGGTTTAAGGATAAGACCCGCAACCAAAAATACGAATTCAAGGATCTGTCGGCGCAGAACCTCTCTCCTGACCATGGAAGTTGGGCGATCATGAATCAGCTGGCTCCTGCAACAGAGGAGTCGAAACTGGCAATGGGTGGTCACGTTTCGCTGCCGCAACCGCAAGCTGTCGCCCCGGATGTCTTCGCGAGCGACCAATGTCATGAGCGCGTCGAAAGTATCGATACTATCGACAGTGACAGTATTGAAAGTTCCGAAACCACCGAAAACAGCACCGAAAGCGTTCTTCCCCCTGTCGACGCAGACTTACCGGCGGTGACCACCCCGTCTATTTTCCGTGAAGTTGCCGGACAACTTGCATCGCAATCGGCGGCACCTGTTGCGCCTTCTGCCCAACCGGCGGCTAACCCGGTTGTACCAACGATCACCACCACATCCGCTCCGTCTGCGACAGCGCCTGCTGATTATTCCCGGCTGTTTGCAACGAAAGCGCCAGAAGCAAAACCCACCGTAGAAAAAAACCAACCTTTACAATCTTTGCTAGAAAGGATCGCTTCATGCCGTTGATTTGTGTTTGTTCACCGAAGGGTGGTGTTGGGAAAACGACGCTCACGGCTAATCTGGCTTACGCACTTGCGCGTTCTGGCAGTAAGGTCCTGGCGCTGGATTTTGACGTGCAGAACGCACTGCGTCTGCATTTTGGCGTGCCGCTATCTGACGAGCGTGGTTATGTCGCCAAAGCGGCTGAGTCCTCGGACTGGAGTCAGTTCGTGTTGACCGCAGGCGGGAATATCTTTGTGTTGCCTTATGGCGAAGCCAGCGAAGATCAACGCCAGATATTCGAAGAACGCCTGACGAATGACGAACATTTTCTGATTCGCGGCCTCAACACGTTGCTGAATTATCCGGGCCTGATCATTGTGGCCGATTTTCCTCCCGGTCCCTCTGCTGCACTGAAAGCCATGTCGCGCCTGGCAGACTTGCATCTGGTCATCATGCAGGCAGATACCGCCTCTCTTTCCCTGTTGCCTCACGTTGAAAATCACCGTCTCACCGGGGATGTCCTCAATCGAAAAGCGGGCCATTACTTCGTGCTCAACCAGAGCGACAACCGTCGTCAGGTCAGCCGGGATGTCACCGCATTTATGGAACAGAAATTAGGTAATCAGCTTTTAGGCGTTATTCATCGTGATGAAAGCGTTGTAGAAGCGAATGCCTCGCAGCAATCGGTTTTCGACTTTAGTCCTGCATCCGCCGCTGCATTCGATATCGAACTCATTGCAAAAAGAGTCGCCGGAATCTTAGGCGTAAAAATCGGAGACGGCACGGTTCACAGTAAACCGAAAATGTCTGGCTTCTAATTCGCGCAGGGCAACCTATGAAAAAGTTCCTTTATGTTTTGCTGGTACTGGCAATGCTACCTGTTGCGCTGCTGGTCATCATCACGCCTATGGATAGCCAGAAACAGTATATTTTTGGTCTGCTCAGTATCGGTGTGCTGTTTTTAATGGGATTCAGCAAAAAACGCAGTGTGTCCGTCATTATGGTGGTCATGTCGATTTTATTATCGACGCGCTATATGTATTTCCGCCTGACGCAAACCCTGCATTTTAATTCCGAAATTGAAACCATTCTTGGGATGGGACTGTTTCTGGCGGAGGTCTACGTCTGGGTCATGTTGCTGCTGAGCTATCTGCAGACGGTCTGGCCGTTAAAACGCGAGATTGTGCCGCTGCCGGATGATATGAGCCAGTGGCCGACGGTGGATGTCTATATTCCTACCTATAACGAGCCACTGGATGTGGTGCGTGATACGGTGCTGGCGGCGCAATGCATTGATTATCCTCGTGATAAGATGAATATCTACCTGCTGGATGACGGCAAACGCCGCGAGTTTGCTGTGTTTGCCGCAGACGTTGGCGTCGGGTACATCACGCGTAACGACAATAATCACGCCAAAGCCGGTAACCTCAACCACGCCATGAAGCTGACGCAGGGTGAGTTGATTACCGTGTTCGACTGCGACCACGTTGCGACACGCATCTTCCTGCAGGCGACAGTGGGCGGTTTCCTGAAAGATCCGAAACTGGCGCTGGTGCAGACACCTCACTATTTCTACTCGCCGGACCCGTTCGAGCGTAATCTCTCCGTTGGACGTAACATTCCTAACGAAGGGACGCTGTTCTACGGGCCGATTCAGCAGGGCAACGACAACTGGAACGCCACCTTCTTTTGCGGTTCCTGTGCGGTGATTCGCCGTAGCGCGCTGGAAGAGATTGGCGGTTTTGCCGTAGAGACCGTTACCGAAGATGCTCACACCGCGCTCAAATTGCAGCGCCGTGGTTGGGGCTCGGCATTCCTGGATATCCCACTGGCTGCCGGCCTGGCGACTGAACGTCTGGTGCTGCACGTTATCCAGCGTACCCGCTGGGCGCGTGGGATGACGCAGATTTTCCGTCTGGATAACCCGCTGTTTGGTCGCGGCCTGACTATCCAACAGCGCCTGTGCTACCTGAGCGCCATGCTTTACTACCAGTTTGCGCTGCCGCGTATTGCGTTTGTGACCGCGCCGCTGGCCTATCTGTTGTTTAACCTGAACATTATTCACTCCTCAGCGAGCCTGGTTTTCGCCTATGCGCTCCCGCATCTGTTCCTCGCGATTTACGTCAACTCGCGCATGAACGGGCGCTATCGCTATAGCTTCTGGGGGGAGATCTACGACCTGGTGCTGGCCTTCCACATTGCGCTGCCGACGGTGGTGACGATGTTTTTCCCGAAACGCGGCAAATTCAACGTGACCGACAAGGGTGCGCTGCTGGACGTGGGGTACTTTGATTTTAGCGTGGTGCGCCCGCATTTGATTATCGCCCTGCTGCTGGCGGCCGGGGTGATTGCCGGTATCGTTCGCGCCTGTGCTCATGACTACTTTGGCGTGGATCCGCGCGTTATCGCCCTTAACGTCGGTTGGGGGTTGTACAGTCTGATCTTTCTGTTGGCCGCGATTGCCGTTGCGCGCGAAACCCGACAGACGCGCAAAACCATTCGTATTGATGCGGAAATCCCGGTACTGCTCCACCATGCCAGCGGTGTGGTGACGCGCAGTCATACCGCTGACCTGTCGATGGGCGGCTGCCGTATTGTGGCGCCGGATGATCGCCATCTCGATGATGAGATTGAAGAGATTGAGTTGCTGCTGCAATCCGGCGCGATCCTCATTCCGGTAAAAACCATCGCCACGGATGAAGAATCGATTCGTCTGATGTTTGAAGACATCCCGCTGGCCCGCCGTCGTGAACTGGTGCGCGTGGTGCTCTCCCGTGCGGATGCATGGATTCACCCACCGAAACCTCAGGACAACCCGTTCCGTTCGTTGGGGACCATTATGCGTTGTGTGTTTGACCTCTTCTGGCTGACCTGGAAAGACCGTCGCGAAAACCGCCGTTTGCGCGCCGGCCAGGATCAGGCCGCTTCCCAGGAGGAGGGCAACGCATGAAACGTCTGACAACACTGGCTGTGCTGGTCGGCGCACTCTTTATGATGCCGCTGCATGCCGAAGACACCTCCATCGAGTCGCTACTGAAATTAAACGAGCCGGCGGAGACGCCACCCGTGCCGCCGCCCGGCGCACCGGTATTTATTCCTTCGGTGGTTAACAGCATCAGTCTCGCGCAGATGGGTTTCCCGGAAGGGATTTCCCTGACGGGTGGTCAGTTCCAGGGAGGCGCCTCCTTTACCCTGCCCGTGGACCAGGTGATTACCACGGCGCGCCTTGAACTGAACCTGAAAGTGTCGCCCGCGATGGTGGCGCGCAATGCCACCATGCAGTTGATGCTCAATGGTCAGCCGCTGGGGACGGTACCGCTGACCGTGACCGACAGCGACACCGCGCGTTATCAGTTGGATATTCCCTCGGCGCTCATGGTGTCGAGCAACAACCTGAGCTTTAAAATCAACGATGGCGATGCCATGCAGTGCCAGCGCGACCTGAGCGATAAATATCGCGTCATCATCATGGCGGATTCCCATTTCGAGCTGGAAGGTCAACAACTGGACATTGGCGCCGATTTAAGCCACTTCCCGCGCCCGTTCTTTGACAGCATGCAAATGACCCCGGCGGCGATCGGTATGGCCTTCCCGGCGAAGCTGAGCGCCGATACCTTAAGCGCCAGTGCGCTGATTTCATCGTGGATGGGGATCCAGGCTGACTACCGTGGCGTGTCGTTTGCCGCCTATCATGACCGCTTGCCGGAAAAGAACGGCATCCTGATTGGTCATCCGGGCGAGCAAATCGGTGGCCTGACGCTACCGACTACCGAGCAGCCGCTACTCAAAGTGGTCGATAACCCGGCAAACCCGGTTTATAAGCTGCTGCTGGTGGTGGGTAAAGATGATGCCAGCCTGCGCGCGGCGGCATGGCGTTTAACCCGCGGCAATTTCGCCATGCAGACGCCGTCGGTGGATGTCACCCCCCAAACGATCCCGGCGAGTAAGCCTTACGATGCACCGCGCTGGATCCCCACCGATCGTCCGGTAAAACTGTCAGAACTGATCCGCAAAGATCAGAGCCTGACCACCACGGGGCTGTGGCACGATCCGCTGCGCGTGGCATTCCGTGCGGCACCGGATCTGTTCCTGTGGGATGGCGAAACGATTCCTCTGCATATTGGTTACCGTTTCCCGACGGAAAGCTGGATTGATGAAGACCGTTCGTGGCTCAGCATGACCATGAACGATACCTTCCTGCATAACCTGCCGGTGAATAAGCAGGGGGCGCTGGAAACGTTGTGGCATAAGCTTGGCGGTGATGCGCGCCAGGAGAAGTTTGATATGCCGCTGGAGCCGTACATGATCTATGGCGACAACCAGCTCTCGCTGTACTTCAACATTCAACCCAAGGCGAGCGCCCCGTGTAGTGTGCTGCTGAACAATAACATTAAGAGCCGTATCGAAGACGACTCGTGGATTGATCTCAGCCATACGCGTCACTTCGCGCTGTTGCCGAACCTCTCTTATTTTGTGGGCGCGTCCTTCCCGTTTACCCGGCTTGCGGATTATTCGGAAACGGTGCTGATGCTGCCGGAAAAACCGACTGAAACGCAGATCGCCACGCTGTTGGATATGGCGGCACGTTCCGGTAACGCGACGGGAACGGCGCTGGGCCGCAACCGGGTGGTGCTCGGCGTACCCACTGGCGGGGCGGGTGTTGAACTGCTGAACGACCGCGATGTGCTGGCAGTCACGGGCCTGGATCAGCATGACTTTAACCGCGCGATCCTCAATACCTCGCCGTTTGTGATGCACGACTCTACGTTGGGCGTACGTGAGCCAACGACCTGGGAGCGTATCAAACGCTGGATAGCAGGGGACTGGGCATCAGACGGGCTGGATGCTGACCGCTACTTCTCCTCCAACGAAGCCTGGCGCGGGTTTGTCAGCTTCCGTTCACCGTGGAATAACGATCGTCTGGTGGTACTGGCTATCGGCAGCAATGACGAGCAGCTCTCACGCCTGCACGGTGACCTCGCCTCAGCGAAAATTAACGCCGGGATCCGCGGCGACGCAGCGGTGATCACCAATGAGAACGGCGTGCGCAGTTTCCGCGTGGGCGAGCAGTTCCCGAGTGGCGAGATGCCAACGCAAATGCGCGTGATTTGGTATGCGAATCAGCACTCGGCGCTGCTGGCGATTTTAGGGCTGCTATTTGGCTGTATCGTTGGCTCGGTGCTCTTTGTCTGGCTGAGAAACCGCGCGAAACGACGTCTGGATTTGGACAACCGCAAATAAGAGGGTGACAAGAATGATGATAAAAACCGCCCGCCGTTTGACGACGCTGTGCCTGTCCGGCGCGCTCACTTTCGGTATGCCAGGGCTGGCTCATGCCGCCGCGAATGATGCCGCGCTCAAAGCCTTATTTGACCAGGCGAACTACTGGCATGAGAAATCCCACGATGACCTGGCGATGGAGTCGCTGCGTAAAGTGTTGATGGTGGATGCCAATAACACCCAGGCGATGTACCTGATGGCGTTATGGGCGCAGCAAAATGGCGATCTGCAAGTCTCGTCCCAGTGGCGTACGCGGCTGGCGCAGGTTTCTCCTGACGATCCGGGGTTGCAGGCGCTGGATAATGCCAAACAACTGACGCAGGTTCCGCAGGGGCAATTGAGCCTTGCCCGTCAGCAGGCGCGCAGCGGTAACGTACCGGCGGCGCTGGCGACCTGGCGCAGCATGTTTAACGGCGATACGCCGCCACCCAGCCTCGCCCCTGAGTACTACCAGACGATGGCGGGAGACAAAACCCTTTATCCGCAGGCCGTGTCGCAACTGAAAAATTTCGTGATGCATAACCCGCAGGATACCTCTGCGCGCATTGCTCTCGGCAAAATCCTGACCTGGCGTGAAGAGACGCGCCGCGACGGCATTTTGTTGCTCGAACCGATGGCCAGCGGCAGTAAAGAGGCCGATGACGGGTTGCGTCAGGCGCTGTTATGGCTGGGGCCGCAGGCAGGCGATGAGCGCTTCTACGACACCTGGCTACAGCGCCATCCGCAGGATACTGATGTCCAGAACTATTACCGTAAAAATGTCGGCGGCGCGGCGAAAGGCGCGGGCTATACGGCGCTGAACAGCGGTGATAACAGTGCGGCAAAAAATAAATTTGAGCAGGTGCTGCAAACCAACCCTAACGATGCTGACGCTCTTGCCGGGATGGGCTACATCGCCCAGCGTAGCGGTGATTACAAAGCGGCGGCACAGTACCTGAATCGGGCAGCCAGTCAGGGCGGGGATGCTTCTGATGAGCGTAAAAATCAGGCCGCAGATGCGGCGTTTTACGGCCAGCTCGCCCAGGCGCAGCAGGCATTGAAAGAGGGTAATATTAGCCAGGCGCTGGCGCTTTCGGCCCCGCTGGCACAAGAGAGCGGAGAGCGTGGCACGGCAGGAAAACTATTCCGTGCTTCCGTACTGCGGCAGAACAAAGACTTTTCACAGGCCGAACAGACCCTGCGAGGTCTTCTCAACGAGCAGCCGCAGAACGCCCCGGCACGGGAAAATCTCTATTACGTCCTGCGCGACCAGAATAAAACGGAAGAAGCGCAGGCGATGCTGCGCACTTTACCCGCCAGCCTGCAGGAAAAACTGCAGCCGCGGGTGGTCGCGGGGGCGCCTGGCGATCCGATTCGCCGTCAGGCACAGCAACTGGTCCAGGCCGGTAATACTGACCAGGCGATTTCGGTACTGCGCCAGGGCGTTGCCCGCGTGCCGGATGATCCGTGGTTGCGTCTTGACCTTGCCCGCCTGCTGCAAAAATCCGGGCAGGAAGGTGAAGCGGCCACGGTGATGATCCCGGCGGGTCGCGATGGTGCTAACAGCAACTCGCTGTACGCCGCTGCGCTCTATGCCAGCGAAAGCGGGGCCTGGCAGCAGGCCAACTCTCTGCTGGCGCGTATTCCGCCGTCCAGCCGTAATAGCCAGATGCGCGATCTGTCGGAAAGTGTGAATTACAACCTGCAAATGGCGACGGCAGAACGTTACCTTTCACAAGGGAACATGACCGCGGCGTCCAATACGCTTAAAGCGCTGGCCAGTCAGCCGCCGAAAAGCCCGGTCGATGCAGGGAAACTGGCGCGGATGCTTGCCCGTTCGGGTGATATCACCACCGCCGTATCGCTGGTGCGCAACAGTATTAAAGACGGCGTAGAAGGCAACGCCGGGGATTATGCCGATCAGATAGCGGTACTGAACCAGGCGGGGCTCACTCAGGAAGCGCAAACCCTGATGTCGAACCCGGAGCTACAGGCGCGCAGTACGCCTGCTCAGCTTGCAGGGATCCGCAATGGCTACGTGATTAATGAAGCCGACAAACTGCGTGAAGAGGGCAACTACGCCGCGGCGTATGACAAGCTGATCCGTGCGCTGCAAAGCGACCCGCAGAACACCGATTTGATGTTCGCTATGGGCCGTCTGTACCAGACAGGCAAAATGAACAAAGAAGCGGGCGTGCTCTATGACTACCTAATGACCCGTGATACTGAGGATCAGGCGGCGCGTGTGGGGGCTATCGACGTTGCGTTGTCTGAGAATAACGTGCAAAAGGCCACCACCCTTGCCAGCGGTCTGCGTAGCGACAGCTCACCGGAACGTATGCTGTTGCTGGCGCGTCTGGAAGAGGCAAAAGGCAACCACCAGCAGGCGATGACCTACTTACGTAGCGCACGCGGTAAGCTGGTGGGGCTGGAGTCGTCTAATAGCGCCGCTACGCCGACGATTGGCGGCATACTGTTGGCAGATAATCCGTTTACCACTACCAGTAAAACGCCGCCGCAGTCGAGTTCTCCACAGGCGTTGTACGGCACTATTCTGCCGTGGCAGGTCGCGCAAGTGGCTCGTGAGCCGGGGAGCAGTTTGCCGGGCACAACCCGTACCGATTTGCCGGTCGAGACCGCGCAAAGCCGCACGCTGCGTCAGGTTGATAACATGATGCAGGAGCTTGATGAGAAGAAAGGGATGTGGTTGCAGGGCGAGGTCGATATCCGTGGCCGTGACGGTGAGTCGGGCACCAGTAAACTGACCGAAGCCAAAACGCCGCTGACCTGGTCAAGTTCGCCGTTTGGTGAGTCGCGCTTCGAGTTTACCGCCACGCCGATCAGTTTGAGTTCAGGAACCGCTTCGGGCGATGCCTGGCGCCGTTATGGCTCGAACCCGCTGGCGAATGCGGTGACCAATATCAGCCAGTCTGTCACCAATGCCAATACCACAACCGATACCAACGCGACGGACAAGTTTACTGACCTGTCCGGGTATGCGGATGCGAATAAATTGTCGCCGTTTACCGATACTGGCCTGGAACGTCTGGACCGGTTGTTAGGTACCGATTTAGGCCGTCTGAAAGCGCTCAGTACCTCCAGCTATAAAGCGAGTTCCAGCGATCCGATTAACTCATCAACGGATTCGCAAAACGGTAACGGCGTTGAGCTGAATATGGCGCTCAGTGGCGATAGCTACCGTGTGGATATCGGCAGTACGCCGCTCGGTCAGGACATGAGTACGCTGGTGGGCGGCGTGAAATGGTCGCCGAAACTCTCTAATTACCTGACGTTAATTCTGACCGGCGAACGCCGCGCGGTGACCGATAGCCTGCTCTCCTATGTTGGCCTGAAAGATAAATATTCAGGGGACAGTTGGGGTCAGGTGACGAAAAACGGCGGTAGCGTACAACTGAGCTACGACGACGGTGATGCGGGCTTCTTCGTGGGGGGCGGTGGTTACAGCTACATTGGCAACAACGTGGCGAGCAACACCAGCGCCAACGCCAACGCTGGCGTGTACCTGCGTCCGTGGCATGATGATTTCCGTCAGTTGCAGACGGGCTTAAGCGTCAGTTGGATGAATTTCTCGAAAAACCTCAGCTACTTCACCTATGGACAGGGGGGCTACTTTAGCCCACAGAACTATGTCAGCGTGTCGTTACCTGTCGATTTCTCACAAAAAATCGATAACTGGAAGCTGAGCCTGGGCGGATCGGTGGGATACCAGTCCTACACCCAGGATAAGAGCGATTATTTCCCGAACGATCCCGAAGCACAGAGAATGTTGCAGCAACTGGCTGATATGGGCTTTACCAAAGAAGCGCAGTATGGCAGCAAATCGCAAAACGGGATTGGCTATACCTTCCGGGCAGGGATTGATTACAACCTGAACAAGAACATGACCGTCGGCGGTAGGGTCGGTTACGACACCTTTGGCGACTATAACGAAAGTACTGCCGGGATCTGGTTCCGCTATATGTTGGGAGATAAATAATGACGTCGAGTACGGCTAATCCTTTACTGCTGTCTTATTTTCAACGGCAGCAAACGCCAGCCGGTTGGTTTGACCTGCTGTCGGTAATGGTTGATGGCATGGTGAGAAACGTGGGGGAAGCGGAAAGCCAACCCTTCTTGCGCCAGATGGGGGCATCGCTGGCGGAACGTTTTCCTCTGCCTGCCTCACAAACCATCGGCGAACTCGAAGCTAACATCAACGCGCTGCTTGCTGAGTTTAATTGGGGCTATATTGATATTGATGCCAGCGAAGAGGGATTATCGTTCCGCCATCAGGGGTTACCGGTTTCCCGGGATGAGAACAGCCAGACGCGTTGGTGTTACGCATTTTGCGCCATACTGGAAGGGCTTTATTCCCGTTGGCTGCAGGGACAGGGCGGACAATCGCATCTCGCTTTTAGCCGCCAACGGCTTTACTCCGTATCGGACGTTGTGTTCCGCTACGCTAACCCACAATGAGTCTGAGTATGTTTAAACGTGTTTTCGCCATGATGGTGATGATGGTGAGTGTGCTTTTTTCCTCGTTTTCACAGGCGGGACAGGCCTGGGAAACGTACAAAGCGCGCTTTCTGATGACGGATGGCCGTATTGTTGATACTGGCAATAAAAACGTCTCTCACACGGAAGGTCAGGGTTTCGCCATGCTGATGGCGGTGGCCAGCAATGATAAAGCGGCGTTTGACCGCATCTGGGGATGGACAGATAAGACGCTCAGGAACAAGGATAATGGTCTGTTCTACTGGCGTTTTAACCCCGTCGAACCGGATCCGATTGCCGATAAAAATGACGCAACGGATGGCGATGCCTTAATTGCATGGGCGTTGTTAAGAGCCAGTCAGCGCTGGAATGATAACAGCTATGCCACCGCATCGGATGCCATTACCCAGGCGATGATTAAACATACGGTGATCAATTTTGCGGGTTATCGGGTGATGCTGCCGGGCGCGAAGGGGTTCAATCTCAACAGTTATGTGAACCTGAACCCGTCGTATTTTATCTTCCCGGCATGGAAAGCGTTCGCCAACCGTAGCCATCTGGTGGTCTGGAATGATCTGATCCGTGATAGCACCACGCTGCTTGGCAAAATGGGCTGGGGCCAGTCGCATTTGCCTACCGACTGGGTATCACTGTCGGCGGATGGCAAACTGAGCCCTGCCAAAGAGTGGCCGCCGCGCATGAGTTTCGACGCCATTCGTATTCCGTTGTATATCTCATGGTGGAACCCGCAAAGTTCGCTGCTGACGCCGTGGCGCAACTGGTGGCAGGGTTATGATCGTAGCCGCACCCCGGCCTGGGTGAACGTTACAACCAACGATACCGCCCCGTACAATATGAATGGCGGTTTGCTGGCGGTACGTGATTTGACGATGGGCCAAACGTCTGGCGAGCCGCAAATCAACGCGCAGGATGATTATTATTCTGCCAGTCTGAAAATGTTGGTCTGGCTGGCACAGCAGCAACAGTAATTTTCCGCTTTTCCTGGTGATGTCTCCTCACCCTCTCCCTGAGGGAGAGGAATCCCCACAAAAATGCGAGCACGAACGGTCCCCTCTCCTCTTTGGGGAGAGGGCCAGGTCGAGGGGAAATAACCTACTGCGGATAGGGCACCCAGTCGCCGCCGTTCAGACGAACATACGGCTTATTCTGGTACTGAATCACCACGGCGTTAGCATTTTCTGAAACCGGTGCTGTCTGCGGCAGGCCGCTGGTCAACTGATCCCAGTTCACGCGATCTTCGGTGAATATCTTGCCATCCAGCACGCGCGTCACCAGTTCTGATATCGCCAGGAAGCTGCTCGGTTGATTGATCTCAATCGCAGGCCCTTCATGCGGCGCCTTCATACCAAAGAACTTGATTGCCGTTGGGACGTGGGTAATCGATGGGCTTGGAATATCACGCAGGCCGGAAACCTGCATCTTATCGCCCTGCAGCGCCGCGCCATGTTCCGGTACCATCACCACCATCACCTTACGCCCGGATTTCTCCAGTTGCGTGAAGAAGGCATCCAGCTCATCAAACAATTTCTGGGCGCGAATTTTATAATCCGCCGTCTGGCGCACGCCGGGGAAATGGTTACCGTCGTGCAGTGGCAGCAGGTTATAGAAGGTCGCGGTACGCTGACCATTATTGTTCGCCTCGTTCTCCATCCAGCGGTTTAACACGGCGGTATCGTCATAGACCGGGGAGCCATCAAACGACAACAGAACCGGCGGCAAGCCTGCCTGATTCATCAACGGCACTTGCACGCCGCCGTTGTCGCGGATCTCTTTGAGGAAATCACCAAACACGCCGTTGTGATCCATCATCAACTGTTGGGTGAAGCCCAGTTTGGCCAGGTTATCAAACAGGTAGCACTGGGCACCGGCTGTCTGGTAGAGATTTTTATGCGATGTCTGACCGCAGCTCGCGCGTAGCAGACGAATGGCCGCCGGGCCGCTATAGGCAGTGGCCGAATTAAACTGCTTAAAAACAATATCGAAATGTGACCACAGTGGGTGCGATGACAAACCTGCGGCATCAATATCTGACCAGGAGAGCGAACAAATGTTGATAACCAGCAGATCAAAAGGCTGAGCATCTGTCGGCAACTGGGTCGGGAACGGCGTCTGGCGTTTCTCTTCGGAGGCATAGAAACTGGCGAGCCAGGCATTCAGGTTCTCAGAGGTTGGCGGCGCGGTTTGTGCCGGAATATCGCCCACCACGGGGGTTGCCGCGGTATTCGCGACGGTCGGCGCCACTGTACCGCCCGTTGTGGCAAGGGTATTTTGCTGAGTGCTTTGCGGCCACAGGGTGAAGGCCGGACCGACAATCGTCAGCACGTTCAGCCAGATCATAATGGCGACGACAAATACCGTGACGCGGATCCACTGCGCCAGGAACAGCCAGGCGACCAGCAACACGAACAGTGCGCCAATCATCTGCCAGTTAATAAAACGCGTTACCAGATCGAGCAGGTAATCGGCGCTAAAGCCTGCTACCTGGGAGCCCTGACTCATAATGCTATCGATACCCGGTAGCCAGGTATCATGCCAGAACAGGCCGAAACCAATCGGGATAGCAATCCAGTGGCGCAGGCGGTGCAGGCCCGGACCTGGCAATGGCATCAACAGAAAGGCCATAAACACCAGGTTCAGCAACGGATGAAAATTAAGGTAGCCCGCCCACAGCAAACCAAATTTCACCAAAAAATAGAAATTCCAGCCGGATAAACCGCGCCAGTGTTGCCACAGCATCGAGGGCCTGGAAGGCGTCAGCGTTTGATTAGTCATGTTTTCGGTCTGCCTTGACGAACGATTCCCGACGCAATATGCCGGCCGGTTTAACGTAGCGAGGTTTAATAAACATTATTCTTGCAATAAGACGAATGCGGTACAGCCAGTGGCGTGCCAGATAGCCCAGCGGGAAGAAAATCAGCGCGCAAAGGATAACGAGTTCAATAATATCGGCGATAGACATCATGATGCGCTCCCCGTCTCTTCACTTAACAGTCGCAGAGGTTGGGGGATACGTCGCCAGACTTGCCCGTCATGCTCGGCATTCATGATTTTCGGCTCATCGCTTGTACCCGCTAGCGGACTGCCCCATTTTTCCGGCCCGACTTCCCGCAACAGCACCAGCTCGGCCGCAATCTGGTTGTCTTCGAACCACACCATGCGGTTAGAGAAGATGTCGGCTGTGGGTAGCGGGAAAATGTGGTTAAGGGCGGTGTCGAGATCGTTTACACGACAGAACGACAAAAACATCAGCAGGCGATTATCGCCGATGGTGACAATATCCCCGGCACGGTTCGGGCGGCAGAGCGTTAGCGCTTGTTCTACGCGAATACCGGGCACCGGGCGCAGCGCCACCAGCACCCCTTTGCCGTCTGGCGGTAACAGCGTGTTATTCACCATATTGGCTACCGCTTCGCAGAACGTGGTCCACGGCTGGAAGCCGCGCAGCTTGAGCGGCAGTGTCATTGAGAGCAGCGTAGAGATATCTTCCGGCACAATGCGTTTAAATTGTTGCCCCTGTACGCTTTCGATAAGCGTCAGGCAGCGGGAGAGTGGGGCGTTCCAGGGGATGACCATGTTTGCGCCACACCGCAACAGCAAACGTTCATCCGTGGCGCGCAGGCTGGCCCTGGTTTCACGAACGATAATCTTCAGTGCGCTACCGCGCTGGCGGCGCAGAGTATGAATCTGGCGGGCAATGGTTTCGATTTGGTTATTCTGACTCAGGGCGAAAATAAGGGTCGCGGCCTGGCTGGTTCGCGCCTCGTCAAACATTCCTTCGTTGGTTTTAAATAGCGTCCAGTGTTCAGAAAGCGCGGGCGCCCCTTCCAGCACATCGACATTACTGAGCACCCGTTTTTCATCACTGCGCGGCTGGACGGAGGCCTCTTCCTGCTTCGCTAATTGCCAGTGACCATCATGATGTTCAAGAATAAGTTGTTGCTGGGCACTCACGCCTCTGTCGTTACACCACCAGGCCACATCATAAAGATGCGTTCCGCTTGTATAACGCAAACTTGCCAAACCGAACAATGAACGGTATTTACCTATCAATACTGATGATTGCCTGTCGCTATTGTTTGCAGGGTTTATTACCAGCAATGCGCAGTTATGATATTTCGTCCACTCATGAATTCGTATTAGCCAGTGGTGTAATTTCTCTGCGGAAATATTCTGCCAGGCGTTATTTGCACATAGCAAAATGAGTAAATAATTTTCCGGCTCAATAGAACAAAGTAAATCGCGGGAGAAAAAGTATAGACCCTTTTCATGACTTGGCATGGAAAAAAGTTGTATTTTTTTGGGGCCGTGATCGGATTCTAATCTGAGGATGTTCTGCAAATCATAACCCATACCCGCAACCGCGACTTTCGCGTTTTCAGATTGCGATGCAATTGTTTGATTAACAAGGCTAATCGCGTCTTCTTCACGATCAGCGTTAATCCACCAGACGCCGCCAGCAGGCATGTGACGTAATTCGTCCCATAGCGACTGGATGCCAATAGAAAATATGGGGTCCACGGTGTCCCTCTACGCGTAATTTATCTGTATCTCAGTTTACTAGCGAAAGCAGAGAAATAAACCTAACATTGAAATTAAAGAACATCAGATTTAGCATGTAAACGAATTTCGTCGCAAATACCTTACTAAGGATGTACGCAATCTTTTCCTGATTATAAGGATCGTGTCTGAATGCATAACGATGAACCTAAAACTCAGATGGATTCGACGCTGGGTTATACGTTTCAAAATGATTTTTTGGCGCTCAGTAAGGTGTTTTCTCTGCCCGAAATAGATTATGCCGATATTTCCCAGCGAGAACAGTTGGCGGCGGCTATTAAACGTTGGCCCCTGCTGGCAGAATTTGCTCGTCAACAATAAGGAAGCCGTGGATGGCTGTATTGGGGTTACAAGGGGTACGCGGCGGTGTGGGCACCACATCAATTACCGCGGCGCTTGGCTGGGCATTACAACTTTTAGGGGAATCGGTACTTGTTATTGACGCCTGCCCCGATAACCTCCTGCGCCTCTCATTTAATGTTGATTTCGACCACGCCGACGGTTGGGCGCGCGCGCTTCTGGACGGCAAAGACTGGCGCGACGCGGGACTGCGTTATACCTCCAGCATCGACATCCTGCCTTTTGGCCGCCTGACGGATGACGAATGGGAAAACCAGCACCTCTTATATCAGCCCCCTGGTCAGCTAACGACGCTATTACAGACACTGAAAACACAGCAGCGCTACCAATGGGTGCTGGTTGACTTACCGCACGGCTGCTCGCCGCTGGCGCGCCAGTTTCTTGAATTTTGCGACCACACGCTGGCGGTGGTGAAACCGGATACCAACTGTCACGTGCGCCTGCACCAACAGCGGCTGCCGACAGGCGCGCACATCCTGATTAATGATTTACGTATTGGTAGCCAATTGCAGGATGACCTTTATCAGGTGTGGCTTCAAAGCCAGCGCAACCTGATGCCTGTCCTCATCCACCGTGATGAAGCAATGGTGGAATGTCTGGCAGCCAAACAGCCGTTGGGGGAATACCGGAGTGATTCACTGGCGGCGGAAGAGATCCTGACGCTGGCAAACTGGTGTTTGCTGCACTGTTCGCCCGCAACCACGCCAGGGGAACAATACGCGAGGGTGCCTGAATGAGTCGTCTGGCCGCCTGGTTTCTGACCCCCCCGGTATATGCCCGCTTAAGCGAGCGTTACCGCTTTTATCGCCGGAATAAGGCATCGGGGTTCAGTGCGGCATGCGGCTGTTTCTGGGTAGCACTGGCATGGCTGTTTCTGCCGCTGGAAAATGATCGCTGGCAGCGGGTGCGTGAGCAGCATCAGGCGCTGTTTCCACACATTAATCCGGACAAACCGCGTCCGCTTGACCCGGCACGTTACCTGTTGCAGGTTCTCTGGCTGCTGGCAACTTTGCCACAGCATGTGGCAGCGCAGGCGCAAAAACCTGAACGCCTCCATAAATTGCGTGAACGTTACCATAGCTGGCTGGATTCTCTGCCCACCCGCGTTTCTGACCAGACCCGCCACCTGGATAACCAAAAAGAACTGGGGCATCTCAGCCGGGGAACGCGACGTTTCATTCTGGGGATCATCATTACCTTCTCGCTGATTCTGGCGATCGTCTGCATTACCCAGCCGTTTAACCCACTGTCGCAGTTGATCTTCTTGCTGCTGTTATGGGGCGTGGCCCTGTTGGTCCGCCGTATTCCGGGGCGTTTCTCCGCGCTGATGCTGATCGTTCTGTCGCTAACGGTCTCCTGCCGTTACATCTGGTGGCGCTATACCTCGACTCTGAACTGGGATGACCCGGTCAGCCTGGTGTGCGGTATCGTGTTGCTGTTCGCCGAAACCTATGCGTGGATTGTGCTCATTCTCGGCTATTTCCAGGTGGTCTGGCCGCTTAATCGCCAGCCGGTGCCGCTGCCAAAAGATATGGCTCTCTGGCCGTCGGTCGATATTTTTGTGCCCACCTATAACGAAGATTTAAATGTGGTGAAAAACACCATTTATGCGGCGATGGGTATCGACTGGCCGAAAGATAAACTCAAAATATGGATCCTTGATGACGGCGGTCGGGAAGAGTTTCGTCAGTTTGCCCAGACCGTGGGCGTGGAATACATCGCCCGTACCACCCATGAGCACGCGAAAGCCGGGAACATCAATAACGCGCTGAAATATGCCAAAGGCGATTTCGTTTCGATTTTTGACTGCGACCACGTGCCGACGCGCTCTTTCCTGCAAATGACCATGGGCTGGTTTATCAAAGAAAAAGATCTGGCGATGATGCAGACGCCGCACCACTTTTTCTCGCCGGACCCGTTCGAGCGCAACCTTGGCCGTTTCCGTAAAACGCCAAACGAAGGAACTCTGTTCTACGGACTGGTTCAGGACGGCAATGATATGTGGGATGCCACCTTCTTCTGCGGCTCGTGTGCGGTCATTCGTCGTGGTCCGCTGGATGAGATTGGCGGTATCGCGGTGGAAACGGTCACCGAAGATGCCCATACCTCGCTGCGCCTGCATCGCAGAGGGCATACTTCTGCCTATATGCGTATTCCTCAGGCCGCCGGTCTGGCAACGGAGAGTCTGTCGGCGCACATCGGCCAGCGTATCCGCTGGGCGCGCGGGATGATTCAGATTTTCCGTCTCGATAATCCCCTGCTCGGCAAAGGGCTGAAACTGGCGCAGCGTCTGTGTTACGTCAACGCCATGCTGCACTTCCTCTCCGGGATCCCGCGACTGGTGTTTCTCACCGCGCCGCTGGCGTTCCTGCTGCTGCATGCCTACATCATCTATGCGCCAGCCATCATGATTGCGCTGTTTGTTTTGCCGCACATGATTCACGCCAGCCTGACCAACTCCAAAATTCAGGGTAAATATCGCCATTCGTTCTGGAGTGAAATCTACGAAACCGTACTGGCCTGGTATATCGCACCGCCGACCCTGGTGGCGCTCTTTAACCCGCACAAGGGCAAATTCAACGTCACCGCAAAAGGGGGACTGGTCGAAGAAGAGTATGTCGACTGGGTTATCTCCCGGCCCTATATCTTCCTTGTTTTGCTGAACATTGTCGGCGTGCTGGTGGGCATCTGGCGTTATTTCTACGGCCCGCAAAACGAGATTTTAACGGTCTTCGTCAGTATCGCATGGGTGTTCTACAACCTGATTATCCTCGGTGGCGCGGTGGCGGTATCGGTGGAAAGCAAGCAGGTTCGTCGCGCGCACCGCGTGGAGATAGCCATGCCTGCGGCTATCGCCCGCGAAGACGGTCATCTGTTCTCCTGTACCGTGCATGATTTCTCCGACGGCGGCCTGGGGATCAAAATCAACGGCCAGTCTCAGGTACTGGAAGGGCAGAAAGTCAGCCTGCTCTTAAAACGCGGCCAACAAGAGTATGTCTTCCCGACAATGGTCGTGCGCGTTTCCGGCAATGAGGTGGGGCTGCAATTAATGCCGCTGACCACGAAACAGCATATCGATTTTGTGCAGTGTACGTTTGCCCGTGCGGATACATGGGCGTTGTGGCAGGACAGCTTCCCGGAAGATAAGCCACTGGAAAGCTTAATGGATATTTTAAAACTGGGCTTCCGTGGTTATCGCCATCTCGCGGAATTTGCTCCACCGTCTGTGAAAATGATTTTCCGGTCGCTAACCGTACTGGTTGCCTGGATTGTGTCGTTTATACCGCGTCGCCCGGAACGTGAAGCGGTAATACAGCACCCCGTGACGTGATTGGCTCAACAATGATGAAAACGCGATGAAAAGAAAACTTTCCTGGATTTGTGCAGTGGCTGTGGGGATGAGCGCTATACCCTCCCTGATGACGTATGCGGCACCCGGTAACCCGGCGGCGCAAGCGGCCCCCACCGTGCCTGCCGTCGCGCCTGCGACACAGCCGGTCGCGACGCCTGCGCCGACACAATCGGAAACGCTGGTCCCTACGACCCCGACAGAGGGACAAACGCAACCGGCACCCCAGACCGGAAACCATGCCACAGGGCAGGTGACGCCGGGCGTGACGCTTTCAAGTGCGCCATCGCGCGAGGTCAAGCTGACATTTGCTGAGATTGCGCCGCCGCCAGGCAGTATGGTGCTGCGCGGTGTCAACCCGAACAATGGCATTGAGTTCGGCACGCGCAGCGATGAAGTGGTGTCGAAAGCGCTGCTCAATCTCGAATATACCCCGTCACCGTCGCTGCTGCCGGTCCAGTCGCAGCTAAAGGTCTACCTGAATGACGAACTGATGGGCGTGCTGCCGGTCACCAAAGAACAACTGGGTAAAAAGACCTTTGCGCAGGTGCCCATCGACCCGCTTTACATTACCGACTTCAACCGCGTGCGGCTGGAGTTTGTCGGTCACTATCGCGATGTCTGTGAAAACCCGGCCAGCACGACGCTGTGGATGGATATTGGCCGCAGTAGCTCGCTGGAACTTTCTTACCAGACGCTGGCCGTGCAAAACGACCTGTCGCACTTCCCGATCCCGTTCTTTGACCCGCGTGACACTCGTCCGTTAACGCTGCCGATGGTCTTCGCCGGTGCGCCGGATCTGGCTGAGCAGCAGGCGGCAGCGGTCATAGCCTCCTGGTTTGGTTCACGTACCGGCTGGCGGGGGCAGAACTTCCCGGTTATGTACAACGGTCTGCCGGATCGTAATGCGATTATTTTCGCCACCAACGATAAGCGTCCGGATTTCCTGCGTGACGCACCGGCGGTGAACGCCCCAACCATCACCATGATGAGCCACCCGAACAATCCTTATGTGAAATTACTGGTGGTATTTGGTCGCGATGACAAAGACCTGTTACAGGCGGCAAAAGGTATCGCTCAGGGGAACGTGTTGTTCCGTGGCAGCAGTGTCACCGTTGATGAAGTGAAACCACTGCTGGCGCGCAAACCCTATGATGCGCCGAACTGGATACGCACTGACCGTGCGGTCACCTTTGGTGAACTGAAAACCTATGAAGAGCAGTTGCAGTCCACGGGGCTGCAACCGGCGTCGATCAATGTCGCGTTGAACCTGCCGCCGGATCTCTATCTCTTGCGCAGTAACGGTATCGATATGCACCTGAACTATCGTTATACCGCGCCGCCGACCAAAGACAATTCGCGTATGGATATCAGCCTGAACAACCAGTTCCTGCAATATTTCAGTCTGGTCAGCAATCAGGATACCAACCGACTGCTGCTGCGCCTGCCAGTGTTACAGGGGCTGCTGGATGGTAAAACCGATGTTTCTATTCCGGCGCTGAAACTGGGGGCGGTGAACCAACTGCGCTTTGACTTCCAGTATATGAATCCCATGCCGGGGGGCACTATCGACAACTGCGTCACCTTCCAGCCGGTGCAAAACCGTGTGGTGATTGGCGACGATTCCACCATCGACTTCTCGAAGTATTACCATTTCCTGGCGATGCCGGATTTGCGCGCGTTTGCCAATGCAGGCTTCCCGTTCACCCGAATGGCTGACCTGTCTGAAACCATTGTTGTGGTGCCGCCAACCCCGACGGAGGGGCAACTGACCACGCTGCTGGACTCGCTGGCTACCGTCGGTGCGCAAACGGGCTTCCCGGCCATTAACGTGACATTGACCAATGACGGTACGCAGATTCAGGGGAAAGACGCCGACATCATGATCATCGGCGCGCTCCCGGAAAAACTGAAAGACGACAAGCGTATCGACCTGCTGGTTCACGCGGCGCAAAGCTGGGTGAAAACGCCGCTGCGCCAGACGCCGTTCCCTGGCGTGACGCCTGATGATGTTGATCGTCAGGCGGATGCGCAGACCTCGGTGTCGTCGAGCGGCCCGATGGCGGCCATTATCGGCTTCCAGTCGCCTTATAACGATCAGCGCAGCGTGGTGGCACTGCTGGCGGACAGCCCGCGCGGCTACGAGTTGTTAAACGACGCGATGAATGACAGCGGTAAACGTGCCTCGATTTTCGGCTCCGTGTCGGTGATTCGTGAATCGGGGGTGAACGGTCTGCGTGTGGGTGACATCTACTATGTGGGACATCTGCCGTGGTTCGAACGTGTCTGGTATGCGCTGGCGAACCATCCGGTACTGTTGGCGATTCTGGCCGCGGTGAGCGTGGTATTACTGGCATGGGTGCTGTGGCGTCTGCTGCGTATTATTAGCCGTCGCCGTCTCGACCCGGATCACGAGTAAGCGGTGATGAAAGCGCTACGCGGGATGGTCATGGCGGCGCTTATGCTGGCGGCGGCGCAGGTAAGCGCCGCCTGTAACTGGCCCGCATGGGAGCGCTTTAAACAGGACTATATTAGCGATGGCGGACGCGTTATCGACCCAAGTGATGCCCGCCAGATAACCACCTCCGAAGGGCAAAGCTATGCCCTGTTCTTTGCCCTTGCGGCGAACGATCGCGATGCCTTTAAAACGGTGCTGAGCTGGACGCAAAATAATCTGGCGGAAGGGGATTTAAGCGCGCGGCTTCCCGCATGGCTGTGGGGGCGGAAAAACGAAACCGAATGGACGGTACTGGATACCAACTCCGCGTCGGATGCGGATATCTGGATTGCCTGGTCTCTGCTGGAAGCCGGACGGCTGTGGAACATGCCGGACTATACCGGGATCGGAAAAGCGCTGCTCTCACGCATTGCCAAAGAAGAGGTGACCACGGTACCCGGCCTTGGCTCCATGCTGCTTCCCGGCAAGATCGGGTTTGCTGATAACGATGCCTGGCGCTTCAACCCCGGCTATCTGCCGCCCCAACTGGCCCAGTACTTTACCCGTTATGGCGCGCCCTGGACGACGCTACGGGAGACCAACCTACGGTTAATTATGGAAAGCGCGCCGAAAGGGTTTTCACCTGACTGGGCGCGTTATCAGAAAAATAAGGGCTGGCAGCTTACCGCCGATAAGCCGGTTATCGGGGGTTACGATGCGATTCGCGTGTATGCCTGGGTAGGCATGATGCATGACAACGACCCGCAAAAGGCGCGTATGCTGGCGCGCCTCAAGCCCATGGAAACCATGACGGCGAAACAGGGTGTGCCGCCAGAAAAAGTCAACGTGGCGACCGGCAAGGTACAGGGTAATGGCCCTGTGGGTTTCTCGGCGGCACTCCTGCCGTTTTTACAGGATCGTGATGCTCAGGCGGCGCAGCGTCAGCGGGTGGCGGATCGCTTCCCCGGCAAAGACGCGTATTACAGTTATGTTCTGACCCTTTTCGGACAAGGTTGGGACGAGCATCGTTTCCGCTTCACCCCTCGCGGTGAGTTACAACCTGACTGGGGCCAGCAATGCGCAAGCTCACATTAAGTTTAATGTCTTTCACGCTCGGCATCTCAGTGATGCCTTTCGCGCAGGCGGCACCGGGCGCGCAACAACAACTGCTTGAACAGGTACGCCTGGGCGAAACCACCAAACGTGAAGATTTGGTACGCCAGTCGTTATATCGCCTTGAATTAATGGCCCCCGACGACCCGGATGTGATTGCCGCGCGCCTGCGCTATCTGCTGCGTCAGGGGGATAATGCCGGAGCGCAAAAGCAGATGGCGCGGCTGAACACTCTCGCACCAAACGCCAGCGCGACCAAAGCGTCGCGTATCACGATGGCGCTGTCGACACCCGAAGGACGACAGGCCTTGCAGGAAGCGCGTTTACAGGCCGCCACAGGGCATCCGCAGGAGGCCATTGCCGCTTACGAGAAGATGTTTAACGGCAGTGCGCCAGCAGGCGATCTGGCGGCGGAATACTGGATTCAGGTGGCGAAAGTCCCGGCGCGACACAACGAAGCCATTACTCAGTTGAAAGCCCTTAATGGCAGCAATCCGGGAAATGCCGATTTGCAAAGTACGCTGGCACGGCTGTTAATCGCCGACGGGCGCAACGAAGAAGGCTATGCCGTTCTTGAGCAAATGGCGAAAAACAACACCGGGCGCGATGCCGCAGCCAACCTCTGGTATCAGCAGATTCAGGGCATGGCCGTCAGCGAAAAAAGTGTGGCGGCTCTCAAGCGTTTCCTGAGCGTGTTCAGTGAAGGGGATACGGTTGTGACGGCGCGCCAGCAGCTTGATGCACAACAGAAACAGTTGGCTGACCCGGCATTTCGGGAGCGTGCCAGCGGGCTGGCGGCCGTGGAAGCGGGCAAGGGCGGCACGGCGATTGGCGCATTGCAGGATGCCGTAAGCAAAAATCATCAGGACAGCGAAGCCGTCGGGGCGCTGGGGCAGGCCTATTCCCAGAAGGGCGATCGTGCCCGGGCGGTGGCGCAGTTTGAGCGGGCCATCGCCCTCGATCCCAATAGCGATAATCGTGGCAAATGGGACAGCCTGCTCAAGGTGAACCGTTACTGGTTGCTGATCCAACAAGGCGATGCGCAACTGGCGGCGAAAAATCCGGCCCAGGCGGAACGCCTCTACCAGCAGGCGCGTGCGATTGATAATACCGACAGCTACGCGGTACTGGGGCTGGGCGATGCGGCAATGGCCCGCAAGGATACCGCCGCCGCAGAGCGTTTCTATTACCAGGCACTGCGTATGGATAGCGGCAACAGCAACGCGGTACGCGGTCTGGCGAATATTTACCGCGCGCAGTCGCCGGAAAAAGCCGATACCTTTATTCAGTCACTGAGCGCCAGCCAGCGGCGCAGCATTAACGATATTGAACGCAGCCTGACCAACGACCGACTCGCGCAAGAGGCGGAGCGGCTGGAAAGTCAGGGCAACTGGGCGCAGGCCGCCGTATTGCAAAAGCGCCGTCTGGCGCTGGACCCGGATAGCGTCTGGGTGACCTACCGTCTGGCCAGTGATTTGCGCTCCGCCGGTCAACAGATTGAAGCCGACGCGCAGATGCGCGCGCTGGCGCGCAATAAACCGGCTGATCCTGAGCAGGTTTACGCTTACGGCCTCTATCTTTCCGGCAATAACCAGGAGAGCGCGGCGCTGGCGCACCTCAACACGCTGGCGCGCGACAAGTGGAACAGCAATATTCAGGAACTCTCCGACAGGCTGGAAGCCAATCAACGCCTGGCGCGGGCTAATCAGTTGCGCGATGCGGGCCATGAGGCGGAGGCAATCGCGTTTCTTCAACAGCAGCCTGCGTCGACGCGTATTGATTTGACGCTTGCCGACTGGGCGCAACAGCGGGGCGATAATCCCACGGCGATATCGACCTATCAGCGTGTGTTGAATCGCGAGCCGACCAATGAAGATGCGGTACTGGGACTGGCAGAAATTTATGCCGCCGACGGCAACCGCATGGCTTCGCGTGAAATGCTGGCCAAATTACCGGCCGCTAGCCCGACTGCGCCACGGACGATCAATACCCAACGCCGGGTGGCAATGGTGCAGGCGGCGGTGGGCGATAATGACGCCGCCCGTCAGACTTTCAGCGAGATTGTACCGCAGGCGAAGGGGCTACCGCCTTCGATGGAAAGCGCGCTGGTGCTGCGTGATGCGGCGCGTTTCCAGGTGCAGGAAGGTCAGTCGCAGGCAGCGCTGGAAACCTATAAAGACGCAATGGTTGCATCGGGCGTGGCGGCAACCCGTCCCGCCAGCAATGACGAATTCACCTATAAAACCCGTAACAATGAGAAAGATGACTGGCTGAAACGCGGCGTGCGCAGCGATGCCGCAGAACTTTATCGTCAGCAGGATGTGAATGTCACGCTGGAGCATAACTACTGGGGGTCGAGCGGTACGGGCGGCTACTCTGATTTAAAAGCCCACACCACTATGCTGCAGGCCGATGCGCCGCTGGCTGACGGCAGGATGTTCTTTCGTACCGATATGGTGAATATGGATGCCGGAAAGTTCTCGCTTAAAGATGACGGGACATATTCGCCGCACTGGGGAACCTGTAATGAAGTGGCCTGTGAGGGCGGTGACCGCACCCAGACGGCTAACGGCGTGAGCGTTGCGGTAGGCTGGCGTAATAAGACCTGGGATATGGATATTGGCACCACGCCAATTGGCTTTAACGTGGTGGATATCGTCGGCGGCCTGAGTTACAGCAATGATATTGGGGCGATTGGCTACACGCTGAATGTGCATCGTCGTCCGATCTCCAGCTCCTTACTGGCGTTTGGCGGGCAGAAAGATAACGGCAATGGCGATCATCCTGGCACCACATGGGGCGGCGTGCGTGCGAACGGCGCCACCGCCAGCATGAGCTATGACCGTGGCGAGGCGCACGGCGTCTGGGCCTCTTTAGGCGCCGATCAGTTGACCGGGAAAAATGTGGCTGACAACTGGCGAGTGCGCTGGATGGCGGGGTATTACTACAAGCTTATCAATGAAAATAACCGCCGTCTGACCATTGGCCTTAATAATATGATTTGGCACTACGACAAAGATCTGAGCCACTACACGCTGGGGCAAGGGGGCTATTATAGCCCGCAAGAATATTTGTCATTTTCGGTGCCTGTGACCTGGCGTCAACGTACGGAGAACTGGTCCTGGGAGTTGGGTGGGTCTGCCTCCTGGTCACATTCGCGTAAGAAAACGGAACGAAGCTATCCGTTACTGAATTTGATCCCGGCGGATTATCGTACCGACGCCAGAACCGCGCTGGAGGAAGGGAGTTCATCGAGCGGCGTGGGTTATACCGCCCAGGCGTTGGTTGAACGGCGTATTAACGCGAACTGGTCCGTTGGCCTTGGCGTGAATATTCAGCAGGCGAAAGATTACACGCCAAGCCAGGGTATGCTTTTTATCCGTTATTCCGCCGCCGGATGGCAGGGCGATATGGACATGCCGCCGCAGACGCTGACGCCATACGCTGACTGGTAATAATGAGGATAATTCCTGGGGGAAGCGTGGCGGGCAATATGGCCCGCCACATGAAATTTGTGCTTATTATTCCGTGTATTGCTGACGCTTTTTCCTCATAGCGTTGGCGCTGAGGCAATCTTGACGCCTCTTTATCTCAAACTGTCACGATAGGGTATACTCTGGCGGCGGAGTTGTATTTTATTGCCCTGCGCTTGTGTATCTCTGGAGAGTGATTTTGCGTGTCAGCCGTTCTTTAACGATTAAACAGATGACTGCGGTTTTTTCCGTGGCGATGGTGTTTATTTTCATTTTTTGCGTCATTTTGCTGTTTCATTTTGTGCAGCAGAATCGCTACAACACGGCTACGCAACTGGAAAGTATTGCCCGTTCGGTACGTGAACCGCTGTCCGAAGCCATATTAAAGGCCGATTTCCCGGAAGCGGAATCGGTACTTAAGCAAATTAAGCCTGCCGGGGTGGTTATCCGCGCGGATGTGGTGCTGCCAAACCAGTTTCAGGCGTTGCGCCTGCGATTTATTCCCGAGCGCCCGGTGCCTATGATGATCGCGCGGGTGTTTGAACTCCCTATCCAGATTTCATTGCCCATTTACTCCCTGCAGCGCCCCGCTAATCCACAGCCGATTGCCTATCTGGTGCTCGAAGCGGACTCTTATCGCGTCTATAAATTCGTGATGAGCACCCTTTCAACGTTGGTAACTGCTTACTTACTTTTGACGTTGATTATGACGGTGGCGATCACCTGGTGTATTAACCGATTGATCGTCCATCCGCTGCGCAAAATCGCCCGCGAACTGAGCGATGTACCGCAGCAGGACCAGGTCGGGCATCAACTGGCATTGCCGCGCCACCATCAGGATGATGAGATTGGCAGCCTGGTTCGCAGCTATAACCGTAATCAACAAAACCTGCTGCGTCAGCATGATGAGCTGAACACCCAGTCGACCCTCTTCCCGGTATCGGAACTGCCAAACAAAGCCTTCCTGATGGCGCTGCTGGATCAGGTTGTGGCACGGCAGAAGACCACCGCGCTGGTATTTATCGCTTGTGAAACGTTGCAGGATACGGCGGGTGTGCTGAAAGAGTCACAGCGCGAGATGCTGCTGTTGACGCTGGTGGAGAAGCTGAAATCTGTCATTTCACCGCGGATGGTACTCGCCCAGGTCAGTGCCTATGACTTCGCCATTATCGCCCATGGGGTGAAAGAGCCATGGCACGCCATAACATTAGGTCAGCAAGTACTCACTGTTATTAATGAGCGCGTGCCCATTCACGGCATTCAGTTGCGCCCGAGTGCCAGCATCGGTGTGGCGATGTTCCATGGCGACCAGACCGCAGAACAGCTTTACCGACGTGCGGCTTCAGCGGCGTTTACATCGCGACGCAAAGGGAAAAATCAGATTCAATTCTTCGATCCAAAAGAGATGGAAGAGGCGCAAAAACGGCTGACGGAAGAGAGCAATATCCTGACCGCGCTTGAAAATCGCAAGTTTGCCATCTGGCTTCAGCCGCAGGTGGACCTCGCCACGAATGCGGTAGTGAGCGCCGAAACATTGCTGCGTATGGAGCAACCGGATGGCAGTTGGGAGCTGCCGGAAGGGTTAATCGAACGTATCGAGTCGTGCGGGCTAATGGTTACCGTGGGTTATTGGGTACTGGAAGAGTCGTGCCGTCTGTTGTCTGCCTGGCAAGAGCGCGGGCTGATGATGCCGCTGTCGGTGAATCTCTCGGCGTTGCAACTGATGCACCACGATATGGTGCCGGACATGCTGGAACTGCTCAATCGCTATCGAATTAAACCCAACACCTTGATTCTTGAAGTGACTGAGAGCCGTCGCATTGATGACCCACAGGCGGCGGTGACCATTCTGCGCCCGCTGCGGAATGCGGGGGTGCGTATTGCGCTGGACGATTTCGGCATGGGGTATGCCGGGTTACGTCAATTACACCATATGAAGTCACTGCCGGTAGATGTACTGAAAATCGACAAAATTTTTGTTGAAGGCTTGCCCGACGACAGCAGCATGGTGGCGTCGATTATCCACATGGCGCGAAGCCTGGATTTACACATTATCGCCGAAGGGGTTGAAACCGAAGCGCAGCGCGAATGGCTGCAAAATGCGGGTGTGGAAATCGTACAGGGATTTTTGTTTGATCGCGCCATGACGCCGGAAGCATTTGAAGCGCGTTATTTTTCGATGCCAGACAATGCTGAAAATGGTTGAAATGTTGCTGGCTTGTACGAGTCAGCTCTAATTTTTTAACATCATTGTTTCAAATTTGATGTGAGTATATTTCTGTCATGTTTTCTGGGTGTTATTTTTAACCCGCAGGCGCGAGAAATCCCTAAAAAGCCTGTGGTTTATACCTCAAGGACACCCTATGAAAACCTCTCTGTTTAAAAGTCTGTATTTCCAGGTACTGACGGCAATCGCTATCGGTATTTTGCTCGGCCATTTCTACCCGGAACTGGGCGCGCAAATGAAACCGCTTGGTGATGCCTTCGTTAAGCTGATTAAAATGATCATCGCCCCTGTCATCTTCTGTACGGTAGTGACAGGTATCGCCGGTATGGAAAGCATGAAGGCGGTAGGCCGCACGGGTGCGGTGGCGTTGCTCTATTTTGAAGTGGTCAGTACGCTGGCACTGATTATCGGCCTGATTATCGTCAACGTTGTGCAGCCCGGTGCGGGGATGAATGTTGACCCCTCAACGCTGGATGCGAAAGCGGTTGCGGTGTATGCAGAACAGGCCAAAGAGCAGGGTATCGTCGCCTTCCTCATGGACGTTATCCCGGGCAGTGTGATTGGCGCGTTTGCCAGCGGCAACATTTTGCAGGTGCTGCTGTTTGCCGTGCTGTTTGGTTTCGCGCTGCACCGTCTGGGCAACAAGGGCCAGCTAATTTTCAACGTGATTGAAAGTTTCTCGCAGGTCATTTTCGGCATCATCAACTTTATTATGCGTCTTGCACCGATCGGTGCGTTTGGCGCGATGGCCTTTACCATCGGTAAGTACGGTGTTGGCACGCTGATCCAGTTGGGGCAGCTCATCATCTGCTTCTATATCACCTGTATTCTGTTCGTGGTGGTGGTGCTGGGTTCTATTGCCCGCGCAACGGGCTTTAACATTTTCAAATTTATCCGTTATATCCGCGAAGAACTGCTGATCGTGCTGGGGACCTCTTCGTCCGAGTCTGCGCTGCCGCGTATGCTCGAGAAGATGGAACGCCTCGGTTGTCGTAAGTCCGTCGTGGGGCTGGTTATCCCTACCGGCTACTCGTTTAACCTCGACGGAACCTCTATTTACCTGACGATGGCGGCCGTGTTTATCGCCCAGGCCACCAACAGCCATATGGATATTTTCCATCAGATAACCTTGCTGGTAGTCCTGTTGCTCTCGTCAAAAGGCGCAGCGGGGGTGACCGGGAGCGGCTTTATCGTGCTGGCGGCGACCATTTCCGCGGTGGGCCATTTACCGGTAGCAGGGCTGGCGCTGATTCTGGGTATCGACCGCTTTATGTCAGAAGCGCGTGCGCTCACCAACCTGGTTGGTAATGGCGTGGCGACCGTGGTCGTGGCGAAATGGGTAAAAGAGCTCGATCAGAAAAAGCTAACGGATACGCTGAATAATCGTGCATCAAGCAGCAAAACCGGCGAAATTTCCTCTTAATTTCGCTACTTAGCCCCGTAGTCCTTGTCGGGCTACGGGTGCCTGCGCATAATTACCCCCTGGCCCGTCACAATTCAGAACGAATTGCCCGGGATTTTTCACTTCGCTGTGTGACATTTTGCAATTCGTGAGGTCTAACAGCGAAGTGTTAAAGTATCTTTAGCCTCCAGACATGTCGGGGCTGACTTTTTAACCAGGAACGTTGATCAGGGGTTCTCATGCAGGGCACAAAAATTCGATTGTTAACAGGCGGTTTGCTCATGATGGCAGCCGTCGGTTATGTGCAGGCAGATGCGCTCCAGCCCGACCCGGCCTGGCAACAGGGGACACTGGCAAATGGTTTGCAATGGCAAGTCCTGGCCACACCACAACGCCCCAGCGATCGCATCGAAGTACGTCTGTCTATTAATACCGGTTCGCTCACCGAGAGTACGCAACAGAGCGGTTTTAGCCATTTTCTCCCACGTATTGCGCTGACCCACAGCGGTAGCCTGCAACCCGCACAGGTTCGTTCACTGTGGCAGCAGGGTATCGACCCGAAGCGTCCGTTACCCCCCGCGCTGGTCTCGTATGAATACACGATGTTCAATCTGAGCCTGCCGAATAACCGCAACGATTTGCTCAAAGAAGCGCTGGTCTGGCTGTCAGACAGCACCGGGCGCCTCACCATTACGCCAGAAACGATTAACCATGCGCTGGCGAGCGAAGATATGGTGGCGACCTGGCCGGGTAACACCAAAGACAACTGGTGGCGCTATCGCCTGAAAGGTTCGTCATTGCTGGGCCATGATCCGGCTGAAACGCTCAAACAACCGCTGGATGCGAAACAGCTCCAGGCCTTCCATCAGAAATGGTACACCCCCGACGCGATGACGCTGATTGTGGTGGGTAACGTTGATAGCCGGGCGGTTGCCGAGCAGATTAACAAGGCGTTTGGCGATCTGAAAGGCAAACGCGAAACACCGGCCCCGGTGCCGACCTTATCGCCGCTACCGCGTCAGCCAGTAAGTATCATGACGGATTCTGTGCGTCAGGATCGTCTTTCCATCATGTGGGATACTGCCTGGCAGCCAATTCGTGAATCTGCGGCCTTGCAACGCTACTGGCGTGCTGATTTAGCCCGCGAGGCGCTGTTCTGGCACGTGCAGCAGTATCTGGCGAAGACCAACGTGAAAGACATTGGTCTGAGCTTCGACTGCCGGGTGTTGTTCCAGCGTGCGCAGTGTGCCATCAACCTTGACTCGCCAAACGATAAGCTCAACAGCAATCTCGATATCGTGGCCCGCGAGCTGGCGAAAGTGCGCGATCGCGGCCTGCCGGAAGAAGAGTTTGATGCGCTGGTGGCGCAAAAAAATCTTGAGCTTCAGAAGCTGTTTGCCACTTATGCCCGCACGGATACCGACATCCTGATTAGCCAGCGGATGCGTTCGCTGCAAAACCAGGTGGTGGATATCGCGCCCGAGCAGTACCAAAAATTGCGCCAGAACTTCCTGAGTAGCCTGACGAAAGAAATGCTGAATCAGGATTTACGTCAGCAGCTTTCGCAGGATATGGCGTTGGTATTGCTGCAGCCGAAAGGCGAGCCGGAGTACAACATGAAGGATCTGCAGGCGAGCTGGGAAGAGTTGATGTCTTCTGGTGAGCAGAATGCCGCGCCAGCCAACGTGGATGATGCCCATCAGGATGTGTCGGATATTCCGCCGCAGCAGTAAAGGTTGTGGGTGTTCCCGGATGGCGGCGCAAGTGCCTGATCCGGGCGACCGGACGTTCAGGCCGCATGAAATAGTCCCCTCTCCCTGTGGGAGAGGGTCAGGAAGAGGGGAAAAAGACCTGCCCCGGACAGGAGGCAGGGAAAATCCTTAGTTCGGCATGGCGTCGCGTGGAATGATCGCGCCACGGTATTGAATTACCGTGCTGGCCGTTAAGTGGCCGCGTCTGGCAGCCGCTTCGGCATCGCCACCGGTCAGGCGCACGGCCAGATACCCGGCGCTGAATGAATCACCCGCTGCGGTAGTATCCACCACTTTCTCTTTTGGTAATTTCACCGCAGGCACTTCTTTCAGGGCTTCCCCCTGGATTGCGACCAGGCAGGAATCCGCACCGCGTTTAATCACGATCTCTTTTACGCCCGCCTGCTGAGTGCGTGCGATAACGTCTTCCACCGGCTGTGCGCCCCACAGCAGATCTTCGTCATCCAGCGTCAGGAACGCGATGTCAGTACAGGCGAGCATTTGCTGATAGACCTGACGGGTCTCTTCTTTGCTGGCCCACAAACGCGGACGGTAGTTGTTATCGAAAATCACCTGGCCGCCGTTTGCGCGACATTCCTGCAGCAGTGACAGCAGCTTAGTACGGCTTGCCGGGCTTAAAATCGCCAGGCTGATACCGCTGAGATACAAATAATCAAAGGTCGCCAGCTCTTCACAAATGGCGGCAGACTGCTCGCTTTCCAGCCAGAATTTTGCCGCGGCTTCGTTACGCCAGTAGTAAAAGGTGCGCTCGCCGGTGTCATCGGTCTCGATGTAATACAGGCCGGGCAGTCGATTTTCCATGCGCTGAGTCAGGGCGGTATCGACGTTTTCTGCCTGCCAGGATTCCAGCATCTGTTGGCTGAAACTGTCGGTACCCAGCGCAGTAACGTAATGCACGGATAACGCCGCAGCGTCTACCTGACGGGCGATATAAACCGACGTATTGAGTGTGTCGCCACCGAAACCGCGATTCACTTCCGCGCCTTTTTGTGACAGTTCAATCATGCATTCGCCGATGACGGCAATTTTCTTTGACATAGTCCGGAACCTGAATCAGATGAATTAACGGTAGTGTGCGTTGTGCGCGTTTCGTGGTCAACTATATTAAAACGACGTTCCATTATTTTTTTGACACAGAACGTATTCTCTGCTGATTCCGCAAAGTGCTTTTTCATTTTGCGTGGGTCATGAAGGTAAAGTTCTCCCCTCAGGGGCCGATAACCCAATGACGAGAGCTCCGGGGCTACTCATTTTCAACAGGAAGAAGAAATGAAGTTAAAGCAGGTTATCCAGCGGCTGAACTACTCCGAGGCGAGCATAGAAAGCCTACAGGAACGTCGTTTTTGGCTGCAGTGTGAGCGTGCTTATACTTATCAGCCAATTTACAAAACCGATGGTCGCCTGATGGCGGTTGAGGTGCTGACAATTGTGACGCATCCGAGCCAGCCCGATCAGCGCATCCCACCGGACCGCTACTTTTCTGAGGTTGCGGTGCGCCATCGCGTCGACGTGGTACACGAACAGATCGCCCTGCTGGCCAAACAAAAAGACTTTTTCGAGCAGCACGGCGTGTTGGCCTCCGTAAATGTCGATGGGCCGACGCTGATTGCAATGCGCTCGAATAAAGCATTAAGAGCCCTCATCGACACCGTGCCGTGGATCCGTTTTGAACTGGTGGAACATATCCGCCTGCCGCAAGACTCCACGTTCGCTACGATCAGTGAAATGGGACCGCTGTGGCTGGATGATTTTGGTACCGGAATGGCCAACTTCTCGGCGCTTAGCGAAATGCATTATGACTACATCAAAGTGTCGCGCGACCTGTTTATTATGCTGCGCAAGACGACCGAAGGACGCAACCTGTTCGCGCTGCTCATTCAGTTGATGAATCGCTATTGCCAGGGGGTGATTGTTGAAGGTGTTGAAACCCTTGACGAGTGGCGTGACGTTCAGAATTCTCCGGCTTTTGCCGCACAAGGCTACTTCCTTTCGCGCCCGGTTCCACTGAATACGCTGGAAAACGTACTGCTGGAGCTCTGATCGCAGGGCACCCCTTTCTGCCAGCCTCGGCTATCTTTATGACAGGCAAGGCAATAAAGAAAGGGTGCCCGCATGACAAAAACAAGCAAAGCGATTATTGCTGTCACTGGAACACTGGTTTTATTGATTGTGGTGGCCATCATTATCATTGCCACCTTTGACTGGAACCGTCTCAAACCGACCATTAATCAGAAAGTCTCTACCGAACTTAATCGCCCCTTTGCGATTCGCGGTGATTTGGGCGTGGTGTGGGAGCGACAAAAAGAGGAGACGGGCTGGCGTAGCTGGATACCCTGGCCGCACATTCATGCCGACGATATTGTCCTCGGTAACCCACCTGAGATCCCCGACGTCACCATGGTGCACCTGCCGCGCGTCGAAGCCACTCTCGCACCGCTGGCGCTATTAACGAAAACCGTTTACCTGCCGTGGATCAAACTGCAAAAGCCGGATGCGCGCCTGATCCGCCTGTCTGAAAAGAACAACAACTGGACCTTTAAGCTCGCCAGTGCAGAAAACAACGATCCCAATGCGCAACCTTCCGGCTGGTCGTTCCGCCTGGATAATATTCTCTTCGATCAAGGGCGTATCGCTATTAACGACAAGGTGAGCAAAGCGGATATCGAGATCCTCGTCGATCCGTTAGGCAAACCGCTCCCTTTCAATGAAGTCACGGGCGACAGTAAAGATAAAACGCGCGTGGCAGATTATGTTTTCGGGCTGAAAGCTCAGGGGCGTTATAACGGCCAACCGCTGACAGGCACGGGGAAAATCGGCGGCATGCTGGCGCTACGCAGCGAAGACACGCCTTTCCCGGTGCAGGCAGATTTCCGTTCCGGCAACACCCGTGTGGCCTTTGTCGGCAAGGTTAACGACCCGATGAAAATGGGCGGCGTCGACCTCCAGTTGAAATTTGCTGGCGATACCCTGGGGGATCTCTACGAACTGACAGGCGTGCTGCTGCCGGATACCCCGCCGTTTGAAACGGATGGTCATCTGGTGGCGAAGATAGATAGCGAAAAAAGCAGTGTCTATGATTATCGCGATTTTAACGGGCGTATCGGCGAAAGTGACATACATGGCTCACTCACCTATACCACCGGTAAACCACGTCCGAAACTGGAAGGCGATTTGGAATCTCGTCAGCTTCGTCTGGCCGACCTTGGCCCCTTGATCGGCGTGGACTCCGGTAAAGGGGGAGATAAAGCGAAACAGGCAGAGCAGAAGAAGGGTGAAAAAAATATCCAGCCTGCCGGGAAGGTGTTGCCTTACGATCGCTTTGAAACCGATAAATGGAACACGATGGATGCCGACGTGCGTTTTAAAGGGAAGCGCATTGAGCATGGCAGCACATTGCCGATAAGCGACCTCACAACCCATATCATTTTACAGAATGCGGATCTGAAACTGCAGCCGTTGAAATTCGGCTTAGCGGGCGGGACGATCTCATCCAATATTCGCCTTGAAGGGGATAAAAAGCCGATGCAGGGGCGCGCGGAAATCCAGGCGCGACGGTTAAAACTGAAACAACTGATGCCAAATGTCGAGCTGATGCAGAAAACCCTCGGTGAGATGAATGGCGATGCGGATTTCCGGGGGACAGGGAACTCCGTTGCGGCGCTGCTGGGCACCAGCAACGGTAACCTTAAGCTCTTGATGAATGACGGGCTTATCAGCCGTAACCTGATGGAGATTGCCGGGCTGAATGTGGGTAACTACGTTATCGGCAAGATCTTTGGCGACGATGAGGTGCGGGTAAACTGCGCGGCGGCGAATCTCGATCTGGTAAATGGTGTGGCGCGTCCGCAAATCTTCGCTTTTGATACCGAAAACGCGCTGGTGAATGTGACGGGTACGGCGAGTTTCGCCTCGGAGCAACTGGACCTGACCATTAACCCGGAAAGTAAAGGGGTGCGTATCGTTACGCTGCGTTCACCTTTATATGTGCGCGGAACATTTAAAAATCCGCAGGCGGGGGTAAAACCGGGGCCGCTGATTGCCCGTGGTGCGGTGGCCGCAGCGCTGGCAACGCTGGTGACACCTGCGGCAGCACTGCTGGCATTGATTTCGCCATCGGAAGGCGAAGCCAACCAGTGCCGGGCGATTCTGGCACAGATGAAAAAGTAAGAGGTTGGTGCGGTGGTTGCCCCTCTCCCTCAAAGGGCTGAGGAATCCCCAGTAATCTTACGTTTTACAGCTACAACGCCGCTTAATAAGAATAAAACAGTGACAGCGATGACAGGGTCCGGCTGAAAATCGATGAGGCGTTGGCGGCTGACCGGGGCCGCCCGCAGGGAAGCGGGCGGAGGGGATAGCCTGCAAGGACGCAGGCTGGTCCCCGACCCGAAAGTCAGACGACATAAGCATCATGGACCGCGCCAGCGGCGATTTTCCTGGCCGGGAGCCCGGGTCGCCAGGGTGGTGGCGGTGAGCCACCCTGGCACGTTCACGAGTTCTGTCGCGACAGAAAAGCAAGGGACATAAGGTGAACGGAATGACCATCAGAGCCGCATCTTCCCCCTCACCCTAACCCTCTCCCCAAAGAGGAGAGGGGACCGATCGTGCTCGCATTTTTTGTGGGGATTCCTCAGCTCAAAGGGAGAGGGGACCGATCGAGTGAATGTCGGCGGAGTGCCAGGTTTTACCATACCGTTGTAACATCGTCGCCCGGATAAGGTACGAGTGAGCATCAGATGACGGGGCGGTAGCCCGGATAAGGCGTTGACGCCGCATCCGGGAAAGACGTAATGACCATTACAGCGACTGGTGTTTGGTCTCGTGAGTCAACAACAGCGCGGTCAGCGTCAGGGCTGCCATCGCCGCCAGATAAATCCCCACATACATCAGACCGTAGTTCGCCTGCAGCCAGGTGGCGATATAAGGCGCAACGGACGCCCCCAGAATCGAGGACACGTTATACGAGAACGATGCACCGGTGTAGCGTACTTCGGTCGGGAACAGCTCCGGCAGCAGCGCACCCATCGGGCCAAAAGTCAGCCCCATCAGGCTAAGACCGATCAGCAGGTAAGCCATTACCAGCGCCGGGTTGCCGGAGCCTAACAGCGGTGGGAAGACGAACAGCGCAAACAGAATGATCAGTGTTGTAATGGCGATCATGCTTTTGCGACGGCCATATTTATCGGCCAGCAGCCCGGCAACCGGCACCATCACACCAAAACCAATGACCGCCATCATCAGCATCCACAGCACTTCGTTTCGCGGCATACCCAGCCCGCCAGGCGAGGTGCTGAACGTCATGGAATAGACGGTCATGATGTAAAACAGCGTGTAGGTGGCCAACATGATGAAGGTGCCCAGCACGGTCACACGGACATGTTTGGTCAGCAGGGTGCCAAGCGGGATTTTCACCTGTTTCTTCGCGGCGGCGATTTTCGCAAATACCGGCGTTTCATGCAGAGACACGCGAACATACAGGCCAATCAACACCAGCACGGCGGAGAAGATAAAGGGTACGCGCCAGCCCCAGCTCATAAACTGCTCGTCGGTCAGTAACCAGGAGAGCAGCAGGAAGGTGCCGTTCGCAAAGAAGAAACCAATCGGCGCGCCCAGTTGTGGGAAAGAGCCATACAACGCGCGTTTGCGTGGCGGTGCGTTTTCAGTCGCCAGAAGCGCCGCGCCGCCCCATTCACCACCCAGCCCCAGACCCTGGCCAAAACGTGCCAGCGCCAGCAGCAGCGGAGCCATCACGCCGATGGTTTCATAGCCTGGCAGCAGGCCAATTAATACGGTGGAGATCCCCATCGTCAGCAACGACGCCACCAGGGTGACTTTACGCCCTACGCGGTCGCCGAAGTGACCAAACACGGCGGAACCAATTGGACGCGCGACGAAAGCAATCGCAAAGGTGGCGAGCGACTGCAACGTTGCGGCGGTCGGGTCACCCTGCGGGAAGAAGATATGCGGGAAAACGATAACCGCCGCAGTGGCATAGATATAGAAATCGAAGAACTCGATAGCGGTGCCAATCAGTGAAGCGATAACGACTTTACTGCGTGAGTTTACCGGCGTGATTTCCTGCTCGTTGTCTAAAGTTGTGGCTGTGGCTTGCATAAAATTTTCTTATTTTTTGGCGAACGAACGACCATATTAGCCACAGCAAAAGCGACATTTCAATCTGTAACAAAGTGGGGAAACGTACAAAAACCAGGCAAAAAGCGGATAATTTTCAGACCTGCGATTTCGCTTCTATGAAATGCTTCACATAATTTCAATAATAGAATTTAAAACTGGTTTTAGGTTAAATAAAAGTTACGGCTTGGATATTAATGCTGAAATGATGAATTGGGCTGAAATATTCAGCCCAGTTAGGCATTTAGCGGTGTGTTTTGCCTGGCATCCGTGGGTCGTCTTTGTAATGCGCAGTGGCAATCCATGCGGCGCAAAACAGCGTCAGCCGGGCAAAGAAGTAGAAGAACGCCATCAAGCCCAGTACAGAACCAAAGGCGGCGCCAGAAGGAGATTGAACCAGCGAGGGCAGCATGTAGGTCATCACAATCTTGATCACCTCAAAGCCGATCGCCGCGATAAACGTACCGCGAATCAATGCCTTTTTCCGGGGACGGTGACGCGGTAGCCGCCAGAAAATCCAGAAGAACAACAAGTAGTTGGCGAATATAGAGATCGCCAGACCAATCAGTCGCCATGCAGGTTTTAGCCACTCAATATTATCAAGATAGAGGGCGGAGATAATCATCTGCTGCGCCGAACCGGCAATCGAGGTGATGGAAAGCGTAACAATCAGCGCCACCAGCAGGCCAATCAGCGAAATAAAATCACGGAAATACTTCACCCAGATTTTTTCCTGGTCCTGTGGGTTACGCTCCCAGACATCCCGCGACTGGGCGCGTATCGCCTCGCGCAGATTGCCCATCCAGTTAACGCCGGAGTAGAGCGCAATCGCCAGTCCGACAATCCCCACCGTGGTACGCTGCTGCACGGCGGTATTGATGGTGCTTTTCAGGGTTGTCGCCAGCGTCGGGTCGCTAACGTTGGTCAGGATCTTCGTGAAAATGTCCTGCAATAGCGTGGGGTGTGAGGCCAGCACAAACCCGGCAGCGGCAAAGGAGACCATCAGGATGGGGATCATCGACAAAAATGAGAAATAGGTGATGGCCGCGCCAAACTGGTTCCCCATACGATCATTGAAGCGCTCAGTGGCGCGGATCAGGTGCGCAACCATTGGACGGCGCTGCACTTTTTTCGCCACTTGGGTGACCGTTTCCAGCGGTGAGGACGCTTTGTTGTCATCGGCGTTGGGAGGGGTGTCTTTCGTTGATGTTCCCGATGTATCCATTTTTCTGACTGGCTCGTAATCCAGATCCTGGGTCGGACGTTTTTCGCTGTTTTCCGGCGTCATCAGGGCAATTTTCCTTCTTTTTAACTCGCAGTGAATAAAATTATAGACTGCGTCTAATCAACGTAATCTTTCATCACCCCGGCCAGCCATTCCATGAACAGATGCACGCGACGCGACAGATTACGCCGATGGGGATAAATAAGTGATACCGGCATAGGTTCTGCACGATATTGCGGCAGGATCTCCACCAGCTTTCCTGCGCGCAGCGCTTCCCGCACGCCGACGCGCGGCACCTGGATAATGCCAAGCCCTGCGAGGCAGGCGGCGTGATAGGTCTCGGTACTGTTGACTGTCAAAATGCCGCCGGTTTTCACCCACGTGGTCTGCTTATCGAGGCAGACTTCAAAGCCTTGCGGACGCGCGCCGAGGTTGAGGGCATAATGCACAACCGCATGCGAAGAGAGATCGTCCAGACTTTCCGGGTAGCCGAAACGCGCCAGGTAGTCGGGGCTGGCGCAATTGATAATGGAAAGCTTACCCAGCGGGCGGGCAATCAGGCCGGAATCTTTCAGCGTGCCGACGCGAACCACGCAGTCAAACCCCTCGCGAATAATATCCACCAGCCGGTCGCTGCTGCTGAGTTCCAGTTCAATACCGGGATATTGCTGCAAAAACGCCGGTAGCCGTGGAATCACCAGGTTTTTCGCCACGGCCACGGGCATATCAACTCGCAACCGCCCACTGATGCTCGACGGATCGTGCAGAAAAAGCCCGTCAAGTTCGTCCATATTGGCGAGCAAATCTTTCGCCCGCTCGTAATAGACCATCCCGTCCTGGGTGAGCTGCACCCGTCGCGTTGTGCGATGCAGCAACTGCGTACCGAGGTGATTTTCCAGCGCCTGGACCTGCCGCGATACGCTGCCTTTAGGGAGGCCTAAAGAGTCTGCCGCGCGGGAAAAACTCTCCAGTTCTGCCACGCGGATGAACAATTGCATTGCATAAATTTTATCCATCGAACGCATCCATTGTTGTTGTAAATGAAACAGTGAAGCGTAATTCAGCGTCTTTATTGTTTTACCACCAGCTAATAAGCTTTTTCCACAGTCAATACCAAACAAAACGAGGTTTCTTATGACACAACGTATCGCATTAGTAACGGGCGGCAGCCGTGGACTGGGGAAAAACGCAGCGCTGAAGCTGGCAGAACGCGGAACCGCCGTCATCCTGACCTACAACAGCAATCAGCAGGCGGCTGATGAAGTTGTGGCGGAAATTGAGAGAAAAGGCGTGAAAGCGGTGGCTTTGCGGTTGAATGTCGGCGATGTCGCAAGCTTCGGGACTTTCGCCCTGGACGTACAGCATCAGTTAAAAAACGTCTGGAATCGGGATACGTTTGATTATTTATTAAACAATGCCGGTGTCGGCATCGCGGTTCCCTTTGCTGAGGCCAGTGAAGCGCAATTTGATGAATTAATGAACATTCATTTTAAAGGGCCGTTCTTCCTGACACAGCGTCTGTTGCCCTTGCTGGCAGATGGCGGACGCATCCTCAATGTCTCAAGCGGGCTGGCGCGCTTTGCGCTGCCAGGATACGCGACCTATGGCGCGATGAAAGGGGCAATGGAAGTGCTGACCCGCTATCAGGCTAAAGAGCTGGGCCCGCGCGGGATTTCCGTCAATATCATTGCCCCTGGCGCGATTGAGACCGATTTCCGCGGCGGTGAAGTCCGTGATAACCCGCAAATTAATAAACATATTGCCGGGCAAACGGCGCTGGGGCGCGTCGGTAAGCCGGATGATATTGGCGGCGCGATGGCGGCTCTGCTGAGCGACGATCTGGCGTGGATGAATGCTCAACGCGTGGAAGTCTCTGGCGGGATGTTCCTGTAGCAGGAAGATTGTTTAGCGTGATTTATGGGTCAACTTGCGTCTGGCTTATGAATCCTCCGCTGCCCGGCGGCGTTATGCCACCGGGCGGTGAGACTTATTGCTTCTGAAAGTGAGTGACTTTGATTCGGGCCGGTTTCTGTTTAGCGTCTAACGACCCGCTAATGCCCACCAGTTCGTCCGGGGAGACATTTTTGCCATCGAAAACGGCCATGGGTATATACACGTCAATTTGCCCGGTTTTGTCGCGGAACTGGTAGAGATCTTCCCCTGTTTTCTTCACAAGGTTCCCTTTGAGCGAAACGGAAGCGCCGTCATGCATGGCTTTCGCCTGTTTAATTGTCATGCTACGGGCATCTTCCATACCGCGATAGCCATCTTCCATTTTATGCGGCGGTGGCGGCGCTTTGTCCGTCTTTAACCCTGGTGCATCCTGCGCGAATGCCGCCATGGAGAATAATGCTGTAAAACTTGTTATCAGCAGAATCTTCTTCATATGCACTCCTCTTTATTGCCAAAACACTGCCTAAGCCTGGCACAGAGAGAGGAAGATGACAGGTGAATTATCTGCTTTCACGGTATTCATGGTGCAGCAGGCCAAACAGCCAGTCGTTATGCCAGCGGCCCGCCAGCCAGAAGGCTTCGCGCAGTTCACCTTCCTGCACAAATCCTGCCTTTTCCAGTAAACGTTTAGAGGCGTCGTTTCCTGCCGTTACAGTCGCGACAAGGCGACGAATGCCCCCTTCGGTGAAGGCATAGCGGCAGACCGCCTGTAATGACTCCAGCCCATAACCTTTTCCCTGCGCCTGGGGGGCAAAGAGAAATCCGACTTCGGCGCAGTCTGCTTCGTGATGGCGATAGCCCGTCACCCCAAGCGGGGTTTGCGTGGCGCTGTCGCGCACCACAAGACATAGCCAGTGTTCACAACCGGGAGACCAGGCGGGCAAGCGGGATTCAAACGCCTCGCGGATGGCTTCCTGCGGGCGGTCTTCTGCAACATAACGCATGACCTGCTGATCCTGCTGCAATGCGAGGAAAAAAGACCAGTCTTGCGGTGTTATCGGCGTGCAAATGAGCCGTGGCGTGACCAGTGTCGGCATAAAAATAGCCCCATTGTTTTTTTCGTGTTAAAACCGCTATCACTGATAATAATCATTAACTGGTCTATGTTTTAAGTATTCATAAATAAAGAAAAAATTAACGTTTCTTTTTTCCAGTTAATTATTTCACTGGTTGTACTTAAAGGAAAAGAATGACCCAAATATCCTCGCAGAACCTGGGGGAACAATTCGAGCAATGCACAGGAATTATTCGTCAGGCATCAAAAGAAATATTAATGCTGCTTAATGTGCATTTTGACGAAGGGAAGGACCCTCGCTGGTTTCTTGAACAACTCGATATCGCACGTCTGAGCCTTGGCGGATGGGGCGCTGTCGCAAAACGGTTAAGGCTTAATGATGCGGAATTAACCCAATTCACCTTACAGCTACGCCATTTGCAACAACTGGTGCCGTATTATGAAAAGGGGCAGAACGTTACGGAGAACCAGCTCATTGTCGCGCTGCGTTTCGTGCGCACGCTGGAACATCTGCGGGCGAAGCAACCGTTACTGACCTATGCGACAACCCTCAATGCAGACAAAGAAGGGCAGCAGCAGGGGTTAAAACAGTTACGCGCGCTGGAGTTGATGCTCAAATCGCTGGTGACTAATGCCTGGCCGGATGCGTTGCGGCTTAGCAATCACCTGAAAACGCGATTTGGCGCCGATTGTGTTCGTCGCTGGTTGAAAGTCGGCGATCGCAACGATGTACTCAGTGGTATGTTATTTAGCGAACTGGCGCTGTTATTAATTGATAAAAAAGAATTTAGTCAGCATTATGCCCGGCTTTTTAACGATTCACCGGTATTGAGTCTGTTTCTCGAGCCGCGCAAAACACTGCAAACCTTTCTGGACGATATTCGGCAAATACGCAGCGCTGTAGTCGCGGGGCAACCGTTAACCTCGAACCAGTTGATGCTACTGGAGAACTATTACCCGCAGATTGCCGGGCCAGTGCAACGGGCATGGGAAGACGGGCGCATACAGGTTAATCCCGCAAGCTTGCTGCGAGAGGCGGAAGATGATTTAGATACATTCTGGGAACAGGCGCGCAAGAAAGATCGGGCGGCGGGAGGTGATGCTATGCAAATTCGCGATGGAATTGAAAGGCCGGAAAAACGCGCCGCGCGTACCCGCGAGGAGCGTGAACAGATGCTTTCCAAAGCACTGTGGGGCGCAGTCGGCGTTGCGGTGCTGGTCATCGTGGCGGGAGCATTCTGGTTGTTTAGCGACTCATCAGTATCGGTACCGGTGTCAGGGCAGGGGCGGATTACGGTGCCTATCTCTCAGGATAAGGAAAAAGCGACGCCCAAAGAAGAGTTGACCAAAATGGGGATCCCCCGCGATGAGAGTAACTTCCGTTCCGCAATCGACCGCAACGATACCCGCGTCGTGTCGTTGTTTCTACGTACGGGCATGAGCTGGAAACTGTCGTGGACCGAGCAGGCGATGGCGAACGATTACACGGATGTGCTGGAGATGTTGCTGCGTTATCGGCTACAGATGGAAGAAAGCCGTCCATGCCGCCGGTTTATCGAAAACATGGGGCATGAGATGGCTTCCGGCACGAAACTGACATCGCTGCGTAAGAATTACCTGCAGGCGTTCTGTACATCGGAACCCGTCGTGAGACGTCAGCGTTATGAAATGGAACAGGCGAAGCTGCGTTATGAGGCTGCGCCTGACGATAACACGAAGAAATGGGCAGATATTCAGTCGGCAATTTATGATGCTATCGACTGAATAAACGGGGGAGCTACGGCTCCCCGTATAACCCGATGAGGCGACGAACCACACCGTTTGTCCAGCCAAAGCCATCCTGGAGCGGATATTCACCCCCACCCCCTTCGCGCGGCGTGCTGCTGGCGATATGGTATTTCTCGATAAGCTTGTGGTGGCGCTGGTAGAAATGGTTAACGGTGCGCAGCCAGTTATGGGCAATCTCGTCACCCAGCGCGTCGTTGCCGTACAGTTTGAAGCCCTGAATCGCCATCCATTGTAAGGGCGCCCAGCCGTTGGGTTTATCCCACTGCTCACCGGTTTCATACTCCGTCGCCAGAATACCGCCAGGCGTCATCAGGCGCGTGCGCGTGGCCTCAGCCAGTTTATCTGCCTGCTCATGCGTAGCCATGCCGACATACAGCGGGACCAGGCTGGCAGCGGAAAAGAGCGCCATTTCGCCACGACGCCAGTCATAGTCGCGATAACAGCCTTTTTCCTCATCCCACAAGAAGCGATTGACCGCCGCGCGTCTGTCGCTGGCTTTAAGACGGAATTCCGCCTCCTGCTCCCGTTCACCTTTTAAGCCGGCAATATTGGCTATAGCGCTTTCCAGTTTGAACAGGAAGGCGTTCAGGTCGATAGGGATGAACTGGGTGGTGCGAATACTCGCCAGGCGATTGGCATCTCGCAACCAGCGCGACGAATAGTCCCAGCCGGAAGCCGCACCCGCACGGAGATCCCGGTAGACCTCGTTAGCCGGGCGAGAGGAGTGCTTCGCGGTTTCCACATCCTCCAGCCAGGATTCATCACGCGGCGTGTCCCTGTCGTCCCAGTAACGGTTGAGCAGGGAGCCGTCAGGCATACGTACCGCGTGGCGATAGGCCTGGTTCGGCAGCAGCGACTCCGCGCCATCCATCCAGAAGTCATACTCCATAAGCAGATGGTCCAGGTAGCGCCGCGCGCCGCGCACGCCATCCTCTTCAAACAGTTCGACCATCAGGGCGAACACCGGCGGCTGCGAACGGCTGAGATAGTAGGTGCGATTACCGTTCGGAATATGCCCGTAGCGTTCAATCATCCACGCGAAGTTGTCCGCCATACATTTCAGCATGTCGTGGCGACCACTTTCCGCCAGCCCCAGCATGGTGAAGTAGGAGTCCCAATAGTAGGTTTCGCTAAATCGTCCACCGGGGACGATATAGGCCTGTGGCAGAGCGAGCAGTGATGACCACGGAATATGGTCCTGTGGTTCACGCGTCAGCACTGGCCAGAGCTGGTCGATATGCTCTTTGAGGGAGTTTTCCGGGTCGGAAACATATTCACTGCCATAGGTTTCCGGCATCCAGAAGTGCGCCTGAACAAACAGCCGCAGGTCAAAATCGGGTTTGCGCTTAATTTTGCGATAGCGAATTAAAATATCGAGCGGATCCATTTTCGGCGCACAGTCCGGGAATGTTTTGCTATCGGCAAAAATACGCGATGACTGCACGTGTTCAAACAGTTCAAGATAACGATCGGATGGGGTCAGGGCGTCCGAAGCAGGTAGCCCCTCGATCATTTCCGGTTCCGGCTCCGCGTCGATCATTTCAGCCAGTTTTAACTCGCAGGGATCGATTTCGTAGCGGGGTTCTTGTGCGATCCCAAATTCTACGGATTCAGCGCTGTGAAGTTTCTGGTTGAACATAATAATACTGGCCTCCGGAGGTCGTCGTAAGAGATTACGGGTGTTTCCCGGCATATCTATAAGCTTAGACATTCGCTTCGATCTTTGGGGCGCAAAGCGTGCGCTAGATCACGTTTAGGTGCGGGTGGAAAAAGAGCGAAATCAATTAATTTTTATAATTTCAATCGCTTAATTGCCGCTCCTCCGAAAGCGAAACGACAGAATTCAGAACATTCAAAATGCAACAGGTTATGAATATTCAGGGCAATTCCTTTAGCCTGGTAACTTTCCCGCATTCACGCCAGTCAGTAACCGCAAAAAATTTAGCGTTCGCGGGTTATTTTCACTCTCTCGGGTCACGATCGCCATGCATAACTCTGCGTCATCTTCGGCAAGCGGGATAAATTTCACCCCCTTCGGCTTGAGCTGATCAATGGGCCTGGGTAAGACGGAAACCCCCACGCCTGCGCCGACAAGTCCAATATGCGTCAATACTTCCGCCGCCTCTTGGACGACATAGGGAGTGAAGCCCGATTTCTGGCACATGCGCCTGACTTTATCCGGCACGGATGCGCCGGCCGTGTCGGGATAAAAGATGAAAGGCTCATCTTTCACATCGACAATGGTCAGGGTTTCACAGGCGGCTTTGGGGTGATCATCGGGCAGCACGACGCAGAGCTGGTCGCGCCTGAGTACCCGGATATTCAGGCCATCGCGGGTGGTCCCTGGCGTGACGCGAATGTATCCCACGTCGATATCCTCATTGAGCAGAGCGGTGAATTGCTGTTGTGAGTACATCTCGCTGAGCGTGACCCGAACCTCGGGGTAGTGACGGCGGAAAGCTTTTAGCGGCGCGCTGAGTTCATCGACCAGCAGCCCGGTGGTGGTAAAGCCAATGCGTAACTCGCCGCTTTTACCCTGCGCGATGGCCTGTAGCTCGGCGGGAAGGTCGCTGCTGAGTCGCAGCATCTCTCTGGCTTTAATCACGAAATGCTCGCCCGCTTCTGTCAACGCGACTTTGCGCCGGGTGCGATTGAATAACAGAACGCCCAGCTCTTCTTCAAGCGCCTGAATTTGCTGTGATAATGGCGGCTGGCCAATGTTGAGCTTTTCTGCCGCGCGGGTAAAGTGCAGCTCCTCAGCCACGGCCAGGAAATAGCGAAGGTGACGGAATTCCATTTATATTTCCAGCTATATAAATACATGTAGATTTATATATTGGACAGGTATAAATCGCAACCTTACCATAGCCGTCAGATTATAAATAAAACGCTATTCCACTCTTTTAAGGCTGCACCGCGCGTGCGGGCTGTGCGCTGATACCAGGGAAAACAGATGAGCAGTGAGTTATTGGTATTAATACCCGTGGCGTTTATTGCCGGAATTATCAATGCGGCGGTGGGCGGGGGCGGGTTGATTACTATGCCGACGTTTTATTCTACCCTGCCGCAGTTCACACCTGCCGAAATAATGGGAATCGACAAGTGCTCCTCCGTGATGGGGCACCTGATGTCTATCAAGCAATTCACCGCGCGCCTGCGATTACCATGGTCATTGATTTTGCCGACCGCAATAAGTGCGGTTATCGGCGCGTACACGGGCATAAGATTACTGGATTTTATGCCATCAGACTGGATGCGTCCGATAGTGATTGTGGTGCTGGCGATCATGCTGGCGTACACCTGGTTTAAACCGCAGTTTGGTCATAGTGATACCAGCCGGGAACCCACCCGAGGTGATTTGGCGAAGGGGATACTGTTAGGTTTTGCGATTGGCTTTTATGACGGTTTTATCGGTCCGGGTACCGGCAGTTTTCTACTCTTTTTATTTATTCGTTTTTTCCATTTTGATTTTTTACGGGCAACGGCCTGCGCAAAGGTGGTGAATTTCGGCACCAATTTTTCCACGCTGTTCTTTTTAATTCCTAATGGGCTTATTCATTACGATATTGCAATACCGTTAGGGATTTCCGCTATTTGTGGTTCGCTGGTGGGCGTGCGTGTTGCCCTGCGCGGCGGAAACCTGTGGATTCGCCGTCTTTTTCTGATTCTTGCCGCAACGCTGTTGATAAAGCTGTTATGGGAGACGCTGCATTAACGGTACATCAGGTTATCGAATGATCGGCTGATATCGTGGCATGTTATCGTCTGTGTTTTCGCCATATTTGCGTGAGACGATAATGGAATTCGTGACGACGACCCTCGACAACTGCCTTGATATCCGCCATCCGGTTTTATGGCCGCACCTTCCCCGCGATGCATCACAGGTGGAAGGTGACGATGATGCGCTGCATTTTGGCGTACTACATAACGGTAAACTGGTGAGCTGCCTGTCGGTCTTTATGCTGGATGCCTCGGTTTGCCAGATTCGTAAGTTCGCCACGCTGGAAGCGTATCAGGGGCAGGGCTTTGGCGGCTTTTTGTTGCAATCTGTACTGGAAAAGATGGCGGCAGCCGGCGTACATGACGTGTGTCTTGATGCGCGTATCGGGGCCGTCAATTTCTACAACAGGTTCGGTTTCCGTCCCGAAGGCGAACACTTCTTCAAAAAAGGGGTGGAGTACGTGCGGATGGTGCGGGGGTAAGGGACCGATCGAGCAGGGAGAGGGGATCGATCATGCGGGCTGCGGGCTGGCTTTTCACCCTCTCCCTTTTAGGGAGAGGGCTGGGGTGAGGGTCTGCGGAATTAACGCGGGATCTGCTGCGTAATGCAGTGAATATTGCCACCGCCGAGCAGAATCTCACGTGCCGGGATGCCGGTAATCAGGAAATCCGGGAACATCTGACGGAACAGCACTTCGGCCTGCGCATCGGTGGCCGGGTCCAGCAGCGGGTAAATAATATGGTCGTTGCTGACCAGATAATTCACGTAAGAGCCCGCCAGGCGATTACCTTCGGTGCGCTCAATCGCCGTCCCTTTCTCAACGTCACAGGTCTCTTCTGCGCTGGCATACAGCGGCTGCGGTGATGGCACTTTCCAGACTTTCAGCTTGCGACCACGCGCATCCGTGGTGTTTTCCAGGACGTTGAGTGCCGCAACGGAACGGGCGTACTGCGGATCGTTCTCGTCATCGGTCCAGTGCAACGCCACTTCGCCGGGGCGGACAAAACAGCACATGTTATCGATGTGACCGTCGGTCTCGTCGTTAAATACCCCTTCTGGCAGCCAGATAAAGGTCTCAACGCCCAGATACTCACGCAACTGCTGCTCAATCTCCGCCTGCGACAGGTGCGGGTTGCGGTTCGGGTTGAGCAGACACTCTGCGGTAGTCATCAGCGTACCTTCACCATCCACATGAATGGAGCCGCCTTCCAGAATCAGGTCGGTGTTGTAGCACGGCATCTGGTGATACTGCGCCACCTGGCCTGCCACTTGCTGGTCTTTATCCCAGCTTTCATAGAGGCCGCCGAGTAGACCGCCCCACGCGTTAAACGTCCAGCTTACGGCGCGAATCTCTCCCGCCGGGTTACGCACCACGGTTGGGCCGGTGTCGCGCATCCAGGCATCGTCGCTTTCCATCTCAACCAGCGTCACGCTGGCTGGCATGGTGCTGCGTGCTTTTTCCATTTCGGCACGCGGCACTGCCATAATGACAGGCGTCCTGCGGGAAATAGCCTCAGCCACGGCGGCGAACGCCTTTTGCGCTGGCGCACCGTTGGCGCGCCAGTTGTCAGTACGATAAGGCCAGCACATCCACACTGCCTGATGCGGTGCCCATTCTGCAGGCATGGCGAAGCCATCCTGACGTGGAGTTGTCAGCGCGGACATTATTTGCTCCTTTCGCTGCCGTCAGAGGTGGCGATGGTGCCGTACATGTTCGGACGACGGTCGCGGAACAGGCCCCACGATGCGCGCTGTGCGGCAATCGCGTCCAGGTCGAAGGTGTGCACTAGCACGGCTTCGTCAGTTTTGTTGGCCTGCGCGACCAGTTCACCGGTCTGATCGGCGATGAACGATGAACCGTAGAAGGTCATTTCCAGACCTTCGATGTACTTGCTCGCTTCGGTACCGATGCGGTTAGAGGCGATAACCGGCACCAGGTTTGCCGCCGCGTGGCCCTGCTGAACACGCGTCCAGTGCGGCTGGCTGTCGATGTCCGGGTAAGCGGGTTCAGAACCAATCGCAGTCGGGTAGAAAATGATTTCCGCGCCGTTCAGTGCCAGGCAGCGTGCGGTTTCCGGGAACCATTGATCCCAACAGATGCCCACGCCGATTTTCGCGTAGCGGGTATTCCACACTTTGAAGCCGGTGTCGCCTGGGATGAAGAACTGTTTTTCCTGATAAGCCGGGCCGTTCGGAATATGCGTTTTACGGTAGGTTTCCATCACGGTGCCATCGGCATCGATCATCACCAGCGAGTTGTAGTACGCGTTGTTGTGTTTTTCGAACAGACTTAACGGCAGCACAACTTCCAGCTCTTTTGCCAGGGCAGAGAAATGTTTGATCAGCGGGCTGGTGGCCACTTCTTGCGCCAGCGCATAGTGTTCCGGGCTCTGATCGATACAGAAATAGGGAGCAGCGAACAGCTCCTGAATCAGGATAACCTGCGCGCCTTGGCTGTGCGCGTCACGTACCAGACGCTCAGCGTTGGCAACGTTTTTTTCCAGTTCCCAGGTGCAGGCCATTTGAGTAGCGGCAACCGTTACATTTCTCATGAGCGTCTCCATAAAAGCAGATGTTGAAGTGTGCAGTTTATAAACACCAGGCGTGCTTACTTTACGTTGCAATGACTATAGCAATCCCCGGCGTTATGCATAAAATGTATTATTTGCATGAAATAATGAACAAGGTGCATAGTCATGATGGATCTGAATTTGCTGCGCCTGGTGCCGATTCTGGCTAAAGAAAAAAACGTCACGCGGGCCGCGCGCAAAGCCAATATTACGCAATCGGCATTCAGCCATGCGCTCAATCGCCTGCGCGAGCAGCTTAATGATGAGATGTTTGTCCGTACCCGCAATGGTATGGAACCGACGCCTTATGCGGCGTCGATGATCCCGGTGATTGAAAATGCCCTGAGCAAACTGGAGGCGGCCACGCGGGGGAAAGGCAATTTCAACCCGGCCAAAGATCCGCACACCTTTTATATTGGCGCGGTGGATTACTTCGAATTTATGTACATGCCCGCCCTGACGGCGAAATTTAAACACACTGCGCCGAATGTCCGTCTGTCCGTCGATATTCTCTCCGAAACCATTAAGTTTGAACGGGTGGAGCGCGGGCAATTGGATGCCTTTATCGGCGTGGATAACCTGCAATACATTCCTCAGTATTTTAATAAACACCCGCTGATTTCCGACCATTATGTGGCGATTGCCTCGCTGGAGCGTAGTGATCTGCCAGAACAACTGACCCTCAAACACCTGGTCACGGAAGCGCAAATCCACCTTCCGGCAGTAAGCTCCGGCGCGGACCATATTGATAGCTGGCTACTGACGCAGCACCTTTATCGCCCTCTCACGACGGTGGTGCAGAGTTACGCGGTAGGCGGCCGAGTGGCGGTGGCGTCGGGTTATCTGATGTGTGTGCCGTATCGCATTGCGAAGGAGCTTGCCGCGATGATGCCGTTACGGATTATGGCATTACCCGAGGGAGCGCCGTCTTATGACTTAATCCTGTTAACGCATCGTTTATTTGATTATCAGTCGGCATTACAGTGGTTGATTGAGGAAATGAGAACGGTAAGCGACGCATTTTAATAACGCTTTACATCATTGATATCTATTATAATCAATGCAAACATCAAATATATAAATAATATGATGGTTGCTTTTAACTTCTCACGTTGAAGCTATATGCTTTAAGTTAGTAAATATATTCTTGTTTTTCTGCGCGAAAGGATGTGGCGCTTGACCGCTCAGGCATATCTCCATAGTCTGTAAAAATAATATCATAGATATTCTATCTGGTTTGGTTCTTATGATTGAAAGATATTACATATAAGTTCGTTCTGAATATTTGTAATGGTTATATGTGTGATTTCCATTATTTAGCGTTTATCCAGGAAAGCAGTGTTGGATTCGAGGGGGAAGTAAGAATGGAACTAACTTTTTACTGATCAGGGGCATGGAGGAATTGTAATGATTAAAAGGATAAAGTTGAAATGCTTGCTAATATTAAGCTTGCTTTTGGGTTTAGTGAGTAATCAGGCATTTGCACTCTATTGGGATAAAACTGAAACCACCGTTTATATGGATGCTGCAAGTTTTCCCAAAACACTTGGAAATATAACATCAGCTGCCAGCCCTGCCGCATCTATTAATGTAACTGGTTGGCCAGACTCCGTTTCGAAGGACAGTGTCAAGGTTTGGTGGGCAAACTTTAACCCCGATTTAGCCAATCGTGGTTTTACCTTACAGGTTAATATTAATAACACCGGTTGGATTAATGCTAATGATGCGGCGCAAAAATGCGTCTGGATTGATGGGAGTTGTAAAGTATTGGGGGGAACCGTTGAATATAAAAACTATCCAACTCTGCCTATTTCGGTAAGATTATTAAGAAATAGTACTGCAGCCTATGAGGCAATTCCCATCTGGACAGAAATTGCAACTATAACTCTGCGACATTATTCAGCCACAGCAACGTCTGGCGGGTCAATGGTTAATCTGATTTATCGATTTAATGGTGATATTGTCCCCATTGTCCCAACCTGTGATGTCAAAACGTATGATACTTCTGTGACGCTACCGGAGGTAAGGCGTAGTGATCTGATGAGATCAATTTGGCGTTATCAGGGAGCAAACAAGGAATTTACTATTAATATAGACTGCAAAAATAATGTTGCTAAAGCGAATATTACCTTTAATGGCGATAAAATGCCCGGCGTGGGTAGCAATGATGTTCTCAAGAATATGAATTCGGGAAATGAAAATGTTGGCGTTCAGATCTTGTTTGATAACACGCCTCTTGTCATTGGCAAAGAAGTGTTAGTCAAATGGTGGCCTTCCGGTAATACCCCGATCAAATTTAAAGCCTATTATTTTACTAAGGGTGGGAGTATCTCTCCCGGAACGGTAAAGGCTAAAACTGAGTTTGTCCTTACTTACGAGTAAAATAGTAAAGAGGCATCGTTCGATGCCTCTTTATTGTTATGCACTCTGCGCCAGCACTTCCTGCTGTGGCGCCGCGCGATTCGTAGCGATTACTGCACTGTAACATACCGAACTCCCTGGATACCTGCTCCTCAAACACCTGGTCACCGAATTACCAATCCATCTCCCGCGGTAAGCTCTGGCGCGGACCATATTGATAGCTGGCTGTTGGTGCCGCACCTTTATCGCCCGCTCACGACAGTGCTGCGCGGCTGTGGCTTATCTGATCTGTCTGCCGTATCGGATAGCGAAAGATCTCGTCGCGATGATGCCACTACGAATTATGGCATTACCCGAGGACGTGCCGTCTTATGACTTCATCCTGTTAGCTTATCGTTTATTTGATTACCAGTCGGCTTTGAAGTGGTTGATTAAGAAATTAAAGCGGATGGGTCATAAATCTAAAAAAAATTTACCCATATTAACTTTATCTGTTTTTTTTAAACATTCGCCGTATAAATGTTAGAGCGTGTTATTTTTATCCTTAGTATTTATAAATTATGTGCGCATATTCTTATTTTATCTTCGAATGACGGTGGATTGTTGACAGATCAGGAGTTTCTACGTAGATTGCCTAAATAATATTCTCTGTGTTTTTTTGTTTTATATAATTGTAGTGAATGACTTAGGTTAACTTAATTATTATAATTATGCATAACCAGCGTTGCCATTTAACTTATCAATGAATAAAGAGAGTGTTAGAAAAGGAAGCGTTTTTCTTGTTTTATTTATGATTTCAAGGAGGGAGAGTGATTAAAAGAAATAGCTTAATACGTTATCTCATATCCGGCCTTTTCATTGGTTCAATCAGTCAGTATGCCGGTGCAGAGGAATGGACGGATTTTACGTGGACGAATACGGAAACCACGGTATATATGAACGCTTCAACATTTCCGAAAACGCTCGGAAATATCACGTCTCCAGCGAGCCCTACTGCTTCCTTGAAAGCGACAGGTAGACCAACTGAAGCAATGAAGGACAGCGTTAGAGTTTGGTGGGTCAATTTTAATCCTCAATTAGCCATTCGGGGGTTTACATTACAGGTAAATATTAATAATTCAGGATGGATCGAAGGAAATGCTGCTAAGGATGTGTGTGTCTGGGTTGATGGCGATTGCAAGCTTTTTCCAGGGCCCACAGTGCAATATGTCGACTATCCAACAGTACCCATTTCAGTCAGGTTATTAAGAAACAGTAAAGCTCCCTATGACCCTATCCCACAGGGAACAAATATAGCCTCAATTACTATGAGGCATTATACGGGTCTGGTGCCAACGGGCATTACTATGGGGAATCTTCACTATGTCTTCAATGGAGATATTGTGCCCCTCGTTCCTACCTGTGATGTCAAAACGTATGATAGTACTGTGACGCTACCGGAGGTAAGGCGTAGTGATTTAATGAGGTCACTTTGGCGTTATCAGGGAGCATACAAAGAATTTTCAATTAATATAGATTGCATAAATAATGTCTCTAAAGCGAATATTACCTTTAATGGTGATAAAATGCCCGGCGTGGGTAGCAATGATGTGCTCAAGAATATGAATTCGGGAAACGAAAATGTTGGCATTCAGATAACGTTTGATGATACGCCTCTCGAAATAGGAAAAGAAGTATTAGTAAAATGGTGGCCTTCCGAAAATACGAATCTAAAATTTAAAGCCCATTATTTTACCAAGAATGGGAGTATCTATCCCGGAACGGTAAGGGCTAAAAGTGAGTTTGTTATTACCTACGAGTAAAATAGTAAAGAGGCATCGTTCGATGCCTCTTTACTGTTATGCACTCTGCGCCAGCACTTCATGCTGCGGTGCCGCACGGTTAAACGCCTGATGTACAAAGCGGCGCAATAATTCTGTGGCTTCCGGCGAGGGCAGCACGCCGGACAGCAGTGCCAGCGGGTCAAAACCTTCTTCGGTAAGCACGGTTTCGCGCTGGCGAATCATGTCAGCGGCGATCTCCGGGGTGAACTCCGGGTGGAATTGCGTCGACATGGCGTTGGGCCCGTAGCGCACAATCTGATGCTGGTCATGAACGGATGACGCGAGCGCCAGTGCCCCTTCCGGCAGGCGAGAAACGGTCTGCATATGGGTCAGATGCGCGGGAAATTCACGCGGCAAGGTGCTCAGCAGCACATCATTACTGGCATGCGGATGAAGTTGAATCGCCTGGCTGCCGACCTCACGCCCCTGCGGGTGCCACTCCACTTCGCCGCCCAATGCATGCGCCATCAACTGGTGGCCGTAGCAGACGCCAAACAGCGACATTCCAATCGACATGGCTTCGCGTATCCACCCGGCAGCGGCTTCACTCCAGGAGAGACGATCCGTCACCATCGCCCATGAACCGGTAATCACGGCCACACGGTTGGCATCCGGCGGTGGAAGCGCTTCGCCTTCAAACACGCGGATCACTTCTGTTTTCTCAAGAGGGTGCTGGATGGCACGACAGAACCAGGAGGGAATATCGCCGTGGACTTCACGAATAGACTCGGAAGGAAAACCTACTTGCAGGATAATTAACGGACGGTCTGTCATTACAACCACTCTCTTCCTCTGCTGAACATTTGTTCAACTATGCGCCGAAAAGTGCGGCCTGTGAAGGGATTAGCGGGAACAGGATTGTAAAGGCGAAGCGGCAAGCAGAGCGCTTTGCAGGCCCGTACCGGGGCTATTTGTTTGTTTTAGTGGTGAAAAAACAAACACAGCAAGGCTTATGCTTTTTTTGGCTATTTTTAGCTTTTTTACGCTCGCGGGGGAGAGTACGTCAGTTCATATTGACAGCTATGCCCTTAGATGGTTGTATTATACAACTATTAATGCGAAGGGCTATAAGCATGCAAAACGCCAGTCTGATTAACGAAATCCGTGTTGCCTCCCGTCTTATGGTCCGTGAGCTAGGGTTTATGAATGCCACCCTTGCCGCCACAGACTATTCCCCTTCAGCGGTGCATACCCTGTTAGAAATTGAAAATCAGGGGGCTATGACCGCCGCGCAACTGGTACAGATGCTGGGGCTGGAGAAATCCAGCGTAAGTCGTATGCTCGGTAAGCTCGTCCGCGCAGGTGAAATTCAGGAAGTTCCGTCCAGAGATGATGCGCGTTTTAAAGAGCTGCAACTGACCGCGCAGGGAAAAGAGAGCGTCGCTCGCATCAACCAGTACGCCAGCATGCGGGTGGTCGAGGCGCTGGCGCATCTCACCTCTTCCCGGCAGCACGCGGTTGCCGAGGGCCTTTCAGCGTATGCGTATGCGCTGGCGGCCTGCCGGAACGGTGAAGCGCCGTTGCAACAAGGTGAGATTGAGATTGTTGCTGGCTATCGCCCCGGCATGATTGGCCGAATCAGCGAAATGCATGCCAGCTACTACTCCCGCCATTATGACTTCGGGTACTTTTTTGAAAGCAAAGTGGCGGCCGGGCTGGCTGACTTCGCCGGGCGTCTGGATGTTGCGTGCAATCGTATCTGGCTTGCCATTCATCATGGACGGATTGTGGGATCGCTCGCGATTGATGGGCAGGATCTCGGCAACAACGAGGCGCATCTTCGCTGGTTTATCCTGGACGACGATTGCCGTGGCGGCGGCGTGGGGCGTCGGTTGCTAACTGAGGCGATGAATTTCTGCGAAAGCCAGAACTTCGCGGCTGTGCAACTGTGGACTTTTAGCGGGCTTGATGCGGCGCGGCGACTCTACGAATCCTTTGGTTTCCGGCTGACAAAAGAGTGGCATGGGGAGCAGTGGGGCAGTGAGATGCTGGAACAGCAATTTACGCGCAAGGGCGTATGAGACTCGTGTAGCACCAGTATTGTGAGTGAATCAAAAATTTCCCATCCCGATAAACAGCCGTTTATTTTGTACGCGTTATCAACCCGGCAACTATTCTGTGAATTGCTGACCGGCGATGCTTCACCTGGAAATATTTAATCTAACGACCTGAAAATATTGGCTTGATGTTGTTATTTTTTTACAGGCGAATGGCTGAATGGGAATGGTATTCGTTTCGGATAGCATTGCACATATTTAATTTAAGTATATTGCCTGAGGAAATATAAGGTTACTCACAGAGATTAAAATGCTTTTATATCTGGTTTGCCAGGATGATAACTATACCCCGGTATTTAAAACGGTACCGGAATCCTTTGACCGGCAGGCAGCGAAAAAATCTCACCCAAAAGTCCTTTAAAAGTATGCGACTAAACGACATGTGGTTGCGTCTATCCCTGCCTGAACCCCACTGAGACCTGGTTTTGCGGTGCGAGAGTGATGACACCTCCGCCTGGTTAAAAAACGTACGAACGAGCATATTGCTGTCCGTACCATTCTGTTTCATGAGAATGTTCGCATATTGATGAAAATGATATTGATATCATCGAAGTATGTTCATCTATGGGAATGATTTATTACGACGATATTATCTTTTATAGAAACAAGGCATGGCACTTAAAAAATGTGAACGGCAGAGCGTTTTTTTCAAAACGTCATTTTGTTATATGGAATGCGTTTTTATATGAAACCGTCGCGCAATTTAGATTAAAGAATTTCAAATAAATGTCGTTATAACCCCTAATTCAACCAGATCGAGTGCTGCCATTATGACTTGGAAAAATACCCAGGGCCGAATAGGCCTGTTGCTTATAAGCTTTTTCGTTATCTTATTGATAGTTACCTATATTGTTATCAAGCTATTCGTTTCTCCGCAGATTATCGAAACGGAGACCAAAAATATTCAGGCGACGGTTGAATTACAAAGTAACGCGATAAAAGAGCAGATGAACCGCGTTAAGGCGCAGCAACGCTCCATCACTGAACTGGTTGTTGGGCTGCAAAGCGAGCAAATTGACGAATTACTGCCGCGCCTGGTAAACCAATACGGCGATTTAAACGTCTTCGGCGGCGGGATTTGGCCTCTGCCTGGTCAGCGTGATCCGGCGCGGGATAAATTCAGTACCTTCTATGCCCGCGACGGGGGCGGCAATTTGCAGGTCAACACCGTCTGGAACCAACCAGAGTCGGCAAAATACTGGGAACAGCCCTGGTATAAAGACGGTATGAATGCGCCAAAAGGCGAGTGTGCGTGGGCGAAAGCCTATCAGGACGCGGCCAGCCCGCAGCCGCGTACTAACTGTGCAATGGCAATCTGGAAAGACGGTAAAGCCTGGGGTGTGGCGACCATCGATGTGACGCTGGGCTTCTTTAACCAGCTTGCTGTCGACATGGGTAAAGCGGTAAACGGCAGCGTACTGATTGTTGAGGCGGACGGCAAAATCGTCGGTAACGGTTCCTCCGTGCAGGATAAACCGGCGCTGTCAAACGTTCGCGATCTGGGGATTCCGGCGGCGGCACCGTTAGTTAGTCTTTTAGGCCAGGGTAAAACAACGGAAGTGCGTGGCAGCTATGACGGTGAAGATGGGGCGCATTCTCTGTTCGTTCTGCCAATCAGCGGCAGCCCGTGGTTTATGGCGGTCGATATTCCGAGCAGCCATCTGGTAAGCATGTCTGACGCTATTATGACCAAGCTGACCATCGTACAGGCGATTATTGGCATACTTATCGTCTTTATCATGATGATTATTGTGCGCAATATTTTCCATAATGTGACCTTGCTCAATCGTAATATTGAAGCGCTGTCCAGCGGCGGTGCGGATTTAACGCAGCGTCTTGCGCAAAGTAAGAGTCCGGAATTTAACGCCATTATCAATAACTTCAATAAGTTCATTTCGTTCCTTAATGAGCTGATGCAGCAGGTAGGAAGTAGCTCGATGGCGATCTCTTCGGCTTCGCGCCAGATTGCCAGCGGCAACCTGAACCTCTCCTCGCGCACCGAAGACCAATCGGCCTCGATTGTGGAAACGGCGGCATCAATGGAAGAGTTGACCAGTACCGTGCGCCTGAACGCAGAGAACGCGTTGCAGGCGAACAAGCTGGCGGAAGAGGCCTCCGTTGCGGCAAAACAAGGGGCCAATGTGGTTAACAAAGTTGTCTCCACGATGAATAACATCAATGAGTCCTCCTCGAAAGTGGTGGAAATCATCAGTGTGATTGACGGCATCGCCTTCCAGACCAACATTCTGGCGCTTAACGCTGCGGTCGAAGCGGCAAGGGCGGGTGAGCACGGGCGTGGTTTCGCCGTGGTAGCCGGTGAAGTTCGTTCACTGGCGCAGCGCAGTGCCCGCTCGGCTCAGGAGATCAAGAAATTGATTGAAGAGTCGGTGAGCAGCATTGAGCAGGGCAGCGGGCTGGTCCGTCAGGCGGGTACGACGATGGACGGACTGATGGAAAAAGTGGAAGGTGTGGGCGTGCTGATTTCAGAAATCAGCTCTTCCAGCGATGAACAAAGTCGCGGGATTGCCCAGATCAATATCGCCATTAACCAGCTCGATAGCGCCACGCAGCAGAATGCGGCGCTGGTCGAAGAGGTGGCGGCGGCTGCGCAGTCGATGGAAGAACAAACCGTACAACTCGAAAACGTCGTCGGCAGCTTCAAGCTCTGACAGACAACATAGCCGACTCTGCGGAGTCGGCTTTCTTCTCTCTGGCGTCCACCATTTACCTTTTCCGTCAATGCCCGCTTTGTATTCCTCTTGTCGCAAAAAGCCATTCGCACTACTGTATTTTTACTAAACAGAGGACCATCCCATGCTAAACTGGTTTGCAAGCGGCGGCGCCGATTACGCCCGCTATCGCCCGGAATATCCCGCAGTCTTGCTGGATTACCTTCTTTCGATAACGCCGGAACATCACCATGCGCTGGATGTCGGTTGCGGTACGGGCCAATTGACCACGTTACTTGCCTCAGCCTTCGACAAGGTGACGGGGATTGATCCCAGCCAGACGCAAATCGACAACGCGACACCTCATGCCCACATTACGTATCTGCAAGGCCCGGCGGAACAGCTTCCGCAGACGCTACGCGATATCAATCTGATTACCGTCGCCCAGGCGGCGCACTGGTTTGATTTACCGGCCTTTTACCGGGAAGTCCGGCGGGTTGTGGCGCCGAACGCGGTGATTGCGATTATCAGCTACGGCGTGCTCAACCCTGACGAGACCCTTCGGGCGCGCGTTCGACAGTTCTACTATGACGAAATTGGCCCCTACTGGCCCCCGGAAAGGCAACTGGTGGATAACGGTTATGCGGACATCGCCTTCCCGTTTACGGAAATTCCCGTCCCGGAAATGTCGATTCGTTTGCAGTGGGATCTCGACGCCTTGATGGGCTATCTCTCCACCTGGTCTGCGGTGAAGCGTGCGCATGACGCCGGGCAGGAGGGTCTGTTAACCCGCTTTTACGACGACGTACGCGCTCTCTGGGGCGACCCGGTACAAACGCGGGTCTTTACATGGCCGATTAACATCAGAGCCGGGAAAATAGGGTAATTTTCCGGCGCGGGAATTCGGGAGATGGCGGACTGAGAGTGTCATGTCAGGCGGTGCGACTGTTATTACTGCTTTTCACTGTATCGCTTAGCTCTCGCCTTCTGCTGGTGGATAAAATCCTCAAGGGAGCGGTCGGGCCGTTCGGCAAACTGTTTCCCGGTTAAGGTCACAGCCTGGCAGCGATCGAGGCGGAAGCAGCGATAATCCTGACGCAACGTGCACCAGGCCACCAGTACCCATACTTCTCCCCAGAACGACAGGCCCAGGGGATGAACCGCCCGCTCAGAACCTTCACCCTGCTCGTTCTCATAACGGATCCAGACCTCATCGCGCTGGCGCATGGCCTGATGGAAGACATCAAACCAGCGCCGCGTCTGTGGGTACTTGCCAAAGTCCGGGGTCAGGATGCGGTTTCGTTCGGCCAGGATGCGCCGGTCTGTCGGCAGAACCGCCAGCAGCTTTTCCTGTGCCGAACCCGCCGCTTTAGCCAGTGTGTCGCCGCTCCAGGTTTGCAGCATGCCAATCGCGGCAATCAGCGCTTCCACTTCCATACCGGTGAACATCAGTGGGGGAATATCAAACCCCGGCATCAGGCGATAGCCGCTCCCTGCCTCGCCCTGAATGGGCACACCGGAGAGCGACAGATCGCGAATGTCCCGATAGACGGTACGCTCCGACACCTCCAGCCTCTCCGCCAGCAGAGCGGCCGTGACCCGACGACGTGTACGCAGGATCTGGACTATCTGGAACAGACGATCGGCACGGCGGCTCATGGCAAATTTCCTGTCAGTGGTCGGTTAATGTTGTCAGGCTGGTTGATGCAGCCCGACTTTATTCCCTTCACTGTCAATGATAAGTGCGATGGTGCCAATATCATCCGGTAAAATTTCTGGCCCGAAACAGCAAGTACCGCCTCTTTCCGCTACTTTTTTGAGGGACGCGGCGATGTCTGCGGTGTAGAGATAGACCACGGTGCCATTTGCGGAAGGTTGTAACGCCTCTGATTTTACCAGCGCCCCGCCGATTGCAGGCTCCTGATAATGAAAGACCGCCATCGACATACCGGCGACATGCTCCTGACGAAATTGCGCGTCGATGCAATGTTCATAAAACGCGGTTGCCCGTTGCAGATCCTGAACCGGAATCTCAAACCAGTTGATAACGTTGCTCATTTTCTTGCCCTCGTTGTGTTTTCGACAACGAGATAATGGCACCCCCCTCCTGACAGCATAGTGTCAGGAGTGATCGGCGGGGGAGAGAAATTCCCGGAGGCGGTGCTGCGGGGATTGTAAAGGGGAACGGAACCCTCCACCTGAGCCGCATATTCCCCTCACCCCAACCCTCTCCCTGAGGGAGAGGGAGAAAACCGGTCGTAGCCCGGGTAAGGCGTCAGCCGCCACCCGGGGGAGGGACTCACCGCATGGTGACAAACTCTTCTGCCGCCGTCGGGTGAATAGCCACCGTATTGTCGAAGTCCTTCTTGGTGGCACCCATTTTCAGAGCGACCGCGAAGCCTTGCATAATTTCATCCATCCCGAAACCGATGCCGTGGATACCGACGATTTTCTCTTCCGGGCCAACGCAAACTAACTTCATGCGGCACGGCTGGCGGTGAGAGGTCACGGCGGTATACATCGCGGTAAACGACGATTTATACACTTTGACTTCACTATCGCCATACTGCTCGCGCGCCTGCGGTTCGGTTAAACCAACGGTGCCGATCGGCGGATGGCTGAACACCACGGTCGGGATATTGCTGTAATCCAGATGCTCGTCCGGCTTGTTATTAAACAGGCGTTCAGACAGACGACGGCCTGCGGCCACGGCGACAGGGGTCAGCTCAACTGCACCCGTGTTATCGCCGACAGCGTAAATACCTGGCACGGAGGTATTCTGGAATTTATCCACCACGATGAAACCTTTCTCGTCGGTTTTCACCCCGGTGACGTCCAGATTGAAGGTGTCGTTCGCCGGTTCACGACCAATCGCCCAAATCAGGCAATCCACCGTCTGGCTGCGTCCATCATCCAGCTCCAACGTCAGGCTGCCGTCGGCGTTTTTCACCACGGCTTTGGGGACTGCCTGGGTATGTAGCGTCGGCCCTTCGGCGGCCATTACCTCAACCAGCGTTTCACTGATCATCGGATCGAAACTGCGCAGCGGAGAGTGCTTACGCACGAACAGATGCGCTTCTGCGCCCAGCCCGTTAATCACCCCGGCCAGTTCAACGGCGATATAGCCGGCACCGACCACCGCCACGCGTTCAGGTAGCGCGGGCAGGGCAAAGAAACCGTCGGAGTCGATACCGTATTCCGCACCTGGAATTTTCGGGTGGCTCGGGCGACCACCGGTTGCGATCAGGATGTGATCGGCGGTGATCGTCTCGCCATTGACCTCGACAGTCTTCGCGTCAATAAAGCGGGCGAAACCACGAATCACATCGACATTGTTTTTACCCAGCACGTTGTCATACGAGGTATGGATACGGTCAATGTAGGCCGTGCGGCTGGCAACCAGTTTGTTCCAGTCGAAATGATTGACGGTGGTGTCGAAGCCGTAGTCCGGCCCGTACAGATCAATAGCCTCGCGGATTTGCGCCGCGTGCCACATCACTTTTTTCGGAACACAACCCACATTCACACAGGTGCCGCCAAGCTCTTTGGCTTCAATCAGCGCGCACTTCTGGCCGTACATAGCGGCACGGTTAATCGAGGCAATGCCACCGCTGCCACCGCCAATGGCGATATAGTCGTAATGTTTGCTCATGGTTAATTCCTTAGAGCCTATCCAATTAGGCTATTTTATTGGCCATTTTGGACCTGGGCAGTGCTCACAATCCTCACGTACTGCGTGTACGCTCTGGTTGTTCCGCGCTGTCCGTGTCCAAACTCGCTGCAACAATGTACGCCTACTGGGTAGGCTCTTAATCCTGAACGAGATCGAAAGTGTCGCGATTGTAACGCGCAGCCAGCAAGGTTCCTTCGATTGCTGCGATTACTCGGGAACAATCCAGTTAACGAGGGTGTGGCCTGTCCCGGCGGGCACCAGTTTACTGTGCAGCCACGGCAGCACGTTATTCATCTGTGCTTCTAATTTCCACGGCGGGTTAACTACGATCATGCCGGAGGCGGTCATCCCACGCTGGTCGCTGTCCGGGCGCACCGCCAGTTCAATCTGCAGAATTTTACGAATGCCGGTTGCTTCCAGGTCATGCACCATACGTTTGATTTGCTGGCGCAGCACCACCGGGTACCACAGAGCATAAGTGCCGGTTGCAAAGCGCTTGTAGCCTTCGCTAATGCCGGATACTACCGCCTGATAATCGGTTTTTATTTCATACGGCGGGTCTATCAGCACCAGGCCGCGACGGGAAACTGGCGGCAGTTTGGCTTTCAATTGCTGGTAGCCATCGGCACGCTCAACGCGGGCACGCTCGTCTTTCTGGAACTCCTGGCGCAGCAGCGGATAGTCGCTCGGGTGCAGTTCGGTCAGGAACAGGCTGTCCTGTTCGCGCAACAACTGACGGGCAATCAGCGGTGAGCCAGGATAGTAGCGCAGTGTCTCGTTGCGGTTAAAGTGGCGCAGCACGCTCATGTACGGCTCCAGCTCAGCCGGAATATCGTCTTGTTGCCAGATGCGTCCAATTCCCTCCAGATATTCCCCGGTACGTTCGGCATGTTCGCCGGAAAGCTGATAGCGGCCCGCACCCGCGTGGGTATCGAGATAGAGAAACGGTTTCTCTTTTTCTTTGAGCGCTTCAATGATCAGGCTCTGAACGGTGTGTTTGAGTACGTCGGCATGGTTGCCTGCGTGGAAGCTGTGGCGGTAACTGAGCATGGAGATAGAAATTCCAGAATATGAACGAGATTAGCCACAGTTTACCGTAGATTGCGCGGGAATGTCGTTGAACCCTGCGGTTGTTTCAGGCAGTCGTAAAACGTTTCAAAATTTATCCCTGTCACAAAAGCGTCAACTTACAGGGCTAGCGTCGAGCGCAGGCAAGGTAATCGTTTGAATAAAAGGATAAAAAATGAAAATCCGTTTAACGCTGTTAACTGTCTCACTGCTGCTTGCTCATCAGGCGATGGCGAAAGATGTGCCACTCTCTACTGCGCACGACATTGCCAATACCACCACGCCGGCCTCGGAAAGCCAGGCGTTTGATAGCCTGGAAAACCAGTCTCTGGCCGCGCTGCGTGCCGCGCTAAAGGGGGACGGTGCAAAGGTGGAGCGTGAGCACCTGGAAAAAGCGTCGCAAAGTGTAAAACAGGCCGACACCGCGTGGCTGAAAGCCAGCGGCTATGATTTCAAAGTAAAAGATAACCAGCAGGCCGGCATTGAATTGCTCTCCTCGTTCAACAAGCTGCCCGCTCCTGTACTGGATGCCAACCTGAAAACCGTTGAGACGATTAATCTCGATGCCACGCAGGGGCTGCGCCATCAGGCGCTGGCTGACGCAGAAGGTATCAGCTACTTGTACTTCCTGTCTGACGCGCTTGGTCCTCGTCTGGGTAAAGCGTTTCTCACCGCCTATGACAAGGGAGAGCTGGGCAAAGCGGCTGCGCTAATTAAAGCCAGCGAAGTCAGTACCGGCGCGGCGAAGAAGCACTTCGACTACAAGCGTCCGTTCCTTATTCAGGGCAACACGATTCACCAGGTGCCGGATGATGTGGTGGTGAAAGACAACAAACCGTACTCGGCGGACGGCGGTTCCTTCCCAAGCGGCCATACCAATACCGGCTATACCGATGCGCTGTTGATGGCCGGGATGATCCCGGAACGCTTTGAGTCATTGGTGGAGCGCGGTGCCCGCTATGGTTACTCGCGCATTGTGCTTGGCGTGCATTATCCGCTGGATGTGATGGGTTCGCGCATGGTGGCCCAGCGTAACGTGGCGCACTACCTCAATGATCCGGCGTACCGCAAGCTGTTCAACGAAGCCCGTGATCAGTTGCGTACGGCGCTGGAGAAAGAGTGCGGTGCGTCGCTTGCGGAGTGTGCGAAAACGGCGGGGAAAGACGATCCGTACCGCGATCCGGCGATGAAAGAATTTTACCGCTTCACCATGACCTACGACCTGCCGCAGCAAAAAGGGAAGACGCAGGGAGTGAAAGTACCGGAAGGGGCGGAAGTGCTACTGGAGGCGGCGCTGCCAAACCTGTCAGCGACAGCGCGGCGCGAGTTGATGGTGAAAACCGCGCTGCCAGACGGTTACCCGCTCTCTGGGGAAACTGCCGATCAGCGCTTCTGGCAGCGCCTGAATTTGCCTGCGGCTTATGCCATGGCGCATAAAGCGAAGTAAGTTTTGACAACGGTGCGGGCATTGCCTGCACCGTATTGGTAATCAGAGGCTAAAAGCGGTCAGTTTGCGCACGCTGGCGGCAGGGTTAGCACGTTTAACCGCCTCCAGGAAATCGGCAAAGTCGGTGTTAAACAGGGTGTAGTTATGGCGGAATCTTGCCTGTTTCATCTGCCCGTCAGTCATGTAAGTCACTATCCAGAAAGAACGATTATTCACTTTAATATTGTCGCGCTCGATCTTGGTTATCGCGCTCAGTGGCACAGATTTTTTCACATCAAGCTGAACTTCATAGAAATACCCTTCATCGAAATAATAATCCGTGGGTAATAACTGCCCCCCTTTGCCTGGCCGAAAGGTTTTGGTGGTGATAGATATCTTTCGTAACCCATGATTTGCTTGTATGTCGTTTTTTCGATGTCGCCATTTTGGAAACACAAGTACCAGCCCGATAAGCGCCAGTAGCGGCAGTATTGTCATAATGAAATTCAACATGCGGTCTCCTTTTCGCCGTCGTGATGAGTATACGCCCTGTACGACGGTTCTTATTACTTTGATTTCATAGCGGAAACGACATCCTATGTGTAAATGGGTATTGCAGCGATAAGCAGTTCAGCGCAACGCCTGCCATTGAAATCCTCTACACTTAACCCCATGCTACAACGTTATGCAGAGCGCCGGATCGTGCGCTTCACTCACTCTCTTTAACAGGACAGGACTGCGCTTATGACCAATCCATTACTCACGCGTTTCGAATTACCGCCGTTTTCAAAAATCCTGCCTGAACACGTCGTGCCTGCCGTGACGAAAGCGCTGGATGATTGCCGTACCGCGGTGGAAAGCGTGGTAGCCCATGGTGCGCCGTACACCTGGGAAAATCTGTGCCAGCCGCTGGCGGAAGTGGACGATGTGCTGGGGCGTCTGTTCTCCCCGGTGAGCCATTTGAATTCTGTGAAAAACAGCCCGGAACTGCGTGAAGCCTATGAGCAGACGCTGCCGTTACTGTCGGAATACAGCACCTGGGTTGGGCAACATGAAGGGCTGTACAACGCCTACCGCGACTTACGCAATGGCGATCACTACGCCACCCTGAGCATTGCGCAGAAGAAATCTGTCGATAACGCCCTGCGTGATTTCGAACTGTCCGGTATTGGCCTCGAAAAAGAGAAACAAAAACGCTACGGCGAAATCGCTGCGCGCCTGTCCGAACTGGGCAATCAGTACAGCAACAATGTGCTCGATGCGACCATGGGCTGGACAAAGCTGGTGACCGATGAAGCCGAGCTGGCCGGTATGCCGGAAAGCGCGCTGGCCGCTGCAAAAGCCCAGGCCGAAGCGAAAGAGCAAGAGGGTTACCTGCTGACGCTGGATATCCCGAGCTACCTGCCGGTGATGACCTATTGCGACAACCAACCGCTGCGCGAAGAGATGTACCGCGCTTACAGCACCCGCGCTTCTGACCAGGGGCCGAACGCAGGCAAATGGGATAACAGCCCGGTGATGGCGGAAATTCTCGCCCTGCGTCACGAACTGGCCCAACTGCTCGGTTTTGAAAGCTATGCCTATAAATCGCTGGCGACCAAAATGGCGGAAAACCCGGCGCAGGTACTCGACTTCCTGACCGATCTCGCCAAACGCGCCCGTCCGCAGGGTGAAAGAGAGCTGGCACAACTGCGTGCGTTCGCCAAAAAAGAGTTTGGTGTGGATGAGCTGCAACCGTGGGATATCGCTTACTACAGCGAAAAACAGAAGCAGCATCTGTACAGCATTAGCGACGAACAGTTGCGCCCGTACTTCCCGGAAAACAAAGCGGTAAGCGGCCTGTTTGAAGTGGTGAAACGGATTTACGGTATTACCGCGAAAGAGCGTCACGATGTTGATGTCTGGCATCCGGATGTGCGTTTCTTTGAGCTGTATGACGAAAGCAATGAACTGCGCGGTAGTTTCTATCTTGACCTCTACGCCCGTGAGCACAAACGCGGCGGCGCGTGGATGGATGACTGTGTTGGGCAAATGCGCCTGGCAGACGGTTCGCTGCAAAAACCAGTGGCCTACCTTACCTGTAACTTCAACCGTCCGGTCAGCGGCAAACCGGCGCTGTTCACCCATGATGAAGTGATCACCCTGTTCCACGAATTTGGTCACGGCCTGCATCATATGCTGACCCGTATCGAAACGCCGGGGGTTGCTGGTATTAGCGGTGTGCCATGGGATGCGGTCGAACTGCCGAGCCAGTTTATGGAAAACTGGTGCTGGGAGCCGGAAGCGCTGGCATTTATCTCGGGTCATTATGAAACGGGCGAGCCGCTGCCACAGGATCTGCTGGATAAAATGCTGGCCGCGAAAAACTACCAGGCGGCGCTGTTTATCCTCCGTCAGCTAGAGTTCGGCCTGTTCGATTTCCGCCTGCACGCCGAGTTTAGCCCGGAGCAGGGGGCCAAAATCCTCGATACGCTGTTTGAAATTAAAAAACAGGTTGCCGTGGTGCCAAGCCCGACATGGGGCCGCTTCCCGCATGCGTTCAGCCATATCTTTGCGGGGGGCTACGCCGCAGGGTATTACAGCTACCTGTGGGCGGATGTGCTGGCGGCAGATGCCTACTCACGCTTTGAAGAAGAGGGGATTTTCAACCGCGAAACCGGGCAGTCGTTCCTCGACAATATTCTGACCCGTGGTGGTTCCGAAGAGCCGATGGAGCTGTTTAAGCGTTTCCGTGGCCGTGAGCCGCAACTGGATGCGATGCTGGAGCATTATGGTATCGAAGGCTAATCCCCGTCATACTTCAAGCTGCATGTGCGTTGGCGACGTTTGCTCACCCCAGTCACTTACTCTTGTAAGCTCCTGGGGATTCACGCACTTGCCGCCTTCCTGCCGCTTGAATTATTTAGGGTTTATGTAGTGAAAATCTGTTTGATAGATGAAACAGGCGCCGGAGACGGCGCCTTATCTGTTCTTGCGTCCCGCTGGGGCCTGGAACATGACGAAAATAACCTGATGGCGCTGGTGCTTACACCGTCGCATCTGGAACTGCGTAAACGCGATGAGCCGAAGCTCGGCGGTATTTTTGTCGATTTCGTGGGTGGGGCAATGGCCCATCGGCGTAAGTTTGGCGGTGGGCGCGGCGAGGCTGTGGCGAAGGCTGTTGGCATCAAGGGCGATTATCTGCCGGATGTGGTGGATGCGACGGCGGGGCTGGGGCGTGATGCCTTTGTGCTGGCGTCAGTCGGCTGCCGGGTGCGGATGTTAGAGCGAAACCCGGTGGTTGCCGCACTGCTGGATGATGGCCTGGCGCGTGGCTACGCGGACCCGGAAATTGGCGCCTGGTTACAGGAGCGGTTGCAGTTGATTCATGCCTCCAGCCTGACCGGGCTGGCGGATATCACTCCGCGTCCGCAGGTGGTTTATCTCGATCCGATGTTCCCGCATAAGCAAAAAAGCGCGCTGGTGAAGAAAGAGATGCGGGTGTTCCAGTCGCTGGTGGGGCCGGATCTGGATGCGGATGGCCTGCTGGGGCCCGCGCGTCAACTGGCGACGAAACGTGTGGTGGTGAAGCGCCCGGATTACGCGCCACCGCTGGCGGATGTGGCGACTACCAATGCGGTGGTCACCAAGGGGCATCGGTTTGATATTTATTCCGGGACGCCGGAGTGAATTTGTGAGGGCGGTGCGGTCTGGTGCCCTCACCCTGGCCCTCTCTCACAGGGAGAGGGAACAGTTTAGTGCTGAGCGCCCAGGGGTTTTGTAGCCCGGACAAGGCGACTGCCGCCGTCCGGGACCCCTGGTGACGCTGCGGGTACCGGGGCTACATGTAACTGCACAAGGCGGTTTTATCGGCCTTTGGCGGGGAAATCAGCGCCAGAAAATAAAACGCCCGCAGCAGCGGGCGTTAGCAGGCAAGAAAAGAGGGACGGTTATTCTTCGTCTTCATCTTTCAGCGGAACAATCAGCATGTCCACATGGACAGTATTGATGAGCTGACGTGCGGAGGACATCAGTTTGCTCCAGAAGTCCTGATGATGCCCGCAAACCACCAGATCCATATCGTATTTCTTAATGGCATCTACCAGTACCTGCCCTAAATCACCGCTACCGCTTAAGGTCTCCGTGATCGGGTAGCCCGCATTGGTAGACAGTTCGGTCAGCGCATGGTGTGTCTCATCAGAGATACGTTTTTGCATATCGCCCAGGTTAACGTCGATAAGACCGGTGTAGAGATCAGAATAATTTACATCGACATGAATCAGTGACACCTTCGCGTTATAAGGCCGCGCCATGGATACTGCTTTTTCGACCAGCAATTTGCTTTCAGGAGAAAGATCGACTGCGATGAGAATGTGTTTGTAAGCCATAGTGTTACTCCTTCCATAAGTTGTCGATGACCATAGGGTTACTCACCCCTGACACAGCACTGTTTCCCGCGTCCTGCGTACCACCTGCACGGGTAGCGCCCGGCCTTAAGCATTTCATTTGATACTCTTCGTACTTTACGCTGCAGATGCGTTGGCTACGTTCGTTTATCCCATCGCACGGTCTTCTATGCTCAGGGGATTCATTCTCTTGCCGCCTTCCTGCAACCCGAATTACGTTGAGTGTGGGAATATTTCTACCTTATAACTCTGTGAAGTTATCGTCAATCTGCCTGGATCACGATTCACTTAACCAATATTTACAACCAGATGCACAAGATTGATTAACGTTGTGGCAAAAAAATAAACAAATCTCCTACACTATTTAATGAGCCGTTTGGATTTCAGTTTGTGATCTCGATCGGCTATTGGTAATACTCTTCACTGAATGACTTGGTTGATTATCTGGGAGCGGTCATCCCGGATCACGTTTCCGTGGGCGGTTCGCCGGGGGAGGAGATATGATCAGCACCGTCGCGCTGTTTTGGGCTTTGTGCATCGTTTGTGTGGTTAACATGGCGCGTTATTTTTCGTCATTGCGCGCATTGTTAGTGGTACTTCGTGGTTGTGACCCCTTACTTTACCAGTATGTTGATGGCGGAGGCTTTTTTACCTCCCATGGACAACCCAGCAAGCAGATGCGTTTAGTCTGGTACATTTATGGCCAGCGCTATCGCGACCATCATGATGAAGAGTTTATTCGCCGCTGTGAGCGAGTACGCGGGCAGTTCATCTTAACCAGCGCGCTCTGTGGGCTGATTCTGGTGAGCCTGATTGCTCTGATGATTTGGCACTGAGCAAAAAAAACGGGCCAGTTTCCTGACCCGTTTCGTTGTTAAATCAGCTTGAGGGCTAACCAGTAAAGCACGCCCGAAAGGATGATTGACGCCGGTAGGGTAAAGACCCAGGCCATCAAAATGCTGGTGACGGTTTTGCGTTGCAGACCGCCGCCATCGACGATCATCGTCCCTGCTACTGAGGACGAGAGTACGTGCGTGGTGGAGACGGGCATACCGGTATAGCTTGCCAGACCGATGGAGACTGCGGCAGTCATCTGTGCGGACATGCCCTGCGCGTAAGTCATGCCTTTCTTACCGATTTTTTCGCCGATGGTGGTCGCCACACGACGCCAGCCAATCATCGTACCCACACCTAACGCCAGCGCGACGGCCATGATAATCCAGATTGGCGCGTATTCGATGGTGCTCAGCATGTCGCTTTTCAGCTTCTTAAGCAGACGCTGGTCGTCGGCATTGACGTCAGGCTGCTTCGCGACCTGGTCGGTGATATCCGACAGACAAAGCATGATGCGACGCAACTGACTGCGCTGCTCCACGCCGAGTTTGTCGTAGCTTTCAATCCCGGTCAGCATCTCTTTAGCACGATCCAGCGCAATAATGGCGCGGGTCGGATGACAGTGGAACTGTGCCGGGGTTGCCGCTGTTTCCGCAGGTGTCAGCGGTTGTTGCGCTACGCCCGTTGCCTTCTGCAGAAGCTCCGGATGTTGCTGGAAGTACACTTCCACGTTGTTCACCGCGTCACGGGTACGGGTGATGTCATAACCTGAAGCATTCATGTTAACCACGAAGCCCGCAGGTGCGACGCCAATCAGTACCAGCATGATCAGACCAATACCTTTCTGACCATCGTTCGCGCCGTGAGAGAAGCTCACGCCAATAGCAGAAAGAATCAGCGCGATACGCGTCCAGAAAGGCGGCTTTCTTTTGCCGTCTTGCTTTTCACGCTCCGCGGGCGTCAGGTGAATACGCGCGCGCTTTTTACTGCCGCTCCAGAACCGACGCAGCAGGAACACCAGCCCGCCCGCGAAAATCAGGCCAACAATTGGCGAGACAATCAGGGAGGCAAAAATGTTCAGCACTTTTGGAATGTTAAGCGCATCCACTACCGAGGTGCCGGACATCAGGGCATTGGTTAAACCAATACCGATAATCGCGCCAATCAGGGTGTGGGAGCTGGAGGCAGGCAAGCCGAGATACCAGGTACCGAGGTTCCAGATGATCGCGGCCAGCAACATAGAGAAAACCATGGCAAGGCCATGTGCTGAACTGACGTTAAGCAGCAAATCGGTCGGTAGCATATGCACAATCGCATAGGCCACGCTTAACCCACCCAGCAGGACGCCGAAGAAGTTAAATACCGCTGCCATAACAACAGCCAACTGTGAGCGCATAGCGCGGGTATAGATAACCGTTGCCACTGCGTTCGCCGTGTCGTGGAAGCCATTGATCGCTTCGTAGAACAGAACAAAACCCAGAGCAAGCAAAAGTAACAGCCCGGTATGGAGATCCAGACCGGCAAATAAATGTACCATAGGACGTTACGCCATTTTGAGGACATGAACGCGGCGCATTATCAGGGAGTTTGGCAGCATCGGCAAAGTGAAAAATGGACTTTTTTTGACATTCTTTCTGGTTAGCCTCCTTTGCTTTAAGCATATTCTTATATTTTTCAATGTAATGGATATTGGTCTGCGTATTCGTGCTGGTGTGACCACCCTGAACTATTTACAATCCGCCGCGACATAATGAAGAGGATTTTAGTGTGGAACGGTTTGATGCCATTGTTATCGGTGCCGGTGCGGCGGGAATGTTTTGTGCAGCTCAGGCGGGGCAGGCGGGGTTACGCGTGCTGTTACTGGATAATGGCAAGAAGCCAGGCCGCAAAATTCTGATGTCCGGTGGCGGTCGCTGTAACTTTACTAACCTTTATGTCGAGCCTGCGGCTTATCTCAGCCAGAACCCCCATTTCTGCAAATCTGCCCTTGCCCGTTATACCCAATGGGACTTTATTGACCTGGTGGGCAAGTACGGGATCGCCTGGCATGAAAAGACGCTGGGCCAGCTCTTTTGTGATGACTCTGCTGAACAGATTGTCGACATGCTGGTGGCGGAGTGTGAAAAAGGCAAGGTGACGCTGCGTTTGCGTAGCGAAGTCCTGAGTGTTTCCCGTGATGACGATGGCTACACGTTGCAATTGAATGGTGACACGGTGGCGGCGAAAAAACTGGTGGTCGCTTCTGGCGGGCTTTCTATGCCAGGTCTGGGCGCATCACCGTTTGGCTATAAGCTCGCTGAACAGTTTGGCCTGAACGTGCTGCCGACGCGTGCCGGACTGGTGCCGTTCACGTTGCATAAACCCTTGCTGGAACAATTTCAGGTGCTTTCCGGCGTCTCGGTGCCGTCTGTGATTACCGCAGAAGACGGCACGGTATTTAAAGAAAACCTGCTTTTCACCCATCGCGGCCTCTCCGGGCCAGCGGTGCTGCAAATCTCCAGCTACTGGCAGGCGGGGGAGTTTGTCACTATTAACCTGCTGCCGGAGTGCGATCTCGACAGCCTGCTGAATGAGCAGCGCCAGGCGCACCCGAATCAAAGCCTGAAAAACACGCTGGCGATGCAACTGCCGAAACGGCTGGTGGAGTGTCTGCAACAACTGGGGCAGATCCCGGATATCACGCTTAAGCAGCTCAATAGCCGCGACCAGGAATCGTTGATCGACACGCTGACGAACTGGCGCGTGCAGCCTAACGGCACCGAAGGCTATCGCACGGCGGAAGTGACGCTCGGCGGTGTCGATACCAACGAACTCTCTTCACGCACGATGGAAGCCCGCAAGGTACCGGGGCTCTATTTTATTGGTGAAGTGATGGATGTTACCGGCTGGCTGGGCGGCTATAACTTTCAGTGGGCATGGGCCAGCGCCTGGGCGTGTGCGCAGGCGCTGGTTGAAGAATAAGTGGTCTCTGGATGGTCATGATCCGTTGTGCCTTCCGATCATGCGAAGATCAGATATCGTCCATCGTATGATCGACCACGATCTCCAGGGTCTTACGAAGAATGTCCTTTCTGACGACATCTTCTGTATTTTCCATCAGATTAATCAGCCGCAGGATGATGGCTTTGTTGGTCACTTGACCATCGTAAGCCAGAATGCTGCGGATCACGCCCCCGAGAATAATCGCCTCTTCGGCCAATAAATCGCCAGCGTTACGAAAATAATCAGACAATGTCTTGTTGGGCAAATTCTTATAAAGCTCTGATTTTTCAATCATCACCTGGTTCATTTTCACGCCTTAGTATAGTTTTCCGTAATAGGGCCATCAGCTATCACTGCTTTTTACTGCGGCCCTGCCGTTGGCGATTGCCGAATAATGGATAGACATTATCTCCGGCGTCTCTGATGTTCTCGTATTGCTCATTCCCATTCTGAACACGGGATGAGGCAAATTTATTACTGCTGATTTCCTCGATCAGACGCACAAGCACCGCCCGTCTCTGGCTATCCTGCTCGCTGCTCTCCATCTGTTGCAGCCGGGCAATGAGGGCCAGGGTATTTATCGGGCCATTTTCTTTAAGAAGAAAAAGCAGCGCCTCTCCAATCAATTCATCTGTCAGTTGTTCATTATCACTACTATTCATAACTGCATCTCTGCTTGCCGCTCTGTTCATGAATGAAACGCGGCATGAAGTCATCTCTGGACAGGAATCAGGCTGACACCTTAACCCTCAGAAGTGACTTGATTTATCAGGATACTTTTACTGCATTTGGCTTAATCATTACCAAAAAGCAGGCTGATAAGCCCCTGATAATGGCGTTCCTCTTCTGGCGTTGACGCCTGCTCAAGGCGGCTCAGTAATTTTGTACAAAGTGATTTACGGTTCAGATGCCGACCATCCCGGAGGATATCCACCACAATCCCCCCTAACGTCTCTTGTTGTGACGGAAGATCCGCTGCGCTGAAATAGCGAGCGATGGCATTCGCTGTGTCCGGACGGTAGCCGTTCTGGTGCATACATCACTCCTGTATAACCCGTTATCAATAATTGAAGTCGTTAAGCTATACAACTATAGAAAAGCTGTACATAAAAATTGTACAAATTTGGCAATGATTTTAAACAATAAATGCTATATCTTTATTTTCAATAAGATAGACGGTAGAAAATCAGCACATTTCACTATTCCAGGCTACACTTTTGGGACGCGTTTATCTGCGATGACATAAAAAACCACATGGATGTTGGGACTGTCGTCTCCACATTCACCTGTTGTATACCCGCCGTTGGTCATGGTTGTTTACAAGGTCCCCTGCGTAAACGCTGTCATTGTGGCAATTACAACGCTTTCTCTCGGATAGCTCATGCTCACAACTCTTATTTACCGCAGCCATATCTGCGATAACGTCTCCTTTAGCGTGCTGGAGGAGATGGTTGCTGCTGCGAATCTCAAAAATGGTGAGGCGGATATCACCGGAATTTTGCTTTTCAACGGCACCCACTTTTTCCAGTTGCTTGAAGGCCCTGAGGAAAGTGTTTCTGCTATTTATCAGCATATTTGTAACGATAAGCGGCACTACAACCTGGTTGAGTTGTTGCGCGACTACGCTCCCTTGCGGCGATTTGGTAAGTCAGGAATGGAACTCTTTGATTTACGTGAATATGACAGAGAGGAAGTTCTGCAGCATGTGCTTGATAAAGGCACCTCCAGATACCAACTGACCTATGAAGATCGCGCACTTCAGTTCTTTCGCACGTTTGTAGAAGACCTGGAAAAAGAGAACTATTTTGAGATTCCACCGGGTGATGCCTGGGAGTTTGTGACGGATGAAAAGGATGCATTCTCTCAAATCTTGCCCCCTGATCGCGAGGCCGGCTGCTATTTTGCCTTCCAGCCCATTATCGATCCCTTCGCCCGGCAAGTGGTTTCACTTGAGGCCCTGATCCGTACCCCTGAGGGCCATTCGGCGCAGGCCTGGTTTGAAGGGCTTAGCCGTGATGAAATCTATGAGGCCGATCTCAAAAGTAAACAGGTGGCGTTTGCGATGGCGGCCGCACTGAATCTGGGGACTCAGACACTCTCCGTGAACCTGCTGCCAATGACGCTGGTGAATGTTCCCGGAGCGGTTAGTTTTCTTTTAGATGCCATTAAAACCAATGGCCTGGTGCCTGAACAGATCATTGTTGAGTTCACCGAAAATGAAATTATTTCCCGCCTGGATGAGTTTACGAATGCCGTTAGGTTATTGAAAGCAGCCGGGTTTCGGGTGGCCATCGATCACTTTGGTGCCGGATTCGCAGGCCTGCTGTTGCTGGCGCAATTTCAGCCTGAGCGGATCAAAATTAACCGCGACCTGATCAAAGATGTCCATAAAAGCGGTCCCCGGCAGGCCATTATTCAGGCCATCATCAAATGCTGCGTTTCTCTGGAAATCATGGTTTCGGCCGTGGGGGTGGAGAAGGCAGAAGAGTGGATGTGGCTGGAGTCTGCGGGTATCTCTCAATTCCAGGGGTATTTGTTTGCCCCTCCTGCGTCCGGCGCTATTCCTGCCATTGCGTGGCCGGAAAAAAGAGGCGGCCTTTAAATCCCATCTGCTGTGAGCAACTGGATTTCCCTTGCCGCAACGTGTATCCGCGGTATAGGGAAGCCTGCCTTTTCTCTCTGTGTACTGGCATCAGTGAAATAAAATCCATTTTTGCACATGGCCCGTTTCCGGTTATGCTTGCTCATAAGCACTTTCTGGTTTGTACAAGTTATGAAAATTGTACAACCTGTACAGAAGAGTGAGTTCCGAACAGGAACGTATTGGGTTTGAATTGAGGGAAGCAATGACCTTTTACAGCATTGGCGATGTCGCTGAACGATGTGGAATAAATCCTGTCACGCTGCGTGCGTGGCAGCGTCGCTATGGATTGTTGAAACCTCAGCGTAGTGAAGGGGGCCATCGACAATTTGACGAAGAAGATATTCAACGGATTGAGGAAATTAAACGTTGGATAGAAAGCGGCGTCCCGGTCGGCAAAGTCAAAGCGCTTCTTGAAGATAAAAAAGTGGATTCCCATGATGGCTGGGAGTCGCTTCAGGAAGAGGTCATGTCCGTATTAAGGCAGGTTCGCCCTGCAAAATTACGTGCCTTGATTACGGCGATGGGACGGGAGCATACCGCCGATGTTCTTATCGATCATGTCTTTGTCCCTGTACGCCAACGGCTTTCGCTCGATCAGAGTACGGCTCGCGCCATGTGTAGTTTATTAGATGGTGTCTTAATTGATTACGCCGTCTTATGCCTTACCCGTTCTCGTAAGAAGATGGGGAAAGACGCGTTGTTTATTGGTTGGGGCAACGATGATCGCACCCGGATGTGGCTGGAAGCCTGGCGGTTGTCTCAGCATGACTGGAATATTGACGTCCTCGCGGAGCCGTTGGAAACCCTTCGTCCGGAGCTTTTTCCTGGCCTGCATATTTTCGTCTGGACCGGTAAAGCGTTATCGCGTCATCAGCAAGAACAGTTTACCCATTGGCGGGAGCAGGGATTTGCTATCGCGTTGCATGGGGCATAGCGTGGAAAGGTAATGCGCATGCTGTTCTGTGTCCGGTGCTGGAAGTGAGACGCTCACTTCCGTCCACCCTCTGTTTATTCTTCTCGCATTGTTCAGCCACCGCTACGTGATAATCCTTTCACTCTGTTCTGTTCCTCGCTTTATATCCCGCAACATGCATGCATTCCCTTTTGCTACGGCTCGTTCCCCCGTTTCATCCATTCTATTACCTTGTTAAGAATCCCCTGAATATTATTTGGCGAATAACCGCCTGGCTATAATAAAAATGCGAGCCATTATTTATGGCTGAAAATAAAGGAGGTGGGTTTGGTAAAAACCATTGATAAACATGAGTTAGGTTATATCGCGATCGGTGAAGCAGTACTGTGCCATATCGCCAGTAACAAGGAAATATCACGTGAGTCACTAATGCTGATGTTAACACAACACGCTGAGGAGGTGACGAATGAATACGAATTATCTCAAATCTGGTTGGGGCACTCGCTGCTCAAAAATGCCCGCCATGGTCACAATCCACTTACTGAGAATTAGTTCCCGGTAACGTGCCAACGCCGTAAAAATCGGTTTAAAAGCAGCCGTGAAAAAAGGCTGAGCCCCTTTAACGGGTCTTTTTCAGGCACGTAACTCGGGCCGCTAATCCCATTTGGATTTCATTTATAGCTTGATACGCCGCCTTGCAAACTGGCCCAGGGAAAAGGACGCATCGCCTTTATTCGTCCGGCTCATAACGATTTCCCGGATACCCCGATTCATTACGGAATACGGGTGGCGAAATATTTACGCATCCATTGCCAGTAATTATTCAAGGCCCAATGACATGTATCTGAAATATGTAAATTTTTCTTTCTAAAAGAAACAGGAGACTTTTTCCTTTATATGACTAAACAATCCGGTAACGTAAGTTTGACCCGGGATGAACTGATTCGTGAAGCGATAGGCTTCGCAGCAGCATATTTAATTAAAAACAATTTACCCGTGACCACGCGCGGGTTAAGCCTGACTCTTCTGATGGAAGAGGAGAAAACAAATATTGCAGAACGTAAGGCTATTTATCAGGAAGCAAGGAAAATGGTTTTGCGTAAAATGCAGTAAATGAATGTACCAGGCTGCGCGCATTGATGATACCCGCAGCCTGACATATAAATCATGAGGAGGCGATGATGACAGTAAAAACAGCCGACAAAGCCACAGAAATTCTTATTAGCGAGGCGTTGGTTCAATTACTTGAGTGTGGCGCGGAAATAACGCATGACACACTAATTCACACTCTGGATGATAAACGGGTTAATGCAACTGACCATAACCTGCGAATGAGCTATTCCCGGGCGATTGATGAGGTGCGAACGCACCAGCATTTTTCGCCTCAACCTCACAGCAGAATTTACCACAGCAGCTATCAGATTCATTAAACCACCCCGAAGGTGAATAACCACCTTCGGCTTTTTTTATTGTTGTTGTTTCAGTAAGTTATTTGGCTTTGATATTAATTAGATAAGTAAAATCTTAAACATCTGACATTGTGAGACACACTGTTTTTTAACGTATCATGCTTTTAATGTCACTGTTCCGGGGCAGTTATCTTTGCTAACAGGATCGGATATCCTTTCAATTATGTCCGGCTAATGCCACAATGCCCGCCATGCTTATTGTTTAGCAGTGTTAATGGTTACTGTCCGTAAGGTATTTTCCTGAATGCATAAGTAAGGTGAAATATGAATAACTCACACAGTGACGGCCCGCAGGAGACGGCGGGCGACTCGGGTAATGGCAAGCTTAGTCTGGAGCAGACATTAGGCGCTATTGTTATCCAAATGTTACGTGAAGGGCGGTATATTACTCGCCATAGTCTCTGCATTGCCGTTGCTGGATGTATTGAAAAAAATACTCGCCCCGAACTTGAAGCGCATTATGCTGATATCTTGCGAGTATTACTGAGCCGCGAGGCTGATTAATTATCTGCGGCTGCCGTCATCGCGAATTCGCATGAAATGCATTCTGGAGTCAGCATGATTAAAAATATCAAAGAGAGTCTGGTGGAACTGGTTATGGGTGATGCCATTCTCGAGCTGCTTGAAGCGGATGCCCCTATTTCCCACGAGGCACTCATTGCTCAACTTGCCCGTAATCTCGAACAGGAACCGCGGGAATCACGGCGGGAAGCCATTCTGGCTGCTATTAAAGAGGTTCAGGAAAGTATCAAACTTGTCGACCATACGGCAGACAAGGGAACCGGCTGGAATCAGCAAACCGTAAAAAATAGCAAACTGCTACAACTGAATAATGTTGCGCCAGGTATTGGTGATAAAAAACATTAAGTATCAAAAAGTTGTTACTTTTTTTGTCCCCGCTGGCCCCTTATGTGTAGTAGTTAGAATGTCCGGGCAGGGGCGATGTGTTCCACTTTTTGGGAAGCGCGTTTCGTCGCCACGCTTTTCAAAGATCGTCCGGTGTTCTACTGACAACCATTTCCAGAGCACTACGGTACATCCTTGTTTTTTCCGGGTCACTCTCCTCTTCAAGATGGCGAATAATCGCCAGAATCACCGCTTTGTTACTGACCGGTAAATTTAACGAAGCCAGCTTTTCTTCAACGTTTTTAATAAAAGCAAGCTCGGCGCTGAAAACCGGTAGCCGAATGGTTTGTGACGAATTAAGAAACTGTGTTGCCGGGTGAAGGGCCATGTGTACTTTCTTCCTTTTGCTGCAGTTGCGGTAAATCGGAAAAATCCCCTTGTTCACAAAATCTAGGCTGCTTTTGGCAAATTGCATAGCGAAAAGCAGGTTTTTCCGTCTTTAGCAGGCGAATTAATAAATTCCCCTTCAGGTTTAGAGTATGTATTATACGTTTCATATATGATTCGTATAAGGAGGTGCATAGACCATGGGTATCGTTAAAATCTCGGACCTGATGCATGAAAACCTGCGTCTTGCCAGTAACGCACTGAGCCGTTCAATCAATGCACAGGCAGAGCACTGGCTGAAAATCGGCATGCTTTCAGAGCTGTATCCGCATTTGACGCATCAGGAACTCACTCGCCTGCTGGTTCGGGCGGAGCTTAAGGGCAGCGTGGATATCAACAAGCTGGTTGACGATGAGCCGCTGTCATTGCAAATGGAGCATGAAGCCAGATGACGAACATCAAACTGCACTCTCAGGAAGAGATTGAAATGGCCCGCGCGGCGGGACACGCTGCGGCAAAAGTGCTGGAGATGATCAAACCCCACGTTCGCGCGGGTGTGACAACCGATGAGATCGACAAACTGTGCCACGATTTCATTCGCCACGAATTAAAGGTGATCCCGGCGAACATTGGTTACAACGGCTATACCCGCACCGTCTGCACGTCGGTCAACCATGTGGTGTGCCACGGCATTCCGTCGGAGAAACGTCTCAAAGAGGGTGACATCATCAATATTGACGTGGCGATCATCAAGGATGGTTGGTACGGCGATACCAGCCGCATGTATTTTGTGGGTGAGCCCTCCGTGCGTGCCAGGAGACTGACCCATATCACCTATGAATCGATGGTTGCCGGGATTAAAGCCGTACGCCCCGGCGCGACACTGGGCGATATCGGCGCGGCTATTCAGCAGGTGGCGGAGTCTGCCGGTTTTTCAGTGGTGAAAGAGTACTGTGGCCACGGCGTGGGGCAGGAATATCACGCAGAACCGCAGATCCTGCACTATGGTCGCCCGGGGACAGGGCTGGTACTGAAAAAAGGGATGATTTTTACCATTGAGCCGATGATCAACGCCGGTAAAGCCGCGACAAGCGTGCTGTCCGACGGTTGGACGGTGGTCACCAAAGATCGTTCTCTTTCGGCGCAGTGGGAACATATGGTGGCGGTTACCGACAGCGGTTTCGATTTGTTAACGCCCTGGCCGGATCCTTCACCCGAGTATCCGGGGCTTTAATTCCCACTTCTTTTTTCAGGCGGGGCAGACAATCGCTGAACCGCCTGCCCGCGCTTTAGCGCACTTTGCTTAACGCCCATCTTCTTCTTGCGCACGCGAAAAAAGACGCCCAGAACGGTACCGTCTAATTCCTCTGCTTTCATCACAAATTCCTTCGGGCATTGCTGCCACAATCGTCCGGTGTCCTGCCAAAGATTTGCTTTTACTCTGCGCACATCTTATTTCCCGTTCCTTTTTCTGCCTGCGCGCAAAATAAAACCCAATCTTTTATCTTAAATTTATGGAGTCTTCTATGACACTTTCATTCTCTATTCCGCGCAGTATTATTTATGGCGAAAACGCATTAGAACATCTGGCAACCCTTAAAGGGAAAAAAGCCGCGCTGGTCACGGGCGGCAGTTCAATGAAGCGCTTTGGTTTTTTGGACAGGGCCATCAGCGAGCTAAAGAAAGCCGGGATGGAGTGCACCGTCATTGATAATGTCGAACCCAACCCCTCTGTTGAAACGGTCTGGCGTGGGGCGAAAGCCATGCTGGCATTTGAACCGGACTGGATTGTGGCACTCGGCGGCGGTTCCGCGCTGGATGCGGCCAAAGTGATGTGGTGTTTCTACGAGCATCCGCACCTGACGTTTGAAGACATTATTCCCGTCGGCTCCATGCCCGCACTGCGTAATAAAGCCCGTTTTGTCGCCATTCCGTCCACCAGTGGCAGCGCCTCTGAAATCACCGCGTTCTCGGTTATCACCGATACGGCTCATCACATCAAATACCCGATTGTGGCGGCAGATCTGGTGCCGGATATTGCCATTCTGGACCCGACCATTCCGGCAAAAATGCCGCCGCATGTCACCGTGCATACCGGGATGGATGTGATGACACACGCGCTTGAGGCCTATGTCTCGACTGCCGCCAACTCCTTTACCGATCCCTATGCGGTTGAAGCCATTCGCCTGGTGTTCGAATATCTGGAAATCGCCTATTTGTCGCCAAATGACCTGAATGCGCGTATGCACATGCATAATGCCTCTGCACTGGCGGGCATTGCGTTCACCAATGCGTCTCTGGGGTTAGTGCATTCTATGGCGCATAAGATTGGCGGGGAGTTTGGTATTACGCATGGTCTGGCGAACGCCATTATGCTGCCGTATATCATTCAATATAATTCTATCTATACCAATAAGTACCAGAAGCTGGAGAAAGCGCTGGGCATTGGCAACCTGATTACCGCCATTAAGGACCTGAATAAGCGTCTGAATATTCCAGAAACCCTTGGGCAATGCGGCGAGGTTGAAATTAAAGAGGCCGCATTTATGCAGATACTCGACCGGATGAGTCACAACGCGGTGGATGATCCGTGCACCCTGACCAATCCCAATCAGCCAACGGTACAAGATGTGAAAACACTCTATTCCAGCGCCTATTACGGCGCCTGATATTCAGAGTGACAGAAACAAAAGCGTATGGCGACATACGCTTTTTTTTGCCCTGAATCAGGCCCGATAGGCGAGCAGAAAAACCGTCACTGCGCGGGTAGTCACTTCTTCGATTTTCTTACTATCCGGCGCGGCCTCGACCCCGAGAACCACGCCGAGGTACAGTTCGGCTTCAATCTATGAAATACCTCAACCAGATGCCGCAGCGCGTAAGAAAACAGCAACCGGCGCATTACAACAACGTGCTAATTTTAAAAGGGTTCATTTACGCGCGCTTTGTGATGCAAACGCAGGTAGGGAGATAACGATGTTTTTTATCTGGATGTTGTTACCGGCACTCTATATTGGTTCTCGTTTTATCTGGTGGCTTCCACTGTCTCCTGTTCTCCGTTTTGGCCTGTTCCTTGTGCTGGTGGGCATTTGTGAGTTCCGCTTTTTTAGCCGCTGGCTGTGGGGGAGTTCATTTTCACCAGAATGGCCGCGCCCGGTTGTGATGCTGGCTGGCGGATTGTTTGGTGCCGTGGTGCTGTTCGCCAGTTTCCTTCTGCTGCGCGATATGCTCGCTTTACTTGTCGGGCTACTGACCCGTAAAACCCTCCCCGGCTTGCCCATCACACTACCTCTGCTGGTACTGTCCGTGGTGCTGGCAGGGATTGGCGTTTGGCAGGCTACGCGCGTGCCTGGCGTTCGTACCGTCCATGTGACGATTCCCGGACTGCCGCCTGCTTTTGATGGCTACCGGCTGGTACAACTGGCTGATATTCATGCCACGCGCCTGTTGCCCCGCCAGTGGGTGCAGCAGATTGTTGCCAGAACCAACGCCCTGCAGCCGGATCTCATCGCGATTACCGGCGATATGTCAGACGGTTCCGTAGAGGATCGCCTGCCGGATGTCGAACCGCTAACACAACTGCGGGCGGCGGATGGTGTCTATGCCATCACCGGCAATCATGAATACTATTTCGACTACGCAAGCTGGGCGCCTGCCTGGCAGACGCTGAGCATTCCCTTTTTGACCAACCAGCATGTACGTATTGCGCGCGGTGACGCCTCGTTTGTGCTGGCAGGCGTGCCGGATAAAGTGGCGGAAAATTACGGTTTTGATGGGCCGGACCTGAAACGTGCGCTGGAAGGCACTCGCCCCGATGACACCGTTATCCTGCTCGACCACCGGCCAGGTACCGCCGATGATAACGCCGCCGCGGGGGTGAAGTTGCAGCTCTCCGGTCACACTCACGGTGGGATGGTGTTGGGGCTTGACCAACTGGTGAAACCCCTCAATAACGGCTATATCTCCGGTCGTTACGCGGTCGGCCCAATGACGCTGTATGTCAGTAACGGTGCCGGGCTGTGGAACGGTTTTCCGCTACGGCTTGGCCGACCTTCTGAAATTACCGAGTTGATTCTGCACTCAGCGGTATCCACGGCGCGTTGAAATGGAGGCAGTCGTGTGGCGGCGGCTTGCCGCTATCACTCTTGATAACGCTTTAGTGGGTTATCCCTTTTTTGCCCGCAGTGTTGCAACTGCCTGCACGCACTGCTCAACCACATTATCGACCTCATGGTTGATGTCTATGCGCATAACGTCATCTTCTTGCCGTTCCGGGCGTTCCAGCGCGGCGAACTGACTTTTCAGTAATTCAACCGGCATAAAGTGTCCCTGCCGTTTCGCCATCCTCGCCAGAATGGTTTCATAATCGCCGTCCAGCCACAGAAAATGCACATTTGGACTGCCTTTGCGCAGAATATCGCGGTAGCGTTTTTTTAATGCCGAACAAACAATTAAACCGGTTTCATTCTTTTTATACAGACTATAAGACGCGTCATTTAATCGTTCCAGCCATGGCAATCTGTCTTCATCGGTTAAGGGAATGCTGGCTGACATTTTATCGATATTCTTTGCCGGATGGAGGTCGTCCCCATCAATAAATTTCGCACCAAGTACGGCGGCGGCTTTGGCTCCAATCAGTGTTTTTCCGCTTCCCGATACCCCCATTAAAATATAACTCTCACCGCGCATTTAATTACTCCTGTCTCATTTTGATGACGCGGATATTACCGTGCAAATAGCGATGCGTTTATGTTTTTCTGCACATGAAAAGCAGAATTATAAAGCGCGTCACGTTATGCGTAACATTGCAGTGTAACAATTTTTGAGCGTGACATCCGTCACAATTCAGGTCAGGGAAAACCGTTTAAATGCCCACCAGGCCACGTCCTGACCAGAGAGGAAACATGAAGATTAAAACTCAATCCTGCGTTGTAGCGGGAAAGCAAACTGTTGACGTTACCGACCAGGAAATTGAATGGAATAATAAAGGTACATTGGTACAAATAACCCGAGGGGGGATTTGTGGATCCGATTTACATTATTATCAGGAAGGCAAGGTCGGTAATTTTGCTGTTAAAGCACCGATGGTGTTAGGCCATGAAGTTATTGGCAAAATTGTTCATTCAGATTCAGAAAAATTACAAGAAGGACAGACTGTTGCGGTAAATCCATCAAAACCTTGTGGTCATTGTAAATATTGCCTGGCGAAAGAAGAAAATCAGTGTACGGAAATGCGCTTCTTTGGCAGCGCCATGTATTTCCCGCATGTTGACGGTGGTTTTACCCGCTTTAAAGTGGTGGATACCGCGCAATGCGTTCCTTTCTCCAGTAATGCCGATGCCAAAATCATGGCCTTTGCCGAACCGCTGGCGGTTGCTATTCACGCTGCTCATCAGGCCGGTGACTTACAAGGCAAACGTGTCTTTATCTCAGGCGTAGGTCCGATTGGCTGCCTGATTGTCAGCGCGGTGAAAACGCTGGGCGCGGCAGAAATCGTCTGCGCGGATATCAGCCCTCGCTCGCTGGAACTGGCGCAAAAAATGGGGGCCGACACGCTCCTCGATCCGCGTAGCGCTGATCTGACGCCGTGGAAAGCGGAAAAAGGTTACTTCGATGTCAGCTTCGAAGTGTCGGGGAATCCGACATCCATTACCACTTGCCTGGAAGTGACGCGCGCCAGAGGGGCGATGGTTCAGGTAGGGATGGGCGGAGCGGTAGCGGATTTCCCGATGATGATGCTCATCGCCAAAGAGATTGCCCTGAAAGGCTCCTTCCGTTTCACCACTGAATTCAATACCGCTGTCTCCTGGCTGGCGAATGGCGTGGTGGATCCCCTGCCGTTATTAAGCGGCGAATACCCCTTCACCGAGCTGGAGCAGGCGCTGAAATTCGCGGGCGATAAAACCCAGGCCGCCAAAGTTCAACTCGTTTTTTAATGCATCGTGATAAGGAATAAGACCATGAACGACCTTTTTTCACTGGCGGGCAAGAATGTCCTGATTACCGGTTCCGCACAGGGTATTGGCTACTTATTAGCAACCGGCCTTGGGAAATACGGCGCACAAATCATCGTTAACGATATTAATCAGGAGCGGGCTGATGCCGCTGTTGAAAAACTGCGCGCAGCGGATATCCGCGCTGTGGCCGCTCCGTTTAACGTGACAAAAAAAGCAGAAATCGATGCCGCTATTGCACGTATCGAAGAACAAACCGGGCCGATTGATGTTCTGGTCAATAATGCCGGTATCCAGCGCCGCCACCCGTTTAATGACTTCCCGGAACAAGAGTGGAATGACGTGATCGCGGTTAACCAGACGGCGGTTTTCCTGGTATCGCAAGCGGTAACCCGTCGCATGGTTGAGCGTCAGGCCGGGAAAGTGATCAACATCTGTTCCATGCAGAGTGAACTGGGACGCGACACCATCACGCCGTATGCCGCTTCCAAAGGCGCGGTAAAAATGCTGACCCGTGGCATGTGCGTTGAGCTGGCACGACACAACATTCAGGTGAATGGTATTGCTCCGGGTTATTTCAAAACCGAGATGACCAAAGCGCTGGTCGAAGACGAAGCCTTCACCGGCTGGCTCTGCAAACGTACGCCTGCGGCGCGTTGGGGTAACCCGGAAGAGCTGATTGGCGCTGCGGTGTTCCTCTCCTCTAAAGCCTCTGATTTTGTTAACGGTCATCTTCTGTTCGTTGACGGCGGCATGCTGGTCGCTGTGTGACTCGTTAGTACTAAGATGCAGCGCTGCGGCGCTGCTGGTTCGGCACATAACAAGAGACAAGATTATGCCATTACTGATTATCGCGGCAGGCGTAGCGCTGCTGCTGGTCTTAATGATTGGTTTTAAAGTTAATGGGTTTATCGCCCTGGTGCTGGTTGCCGCCGTTGTGGGATTTGCCGAAGGTATGGATGCGCAGGCCGTGCTGCACTCCATTCAGGGGGGAATTGGCGGAACGTTAGGCGGCCTGGCGATGATTCTTGGTTTTGGCGCCATGCTGGGGAAGCTAATTTCTGACACCGGTGCCGCTCAGCGTATCGCCACGACGCTGATTGCGACATTCGGTAAAGAGCGGGTGCAATGGGCGCTGGTGATTACCGGTCTGGTCGTGGGGCTGGCGATGTTTTTCGAAGTGGGCTTTGTCCTGCTGTTGCCGCTGGTGTTTACCGTGGTGGCGTCGTCTGGTCTGCCGCTGCTCTATGTCGGTGTACCGATGGTGACCGCGCTGTCCGTAACCCACTGTTTTCTGCCGCCGCATCCGGGGCCGACCGCTATCGCCACCATTTTTGAAGCCAATCTGGGGACAACCCTGCTGTATGGCATGATCATTACTATTCCGACAGTTATTGTCGCCGGGCCGCTGTTTTCGAAACTGCTGACGCGTTTTGAAAAAGCGCCGCCGGAGGGGTTATTCAACCCGCATATCTTTGCCGATCATGAAATGCCGGGCTTCTGGAACAGTATTTTCGCGGCGGTAATGCCCGTGATCCTGATGGCAATTGCCGCGGTTTGTGAAATTACCCTGCCAAAAGGCAATAGCGCGCGTCTCTTCTTTGAGTTTGTCGGTAACCCGGCGGTGGCCCTGTTCATCGCCATCGTGATCGCTATTTTCACTCTCGGGTTGCGCAATGGTCGTAATCTCGAAAAAGTGATGGAAATGGTCGGCGCCTCCATCGGTGCTATCGCAATGATTGTCTTCATTATTGCGGGCGGTGGGGCGTTCAAACAGGTTCTGGTTGATAGCGGAGTAGGCAAATACATCTCACAATTGATGACGGGCACAACTCTCTCGCCGCTGCTGATGTGCTGGACCGTTGCCGCCGTGCTGCGTATCGCGCTGGGCTCTGCCACCGTGGCGGCCATCACGACCGCTGGCGTTGTGCTGCCGATAATTAATGTCACCCATGCCGATCCGGCGCTGATGGTGCTGGCTACCGGTGCGGGTAGCGTAATTGCGTCACACGTCAACGATCCTGGATTCTGGCTGTTCAAAGGCTACTTTAATCTCAGCGTTGGTGAGACACTGCGTACATGGACAGTAATGGAAACGCTAATTTCGTTTATGGGTTTACTGGGTGTGCTGACGCTTAACGCCATCCTGCATTAACTTCATTTTTCGCAATGACGGTATTCCCGGGGGAAGTGGATAAACCGCTTCCCCTGGGGAGGGAGAGACGATGAGAAATCACAGAATTTCACTTCAGGATATCGCCACGCTGGCGGGGGTCACCAAAATGACCGTCAGCCGGTATATCCGCTCGCCTAAAACCGTATCCAGGGCCACCGGCGAGCGCATCGCGATGATCATGGAAGAGATCAACTACATACCCAATCGTGCGCCCGGCATGTTGCTCAATGCGCAAAGCTATACACTGGGTGTGCTGATCCCCTCGTTCCAGAATCAGTTGTTTGCTGACATTCTCGCGGGCATTGAGTCTGTGACATCCGACCATAATTATCAGACACTTATCGCTAATTATAATTACAACAAAGAGTCCGAAGAGGAGTCGGTGATCAATCTGCTCTCCTACAATATCGACGGCATTATTCTTTCCGAAAAGCACCATACCGTTCGTACCGTTAAGTTTCTGCGCTCCGCCAAAATCCCGATTGTTGAACTGATGGATGTGCAGGGCGCCAAAATGGATATGGAAGTGGGGTTTGATAATCGTCAGGCCGCCTTTGACATGGTGAGCACCATGCTGGCTAAGCGTCAGCGGCGTAAAATTATCTATCTGGGTTCGAAAGACGATATGCGTGATGAGCAGCGCTTTTGCGGTTATTGCGATGCCATGAATCAGCATCAACTGGAGGCTTACCGTATCAACCCCCGCGCGAGCTCGTCTATCTACCTTGGGTCGCAGCTTATGGCCGAAGCCTTTAAAACCCACCCGGATCTGGATGGCGTTTTTTGCACGAATGACGATATTGCGATGGGCGCGCTGTTTTACTGCCGCGAGCACGACCTTGCCGTCCCGGAGCGCATTTCCATCGCCGGTTTTCATGGCCTGGAAATGGGGAAACAGATGATCCCAAGCCTGGCAAGCGTGATCACGCCGCGCTTCGATATCGGCAGAATGGCAGCACAGATGTTATTGAATAAGCTAAAAAATGACGCGCTCAACCACAACACTGTCGATTTGGGTTATCAAATCTATCAGGGAAAGACCCTCTGATTTCCTCAGCACGCTCAATGAACCTCCTTCCGGGTAAAAAAAATTTCATGCAAATTTCTGTGAAGTGTTAAGCAGGCTTTACCGATATATGAAGCATGAGTTAATTGGGTTATTTGCCACAGGGCGATTGCCCGAGCGGGGAAACATGAGCACACGTAAAAAACTCACAGCCAGAACACTCATGCTGGCGTCTATTTTTGTCACCATCACCACCGGGTTCCTGGTCACCATTGGCCTGTTGCTCTGGCAATCTATGGGCCAGCAAGAAGCGGTCGCCAAAAGGCATCTCCAGCAAATTGCGCTCACTGAATCATTACGTGTTCAGCAACAGCTCGACTCTGCGCTGAACGCCGCGCGCGATTTAGGCAACAGTGCCTGGGCATTACATCAGGCCGGTCTGACAGAACGGCGTGGCCTGGACCAGTTATTGGCCGATTATCTGCATCAGCACCCTGATTTTTTGTCGATGTCACTGGCCTTTGAAGCCAATACGTTTGACGGCAAAGACGCGGAGTTTGCGGGAAAAGCGGATCAGGATCCGGCTGGCCGCTACGCCCGCTATGTTGACCGGGATAACAGTGGTAACCCGGCGCTACACAACCTGGTGGATTATGAAACACCGGGCAGCGGCGACTACTACCTTTTGCCGCGTCAGCGCCAGAAAGAGGTGATTATCGAGCCGTATATCTACCCCTATAACGGTGTGGATGTGATGCTGACCTCCATCGCGGCGCCGATTATCCGCGACGGTAAGTTTCAGGGCTCTGTGACTTCGGATTTCTCGCTGGAAACGCTGCAAAAAATGATTGGCGCCATCAAGCCATGGGAGGGGACGGGTTACGCGCTGTTGCTCTCGGCGGATAACAAAGTGGTTTCCAGCCCTGATAAGGCGGCAACGGGTAAACCCTGGACGGGGACAATCGGCGCGGAAGCGGTGGTGCGCACCGACGATGCCCTGCTAAAAGAACCGGCGTTTGTGACCTGGCGCACCATCGACATTGGTAACAGTCAGACGCCATGGAAGCTGGCGATTGTGACGCCAGTCAGCGTCGTCATGGCCGAAGCGTGGCACTACCTGCGTAACGCCATCTTGCTGATGATCCTGAGTATTATCATTGTCAGCGTGGTGGTAGCGATGGTGTTTACCCGCAAGGTTGCGCGCCCGGTAGGCGGCGAGCCGACGGAAGCCTCAGAGATTGCGCTGTCCGTGGCGCAAGGGGATTTGAGTCATCAGATTGCGGTACGTAACGGCGATAGCAGCAGCATCTTTTATGCCCTGCACACCATGCAAGCCCAGCTCCGGCGTATTGTGGGCAGCATCAGCGATGCCAGCCATTCCGTGCGGACGGGAAGCAGTGAAATCGCGGCAGGCAACCTCGATTTAGCTTCGCGGACCGAAGAGCAGGCGGCGGCGATTGTGCAGACGGCGGCGAGCATGGAGCAGATTTCCGTGACCGTCAAAAACAACGCGGAGAATGCGCACAAGGCAACATCACTGACGCAGAACGCGGCGCAAATTGCCGGGCAGGGGGAATCGCTGGTGGCACAAGTGGTGGATATCATCGGCAAGATTGATGAGAGCGCCGGCAAGATTGGTGATATTAACAGCATCATCGACAGCATCGCTTTTCAGACCAATATTCTGGCATTGAACGCGGCGGTTGAAGCGGCCCGCGCCGGTGAGCAGGGCAGAGGCTTCGCGGTGGTAGCCGGTGAAGTACGCAGCCTTGCACAGCGCAGCGCCAGTGCGGCCAAAGAGATTTCCGCACTGATTGAGGAGTCGTCCGGGCGCGTCAGTAAAGGGGTTACGCTGGTGAATGAGACGGGGGCGATGATGAAGCAAATCATTACCTCGGTTTCCAGTGTGCATCAGGTGATTGCCGAGATTGTGCAGGCGCTGGATGAGCAAACGAAAGGCGTGAGTCAGGTGAGCGAGGCGGTCAATCAGATGGATAGCGCCACCCAGCAGAATGCGTCTCTGGTGCAGCAGATCTCTGCGGCGGCCATGTCGCTGGAGGAGCAGGCGAAGAGTCTTGAGGAGACGCTGGCGTTTTTCTCGGATGCGCGGGAGAGCTATTCGTAAAGAGTGGGCTATGATTTTGTCCCCGGTGGCGCTGCGCTAACCGGGGCTACCAATCGTAGAGACTGTGAACGTCTTCAATTTTTTTAGCCATGGCTGATTCGTTTTCCCGCATGATAACCATAGCGACATCTTTGTGACGCCGCGGGGATTGTAAAGGGGAACGGAACCCTCCACCTGAGCCGCATATTCCCCTCACCCCAACCCTCTCCCCGGGGGCTGAGGAATCCCCAGTAATCTTACCTTTTACAGCGACAACGCCGCTTAATAAGAATAAAACAGTGACAGCGATGACAGGGTCCGGCTGAAAATCGATGAGGCGTTGGCGGCTGACCGGGGCCGCCCGCAGGGAAGCGGGCGGAGGGGATAGCCTGCAAGGACGCAGGCTGGTCCCCGACCCGAAAGTCAGACGACATAAGCATCATGGACCGCGCCAGCGGCGATTTTCCTGGCCGGGAGCCCGGGTCGCCAGGGTGGTGGCGGTGAGCCACCCTGGCACGTTCACGGGTTCTGTCGCGACAGAAAAGCAAGGAACATAAGGTGAACGGAATGACCATCTGAGCCGCATTTTCCCCCCTCACCCTAACCCTCTCCCCAAAGAGGAGAGGGGACCGATCGTGCTCGCATTTTTGTGGGGATTCCTCAGCCCCGGAGGAGAGGGAGAAAACCGGTCGTAGCCCGGATAAGGCGCTTGCGCCGCCATCCGGGAATTGCTTCCGGTATGGGGTACGTCAAACCCCTTCCACTCCATATTCCTTCATCTTACGCCACAGCGTTGTCGGGCTTATCCCCAACATCACCGCGGCTTGTGATTTATCGCCGCCGGTACGTTTCATCACCGCACCAATCAGCTTCTGCTCCTGCTTTTTCAGCAAATCCACGTCGCCGGGCTGCGGGACGATATCTTCGTCATCAACAGACACTGACATATGGCACAGCGACTGCAGTGCATCGACATCCACAACGTGCATATCAAACAATACAATCAACCGTAAAATCACCGCCTGTAACTCCCGGATATTGCCAGGCCACGCGTAGCTGTTGAGAAAATCCACCGCTTCATCAGTAAAGCTCAGTGCTTTGTTATGTTTTGCCAGCAGGTCTTCAATAATCAGCATCACATCGCCGGTTCGCTCTCTGAGTGCAGGCAACTGTAGCGTAAGGACATTAATGCGATACCAGAGGTCCTGGCGAAACTCACCGGCCGCCACCTGTGCGCCCAACTCTTTATTACTGGCGGTAATTAAGCGGAACCTGGCGCTGATGAGGGAGTCGCCGCCAACCCGACTGAACCGCTTTTCCTGCAAAATGCGCAGTAACTTGATTTGCACCGGGAGCGGCGCTTCGCTGATTTCGTCAATAAAGACAGTGCCATTCATCGCCATCTCGAAAATACCCGGCTTGCCGCCCCTACGCGCATTGGTGAAGGCGCCATCGGCATAGCCAAACAGCTCGCTCTCTAACAGACTTTCAGGAATGGCGGCACAGTTAATGGCAATAAAGGGTTCAGCGCTACGTGGACTGGCGTGATGAATACTCTGGGCAAACAGCTCCTTACCGGTGCCGGTATCTCCCAGAATATTAATGGGAAGATCGTGAGCGGCGTAGATTTTGGCCCGGGCTATCGCGGCTTCCATCACCGGAGATTGCCCGATAATGTCGGCAAATGAATACGTTGTGGTAAAGCCTTTGTGGTCACTCTTTTTGCTGGTGCGGGAAGAGGACCAGCCGCTATGTTCCAGTCTGCTACCGGTAATGACGGTATAAAAGCCGTGCTTATTGGAAAAGTGCTTCACCGCAATATTGACCGTCTCGCCGTCAATCTCGATAGCATGCTCTTTGATATCTATTTCATTGATGATGCTGCCATAAATGCTTTTGAAGGCCTCTTTTTTAAAGATTTTATCCCCAATATTGCACTGGAATAACGCAAAGCCACGGGCATTGATATGGATAATTTCCCCTGACTGGTCCAGACACATAATGCCCTCGTGCGACTGATTCAGCGCAGACCAGGACATAGTTAACTTCATGTTTTCATTGTTAATGTACTTCAACAGGCTTTCAGCGACATCCAGCGCCTGTTCAATAGAAATATTATCGGTATCGCCCATGATGACATTCAAATCATACTTCTTCGCCATCTCTGCGACGGTCAGGCCGCCAATCACCAACTGGTAATCGTTATCCGCCAGGTTTTTTACGACGTTCTCGATATCATAGTGGTTGTAAACCTGACAGATTTTGAAGTCTTCGTTCGTCATATTTTGATAACGACGCAGCACATTACAGAACTGCGGAAAGCCTACGGCGGCAATCTTCTGCGATTTTTTCCGCGCCTCCTGCAGAATGCGATAAATACCGTGCAGCTCGTGGGTGATTTCGATAACCGGAATAGAAAGACTGTTGCGTAATAGCGCTGCCGTACCGCCCCGGCTAATGATGATTTTGGTGCCACCCGCAACAAGCTGCTGCGCTTTTTCCACCACGTCAAAATAGTGAAACTCGTAAACGGGGATGTCGATCTTTCTTTCGATAAGCACGTTGGATATGCGCTGGGTGATAGTTTTTGACACCGAGAAAATCGCAATTTCGTTATTTTTCATGGGTTATCCAGAGTGATCGATTTATGCGGGAGTCATCATATCCTCACGCTCTTCACGCCACAAAGCGCTGCCTGGCAAAACGAAAAAAGCCTGCGCATTTGCGGTGCGCAGGCAAAAGACAGACACACTGCCTTCTCTTTTAAAAACGCTGTCGGCGATAGACTATTTGCCCATTACTGATGGTGGCGCAGTTATCGATATAACGGTCACCTTCCAGTTGTGTGCCTTTGGTATCTTCAAATACGATCTTTTCTTTACGCAATTTCACGATGGCGATATCGGCAAAGGCCCCCGGCGCAAGCGTGCCGATCTGCCCTTCCATTTTCATCAGGCGTGCGGGGGTGCGGGTCACCGCGCGAACCACATCGAAGAACGACATTCCCATGTTGAGATATTTCGACATAATAAATAGCAGGCTGAATACCTTGTCCGTGCGCAGGCTATTACGTAGCGTCAGGTCGGTACTAATGATATCCGGGTTAAAGCCCTGTTCCATGGCGTTGCGGGCTACCGTGAAGTCAAAATGGGCCACGCCGTTAGAACAGTCGAAAATCACGCCGCGTGCTTTGGCTTCCTTGATGGCAGGGAACACCTCTCCGCTTTCCTTGAGGATGGCATTACCCGTGCCGTGGAAACAGTGGGCATAAATATCATCGGTCCGGAAATGGCCGATCAGCTCATCGGCGGGCAACCGGGAGTCGGTCACATGGACACAGAGGGTCGTTTTAAGCTCTCGTGCCAGCGCTACGGCGGCATAAAATGGATCGCTACTAAAATTGCGCCCGGTCGCGATATCCTGGCTGTAACGCAGTTTTAATCCAAGAATGTTGTCGCGGTTCTCATTCAGCGTCTGGCTGATTTTCTCTACGTTGTAGTTCGCCGGGTTGGTATTTTCCAGATACCCCGTCGGCCCACCACCCAGCGTGGAGAGCCCTACATTCACCACGTTCAGGTAGCTTTTGATGCGCGTCTGCGCCGTATGAATGACGCTGTTGCGAAACAGTTTATAATTAACCCAGCCGCTACTCCCGGCGTCTACCACACTGGTCACGCCGTTGGGCAGGCAGAGCACATCCGGGTTAACGCTGATGGCGGTGCCGCCGTGAAAAACGTGGGCATGGAAATCAATCAGCCCGGGAAGAACAATACAGCCTGCCGCATCGATGACGGTTTCCGCCTGGCTGTCGGCGGTATGCACATCCACAATACGATTGCCGACAATACCGATGTTCTGGTTGATGTAACTGCCGCTATCCAGGTCAGCCACCAGACCATTTTTAATCAGAATATCCAATTTCATTTCGCGTGCTCCTTAATCAGATACCGATCATTTTCCAGTAAGGAATACCAATCAGGAAGAAGACCAGGACGTTAACCAGCACCATAATGGTGCCGAGTAGCCAGAAGGTTTTTTGCGGAACATAGCCGCTGGAGAAGGTAAACACCCCCGCACCGTTGCCGTAGTGGGTGAGCAGCGCCCCGTAACCCGCAGAGAAGGCCAGGGACAGCGCGACATACATCGGATGTGCCTGAGTGGTCATCCCAAGGGTAAAGAGCACCGGATAGAACGACACAACGAAGGCGCTGTTCGACACGAAGAAGTAACGCACCGCGAGGCTGATAAACACCAGCACACCCAGGGCACTTATTTCACTCAGTTGCGACAGGTCGAGGTAGTTTTTGATCACATCCACCAGGTAGACGTAGAAACCTCCTTTGGAGAGCGCGACCGCACACCCGTAAAACGCGCCGTACCAGACGAAGGTCTGCCAGGCCGATTTTTCGCTGACCACATCGTTCCAGCTCAATACGCCGAACAGCAACAGGCAGGCAAGGAAGGCGAGACCGACTGGAATAAACTCAATCCCGGTAAGGGAGCCGGTCATCCAGCCGATAATGCCCAGCAAAAAGAAGACGATCAGTAGCTTCTCTTCGCGCTTGACCGGGCCGAGCTCCTGCAACCCTTTGGTCGCGATTTCGTTAACGTTGGTAATGGTTTTCAGCTCAGGCGCATAGAGCTTATAGAGGATCCAGGGCGCGGCTAATAGCACAATGCCCGCCGGTACGATGGCGGCTTTGAACCACACCATCCACTTGAGATTGACGTGCATTATCTCGTTTGCAAGCGAGACGGTAATGGAGTTGGTCGCCATCCCGGTCAGAAACAGGCTGGAGGTACCCATCGACACCACATACATCAGGATCGTGAGATAGGCACCAATCTTGCGGCTGCCATCATCCGGCTTTGAACCCAGCGCTTCGGCGATATTACGGAAAATGGGGTAAGTGATGCCGCCGGAACGCGACATGTTCGAGCCGGTTGCCGGAGCGAGCACGGTGTCTGTCACCATCATCAGGCAGCCCAGCGTCAGGGTATTTTTGCCATAGCGCTGCAGCAGCAGGTAGGCGATACGTTTGCCTAACCCCGTGATCACGAAGGCCTTACAGATAATAAAAGCGCTGATGATAAACCACACCATCGGGCTACCGAATCCGGCGAACAGCGGGCCTGGTTCAATCACCAGCGAGGCGAAACCGAGGATGATGAGCATGATGACAGCGTCGGTAAACGGGCGCAGGACCAGCCCGCACAGCATCGCCAGATAGATACCGACCATTTCCCAGGTCTGGGCAGAAACGCCTTCCGGGTGAGGAATAACCCAAAACAGAATGGGAAAAAAGATAATGGGTAAGAGTTTAAGATAAAGCATTTTACATTACCTGTATTTAATAGCCGCACGCCGTCACACGACGTGCAGCATTTCATTATTTGCACGAATTAGCGGTAGACGTCGTCAATAAACTCAACGCCTTTTTCGTCTAATGATTTTCTTACCCATGCGCGGTTGGCGGTGCCGTTCTTCGCCGCTTCCACTTTGCCCGCATCAAATTTGGCGTAGTCGGTGGCTTTGTCGAGCAGGGCTGCTGCATCGTTCAGCGGTATGACGATCACGCCGTCAGCATCACCCACAATTAAATCGCCCGGACAGACCGCCACGCCGCCTACGGCGATGGGTGTGTTCACCTCACCCGGCCCTTCTTTAAACGGGCCCGCCGGGTTCGAACCGGTGGCGAAGAGAGGGAAGTCCAGTACGGACAGGGCATCGATATCGCGGATCGGACCATCAAGCACGATACCGGCGATTTTTTTGGTGTAATGGGCATAAGCCACCATGATTTCGCCCATCAACGCACGGGAGCGATCGCCTTCGTTAGAGACCACGATGACATCATTTTCCGTTGCCATATCCAGCGCGGCGTGCAGCATCAGGTTGTCGCCAGCGCGCGCTTTCACCGTAATGGCATAGCCCGCCATGACCGGCTTCTTCGGTGATGAAATACGTTTAATGCCGTTGCCGAGGACCGCAATACGGTTCATGGTGTCGGCGATATTCGCGGCGGGCAGTTTCTCGTAATGTTTTAATAACTCAACGTCGAATGCCGGACGCTTGGTGAAAATGCGATTACCAATAGACATGATTTTCTCCTTAAAAACCCGGCACCGGCCAGGACGGTTTTTTACCTGATAACACTTCATCGATACCAATAGCGGAGTGCAAAGAGGCGCGGTCAGTCGCTTCTTTTGTGGCCGCGCCGATATGCGGACCAATAACGATATTGCTGAGGGTGAAAATTGGATCGGCGGGGTCGAACGGCTCTTTTTTCAGGACATCGACACCCGCACCGGCGATGGTGTGCGTTGAAAGTGCGTGGTATAGCGCTTTTTCATCGACCAGTTTGCCGCGTGCGGTATTAATGAAATACGCGGTCGGTTTCATCAGCGAGAACTGCTTTTCGCCAACAAAATCGGTGGTTTCCGCCGTGGTAGGGCAGTGCAGGGAGACAAAATCGCTCTCTTTGAAAATTCGCTCAAAGTCGCTGGTTAACTCAACGCCTTCCGGCACCTGGTCCTGCGTTTTGTACGGGTCATACGCAATGACTTTCATGTTGAAGCCATGCAGGGCTTTGATGGCGACACGGGAACCGATGTTGCCCACGCCGACCAGGCCTACGGTTTTACCGTCCAGCTCTACTTTTGGCGTGCGCAGTTTTGCCCAGTAGTAATCCTCAAGCATTTTCTCTTCGACCAGCTTGAAATTACGTGAACAATGCAGCATGTAAAAAATGGCCAGCTCGGCAACAGACATACTGTTAGCAATCGGCGCGTTTAATACGGTCACACCGTGGCGTTTGGCCGACTCCAGATCGACTGTGTCATAACCGGCACCATGGCGAGCAACAACTTTCAGTTTTTTTGCGGCTTCAAATACGCGATCGGACATTTTTGAAAGGCGAACAATAATACCGTCGCACTCCGGAATATCACGGATGATATCTTCTTCTTCCATCCCGGAACCTGTAATAAGTTCATAACCCCGGCTCTCAAGATATTCTCTCCCTTCCTGCATGATTTCTTGTGGAAGTAAAATTTTATAAGTCATCTGACGCTCTCCATTGTTGTTTGGCACTGATAATTGCAGATGGCGTGCCAGGGGCGTGCCTGATGAGTTGAATTATTTTTAAAAATATGATATTTAAGTATTTTTTATTTTTTGTTATTTTTGTGTGATATTCTTATTGGTGATGCTAATCACATATTTAAAGCCAGTGGAAAACACATCTATTTCATTTTGAAATGCATGAATTTCATTTTTAAATGTCAGATCGCGGCGTTATCACACTATTTTTTATGACGTCTTTTATGCGCTAATTTTATTGACAAGGAAGCTTTGCGTGATAATTATACTGGCTAACAGGTTCGCTCATTGAGTAAACAGTAATGGCAATAAATCATGACTCTCGAATTAATGAATACATTTCTTTCTGTGGTGCGTACTGGAAACATACCCGCCGCCGCCGTTTTTTTAGGTATTAGCCAGGTCTGTTTATCTGAACGTTTGCAAATGCTGGAAAATAATATTGGTTTTACGCTTATTCAACGCGGAAGAAGTATTCGATCGGTGATATTAACCGAAAAGGGTAAACAGTTTTATGCGTTATCGGCGAAAATTATGGCCGTACTCTATGAGGTGGAAAATATTAAATCACCACTCCGGCAGGATTGAAAACGCGCTGGCAAGGTTCTGCGCACGATGATGTGCAAATGCCGCATTAGAAAGCGTAAATGTTGTAATAAGGCACTAACACCGTTTCAGCCAGACTGACTCTTCATGGCAAAACCCCTATACTGCCAAAAAACATAAAAAATCATTCATTTTTACGGTGATACGGGCAGGGTAACGGATGGAAACGACGAATTTTCTGGGGCAGCTTACGCAGCAGATGATCCTGTCTGCGCCTTTATTTTCCTTAATTGCGTTGGGTTATTGTCTTGGGCGTTTTGCCGGCTGGCCGGAAGCCGCCAGTGGGGTATTTAACCGCTTTTGTTTTTCGATTGCCTTGCCCTGCATGTTATTTAAGGTCATGAGCAAGTTCTACCAAAGCCCGCCGGTGGATATGCGCTTGCTGATCGCCTATTTCGGCAGTTGCCTGTTGATCTATATTGTCGGGCGCATTGTCGCAAAAAGCGTGTTTGGCCTTGATGCCATCTCGGCATCGGTATTTGGCCTTGGGGGTATTTTTTCCAATAACGTCATGCTCGGGATCCCGGTCGCGGTGATTCTGCTGGGGCAGGCCAGCCTCGCCTCGGTCGCGCTGGTACTGGTGTTTAACAGCCTGATTCTGTGGACGCTGGTAACTGTCTCGGTGGAGTGGGCGCAGAGCGGCAGTTTTTCCTGGAAAGGCATTGGCAAAACGCTGGTCAACGTGCTGCGTAATCCGCTGATTATCGGCATTTTTTCTGGCTTTGCCTGGAGCGCAACTCACCATACCTTGCCGCAATTTATTGATGGCCCCGTCAGCATGTTAGGGCAAATTGCCGCGCCGTTAACCCTGGTCACGCTGGGCATGAGCCTCTCGCATTACAACATCAGCCAGGGGCTGCGGGAAAGCGCGGCTATCTGCCTGATTAAACTGGTGTTGATGCCTGCGCTGATTTGGGCGCTCGCTTACGCACTGCATCTGCCGCAGCAGGAGAGCCAGGTGGTGGTTTTACTGGGGTCAATGGCGGTGGGGATAAACGTCTATTTGATGGCGCAGAAATTCAAAGTGCTGCAAGGGGCGACGGCAACCAGCATGTTGATTTCCACCCTGCTTTCTACCCTGACCACGCCAATGCTGATGATCCTGATGAGCCGCTTCTATCCGGCATGGCCGTAAACTCTCCCGGCAGGACACACCGCGTGCCCTGCCAGAAACGCGTTAAAGAATGTCATCCACCACGCCGCCGTCAACGCGCAACGCCGCGCCTGAGGTTGCCGACGCCTGAGTCGAGCAAACGTAGACCACCATGTTCGCCACTTCTTCAACGGTCGCTGCTCGCTGAATAACGGAGCTGGGACGGTGAGCCATCACAAACTCTTTCGCCAGCGTTTCCAGTGATTTGCCAGTTCTTGCCACTTCGTCCTGCATCATGGCGGCAAAGCCATCGGAAAGTGTCGGGCCGGGTAACACGCTGTTGACCGTCACGCCACTACCGGCGACAAACTTCGCCAGCCCGCGCGCCAGCGAGAGCTGGGCCGTTTTGGTCACGCCGTAATGAATCATATCGGCAGGAATGTTGCGCGCCGATTCCGAGGAGATAAAGACCACGCGGCCCCAACCTTTTTTCACCATCGCTGGCAGCAACGCACGGGAAAGACGCACGCCCGACATCACATTGGTTTGCCAGTAATTTTCCCAGGTCGCATCGTCGGTGGCATAAAAATCCTGCGGCCCGTAAATCCCGGCGTTATTGACCAGGATGTCGGCATCCGTTGCCGCGCTTAGTAAGGTTTCAACCCCTTCTGCCGAACTCAGGTCGGCAATGGCGGTACGCACTTTTGCGCCTGGTACACGCTCATTCAGCGCCTGGAGCGCTTTATTCACTGATGCCTCGCTACGTCCGTTGAGGATCACTTCCGCACCGCTTTCGGCAAGCCCTGTGGCTATGGCGAAACCAATGCCACCGGTCGAGGCGGTGACCAGTGCGACTTTCTCACTCAGATCAATTTTCATCCTCTGCTCCTTCCTCTTTATGCATACAGAACGTTAAGCGTAGCAGCCTGCTCGCGGGTGGGTGTTTTCGTCACGGGCTCCGCGTGGTGGCTGGCTTATGCAATTCCTGGCATTGCTTTTCTGGTTTTATTGGTTCCCTCGCATTACCCACTCAACCAGAATAACAATCACAAAATATATTCCGTCTTACGCCTTCTGATTTTATTTTGCCACCCCGTACGGGGTTAATTTTGGGGACAGAAAAACGAAATGAAAAAACAGAGCATTTTAGCGCTATTTTTGGCCCTGGTCGGCATGCAGCAGGTTATTGCCGCTGAACAAACTGTTCCGGCAAAAAATAATTTTACTGTTACGGCAGATGAAACATTAAAAGCCAAACTCCCGGCTGACATTTTGCAGCGTGGGTATATTGTTGCCGGAACAAACCCGAATACGCCGCCCACCACCTTTTATCAGGAAGATAATAAAACGCTGGCCGGGCGTGAAATCGATATTATGAGCGCAGTGGCAGAGCGCCTGGGTGTACAGGTGCAGTGGCACGATACCGGGGGCTTTGACAATATTATCCCTGGCCTCAAATCCGGTCGCTATGATGTCGCGCTGTCCAATATTAACGCCACGCAAAAACGCCTCGAGCAGGTCGATTTCGTCAGCTACTACGACGCTTCCCGTCTGGGGGTAATCTCCCGTAAAGATGCCAGTATTCCCGAGTTCACCGAGCTCACGCAGGTGTGTGGAAAAGAGATTGGCGCGGGGGCGGGTACCACGCAGATTAACCGTTTGAACGAAGCCAGCAAGGCGTGTGAATCGCAGGGCAAACCGCCGATCAAGGTCGCGGTTTTCCCGGACCGCCCGGCAGGTGTGCAGGCGGTGGTGAGTGGTCGCGTGCCGATGTTCTTCGGTCCGTATGAAGGGCTCACCTGGCAGGTTAAAACCGTCAAACCGCTGACCATGAGCGGGCAGATCAGCGTCAACGATGCGCCGGTTTCCATCGCCTTCCCGAAAGACTCGCAACTGGAAGAAGCGGTACAGGCCGCACTGAATTCGCTCATCAAAGACGGGACCTATCAGAAGATTTTGGATCACTGGTCGATTGGCTTTGGCGCAGTGAAAGAGTCGAAACGTAATCAGGACATCTTCTAATGCCTCACTCCACCCCTCCCGCTTCTCAGGACGCGCTGCGCATCATCGGTAAGCGCTATTATGGGCGCTGGTTCAGCGCGCTGGTCGTTTTACTGCTGTTGGCCGGGTTGCTGCACTCTATCTTTAATAACCCGCGTTTTGAGTGGCATGTGGTGGCAGAGAGCTTTACCGAAGACTCCATTATCAGCGGCGTGCTGATGACCCTACAGCTCACCGCCATCTCGGTGGTGTTGGGCTTCGCCGGTGGAACGGTACTGGCGCTGATGCGGCTTTCCTCCAATCCGGTGCTGGTGGCCGTCAGTTGGGGATACACCTGGTTTTTCCGGGGCGTGCCGATGCTGGTACAACTGTTTCTCTGGTACAACATCGCCGCACTTTATCCTACCGTCTCATTGAGCCTGCCAGGGATTGGCGAATTCTTTAGTGCGTCATCCAATGCGCTGATTAGCCCCTTTAGCGCTGCCGTGATTGCCCTGGTGATGCATCAGTCTGCCTATGCGGCTGAAATTATTCGTGCCGGTATCCAGAGCGTCGGCAACGGTCAGCTTGAAGCGGCGCGTGCGCTGGGTTACACCCGCAGCCAGATCTTCCGTCATACGGTTCTGCCACAGGCGATGCGCGCCATTCTGCCCCCTGCGGGCAATGAGGTCATCGGGCAACTGAAAACCACGGCGGTGGTGTCGGTTATCTCGCTACAGGACGTACTTTACTCGGCGCAAATCATCTATCAGCGCACCTATGAAGTGATTCCGCTGCTGCTGGTGGCAACGCTATGGTATCTGCTGTTGACCTCGGTGCTCTCTGTCGGTCAGTTCTACGTCGAACGTTACTTTGCCCGTGGGGTAAAACGTGAGACGGCGAAAGTCTGGTTCGCCCGCAAACTGCCGGTTTTTCTGTTCAATGCAAGGGGCGTTAGCAATGGCTGAGACCATCGAATTACGTAACATCACCAAACGTTTTGGTGGGCAGACGGTGGTGGATGCCGTTGACCTGGACGTCGACGCCGGGTCCGTCACGGTGATTCTTGGACCTTCTGGCTCAGGTAAATCCACGCTGCTACGCTGCATCAACCACCTGGAAAAGCTGGATGCGGGCACCATTCGCATCGGTGGCAACCTGGTAGGCTATGTGCAAAAAGGCCAGGCGCTGTATGAAGTGGGCGACAGCAAAATCGCTGCCCAACGCAGCCGCATCGGCATGGTGTTCCAGCAGTTTAATCTGTTTCCGCATCGCACCGTTTTGCAGAACATTATTGATGCGCCCATCCGGGTGAAGAAGCAGCCGCGTGCGGTGGCGGTAGCAAAAGCCCGTCAGTTGCTCCAGCAGGTGGGGCTTTCCGGGCGTGAAAATGACTGGCCGCAGCAGCTTTCCGGCGGGCAGCAACAGCGCGTGGCTATTGCCCGTGCGCTGGCGATGGACCCGGAAGTGATGCTGTTTGATGAACCCACTTCCGCGCTGGATCCTGAACTGGTGGGCGAGGTGTTACAGGTCATCAAAGGGCTTGCTCACTCAGGCATAACCATGGTGATTGTCACCCATGAGATCGGCTTTGCCCGTGAAGTTGCTGATAACATTGTCTTTATGGAGTCCGGTAAAGTCATTGCCTCTGGCCCGGCGCGCAAAGTGCTGGAAGAGAATGCCAACGCCCGCGTAACCCACTTCCTCTCAACGGTTTTGTAAATGTCTGCGCCGGTGCCTCACAGCTCCCACTGGGGAGCTTTTACCGCCCGGCGCGTGGCAAACGCGCTGAAAATCACCCCCTTTGCCGCCGACCCCGATCCCAGCCCGTTACTGGAAAACTTCACCGATGCTTTAACCCACCCGGCGCGCGTCACTCAGCCGATGGTACGCCGTGGCTGGCTGGAAGACGGGCCCGGCCCGGATGAGCGGCGCGGCGCGGACGAGTACATCGCTATTAGCTGGGAGCAGGCGCTCGGTCTGGCAGCAAATGAGTTACAGCGGGTGGCGGAGCTTCATGGCCCACAAGCCGTGTTTGGCGGCTCTTATGGTTGGTCGAGCGCCGGGCGTTTTCATCACGCGCAAAGTCAGGTTCACCGCTTTCTCAATACGACGATTGGCGGCTATGTGCGCTCGGTCTGGTCCTACAGCTCGGCAGCAGCGTCGGTGATCTTGCCGCATATTGTCGCGCCCCAGGATGAGATCTCCCGGCGCGGCGTAAGCTGGCGGGAAATCGCCGAACATAGCGACATTGTTCTCGCATTTGGCGGCCTGGCGCTGAAAAATGCCCAGGTTGCCAGCGGTGGGATGAGTGAACATACCGAACGCGGTTATATGCAACAGGCGGCCCGTCGTGGGGCGCGTTTTATCTCCGTCAGCCCGCTTCGTAGCGATCTGCCGGAGGAGGCCGCCGGGGAATGGCTGTCGATCACGCCCGGTACAGATGCGGCGCTGATCCTGGCGTTACTCCACACCCTCTATCAGCAAGGGCTCACGGATGAAGATTTCCTGGCCCGTTACTGCACCGGTTGGCCAACGCTGGTGCGTTATTTTCAGGGGGAGGCGGACGGCACGGTACGCAATGCCGCCTGGGCCGAAGCAATTTGTGGCATTCCGGCGGACGAGATTATCACCCTGGCGCAGCGGCTTCACGGCAGGCGGGTTCTGGTCACGGTGGCCCATGCCTTACAGCGCGCTCAGCATGGCGAACAGCCGGTATGGCTCGGGCTGGTGCTGGCTTGTGCATTGGGGCAACCGGGGCTGCCTGGCGGCGGGTATACCTATGCGCTGGGTGCGCTGGGGCATTACGGTAAGGCATTTAACCGGGTCTCTTTTCCGTCGCTGCCTCAGGGGAAAAATGGCGTCGAGGCGCTGATACCGGTGGCGCGGATTGCCGACATGCTGCTTCATCCCGGCGAACCCTTTCAGTTTAATGGCGTCGAACGGCGCTATCCGCATATCAGGCTGGCCTGGTGGGCGGGAGGCAATCCGTTCCACCATCACCAGGATTTGGCGCGACTGCGGCGGGCGTTTTGCCGTCTCGATACCTTAATCGTCCATGAACACAGCCTGACAGCCACCGCACGTCATGCGGATCTCATTCTGCCTGCCACCATGACGCTGGAGCGGGAAGATGTGGGCGGCGCCCCTACCGATCGCCATCTTTTTGCCATGCATCCGGTGGCGAAACCCCACGGCGAGGCCCGGGATGATTTTGCTATTTTCCGCGACATTGCTGCTCGCCTGGGCAAAGAAGAGGCGTTTACCGAAGGACGCAGCGTGCGCGAATGGTTACAACATCTCTACCAGCAGATGCAGCAAAAGCTGGCGGAGATAGACCACCCGGTGCCCGACTTTGACCACTTCTGGCAGCAGGGCGTGTTGACCCTGCCCCAGGTGGATGACGGCGGGCGTTTGATGCGCCGTTTTCGTGCCGACCCGCAGGCAAATCCGTTGCCCACGCCGGACGGGAAAATCCAGATCTTCTCTGCCGTCATTGACCGTTTTGGCTATGCCGATTGCCCCGGTCATCCGGTGTGGCGGGAGCCGGATGAGCAGCCGAATGCGCTGCATCCGCTCTGGCTCATCGCCAACCAGCCCGCCACCCGTCTGCACAGCCAACTGGACTATGGCCGGTACAGCGCAAAGCATAAACGACAGGGGAAAGAGGTCTGTTTGATGCACCCGCAAGACGCAGCGGCGCGGGAAATTAGCGAAGGGGATGTGGTGATGTTGCATAACGCGCGGGGGGCGTTGCTGGCTGTTGTGAGCGTTTCAGTGAACATTAAGCCCGGCGTGGTGCAGCTACCAACGGGGGCCTGGTATGACCCGGTAGATCCAAAGGCGGAGCGTCCACTGTGCCGCCACGGTAACCCGAATGTCTTAACGCGGGATATTGGTACATCTGCCCTTGCGCAGGGCTGTAGCGGGCAGATTACCGTTATTCAGGCTACCCGTTTTACCGGTGATGCCGGGCCGGTTCAGGCGTTTTCACCGCTTATCCCAGCAGCAACCCGCGAATAGCCTCAAGATCCTCCGGGGTGTGCAGGCGCGTCTGCTGCTGCCAGCGTGCGCGGGTGGGCGCATCCGCCCCGGGCAGGCACTGGCGTAGTTTCTCTTCTAAATCCACTCCCTGAGTCAGTAGCCCCTGGCGCGTCACCTGGCTGATAAGCTGCTCGCCATTAAGCAGTTGCAGCGTCAGGCGGTGAAAACGCGCACCCGGATTTTGTGCATCCGGCGGTGCGCTGGCATCTGGCGTGCGGGTCACCCGTGCAGCCAGTTCTGCGGTAAGCGGGTCGACAGGACGGGCGTCAAAGCGGGTCAGCGCAAGCTCTCCGTGCAGCAGGCACTCGGCAATCACATATTCGAGACTAAAGCGTGCTTCCACTCCCGTTACAGGCTGACGCACAAAGGCTGCCACATCGCCGCCAGGAGGAAAGGCTATCTCGATATGTTCAATGGCCCCGATAAGGTTGTCGGATGTTTTGCCGGTTGCCAGCCACTGTTTGCGCAGCCGCAGCGCCGCCAGCGCCGCGCCGTGCGTCCCGCTGCAGGTAGGCCAGGGTTTGAACTCCAGGCCCGGCGTGACAATGCGCCACGGCGCACCCCAGTCTTGCGTGAGTTTTTGCGGCTGCTGTGTCGCGGGGCTGTAAGCCGCGAGGAAACTCTCCAGCGCGCCCGCAATGGATGCCTTGATGTCGTGCTGCGCAAGCTGCACGGCAGTGACCGCCGCTCGTGCGGCAAAACCGGCATGCAGCGGTTTGATATCCGAGCCAAACTGCACCCGTAATCCGGCAGACTGGGTAGCGGCGATAGCCAGCGCCGCGGCGGTTTGTTCTTGCGTCGCCCCGACAAGCCTCGCACCTGCCGCCGCTGCGGCAATAACCCCCAGCGTGCTGGTGTTGTGAAAACCCTGAACATAATGTCCGCCGCCGACGGCCAGCCCTAATCTGCCCGCCATTTCGACGCCCACCACAAACGCATCCAGCAGATGCAGGGGCGTCTGCGTACCGAGCGCGAGGAGTGTGGGTAAAATCACCGTGCCAGGATGTCCGCGAAAGTCCGGGTGAAAATCATCAAAATCGAGGGCATGTCCACAGTAGCCCAGACGCAATGCGCGTGACTGCGCGTCATCGCCGGGCCAGATTGCGCGTATCGTCTCCCGCGTGGCATCCGGCAGGGTGCCATTGACCACCGGGAAAGCGACGGCGAAAAAATCCAGCATGCCTTGTCGCGCCTGTTCACGGGCAGCTTCGTCGGGTTGTCGGGTGGCAACCAGCCGGGCGACTTCCGCCGTCAGGTTGCTCATGCGGTTGCCTTTGTCAGTGCGGCGATGGCCAGTTGTGCCAGCCAGTCGGCGGTCGGGAACAGGGCGGCGTCATCCACACGGAACTGCGGATGGTGCAGTGCAAACGGCCCGCCGGAACCAATCATGATAAACGCGCCAGGCAGACGCTGCTGGTAAAAGGCAAAGTCTTCCCCAATGGGGTTGGCGGGAATGCGGCGCACTTCGAAGCCTGCCTGTTCACCGGTTTCCAGCGCCAGATCGACCCAGCTTTCGCTGTTCACGACCGACGGTGGGCCTGGCTGCCAGTCGAGTGCGATTTGCGCGTCAAAGGTGGTGGCGAGACCGCGCGTAACGTCATGAAAACGGCGTTCGATGTTTTCCCTAACGCTCTGGCTAAAAGTACGTACGGTGCCTTCGAGCCAGGCACTGTCGGGAATAACATTCCAGGTGCTTCCGCTATGTACCTGAGTAATAGAGAGCACGGCGTTTTCACTGGAGTCGACGTTACGGCTGATGAGCGTTTGCAGCGCGCCAATCAACTGCCCGGCAATCACGATAGGATCGTTACCTTCATGAGGCCGCGCGGCGTGGCTGCCGGTGCCGGTGATATCAATACGGAAGCGATCCACGCCTGCGGTCAGCGCGCCTGCTTTACTGCCCATCACCCCCACCGGCAGTGCCGGGTCATTGTGAATACCAAAAATAGCAATGGCCTCGTCCAGCGCGCCGGTGGCAATCACCGCCGGTGCGCCCTGGCCCGTCTCTTCGGCGGGCTGGAACAGAATACGTACCCGGCCTTTTAGCGTGGCTTCCTGCGCTTTGAGCAAAATAGCGGCTCCCAGCGCTGCCGAGGAGTGGAAATCGTGGCCGCAGGCGTGCATTACGCCAGGGTTTTCTGAGCGATACGCAACGCCGGATTTTTCCTCAATGGGCAGCGCGTCAATGTCTGCACGCAGCACCACCAGGGGGCCGGGGTTTTGCCCGCCGATCTCCACCACCAGGCCGGTGGGTAAATCCAGCGGCAGAATAGAAATCTGATACTGCTCCAGCACATTACGCAGGCGTGCGGTAGTGGCGAATTCTTCGTTGGAGAGTTCCGGGAAGCGGTGCAGTTCATGGCGAAAATCGGTAAGCCAGAGGGCTAAATCATGGGTATCTGTCATGGTTTACTCATTAGGGTGTTTGGCGGGCGAGCCAGCTTGTGTGGGCTGCCTCATCAAGGATCTTTTTCATAAACAGGGTGATATGGCCTTTCCCCAGATCCGCTTTGTGCTGCGGCGTAAAGCCCCAGTGTTGATACATCTCAATCAGCCACGGATGGTGGATAGCCGTACCTAGCGAAATCGCGGGGGCGTGCAGCATGTCGCGCACGATATGGGTTTCCACCCAGTCATAAATTTGCTGTCCCCGCTGTTGACCACGAAAGCGCGGGTGCGCACCGAACCAGCCAATGTGCGGCAAACCAAAGGGACCGGGGAGCGGCCCCCACGGGTATCGCAGGGTGACGGACGCGGCCAGTTCATCCTCAATAAACAGGCCGTACACGCCGTGCTGTCGCAGGTGCCGTTCGACCTTCTCGGGTGTGGCGGTGGCCGCATCGAAATGGACACCTAACGCCAGCGAGGGGGCATAGGCGGCGAGCATGAGTTCGAGATAGGCATCGCTATCGGCCAGGGTGAGCTGACGATATTTTTCGGTCATACCGACGCCTGCTCCAGCGCAGCATCGGCGGCGCGCAGCACATCTGACACCTTTTCCACAGCGCTACCGAGGTAGCGTGCAGGGTCAAACCAGGCATCCAGATCTGCGCTTGAGAAGGCACTGGCAAACGCCGGGGTTTCCGCCAGCACGCTCTTAAAGTCACGTCCGGTTTCAAAGGCCGTCATGGCACAGGTGTAGACCAGATGATGAGCGGTCTGCTTGCCGAGGGTCTTGCCCGCCTCAAACATCACTTTTTCAGACAGCAGCAGCCCGGCCTGAATATCCAGATTGGCACGCATTTTCGCTTCATTCACCGTCAGCCCGCTCAGGATACCCTGGGCATTTTGCAACTGGGCGGAGAGATAGAGGCAGATTTCCGGCAGGGCCAGCCACTCGGCGCGCCAGCTCATTGCGTCGCGCTCATGTTCAACGTGCATGGATTCGTAGATTAGCGCCGCGCTTTTGCGAATCGGCGGCGTCAGGCTTGCCAGCCCTTCGATGGCCGCCGGGTTGCGTTTATGCGGCATGGTCGTGGAGCCGATTTTACCTTTGCTGAACGGCTCTTCCACTTCGCCAATTTCGCTGCGCATCAGGTTATAAAGTTCATTGCCGATTTTGCCCAGTGAACCGCTAATCAGCACCGCTACCGACGCGAATTCGCTCAACCTGTCGCGGGCGGACTGCCAGCCAATGGTCGGACTGTTCAGCCCGAGCAGACTCAGCGCTCTGCGCTCTACTTCCGGGCCCTGTGCGCCCAGCGCGGCATTGGTGCCAATCGCGCCGTTGATATTACCGGTGAGCACGCGTGGCGTGATTTCACCGAGGCGTGTCAGGTGGCGCAAAAATTCATCCAGCCAGACGGCGGTTTTAAAACCAAAGGTGGTCGGCAGTGCCTGCATACCATGCGTGCGGCCAACCATCAGGGTGTGCTGATGGCGCGCTGACAACTGGCGCAACGCGCGGGTAACGCCCAGGGTGTCACGACGAATAATGGTCAATGCCTGGCGCAACTGCAAAATGGTGGCGGTGTCGACGATGTCCTGTGTGGTGGCACCGTAATGCAGATATTCCCCTGCCGGGCCGCACTGTTGTTGCAATGCGCTCAGCGTGGGCATAAAGGAGTGTTTCATCAATCCGGCCTGCGCGGCAATATCGCTTAGCAGCAGTTTTTCTGGCTGAGCACGGCGAAGGATTTCTTCGGCAGCCTCTTGCGGGATCACCCCCAGTTCGCCCTGGGCCTGAGCCAGTGCAACTTCGACCGCCACCTGTTGATGAAGCCGATTTTCTTCCGACCAGACGGCACGCATTTCCGGCGTGGCGAAGTTATTGCCAATAATTACAAAATCGATAGGATGCGATGCCATTTTTTTCGTTTGCCTGTCGGTGAAAGGGAAAATTGAAATAATGGGAACCACTATTTTCTGCAAGTATCTTCATTGATGGATATATCGCGGGGCAAGGTATTTATTGCCTTATCCAATATTCTTCTATCGATATGAAAATAGAAGAAATAGAGATTATTGTTTTTAATTTTTATTTTTGTAGCATGGTGAGATAAAGCGAAATAATTCGCGCACACATGGACATGCCAATGCTTGCGATAAAAACTCCGCAGACCTGGTTTCACCAGTCTGGTATTCGTCATGACGCAGGAAAATATATTGCGCCGCTTACCCAGCATATTTTGATAATTACCAGCGTAAAGGCATGGGCGCAGGTCAACCCTGGGCTTGAAGAGAGCTTACGCGCCAGCGGTATCCGCTGGCAGACGGAGATCATGACCGGTTACTGTACCGAAGATAGCGTTGCCCACTATGTGCAGCGGGCAAAAAAACTGGGGGTGCAGTTTATTGTCGGCGTGGGCGGCGGGCGCGTTCTGGATACCGCCAAAGCCGTCGCCGATACCCTTGAGGGCGGCGAATCCATCACCATTCCAACGCTGGCAGCGACCTGTGCGGCCTGGTCGCCTTTGTCGGTGTTCTATACGGACGAAGGCGCGCAGATCAGTAGCCAGGCTTTACGCACTCTGCCGCGCCTGGTGCTGGTGGACAGCGAAGTTATTGCCCGCAGCGATGTGCGTTATTTAAAGGCGGGCATCGTCGATGCGCTGGCGAAATGGTACGAGTTTCGCCCTTATTTGCAGAAAAACCCCGATAATCTGGGGCTGCAATTAAAAGTGCAAAACGCGCGTCTGGCCGTCGAAATTTATGAAAAACACGGTCAACAGGCTATTCGCGATAATAAAGCTCAGGTGGTGTCGGATGCGCTGATCAACGTTATTGACGCCAATATTGCCGTGGCCGGTATGGCAAACAGCGTGCGCGGCGAAATCCCCACGCCGGGTGTGGCGCATGCGATCCATAACCGGCTTACCCAGGAGCCGGCTTTGCGTCAATGGCTACACGGTGAACGTGTGGGATTCAGTCTGCTGGTGCAATCCATTCTGGAAAATGAAAATAGCCAGCCTGATCCGGTGTTACTGGCGCTGCTGCGTCAGTATGAGATGCCGCTAACCCTGGCACCGCTGAAAGAGATCCGCCTGGCGGTCATCCAGGCGGTGGCGCGCAGTATTCCCTTCCCGCGTGATGCTCTGGAACATTTACCGTTCACACTCGAACCCACGCGTATTGAGCAGGCGCTGCGTCTTACAGAACAATATGTTTCAACCCGTGCGTATGCCCGTGATCTGGCGGGGTAGTGTCATCCGTAACGCACTGAAGATGGCCATGGCGTACACCGCGCTGGGCGATGACACTATCGGCAAATTGCTGCACATCGCCCATTTTACCTTTCAGGACGGCGATCTCCAGGCAGTCGTCATGGTTGATATGCACATGTAACGTGGCGACGGAGAGGTCATGATGGTGGTGCTGCGTGGCGACAATGCGGCTCGCCAGATCGCGCTTTTCATGTTCATACACATAGGACAGCACCGCATAGCCCCGTGTGTCCTGCTCGCAGGCCGCTTGCTGGGTGAGTGCGTCGCGTAAAATATCCCGCAGCGCTTCGGAGCGATTGTGATAGCCACGGCGCTGGCTCAGCTCGTCGAGAGTAGCAAGCAGGTCATCATCAAGAGTAACGGTTACGCGTTGCATGGCAGTATTCCTGGCGTTCGGGTTTTGGGATAGGCGGGCAAGACGGCCTGTTGCAGCGCCTGTCCGGCCAGAGAGGTAAAGCGTAAGGGGTGGGTGACGGCAATATCTTCGCTGATATGGCCGTTCTCCATCACCACCACGCGCTGGCAAAAACGCTCCACCAGACGTAAATCGTGGGTGATAAACAGGCAGGCGATGCCCGAGTGCTGTTGCAGTTTTTTCAGCAGGCGAATGATACCTGCCTGCAAGACCAGGTCCAGGCTGGACACGGCCTCATCAAGGATGAGCAGCGTCGGGCGGGTCGCCAGCGCGCGGGCCAGGCAGACGCGCTGTAACTGCCCGCCGCTCAGTTGCGGTGGGCGCTGGTCAAGCAGGCTGATTTCCAGTTCCACATCACGCATCAACTGTTCGATGCGGGCGCGCTGTTCCGTTTTGCTTAAGCTGAACAGATGGCGCAACGGTTCGGCAAGAATGTCGCGCACCGTTTTGCGGGGGTTGGCGGCGCTGATGGCGTCCTGAAAGACCAGTTGAATATCCCGGCGGAAGTCTTTTTTCATCGCCCCGGACATGCGGGACAGCGGGGTTCCCTGCCAACTGATTTCACCGCTGACGGGCCTTTCCAGCCCAACCAGCAGGCGTGCCAGCGTGCTTTTGCCACACCCGCTACGCCCTAACAGCGCAAGGCTTTCCCCACTGTTGATCGAAAGGGAGATATTCTCCAGCACCGGGTGGGCGTGATAGCGGTGGGTGACGTTAGACATCGTGAGTAAATTCATTGGTTAAGTTCCATCCCGTACAGCGCCAGATGCGCCGCCACCAGATTGCGTGTCACCGGATGTCGCGGGGTGCGAAACAGCACATCGACACTGCCCTGCTCGACAATACGCCCTGCCTCCATCACCGCCACGTCGTCGGCGAGCCGCGCCACTACGCCCATATCATGGGTAACCAGCAACATGCCGCAGTGGCGGGTTTGTAAGAGACGTTCGAGCAGATCGAGAATTTTGGCCTGCGCCACGGCGTCGAGGTCTGTTGTGGGTTCATCGGCGACAATAAAGGCCGCATCACTGAGCAGCGCCATTGCGATCATCATGCGCTGCAACATGCCGCCACTCATCTCAAACGGGTAGAGCGTCAGTACCCGTTCCGGCGCCTCCAGCCCAACGTCGCCCAGGGCGGCGATAAGCGTGGCGTCATCCGCCGGTTTGCCCAGCGCCCGGCAGGTTTCCCTGGCGTGCGCCGCCATGGTCCGCAGTGGGTTAAAGGCACTGCGCGGGTTTTGCATAATGGTCGCCACCTTAAGCCCACGCAGCGCCTGCGGTGAGATGGGCTGACCATCTGCCAGCAGCGTGCCCGCCGTTTGCCGCACACCCGCAGGCAATACGCCGAGCGCGGCGGCACAGGTCAGCGATTTCCCGCTGCCGCTTCCGCCGACCAGCGCCAGCACGCGCCCGCGTTGAAGGGTGAGTGAGACGTCATGGGTGAGGGGACGCTGCGCCTCAAGGGTGAAATTTCGCAGTTCAAGTTGCGCAGGCATCAGTGGGCATGCTCCGTTTGCAGATGTGGATCGAGGCGGTCGCGCAGGGCATCGCCCACCATATTAAAGGCCATCACGCTGACAAACAGCGCCAGCCCCGGCCACAGCATTTGCAGCGGTTGCGTCCAGATATACTGACGGGCATCGTTAATCATCACCCCCCATTCGGCGGTGGGGGCGCTGACGCCCAGCCCCAGGAACGACATCCCCGCCACGTGCAGCATCATGTGGCCGATATCCAGCGTCGCCAGCACCAGCAGCGAAGGCACCACGGCACCTGCCAGATGATCGATAAACACCTGCGTATAGCTCGCCCCGCTCAGGCGGGCAGCCAGAATGTACTCGCGGCTACGCAGAGAGAGAACCAGGCTGCGTACCATGCGGGCGTACCAGGCCCAGTGGGAGAGGGCGATGGCGATAATCACATTCGTCAGCCCGGTTCCCAATACGCCGACCATAAAGAACGACAGGATAGAGGTGGGGAAGGTCATAAAGACATCCGCGACGCGCATGATCGCCTGGTCGATGCGGCCACCGGCCAGCCCCGCGCAGCCGCCGAGCGTCAACCCCAGCGTCAGCACCAGCAGAAGACAGGCCATGACCGACCCTAAGGAGACGCGGGTGGCGCTCAGCAGCCGGGAGAAAATATCGCGCCCCAGATGGTCGGTACCCAGCCAGTGTTCGCTACCGGGGGGTAACAGGCGGGCAGGCAAGTTAATCGCCTGCGGATCATAGGGCAGCCACCACTGGCAGGTCACAGCGATGACCAACAGCAGCGCCAGAATCAGTACGGCAAAGCGCACCGACCAGCGGGCAGAACGCAGAAAATTCATGCGTGCGCTCCTTCATGGTGACGAATCCGTGGGTCGAGCGCGGCGCTGAGCACATCTACCAACAGGTTACACAGAGCGAATACGATGACCATCACCAGCGTAAAACACTGGATCACCGGGTAGTCACGGTTGAAGATGGCCGACACGGCATAGCGGCCAATGCCCGGCCAGGCAAAGATGCTTTCGATAATCATCGTACCGCCAATCAGTTCACCCACGTGCATACCGAGGGCGGTGATCACCGGCAGCGACGCGTTACGCAAAATATGCTGACGCTCGGTCTGCTTTTCACTCAATCCGCGCAGCCGCGCCCAGATGACGTGCCGCTGTCCGGCGGCCTCCAGCATACTGGCGCGCAACAGGCGCGCGTTGATCGCCAGTGACATAAAGGCAATCGACACGGCGGGCAGCAGGATATGTTGCCAGCCGCCGTAACCCATTGCCGGTAGCCATTGCAGATAGACCGAAAAGAACATCACCAGCAGAAAGGCCAGCCAGAAGTTGGGCATCGATACGCCAAGAAAGGCAATCAGACGCACGATATAGTCTGGCAGGCTGTTGCGGTGGCGTGCAGCCCAAATGCCCAGCGGTACGGAGGTGAGCAAAATTAATATCAACGCGGCGCCCGCCAGTTGTAATGTGGCGGGCAGGAAGTGCAGAACATCCTCCAGCACCGGGCGCTGGGTCGCATACGAGATACCGAAATCGAGATGCAGCGCCTGCCACAGCCAGTGCAGATACTGCTGCGGCAGGGGTTTATCCAGCCCCAGCATGATGCGCGTTGAGGCCACCATCTCCTGCGTAGGCGGCAGGTTCGACAGGCGAAGGTAATCCAGCGCCGGGTCGCCCGCCCCCATGCGTAGCAGCAGGAAGATGACCACCGACGCGGCGAAGATCATCGGGATAAGCAGTAACAAACGGCGAATGACATAGCGCAGCATCAGGGTTTCACCGGGGTAATGTGTTCAAAAGGAATATCGCTGGCGATAGGGGCGAAAGGAATGACGCCCAGTTCAGGCTTCGCCACCACCAGCGTTGAGACGTAGCTGATGGGCAGATAGACCGCTTCGTCGTGCAGGCGGGTCAGGATGTCGCGATAAAGCGCCTGGCGCTCAGTTTCATCGCGTGTCGTCAGCACCTCGCCAATTTCTTTGTCGATCTGCGCCTTATCCGGCAGGCCAAGCTGCGCCTGGTAATCGGCGTGAGAGGGGACGCGCATGGAGCTTAAGAAGGCATGCGGATCATAAGGCGCACCCCAGGTGCGGTTGAAAATCATGCCGAAACGGCCGTCGCGCTGGCGGGCATAAATACTGCTCTCTTCCTCGCCCACAAGTGCCGTGTCCACGCCGATATCGCGCAGGTTAGCCTGGATAATTTCGGCCATTGATTTGCTCATCGCATCGGTGCCGATAAACGCAAGTTCGACATGCAGCGGCTGCCCCGCTTTTTCACGGATCGTTTTGCCATCCGGCAGTTTCCAGCCGTCAGCGTCCAGCAGCGCGCGGGCTTTTGCCGGGGAGTATTCACGCGCTTTCAGACCAATATTGGCGTATGGCACGGTGGGGGCGAACAGCGTGTCGGCTACTTTCTGGGTGCCGTACAGCGCGCTATCAATCAGCGTCTTTTTATCGACCGCGTAGTTGAGCGCTTCACGGACGGCCTGCTCATTGGTCGGCGCTTTGGCGGAGTTCAGCGCCAGCATCACCGTTTCGACCGGGGCGGAAAGCTGGGTGCGTAACGCCGGGTTCTGGCTAAACCGGGAAAAGGTATCGAGCGGCAGTAGCCCTTCGTTGCCGTACAACAGATCGAGATCGCCAGTTTCAAAGGCCACCGCGCGGCTGGTTGGATCCGGGATCACTTTGATGGTGATTTTGCTCAATGCCGGTTTTTCGCCCCAGTAGTGTTCGTTACGCACCATCACGTCGTACTGATTCAGGCGCGATGTCTGCAATACCCACGGCCCGGTGCCAATCGGGGCCTCGATGCCGTTCATGGTCTCGTGGTTTTTAAACTGGGAGGGGGCGATAAAGCGGAACGGGCGGGGCAGGGCAAGCTCCTGCAGGAACGGGTAATAGGCGCTTTTCAGGGTGATTTGCAGTTCGTTGTCGCTAAGCGCTTTCACATCAGTTATCTGGTTGGCGAGCTCAAGCCAGGCATGACGCTGGCGGTTATCGAGCACCGCACGGAAGTTTTCCACCGCGGCCTGGGCGTTAAATGGCTCGCCGTTGGAGAACGTGACATCCGTACGCAGCGTAAAGACCCAGGTTTTACCATCCTCAGAGGAGGTCCAGCTTTTAGCCAGCCAGGGTTTTACCGTGCCATCGGCCTGATATTTTACCAGCGGCTCGTAGACCATGCTTTGGGCGAACATTTGGTTTGGCGTATAGAGATGCGGATTAAGCGGTCCTACGTTGACCGGCCATGCGGTGGTCAATTCCTGAGGGGATGAAGCCTGGGCAAAAAACGCAGTACAGGCCAGCAGTAACGCACTAAGAGAGCGAAAGGACGACATGGTTTTCCCTGAAAATCTGCCACAAAAGGAGTATGACGATTTTATTGATTCATCATACGAATGCGGTGCGCGGGATCAAAAAGGCATGATAAAAGTGTGGAGATCGTGAAGCGAGCGAAGGGGACTGGTCAGCGGAACCCTTCCGCCGACAGTAAACTCCCTATCTTTAATTACTGCCCCTTAAACAGTTGCAGCAGCGTGTCCACCTGCTCATCGAGCGGCATCAGATCCTTTTTCACAATCAAATGCAGCGGCGTGGCGCGGCGTGAACCGTGGCTGAGCGGCAGGATTTTCAGCACGCCGCTGGCTAGCAGAGACCCGATGCGCTCCTCCGGCAGCCAGCCGTAACCCACCTGATACTGCACCGCTTCCACGGCGGCATCGATGGTAGAAAAAGTCCATGACTCACCGCTCTCCTGCGGCAGGCGATTTTCCCGGTCGGCGATGCGAATTAACGGCCAGGCGGTGAGGACATCCTCAGTAATCGCGGTTTCGGCGCACAATGGATGATCCCGGTGGGCGACAGCGACAAAATCAATATTCATCAGCCATTCGCCGCGCCCGGTCAGGTCCTGGCGACGGGTCAGCACCATTACGTCGGCTTCGGCATAGGCGGGGCGCTCCACGGAGGCGTTTTCGAGGACTTCGGTCAGATGCACCTGAGTTTGCGGATAGCGCTGCTGGAACTGGCGCAAAATGGCAAACAGCCGTGAGCGGGGAAAGATGCTGTCTACGACCAGGTCGAGCCGGGTACGCTGGCCGTTGCGCAGTGTGGCCGCCCGCGTTTCAACGTAGTCGAACGCTTTCAGCAGCGGTTTTACCTGGTTAAGTAACAGTTCGCCGGAGGGGGTGAGCACCGCACGGCGGCCTTCCTGTACCAGCAGTGCTACGCCCAGACGCTCCTGCAAGAGCGCCAGGTTGTAGCTCACGGATGACTGACTACGGTGGGTCTCTTCGGCGGCCTTCGCAAAACTGCCCAGCTCCACCACTTTTTGCAGCAGCGACCATTGTTCGAGGGTGGTTTTATGCATGACTCATCTAAAAAATGAATGAATTTAATTCAAACATAGCGTTATTCATTCATTTTTTGAAGCGGTACGATCTTCTCATCACTTAAGAGGAGAACAATTATGAGCAGCTTTGATAAACATGATCTGAGTGGTTTCGTCGGCAAACATCTGGTTTATACCTACGATAACGGCTGGAACTACGAGATTTATGTCAAAAACGAGACCACGCTGGACTACCGTATTCATAGCGGTATCGTGGCAAACCGTTGGGTGAAAAACCAGCAGGCTTACATTGTACGCGTTGGTGAGAGCATTTATAAAATCTCCTGGACCGAGCCGACCGGTACTGACGTGAGTTTGATCGTCAACCTCGGCGATCGCCTGTTCCATGGCACGATCTTCTTCCCTCGCTGGGTGATCAACAATCCGGAAAAAACCGTGTGCTTCCAGAACGATCATATTCCGCTGATGGAATCCTATCGTACGGCGGGCCCGGCCTATCCGACCGAGGTGATTGATGAGTTTGCGACTATTACCTTTGTGCGCGACTGCGGCGCAGACAATGACAGCGTCATCGCCTGCGCGGCCAGTGAGCTTCCGGCGGATTTCCCTGACAACCTGCGCTAACGCAGGGTTAGCCGGGCAGGCGGTTTTTCGGCCTGCCTGGGCCAAGCATAATGGCCAGTTTGCTCCCGCCGGTGGTGGTTTCCATCCATATTTTACAGACGCTGGTGAGCGGCACAGAGAGCAGCATCCCCACCGGACCGAGCAACCACCCCCAAATCAATAACGAAAGAAAGACCACCAGTGTCGACATACCGAGTCGGTGACCCATCATGCGTGGTTCCAGAATATTGCCGATAACCATGTGTACGACGAGAAACAGGCCGCCGACCAGCAGCCACTCATACGGGCCGTTAAAGAGCAGCGCCTGCACCATCGGTGGGATGGCCGAAAGCACCGATCCGATATTCGGCACGTAATTAAGCAGAAACGCCAGTACCCCCCACATGAGCGCAAACTGGATGTCCATAATGGCCAGCCCCGCCCAGACGATCACCCCCGTCCACAGACTGAGCAGCGTTTTTAACGCCAGATAGTGAGAGACGCCCTTAAGTGCGCGGTGCAATCCGGCGATATGAATCTGAGGGTTATTCAGCGCGAAACGCATTTTATAGGGCACATGACGCACTTCGAAAAGCATGAACACCATGGTCATTACCAGTAAAACGATGCTCGCCATTGCGTTAGACAGTTGCGTCATCATTGTCGTGGCAAAACTCATTACGCGCTCGGAATCCATTCGTTGCAGCATCCGTTCTGGCGAAACATGCAGGTGCAGGAAAGGGAGCGCATCCTGAAGCTGGAGGAATTTACGCGTGAACTCCCGATTGTATTTCGGCAGCATCGTCATGAACTCATTCACCGAGGCGGCCAGCACGCCAATCAGCGCGGTCAGGAAGACAAGCATCACCAGTACCACAATGGCGATGGCGACAGGCCGTTTCACGCCCCGGCGAATAAACCAGGTCACCAGCGGATTAAGCACAATGGCGAAAAAGAGCGCCAGTAACAGTTGAACAATGATATCGGCAGCGGCATGAATACCGGCCAGAATAATGACCAGTGAGGCCAGTTTAAGCAGAATGTGTAAACCCGCACGATCGGGTTGGGGCTGTGTCATGGGCAATTCCTTTTTCTATACCGCCCGATAAGTGTAGCCACTGACAGACGCTTCGCCCGAGGCACATATTCTTAATCTCCATGCTGATTTTCAGGCCATGACGTGGTAATAGTGAAATATCGTTGTGAAAATCTGGTGACCCCCCATGCCCGAACAAGCCGCTGAACCGGCGCTAAGCGGATTACGTCTTAATCTGCGGATTCTCTCCGTCGTTATCTTCAACTTCGCAAGTTACCTCACGATAGGTTTGCCGCTGGCAGTTTTGCCCGGCTATGTCCATGAAACGCTGGGCTATAGCGCCTTCTGGGCAGGGCTGGTCATTAGCCTGCAATACTTCGCCACCCTTATCAGTCGTCCGCACGCCGGACGCTACGCCGATATGCTCGGCCCGAAAAAAGTGGTGGTGTTTGGTCTCTGCGGCGCGTTTATTTGTGGGCTGGGGTATCTGCTGGCGGATCTGCAAAGTGGCTCGCCGCTGGTCAGCCTGGTGCTGCTCTGCGTCGGGCGCATTATTCTCGGTGTCGGGCAAAGCTTCGCCGGGACCGGGTCGATGCTCTGGGGCGTGGGAGTGGTCGGTTCACTGCATATTGCCCGTGTTATTTCCTGGAATGGTATCGCGACCTATGGCGCAATGGCGCTGGGGGCGCCGCTTGGCGTCATTTGCTACAACTACGCCGGACTGAGCGGGCTGGGCGGGTTCATTATGGTGGTGGCGTTTATTGCGATTGCCTGCGCGTTGCCGCGTGCGGCAGTAAAAGCCAGCAAAGGTAAACCACTGCCATTTCGTGCGGTGCTCGGCTATGTCTGGGTTTATGGGATGGGGCTGGCGCTGGGTACGGCTGGTTTTGGGGTTATTGCCACCTTTATCACCTTCTTTTATGACGCGAAAGGGTGGGATGGCGCGGCCTTCGCCCTGACGCTGTTTAGCCTGGCGTTCGTGGGTTCGCGGCTGGTGTTTCCGAACAGCATCAACCGCCTGGGCGGCCTGAATGTGGCGATGATAAGCCTGGCGGTGGAAGTGGCCGGCCTGATTCTGGTGGGCATCGCCGATGCTCCGCTGGTGGCAAAAATCGGGGTATTTCTGACCGGGGCAGGCTTCTCGCTGGTCTTCCCTGCGCTGGGGGTGGTGGCGGTCAAAGCGGTGCCGCAGCACAATCAGGGCGCGGCGCTGGGCACCTACACGGTGTTTATGGATATGTCGCTGGGAATTACCGGGCCGCTTGCCGGGCTGTTGATGGCCTGGTCGGGAGTATCGATGGTGTATCTGCTGACGGCGGTGCTGGTAGCGGGAGCGTTCGTGCTGACGTGGCGGCTAAAAAAACGGCCTCCGCTGGAGGCCGCTTCCTGATTACTTGATGACCAGGGTGTTAACAATGTTTTCCGCTGCGGTCTGCGCCTGCTGCTGGTTATCTGCCGGCAGCGTCACCTGCAAAGTCAGCAGTTTGTTATCCACTTTACCCAGCACTACGGTAGACCAGGCCGTTTGACCTTTGGCAGAGATGATGCTGTCGAGCTGCTGCATTTTCTGGCCTTTCAGCTCGATAGATTTGTTGGTCACGACCTGCAACTGCGGGTCGCGGTTGCGCTGTTGGTCTTCCAGACGTTTTGCCAGCGTATCCAGCCCTTCCTGAGTGTCGTCGCCTACAATCACAATCACCGCTTTCTGACCGGTTGAGTCAGAGTAAACGTGCATGTTATTAGACTGCGTACCCAGTTTACCGCTCTGATCGGTCATGTCTGCGGGCAGCGAGAAGCTGAGTTTGCCATCAAGCAGCGTTACCGGTTGCCCGGTTGCGTTGCTTTCTGCGGATGCCCCCTGAGCGGGTGTTTTTTTGCTGTCGCTGTTGTCGCAGGCCGCCAGACCCATGACCAGCAGGCCAATACCGACATATTTAACCAGATTGCGCATTGACTTCTTCCTTTCGATAAACAGCCATAACGGCTCATGCGGGCCATCTTACCACAACTGGCATCGCGTACTCTTAACTGGCCTGTAACGCTGATATTTCAGATTTGTCTGCCAGTCTTTTCAACAGCATATTCAACAACACACCGTACATCGGCAGGAAGAAGGCGATGCTGATAATGACCTTAAAGGCGTAATCCACCAGGGCGATTTCCATCCAGTGTTCGGCCATAAACGGGTCCGGGCTGTGCCAGAAGGCGATGAAGAAAAAGGCGAGGGTGTCGCTGGCGTTACCGAACACGGTTGAGGCCGCAGGCGCCAGCCACCAGCGTTTGTTCTGACGCAGGCGGTTAAAGACATGCACGTCGAGGATCTGCCCCAGCGCGTAAGCCATAAAGCTGGCGGTGGCGATACGGGCGACGAACAGGTTGAAATGGGTCAGTGCTTCAAAGCCTTGCCAGCTTCCCATGTAAAACAGGGAAGAGATGCCGTAGGAGATAACCAGCGCAGGTACCATCACGGCGAAAATAATCCGTCGGGCGAGCGGCGCGCCAAAAATACGCACGGTTAAATCTGTCGCCAGGAAAATAAACGGGAAACTGAATGCGCCCCAGGTGGTATGGAAGCCGAAAATGTTAACCGGTAGCTGTACCAGATAGTTACTGGAGGTGATCACCAGCAGGTGAAAAAGGGATAGCCAGAACAGCGCTTTCATGCGCTGAGTTTGTGAAAACTGCGTCATATTGTGACCTTTTTAGTGTTTGGGGTGAGGGAACCCAATAAACATGTAACACGCTATTTTTCTTGCCATTTTCACATCGGCAGTGCTCGTCATCCTCACGTACTCGGTGTACGCCGGGGTGCCTGTGCGCTGGCCTTAATAAAACGGCTGCGCCAATAGCGCGTGTTGATACTGTGCAAAGCCGCAGAATGATACTGCAACATTACGCCGATGCAATGGTTATTTTTAACGCAATCGTTAACCTGGCTTGCGTCACAAAATGGGCAGCGTAAACTAATGCCGTTTTTTCCCGTGTGAGACGAAAATGACCGACCTCTTTACTACCGCCGACCATACTCTTGACGCGCTGGGGCTGCGTTGCCCTGAGCCGGTGATGATGGTGCGCAAAACCGTACGCAATATGCTGCCGGGTGAAACCCTGCTGGTGATTGCTGACGATCCGGCGACCACCCGTGACATTCCGGGGTTCTGCCGCTTTATGGAACACGAACTGGTGGCCCATGAGACGCAATCGCTGCCGTATCGCTATCTGGTGCGTAAAGGGCAATAACTCCCCATTACAGGCCGCGTTTTTACGCAGTTTGCGATCCTTGCCACCAATTTAAACCGCCGTTTCATTTTTTAGCGCTTTTTGTGAGGCGCTTCACCCTCGCTTTTCCAGCGGTAGTCTAGTTTTTAAGCGTAAAAATAAAACATTGTTTTAACATTTACCTTTCACTACCCTGGAGAAGACCCGATGAAAACGACTTTCAAGCCGTTGCTGGCCGCGTTGTGCCTGTCCACCGTGTCACTGTTATCTGTATCTGCCGTTAATGCGCAGACGATCAAAGCTGCCGATGTGCATCCGGAAGGCTATCCCAATATTGTTGCCGTGCAGAACATGGGTGAAAAACTCAAACAACAAACGGACGGCAAGCTGGAGATTAAAGTCTTTCCCGGCGGTGTTTTGGGTGATGAAAAACAGATGATCGAGCAGGCGCAAATGGGCGCTATCGACATGATTCGTGTCTCGATGGCACCCGTCGCCGCTATTCTCCCGGATATTGAAGTCTTCACCCTGCCGTATGTCTTCCGCGATGAAGACCATATGCATAAGGTCATTGATGGCGATATCGGTAAACAGATTGGCGATAAGCTGACGGCCAATCCGAAATCCCGACTGGTATTTCTGGGCTGGATGGACTCCGGCACGCGCAATCTCATCACTAAAAAACCTGTGGTTAAGCCCGAAGATCTGAACGGCATGAAAATTCGCGTGCAGGGCAGCCCCGTCGCTCTGGCAACGTTAAAACAGATGGGCGCTAACTCGGTGGCGATGGGGGTGAGCGAGGTCTATAGCGGCATGCAAACGGGGGTGATTGATGGCGCGGAAAATAACCCGCCGACGTTTATCGCCCATAACTATATGCCGGTTGCCAAAAACTATACCCTCAGCGGTCACTTTATCACCCCTGAAATGCTGCTCTACTCGAAAGTGAAATGGGACAAACTCAGCGCCGATGATCAGAAAAAAATCCTCACCCTGGCGCGTGAAGCACAGTTCGAACAGCGCAAACTCTGGGAAGCCTATACCCAGCAGGCGCTGGATAAAATGAAAGCGGGCGGCGTGCAATTTCATGACATTGATAAATCGGTGTTTATCAAAGCGACAGAGCCGGTGCGCGCCCAGTATGGCGATAAGCATCAGGATCTGATGAACGCTATCGCTGACGTCAAATAACCCCACTTTTCTGCGGAGAACGTATGTCAGAACTCTACTTAAAGTGGATGGATCGCCTGTACCTGCTTGCTATGACGGTGGCCGGTATATCACTGCTGGTGATGACGATTGTTATTCCGATTGGCATTTTCTCGCGTTACGTATTGAATCGCGGAGAGTCATGGCCGGAACCCATTGCCATCATCTGTATGGTCACTTTTACGTTCATTGGCGCGGCGGTGGGGTACCGCGCTGGTTCCCACATTGCGGTTAACATGCTCACGGATCGTCTGCCTGACACGCTAAAGGTGGTATGCGCGCGGCTTGTCGATCTGTTGATGCTGCTCATCTCTCTCATCATGTGCTGGTATAGCTACTGGCTGTGCGTTGAGCTGTGGGAACAACCTGTGGCGGAGTTTCCCCTGCTGACCTCAGGCGAAAGTTATCTGCCGTTGCCGATAGGTTCGGCCATTCTGATCCTGTTTGTGCTCGAACGGTTGTTGTTCGGCTCGCAGGAAAACCGCCCGGTCGTAATGATTGGCAACCATGGGTAAGGGGTGAACAATGGACGCATTTGTATTGTTATTCACCCTCGCCATTCTGCTGGCGCTGGGTATGCCGGTGGCGTTTGCCGTCGGGTTGAGTGCCGTTGCCGGCGCGCTGTGGATAGATCTTCCGCTGGAAGCGCTGATGATCCAGATAACCAGCGGGGTGAACAAATTCACGCTGCTGGCGATTCCGTTTTTTATTCTGGCGGGAGCGATCATGGCGGAGGGCGGCATCGCGCGGCGGCTGGTCAATTTTGCCTATCTGTTTGTCGGGTTCATTCGCGGCGGGTTGTCTCTGGTGAACATTGTCGCATCGACCTTTTTTGGCGCGATTTCCGGCTCCTCGGTGGCGGATACCGCCTCCATCGGTAGCGTGATGATCCCGGAAATGGAAAAGAAGGGCTACCCGCGCGAGTATGCGGCGGCGGTCACTGCCAGCGGATCGGTACAGGCGATTTTGATCCCACCCAGCCATAACTCCGTTATTTACTCGCTGGCGGCAGGAGGCACGGTATCCATCGCGTCGCTGTTTATCGCCGGCGTGCTGCCGGGTTTACTGCTGGGCCTGTGCCTGATGATTTTGTGTCTGGGTTTTGCCCACAAACGCGGTTACCCGAAAGGGGAGCGCATTCCTTTTAAGCAGGCCATCAGGACGTTTATTGATGCGTTATGGGGACTGATGACGGTGGTGATTATTCTCGGCGGGATTCTCTCCGGGATTTTTACCGCAACGGAGTCTGCCGCTGTTGCCTGTCTGTGGGCCTTCTTCGTCACCATGTTCATTTACCGTGACTATAAGTGGCGTGAACTGCCGAAGCTGATGTGTCGTACCGTGAAGACGGTCACCATCGTTATGATTCTTATCGGGTTTGCGGCTGCTTTTGGCGCGGTCATGACCTATATGCAGCTTCCGGTGCGCATCACCGAATTTTTCACGTCGTTGTCAGATAACAAATACGTGATTCTGATGTATCTGAATATCATGCTGTTGTTGATTGGCACCTTAATGGATATGGCACCGATCATCTTGATCCTGACACCAGTGCTATTGCCGGTAACGAATGCGCTGGGAATCGATCCGGTACATTTTGGCATGATCATGATGGTCAACCTCGGGATCGGATTGATTACTCCACCGGTGGGATCGGTGTTGTTCGTCGCCAGTGCGGTGAGTAAGCAGAAGATTGAAACGGTGGTGAAAGCGATGCTGCCGTTTTATGCGATGCTGCTGATTGTGCTGGGGATGGTGACCTATATTCCGGCGATATCTCTCTGGCTGCCAGGCGTGCTGGGAATGCAGTAAAAACTTCCCGGGTGCGGCTGATGCCTTACCCGGGCTACGGTAAAAGAGTAGATACTGTGAACGTCTTCAACCTTGTTAGCCATGGCTGACTCGTTTTCCCGCATGACAACCACAGCGACATCTTTGTGCCCCCCTGGCGCAGAGCGTGCAGCGAGGGGGTTGAGTCCCCGCTGAAATCGGTGAGACGAAGACCCGATGGCAAGGTCAGGCCGCCAGGGATGGCGGACTGAGGTTTGTCGAGACAGGCCGTCGAGTCAAACCGACCGCAGGCAGCGGGGCGGGAGGCGAACGCAGTGCGAAGCACCGATTTTTTGCGGGGCCGCGGGGATTGTAAAGGGGAACGCGGTGTTCCCCTTTACCCGTTCACGTGTCCGGAGGTGACATTTCGCCATGAACATAAGGTGAACGGAACCCACTTTCCGAGCCGCATATTCCCCTCACCCCAACCCTCTCCCCAGGGGAGAGGGAGAAAACCGGTGGTAGCCCGGGTTAGCGAAGCGACATCCGTGATTTTTTTATTTGCGTAATAAACGCAGTGCGTTGGCGGTTACCAATACCGTCGCGCCGGTATCTGCCAGTACCGCCAGCCACAGGCCCGTTATCCCCAGCAATGTTGTTACCAGGAAAATCGCTTTCAGCCCCAGAGCGATAGCAATGTTCTGCCGGATATTGGCCTGTGTGGCGCGGGCAAGATGAATCATCTGCGCCAGTCCGGTGAGGCGGTTATGGGTTAACGCCGCATCGGCGGTTTCCAGCGCCACGTCCGTCCCGCTGCCCATCGCAATGCCTATCGTCGCGGCTTTCATCGCCGGGGCATCGTTAATGCCGTCACCAATCATCGCCAGCGGAGCATCCTTATTGAGCAAGGTGACTGCGCTCACTTTATCTTCGGGTAATAGCCCGGCGCGGAAGTCCATCTGCAACTCTCCGGCAATGGCGGCAGCGGCACGCGGGTTGTCACCCGTTAACATCACCCCCTCCACGTCCAGATTACGCAGTGCGGCGATGGCTTCCCGCGCATCCTCTCGCAGGGTGTCGCGCAGCGACAGGGAGCCAATAGCGACGCCATTACACAGGGCGACGATCACCGTTTCCCCCTGGCTTTCGCGGGCATTGATATCCGCCAATAGCGCCGCATCCAGCGCCTCTGGCGGCAGCTTATCCGGCGCGCTCAGGCGGATGTGCTGGCCCTCCACCTGCGCTTCAATACCTTTACCTGTCAGGGTGCGCTGTTCGGTAGCCAGCGGCAGCACCCGTTTGCGCGTCAGGGCTTCCTGCACAATAGCCTGCGCCAGTGGATGGGTCGACCCCTGCTCCACGGCAGCACTCAATGTCAGCAGTGTCTCTTCATTAACCCCGGCAAGTGGATACACGCCGACAACCTGCGGTTTACCGACGGTCAATGTGCCGGTTTTATCAAACGCCACATGCTGAATACGACCGAGTTGTTCCAGCGCTGCGCCGCCTTTAATCAGCGCCCCATGACGTGCCGCCGCTGCCAGGCCTGAGGTAATGGCGGCAGGCGTTGAGATAACCAGCGCGCACGGGCAACCGATCAGCAGCAACGTCAGCCCTTTGTAGATCCACGCCAGCCAGTTTGCCGCGAACAGTAGGGGCGGCAGCACGGCGACCAGCAGGGCGATGACCATAATCACCGGGGTATAAATCCGGCTAAAGCGATCGATAAAGCGCTCAATAGGCGCGCGGCGCTCCTCGGCTTCTTCTATCAGCTTGAGGATACGATCAATGGCACTTTCACCGGGGCGGGAAACCACTTCCAGCGTCACCAGTCTGTCAACGCTTGTCGCCCCCGCAGGAATACTCTCGCCGTTGCTGTGCTCGACGGGCAGGGATTCACCGGTTAATGCGCTTTCATCAAAGCTGGCGAACGGCGTTAAAAGCTTGCCATCAGCCGGTAAACGCCCGCCAGCCGGGACCTCGATAACATCGCCGGGGCGCAATGCCTGAGCACTAACGGTCTGCCGCTCCCCCTTGTGGATGCGTGTGGCGGTATCGGGTTTTAGCGCCATCAGCGCGCTCACCCCTTTTCGTGCGCGACTGGCCGCCCAACCTTCAAGCCGTTCGCCCACCAGGAACAGCAGCAGCACCATGACGGCTTCTGCCGTCGCACCGATAAACAGCGCACCGATAGCGGCAACGCTCATCAGGGTTTCAATAGCAAACCAGCTACCGCTGCGCATCAGGCGCAATGCCTGGCGCGCAATGGGAAAGAGCCCCACCAGGGTCGTCACGATAAAGGCCGTCTGGCCCAGCGGATGGTTAAACTGCTCCAGCAGCCAACTGATACCCATCAGCACAATCAGGATCAGAAGCGGCATATTTTCCTGCCAGCGCGACGGCGCAGCCGCTTTGGGGGCGTTTTCATCCTGCACGGCGTACCCGGCCTGTTGCACGGCTTTTTCTACCTGCTTGCGGATATCGTTATCGGCAATCACCGTGAGTTTTTCGGTGGCAAAGGCGACCTGCACCTGATTAACCCGGGCTATCTGGCGGACGGCATTTTCCACCTTACGGGCGCAGGCTGCGCAGTCCATCCCTGTCACCAGCCAGCTATAACGTTCGCCGTTGGCGCTTTCGAGGGGCGCCTCAGGCGTTTCACAGGGGATGTCGCACGTGCAGAGCGCGGTTTTCTCCGCCAATGGGCGAAGTTTCATGGCCGCAAACTGCGGGGGTTTTTTATTATCGAGGGGTGTCATGGCATCCTCCGGTGAATGATAATTTTCTCATTAACCGGAGGATACACTCTGGAGTCGACTCCAGAGTCAAGCGTTTTAAATGTACAGCGAACGCACGATCAGGAAGTGCCCGGCAAAGTAGCAGGCTGCGGAAATCGCGTTATCGGCACGGAAGCGGCGACGGTAATGGCTACCCAGCCAGACAACGTTGCTGATTAGCAGCAGCGCCGCGCCAACAAAGGCAGAGAGCGCCGGGCTGGTGGGACGGAAGAACCACAGCTCACCGGCCAGCCAGACCATCACCAGCGTCATGGCGATAAATGTGCAAACGGGCAAACGCAGCTCTTCCAGGCGCGACCAAATCACCGCAATCAGCAGGGCGCCAACGATCAGCAGCACCACCGGCAACGGCCAGAAGAAGGAGAGCGACATCTGCGTGGCAAAATAGATGGTGTAAAGCAGGTGGGCGAGGAAGAAGGCGCCAATGGCGTAGAGCAGTTGCTGGCGCGGCAGTAGGGTTAGCGCATCGCCAATCAGCGAGGCGCACAGCCCGGCAAGCACAAGGTAGCTGATGGCATCAAACATCGGGGCTTGCCAGGCCAGTAATAACAGCAGCAGCAGCGTGACAGGTTTAAATACCCAACGCTGCCAGACAGGCCCACGGTAGGAAGCGTCAACATACAGCCAGGCGGAAAAACAGACAGCAATAAATGACCAAAGCATAATAAGTCCCTGAATCCGTTATTGTATCGCGAGCACCATGCCCACGGCTCTACTAATGAGTTTAGTGGTCGTAGCAGGTGAATGACAATGTTACGGAAGACAGGGGAATCTTAAAAATGTGCCATTTATTTTTTTGCTTTCAGTTTTTTCAGCCAGATAAGCAGCTCAAAAACGCCAAAGACAAAGATGCGAAACTCTTCGAACCGTGTCATTTGCGGACCGTCTTTCGGCAGCGTTTTTTTCATCATCGTCGCCTGAATGGCGTGCATAAACACGGTGAAAAACAGCGCCACGTTGACGAAAATATTGAGCGGCTTAGGAAACGGGGAAAACAGGTTCAGCAGTAAAAAAGCCCAGACAAAGAGCATTAACAGCCGTCCCAGATTAATCAGTATGCTCATTTTCCTCTCCTTGTGATTCACGCTGATATAAGCGGTAGGCGACCTGACCCGCGACTTTCTCCCGGTGCAAATTCCAGCTTGCAGGCACCAGCGGCAGGCCATTCTCTACTTCACTTTCGACATAGATTAGCGCGCCATTGGCCAGCCAGCCGTTGTTTTCCAGCAGGGTTAAGGTCTCTTCGAGCATCCCTTTGCGAAACGGCGGATCGACAAACACGATATCATGCGGCGTGCCGCTTTGAGCCAGCCAGGCCAGGGTATTCCCGGTGACCACTTTGCCGTTGGCGGCTTTTAATGTCGCCAGGTTTTGCTGCAATTGCTGGGCGACCCCGCGTTCCATTTCTAGCAGTGTGGCGCTGGCGGCGTAGCGTGACAAGGCCTCTAAGCCCAGCGCGCCGCTGCCGGCAAAGCAGTCGAGACAACGCGCGTCGACCATGGACGGCGCCAGCCAGTTAAATAGGGTTTCGCGCACACGGTCAGTTGTCGGGCGCAATCCGGGGCTGTCCGGCACCGGGAGTTTGCGTCCCCGCCATTGCCCACCAATAATACGTATCTGGCCGGTGGCGGCCCGATTGGGTTTCTTCATGGTCATCGCTTAGCTCATCATTTCGGCCTGCTATTCTAGCGGCGCCCGGCGCGGCGCGAAACCTTAATCCGCAGGCGGTGATGCGAGTTAAGGAAAGTGATAGACTATCTCTCTAATTAACCCTATTTTTCAGCCCTGTTGCGCCAGTACGGGCTGCGCCATGAATAAACCGCGAGGAGTGTAGTCGCAAATGGCAGATGAGAAGAAACGTGGCTTTTTTTCCTGGCTGGGCTTTGGGCAAAAAGATCAGGTAAAAGAAAAAGAAGTGGAGCAGGCAGCCGAAACGCAGCCGCCGCATACCCAGGAAGAGAGCGAAACCTTTGCAGAAGAGGTCGTTGAGGTTACTGAAAAACTGGTTGAAAGCGAAAAGCCACAGCCAGTAGAAGAGGAACCACAACCTGAGGTCGTGGCGCGCGAAGAACTGCCGCTGCCGGAAGAGGTGAGCGAACCGGAAGGTGCCGCGCAAGAGTGGCAGCCGGAGCAGGAGCCTGTCGACGAAGATGCGCCGATCAGCGATGAAGAGCTGGAAGCCCAGGCTCTGGCTGCGGACGCGGCTGAGGAAGCGCTGGTGGTGGTGCCGGTTGACGAACCTGCAGAAGAGGTTGTGGAAGAGACCGTTGTTGAACAAGAGAAGCCGACTAAAGAGGGTTTCTTCGCGCGACTCAAACGCAGCCTGCTGAAAACCAAAGAGAATCTCGGTTCCGGATTTATCAGTCTGTTCCGTGGCAAAAAAATCGACGATGATCTCTTTGAAGAGCTGGAAGAGCAGTTACTGATTGCCGACGTCGGGGTAGAAACCACCCGTAAAATCATTACGAGTCTGACGGAAGGCGCGTCGCGCAAACAACTGCGTGATGCCGAGGCACTGTATGGTTTGCTCAAAGAAGAGATGGGTGACATCCTTGCCAAAGTTGATGAACCGCTGAATGTTGAAGGCAAAACACCGTTTGTTATTCTGATGGTTGGCGTCAATGGGGTGGGTAAAACGACCACCATTGGTAAACTGGCGCGTCAGTTTGAACAACAGGGTAAATCGGTGATGCTGGCGGCTGGCGACACCTTCCGTGCTGCGGCGGTTGAGCAGTTGCAGGTGTGGGGGCAGCGTAACAATATTCCGGTTATCGCCCAGCATACGGGGGCCGACTCCGCCTCGGTGATTTTCGATGCCATCCAGGCCGCCAAAGCGCGTCATGTGGATGTGCTCATCGCCGATACCGCCGGGCGCTTGCAGAATAAAGCGCACCTGATGGAAGAGTTGAAAAAGATCGTCCGCGTGATGAAAAAGCTGGACGAAGACGCACCGCATGAGGTGATGCTGACCATCGATGCCAGTACCGGGCAGAATGCGATAAGCCAGGCCAAACTGTTCCATGAAGCCGTTGGCCTGACGGGTATCACCCTTACCAAGCTGGACGGTACGGCGAAGGGCGGTGTGATTTTCTCGGTAGCGGATCAGTTTGGCATTCCTATCCGCTACATCGGGGTCGGCGAACGTATTGAGGATCTACGTCCGTTTAACGCGGGCGATTTTATAGAGGCACTTTTTGCCCGAGAGGATTAACAATGATTCGCTTTGAACACGTCAGCAAAGCCTATCTCGGTGGGAGACAAGCGTTGCAGGGGGTGACATTCCATCTGCAACCGGGCGAGATGGCCTTTCTGACCGGCCACTCCGGCGCAGGGAAGAGTACCCTGCTCAAGCTTATCTGTGGCATTGAGCGGCCAAGCGCCGGGAAAATCGTCTTTGGCGGGCACGATATTACGCGCCTGAAAAACCGGGAAGTGCCGTTTCTGCGTCGGCAGATCGGGATGATTTTCCAGGATCACCATTTGCTGATGGACAGGACGGTTTATGACAACGTGGCTATCCCGTTGATCATTGCCGGGGCCAGCGGTGACGACATTCGTCGCCGTGTTTCCGCAGCACTGGACAAGGTAGGTCTGCTCGACAAAGCGAAGAGTTTTCCGATTCAGCTTTCCGGTGGTGAACAACAGCGCGTGGGTATTGCCCGCGCGGTAGTGAACAAACCTGCGGTACTGCTGGCGGACGAACCGACCGGTAACCTGGACGACGCCCTTTCCGAAGGGATTTTACGTCTGTTTGAGGAGTTCAATCGTGTTGGGGTCACTGTGTTAATGGCGACGCACGATCTGGGGCTGATTTCCCGGCGTTCGTACCGCATGCTGACTTTAAGCGATGGCCATTTGCATGGAGGCCTGGCGGGTGAATAAGCGTGATGCATTGAATCAAATGCGGCAATTTGGCAGCAAACTGGATCGTTTTCGTAAATCGGCGAGCGGTACCGCTGATGCAGGCCGTAACGCGCCGCGCCGTGGTAAAGGTGCGCCGAAAGTCAGTTCGCGTAAAACCAACGTTTTCAACGAACAGGTGCGTTATGCCTTCCAGGGCGCGTTACAGGACCTGAAAAGCAAACCTTTTGCCACGTTCCTGACGGTAATGGTGATTGCCATTTCCCTGACGCTGCCGAGTGTCTGCTATATGGTGTACAAAAACGTTAACCAGGCCGCCTCGCAGTATTATCCGTCACCGCAAATTACAGTCTATTTCGATAAGGCGCTGGATGACGACGCAGCGGCTCAGGTGGTAGGGCAGCTCCAGGCGGAGCAGGGTGTGGAGAAGGTCAACTACCTGTCCCGTGAGGATGCGCTCGGCGAGTTCCGCAACTGGTCTGGTTTTGGCGGCGCGCTGGATATGCTGGAAGAGAACCCGTTGCCTGCGGTGGCGGTGGTGATCCCCAAGCTCGACTTCCAGAGCACGAATGCGCTAAATACGCTGCGTGACCGTATTTCGAAACTGCACGGTATTGATGAAGTGCGGATGGACGACAGCTGGTTTGCCCGTCTTGCGGCGCTAACCGGGCTGGTTGGTCGGGTATCGGCAATGATTGGTGTGCTGATGGTAGCGGCGGTGTTCCTCGTTATCGGCAACAGCGTGCGTCTTAGCATCTTTGCCCGCCGCGATACGATCAACGTGCAAAAACTGATTGGCGCAACGGACGGTTTTATTCTGCGTCCTTTCCTGTACGGTGGAGCGCTGTTGGGCTTTAGTGGCGCCTTCCTGTCACTGATTCTTTCTGAGATTCTGGTGCTACGGCTCTCCTCTGCGGTGAGCGAGGTGGCGCAGGTATTCGGAACGAAGTTCGATCTGAACGGCCTGTCGTTCGATGAATGCCTGCTGTTGCTGCTGGTGTGCTCAATGATTGGCTGGGTTGCTGCCTGGCTGGCAACTGTGCAACATTTACGTCACTTTACTCCGCAGTAAAAAAAGTCTGATATACTCTTTCCCTGCAATGCAGTATTCCCGTCGCAGGGAAAGCGTATAGCGCATATCTCCTTTCCTTTGCCGCGGTTTTTCATTCTTATGTCACATTTTGTGCCTAATTTATTCACAATCCAGCCTGGAACTTGTGGATAAAATCACTGTCTGATACAAGAGTGGATGCTATTCTCGTTGCTCATTAACGCTGGCATGTGTGTTGCCTGATGGGGACAGACCGCCGCCAGTCGAATGTAATTTGAGAGGATTTGAATGACCAAAGAAATGCAAACTTTAGCTTTAGCCCCTGTTGGTAACCTGGAATCTTATATCCGGGCCGCTAACGCATGGCCGATGTTGACGGCTGATGAAGAAAGGGCACTGGCTGAAAAGCTGCATTACCAGGGCGATCTGGAAGCAGCTAAGAAGCTGATCCTGTCACACCTGCGCTTTGTTGTTCATATTGCTCGTAACTATTCGGGCTATGGTCTGCCGCAGGCGGATCTGATCCAGGAAGGTAATATCGGCCTGATGAAAGCCGTACGTCGCTTCAACCCTGAAGTGGGTGTGCGCCTCGTCTCTTTCGCCGTGCACTGGATTAAAGCTGAGATTCACGAATACGTGCTGCGTAACTGGCGTATTGTGAAAGTCGCGACCACGAAAGCACAGCGTAAGTTGTTCTTTAACCTGCGTAAAACCAAGCAGCGTCTGGGCTGGTTTAACCAGGACGAAGTGGAAATGGTTGCCCGTGAACTGGGCGTGACCAGCAAAGACGTGCGTGAAATGGAATCACGTATGGCGGCGCAGGACATGACTTTCGATATGTCGCCAGATGATGAATCTTCCGATAGCCAGCCTATGGCACCGGTACTCTATCTGCAGGATAAATCGTCTAACTTTGCGGATGGCATTGAAGACGACAACTGGGAAGAGCAGGCAGCTAATAAGCTGACGGATGCGATGCAGGGTCTCGACGAGCGTAGCCAGGCCATTATTCGTGCTCGCTGGTTGGATGAAGAGAACAAAACAACGCTGCAGGAACTGGCAGATCGTTACGGTGTTTCCGCTGAGCGTGTGCGTCAGTTGGAAAAGAACGCGATGAAGAAACTGCGTGCCGCGATCGAAGCGTAACGCTGTGCGTTAAAGAATGGGCCGGGTCAGCGAGAGCTACCCGGCTTTTTGTTTTCTGGCGTTCAGTTTTTTGCTTTCAGGGCCGGGTTTATATAGTCCGGATAAGGCGACGCCACCTCCGGAGTCAGGCAGGCCAGTAAGATCTGGAACGCCGATTCCATCTCTTCTTCCTCCATGGCGGCAAACCCCATTAACAACCCTTTCAACGGCTTATCGCCAGAGTAGTACCGCGACAGCGCTCGCACCAGAATACCTCGCTCATTCGCGCGCCTGGCAAGGGCAACATCATCACACTCTGCGGGCAGTGAAAGCACCAGGTGCAGCCCGGCATTGTCGTTATATTCGCTCAGCGCCTCTTTACCCAGCGCCTCGACAATCAGGCTTGCCAGTCGGGCGCGTCGGCGGGCATAGAGCAGACGCATCCGTCGGATATGTGCCGTGTAATGCCCCTCGGTAATAAACTGCGCCAGCGCCTCCTGGTCCAGCAACCGGCCGCCGCGATACAGCTCTGCATGCGCCGTCTTTAACGCCTGCATCAGGGGGCGCGGCAACACCAGATAACCCAGACGCAGACCGGGGTAGAGCGTTTTGCTGAATGTCCCGGTGTAGATAACCGGCGCGTCATCAACCAGCCCCTGGAGCGCGGGGATCGGCTGACCGGAAAAGCGAAATTCGCTGTCGTAATCATCCTCAACAATCCAGCTTCCCGTCTGCCGGGCAAGCGCCAGCAGGCGCTGGCGTCGCTCCAGGCTCATGACGCAGCCCAGCGGGTACTGATGAGAGGGGGTTACAAATATCAGCCGGGGTGGCGTGTTTCCGCTCTCCGGTGGCTGCATACCGGAAAGATCGACGTCGATAGCCTGGAGTTCGACACCGTTCATCGTCAATACGTTACGAATGCCCCAGTAGGCTGGCTCTTCAATCCATGCGCTATCGCCGGGATTACACAACATGCGCGATACCAGATCGATGGCCTGGTGAATACCCTCAGTTATCAGGATTTGCCCGGCGCTACAGCGCACGGAGCGGGTAACGCGCAGATATTCCACCAGCGCCTGCTGCAATGCCTGGCTACCACCTGCATCGCTGTAAGAGAGTTGGCTGGCCTGCGGTTTACGGCTGATACGTGCCTGGATTTTACGAAACAGGGCATGTGGAAAGGCGCTGACATCGGGCACTCCGGGTAAAAATGCCCCCCACTGGCGTGGGCTGGCACTGCTTTTTTGCAATAACGCCTGGCCGCGTGAGGAAAGATGAGAAGGAAGATCGCCCGCACCGTGTCCGGCAGGCGACAGCGGCGCCGTGAGCAGGCTATCCGGCACCGTCTGTGCCACAAAGGTGCCGCTTCCGGCACGGGAAACGACATATCCTTCCGCCACAAGCTGTTCGTAAACCGTCAGTACCGTGTTGCGCGAAAGGTGGAGTTCTGCGGCTAAATCCCGGCTCGGCGGCAGACGGCTTTGCGGGGGCAGACTCCCTTCGAGGATCGACAGGCGAATCGCGTTATATAATTTCTTATGCAGTTTGCCTTCGGTTTGTTCGTCCAGACGCAACTGCAGTAAATCACACACAAGCGAACGCAAATTGGATCCCTTAATTATTCAAAACTGGTACTCGATTATAGGACCGCTTGTGTCATTGTTGCAAAACAGGGTTGCTGCGAAATGAATCAATGACGGGGGAGTTTAAGGTGAAGAATAACGAATTACATCAACGCCGTTTACAGGCGACACCGCGTGGTATTGGCGTAATGTGCGGCTTCTATGCCGAGAAAGCAGAAAATGCCACTCTGTGGGATGTGGAAGGCAACGAAGTCATCGATTTCGCCGCCGGGATTGCGGTGCTCAATACCGGCCATCGCCATCCTAAAATTGTCGCAGCAGTGGAAAAACAGTTGCAGGCCTTTACCCATACGGCTTATCAGATTGTCCCTTACGAAAGCTACGTCTCGCTGGCGGAACGCATTAACGAACGCGTACCGGTAGAGGGCCCGGCCAAAACGGCCTTTTTCTCGACCGGGGCGGAAGCGCTGGAAAACGCGGTCAAAATCGCCCGCGCCTATACCAAACGTCCTGGTGTGATTACTTTCGGCGGCGGTTTCCACGGACGTACCTATATGACCATGGCGCTGACCGGCAAAGTGGCACCGTACAAAATCGGTTTTGGCCCGTTCCCTGGTTCCATTTTCCATGCGCAATTCCCGAATGCGCTGCACGGCGTCAGTACCGAAGACGCGATGAAAAGTCTGGATCGTATTTTTAAAGCGGATATCGCCCCCGATCAGGTTGCAGCCATTTTACTGGAGCCGGTACAGGGCGAAGGCGGCTTTAATATCGCGCCTGACGACTTTATGCAGGCGCTGCGTAAGCTGTGTGATACCCATGGGATTTTGTTGATTACCGATGAAGTGCAGTCCGGCTTTGCGCGTACCGGTAAACTCTTCGCGGTGGAACATTACAGCGTTAAACCCGACTTGATCACCATGGCCAAAAGCCTGGCGGGCGGCCTGCCGCTGTCAGCAGTGGCAGGGCGTGCGGAGGTGATGGACGCACCCGCGCCGGGGGGATTAGGCGGTACTTATGCCGGTAACCCGCTGGCCGTAGCCGCTGCGCATGCCGTGATGGATGTGATTGAAGAGGAAAACCTGTGCGAACGCGCGAACCACCTGGGTAAGCATCTGGTTGAGGTGCTGACCAAAGCGAAAGCGGACTGTCCGTACATTGCGGATATTCGCGCCCAGGGTTCCATGGTGGCCGTGGAGTTTAACGATCCGCAAAGCGGTGAACCGTCGGCGGAATTCACAAAACAGGTGCAGGATAAGGCGCTGGCCGCCGGGCTGTTGCTGTTGAGTTGCGGTGTCTACGGTAACGTGATTCGCTTCCTCTATCCGCTGACCATTCCGGAAGTTCAGTTCCGTAAGGCGCTGGATATTATCTACCAGTCACTGACTCACTAATTGACCTGATCAATGAAAGCCGCCGCCTGGCGGCTTTCTTACTCACTGTCATCCGCCTGTTATATAACCTTCAAAATTGTTGTTCCAAATTTCAGAAAATGGGGTATGTTTTAGCAGAGAATGCTGCCAAGACACGGGCGGCATCCGTGCTGGCTACTATCATATTCTTTGCTTATGACCGTCAGCAAAATAATGTGTCGAACAACAACATCACAACAAATGCAATCACCATAAACAATGGGGAATCTCAGGATGAATATGAAGGGTAAAGCGTTACTGGCAGGATGTGTCGCGTTAGCGATGAGCAACATGGCATTCGCGAAAGATATTAAAGTTGCTGTCGTGGGTGCGATGTCTGGCCCGGTTGCGCAATACGGTGATCAGGAGTTTACTGGCGCTGAGCAGGCTGTTGCTGATATCAATGCCAAAGGCGGTATCAAAGGCGACAAGCTGGTTATCACTAAATATGATGATGCGTGCGACCCGAAACAAGCCGTTGCAGTAGCGAACAAAGTGGTTAACGACGGCATCAAATACGTTATTGGTCACCTGTGCTCCTCTTCCACTCAGCCTGCGTCCGATATTTATGAAGACGAAGGTATTCTGATGATTACGCCAGCAGCGACCGCACCTGAGCTGACCGCTCGCGGTTATAAACTGACTCTGCGTACCACCGGTCTGGACTCTGATCAGGGCCCGACGGCTGCAAAATACATTCTGGAACACGTTAAACCGCAGCGCATTGCTGTTATCCACGATAAACAGCAGTACGGCGAAGGTCTGGCGCGTGCTGTGCAGGATGGCCTGAAAAAAGGTGGCGCGAACGTGGTGTTCTTTGACGGTATCACCGCTGGCGAGAAAGACTTCTCCACGCTGGTTGCGCGTCTGAAAAAAGAGAACATCGACTTCGTTTACTACGGTGGCTACCACCCGGAAATGGGCCAGATCCTGCGTCAGTCTCGTGCTGCCGGTCTGCAAACCAAATTCATGGGGCCGGAAGGCGTAGCGAACGTTTCCCTGTCTAACATCGCGGGCGATTCTGCCGAAGGCATGTTAGTAACCAAACCGAAAAACTACGATCAGGTTCCGGCGAACAAACCTATCGTAGACGCGATCAAAGCGAAGAAACAGGATCCGAGCGGCGCGTTCGTGTGGACCACCTACGCTGCGCTGCAGTCTCTGGCGGCTGGCCTGAACCAGTCCTCCGACCCGGCGGCTATCGCAACCTGGCTGAAAGGCAACACTGTTGAGACCGTTATGGGACCATTGTCCTGGGATCAGAAGGGTGATCTGAAAGGCTTTGAGTTTGGCGTGTTTACCTGGCATGCGAATGGTACCGCGACTGACGCGAAATAAACCCTGACCGTCGCCTTTCGCACCGCAAGCGCGTTGGCTGCATCCGTTAACCCCGGTCACTTACTGATGTAAGCTCCCGGGGATTAACGTCCTTGCCGCCTTCTTGCAGCACGAAATTCTTGGTCAGCGCAGAACGACAAAAGTGAGCTTTGTATCTCTGTCGCCTTTCGCACCGCAAGCGCGTTGGCTGCATCCGTTAACCCCGGTCACTTACTGATGTAAGCTCCCGGGGATTAACGTCCTTGCCGCCTTCTTGCAGCACGAAATTCTTGGTCAGCGCAGAACGACAAAAGTGAGCTTTGTATCTCTGTCGCCTTTCGCACCGCAAGTGCGTTGGCCGCGTCCGTTAACCCCGGTCACTTACCCATCTCCCTCTCCCCGTGGGAGAGGGTCGGGGTGAGGGTATCAGGCCGCACGGAGATAAATGCAAACGGCAACCTGAGGGTTGCCGTTTTTACATCTTTGCGGTTTCCCGGATGCGCTACGCTTATCCGGCTACGCGTCTATATGCTTCACCCAGCCATCATTCTGCGCGGTAAAGCCCGTCGCCTGAGCGAATGCGGCCATCACGCTACGATCTTCTACGCCGGCTTCGGTAATCCACCAGGTAGTGACCGATGGATTATCGCGGATCACTTCTTCGAGCAAATATTGGCCAACCCCGCGGCGACGGGTGACGTCACGTACGCGCAGGGAATCCAGTGCCGCCTGGGTACCACTCAGGGTCACGCGAACAGCGCCTAATAATCGGTCGTTAAAACGCGCCGCATAAATAAGGTGCGTTTCGTCAACTTCCAGCGATGCAGGGGAGTATTCCGGCCAGACTTTAGCTAAATCAATAAGATCCTGCTCGGTAAAACTTACCAGACGGATAATGGTCAATTTCATTCACAGCTTGTCCATGTCTCAAAAGATAACTGCAGTGTAAACAATTTCCTCTGACGTGGGCTGTTACTTTTTCATTTTTCGGTTTGCAGGCGATTACTTTTGAGGCTGGCGTTGCGGCAGATTTAAACATTAGGGATTGAAAAACAGGCAGCATTTTCCCCTGAAAGGTAGCGTTTTATTCCGCTCATTGTGCCATTATTTTATGCTGTAAACTGAACTTTTTTGGTTTATCTCTAGCGGAATTCAGAATATTATCTCTGCTTAATCGCCTGAAAAATAGAGTATTTAGTCTGGTTTTTGCCAAAAAACTGCGCTAAACCATTCATGGCACTGGTAAAAATAGCGTTGTCTATAAAAAGTACAGAATGCTTTTTAACCATAAAAAAACAATATATTTACACACGACATCACGAACGAGGATTTTAGAATGAGAAGGAACGCGAAGACATTAATCGCGGGGATGGTTGCACTTGCGATGTCTCACGCGACCATGGCGAAGGATATAAAAGTTGCGGTTGTGGGGGCGATGTCCGGGCCGATTGCTCAATGGGGCGATATGGAGTTCAACGGTGCGCGCCAGGCCATCAAAGATATCAACGCTAAAGGCGGCGTTAAGGGCGACAAACTGGTCGCTGTGGAATACGACGACGCCTGTGACCCGAAACAAGCCGTTGCGGTGGCGAATAAAGTCGTTAACGACGGCATCAAATACGTTATTGGACATCTCTGCTCATCGTCAACGCAGCCTGCGTCTGACATCTACGAAGACGAAGGCATTCTGATGATCTCCCCCGGCGCGACCAATCCGGAACTCACCCAGCGCGGTTATCAGCACATTATGCGTACCGCAGGGCTGGACTCCTCTCAGGGGCCGACTGCCGCGAAATATATCCTCGGCACGGTGAAGCCGCAGCGCATTGCCATCATTCACGACAAGCAGCAGTACGGTGAAGGTCTGGCGCGTTCCGTTCAGGAAGGGCTGAAAGCTGGCGGTGCGAACATCGTTTTCTTTGACGGTATCACCGCTGGTGAGAAAGACTTCTCCGCGCTGGTTGCTCGTCTTAAGAAAGAAAATATCGATTTTGTCTACTACGGTGGTTATTACCCGGAAATGGGACAAATTCTGCGTCAGGCGCGTGCGAATGGCCTGCAGACCCAGTTTATGGGGCCGGAAGGTGTAGGTAACGCATCCCTTTCCAACATCGCGGGCGATGCGGCGGAAGGCATGCTGGTAACGATGCCGAAGCGCTACGATCAGGATCCGGCTAACCTGGCCATCGTCGATGCGTTAAAAGCCGAGAAGAAAGACCCGAGTGGTCCGTATGTCTGGATCACCTATGCCGCAGTGCAGTCACTGGCGCAGGCAATGGAGCGTTCTGGCAGTAATGAACCGCTCGCGCTGGTGAAAGATTTAAAAGCTAACGGAGCTAAAACCGTGATTGGGCCGCTGAACTGGGATGAGAAAGGCGATTTGAAAGGATTTGATTTCGGAGTCTTCCAGTGGCACGCCGATGGTTCGTCCACGGTAGCCAAATAAGGCAACCACTCATCATACTTCGCGCCGCAGATGCGTTGGCTGCGTTTATCCTCCCCGGTCACGTACGACTTGTACGCTTCCGGGGATGAACAAACTTGCCGCCTTCCTGCAACTCGAATTATTTAGAGTGGGGGTTCAACATCCCGGCTTGTCGGGTTTAGAAAGGTTACGTTATGTCCGAGCAGTTTCTCTACTTCTTGCAGCAGATGTTTAACGGCGTGACGCTGGGAAGCACCTATGCATTGATCGCCATCGGTTACACCATGGTGTATGGCATTATCGGCATGATCAACTTCGCCCACGGCGAGGTCTATATGATCGGCAGTTATGTCTCCTTTATGATTATTGCCGCTTTGATGATGATGGGAATCGACGCCAGTTGGCTGTTGATTACCGCAGGCTTTGTCGGCGCTATCGTCATTGCCAGTGCTTATGGCTGGAGTATTGAGCGCGTGGCTTACCGCCCGGTGCGCAACTCCAAACGCCTGATTGCACTGATTTCCGCCATTGGGATGTCAATCTTCCTGCAAAACTATGTCAGCCTGACCGAAGGTTCACGTGACGTGGCGTTGCCGAGCCTGTTTAACGGTCAGTGGACGGTTGGTAGCAGTGAAAATTTCGCGGCCACCATCACCACCATGCAACTGGTTATCTGGATCGTGACCTTTGTTTCGATGCTGGCCCTGACGGTGTTTATCCGTTATTCCCGCATGGGCCGCGCCTGTCGCGCCTGTTCAGAAGACCTGAAAATGGCGAGCCTGCTTGGCATCAATACTGACCGCGTGATTGCTCTGACTTTTGTGATTGGTGCAGCGATGGCGGCAGTGGCGGGCGTGTTGCTCGGTCAGTTCTATGGCGTAATCAACCCCTATATCGGCTTTATGGCGGGGATGAAGGCCTTTACCGCAGCGGTGTTGGGCGGGATCGGTAGCATTCCGGGTGCAATGATCGGCGGCCTGATTCTGGGCATCACCGAAGCACTCTCCTCGGCGTACCTGAGTACGGAATATAAAGACGTTGTGGCCTTTGCCCTGCTGATCGTCGTGCTGCTGGTGATGCCGACCGGTATCCTGGGCCGCCCGGAGGTTGAAAAAGTATGAAACCGATGCATTTTGCGATGGCATTGCTCTCCGCCGCCATGTTTTTCGTGCTGGCGGGCGTCTTTATGGGCGTGCAGTTAGAGCTGGATGGCACGAAGCTGGTGGTTAACACCGCAGCGAGCATTCGCTGGGAATGGGTGTTCATTGGCACTGCGGTGGTCTTTTTCTTCCAGTTGCTGCGCCCTGTTTACCAAAAGACGCTGAAAAACGTCTCGGGGCCGAAATTCATTCTGCCTGCGATCGACGGTTCGACCGTTAAACAGAAACTCTTCCTGGTGGCCCTGCTGGTGGCTGCCGTGGCATGGCCGTTTGTGGTGTCGCGCGGTACGGTGGATATCGCCACCATGACTATGATTTACATCATCCTCGGCCTTGGGCTGAACGTGGTGGTGGGGCTGTCCGGTCTGCTGGTGCTGGGTTATGGCGGTTTCTACGCTATCGGCGCCTACACCTTCGCACTGCTTAACCACTATTATGGTCTCGGTTTCTGGACATGTCTGCCGCTGGCGGGCCTGGTATCGGCGGCGGCCGGCTTTCTGCTTGGCTTCCCGGTACTGCGTCTGCGCGGAGATTACCTGGCGATTGTCACCCTCGGTTTCGGCGAAATCGTCCGTATCCTGCTGCTGAACAATACCGAAATTACCGGTGGCCCGAACGGGATCAGCCAGATTCCGAAGCCGACGCTGTTCGGTCTGGAGTTTAGCCGTACCGCGCGCGAGGGGGGGTGGGATACATTCAGCAACTTCTTTGGCGTGCCTTATGACCCCAGCGACCGTGTCGTCTTCCTCTATATGGTTGCGCTGCTGCTGGTCGTACTCACCCTGTTTGTGATTAACCGTTTGCTGCGTATGCCGCTCGGCCGTGCCTGGGAAGCGCTGCGTGAAGACGAAATTGCCTGCCGGTCTCTGGGCCTCAACCCGACTCGCATCAAACTGACTGCCTTCACTATCAGCGCCGCGTTTGCTGGTTTTGCCGGTACGCTGTTTGCCGCGCGCCAGGGTTTTGTCAGCCCGGAGTCCTTCACCTTTGCGGAGTCTGCCTTTGTGCTGGCCATTGTGGTGCTGGGCGGTATGGGTTCGCAGTTTGCGGTTATCCTGGCAGCGATTCTGCTGGTGGTTTCCCGCGAGCTGATGCGCGATTTCAATGAATACAGCATGTTGATGCTGGGTGGATTGATGGTACTGATGATGATTTGGCGTCCTCAAGGCTTACTGCCGATGACCCGTCCGCAACTGAAACTGAAAAACGGTCAGGCAAAGGGAGAACAGGCATGAGTCAGCCATTGTTATCCGTAAACGGCCTGATGATGCGCTTTGGCGGCCTGCTGGCCGTCAACAATGTGGCGCTGGATTTACATCCGCAGGAAATCGTCTCGCTGATTGGCCCAAACGGTGCGGGAAAAACCACCGTCTTTAACTGCCTGACCGGTTTCTACAAACCGACGGGCGGCACCATTATGCTGCGTGACCAACATCTGGAAGGGCTGCCGGGCCAGCAAATTGCCCGCATGGGCGTAGTGCGTACTTTCCAGCACGTGCGTCTGTTCCGTGAAATGACGGTGATTGAAAACCTGCTGGTGGCACAGCATCAGCAACTGAAAACCGGTGTCTTCTCCGGTCTGCTGAAAACGCCATCTTTCCGCCGCGCGCAGAGTGAAGCACTGGATCGTGCTGCCATCTGGCTTGAGCGCATTGGTCTGCTTGAGCATGCCAACCGTCAGGCAAGTAACCTGGCCTATGGCGACCAGCGTCGTCTGGAGATTGCCCGTTGCATGGTGACGCAGCCGGAAATCCTGATGCTGGACGAACCGGCTGCAGGGCTGAACCCGAAAGAGACCAAAGAGCTGGACGAGTTAATCGTTGAGCTGCGTAACAACCACAACACCACCATCCTGCTCATCGAGCATGATATGAAGCTGGTGATGGGGATCTCCGATCGTATTTATGTCGTCAACCAGGGCACGCCACTGGCTAACGGTACGCCGGAAGAAATTCGTAACAACCCGGACGTGATCCGCGCATACCTTGGTGAGGCATAAGATGGAAAAAGTCATGTTGTCCTTTGACAAAGTTAGCGCCCACTACGGCAAAATCCAGGCGCTGCATGATGTCAGCCTGCATATCAATCAGGGTGAGATTGTCACCCTGATCGGTGCCAACGGCGCGGGTAAAACCACGTTGCTGGGGACCCTGTGTGGCGATCCGCGCGCGACCAGCGGTCGTATTGTGTTTGATGACAAAGACATTACCGACTGGCAGACGGCGAAAATTATGCGCGAAGCGGTGGCGATTGTGCCGGAAGGGCGTCGCGTCTTCTCCCGTATGACCGTGGAAGAGAACCTGGCGATGGGCGGCTTCTTTGCCGACCGCGACCAGTTCCAGGATCGCATCAAGTGGGTCTACGAGCTATTCCCGCGTCTGCATGAGCGTCGTATTCAGCGTGCGGGCACGATGTCCGGCGGTGAACAGCAGATGCTAGCAATTGGCCGTGCGCTGATGAGCCAGCCGCGCTTGCTGCTGCTCGACGAACCTTCTCTGGGTCTTGCGCCGATCATCATTCAGCAGATTTTCGATACTATCGAACAACTGCGCAAAGAAGGGATGACCATCTTCCTCGTCGAACAGAACGCCAACCAGGCGCTGAAACTCGCCGATCGCGGCTACGTGCTGGAAAACGGTCATGTCGTGCTGGAAGATACCGGCGATGCGCTGCTGGCGAACGAAGCGGTGCGTAGCGCCTATCTGGGCGGTTAATAAAAGCAAAACGGCAGCCATCAGGCTGTCGTTTTTAGTGTTTTTTCCCTCTCCCCGAGGGTGAGGGCATCAGGCCGCACATCCTAATATATTTTCCCCTCTGCTTTCATGAATCCATCATCTCTCTGACGTCTGGCTGTCACTCTATTGTAATTAAAAGATTATTTTTCTGTCATTCGAGCATGTCATGTTACCTCGCGAGCATAAAACGCGTGATATCGCGCATCCGGCACAACAAGAGAGAAAACCGAATGACACCGTTACGACACACAGCTTTAGGACTGGCTCTTGGGTTGATCTTTGCAGGCAACGCAATGGCTGTCACGACAATCCCATTCTGGCATTCCATGGAAGGCGAGTTAGGCAAAGAAGTCGACTCCCTGGCGCAACGTTTTAACGACACCCACCCGGATTACAAAATTGTGCCGGTGTACAAAGGTAACTACGAGCAGAGCCTGAGTGCGGGTATCGCTGCGTTCCGTACCGGTAATGCGCCCGCTCTGCTGCAGGTGTATGAAGTGGGTACGGCGACCATGATGGCATCGAAAGCCATTAAGCCGGTCTATGAAGTATTTAAAGACGCGGGTATCAACTTTGATGAATCTCAGTTTGTGCCGACTGTTGCCGGCTACTACACCGATTCTAAAACGGGTCACCTGCTGTCTCAGCCGTTCAACAGTTCCACGCCGGTGCTGTATTACAACAAAGATGCCTTCAAAAAAGCGGGCTTAGATCCGGAGCAGCCACCAAAAACCTGGCAGGATCTGGCTGCGTACACGGCCAAACTGAAAGCCACAGGGATGAAGTGCGGTTACGCCAGCGGCTGGCAGGGCTGGATTCAGATTGAAAACTTCAGCGCCTGGCACGGCCTGCCGGTTGCGACCAAAAACAACGGTTTCGACGGTACGGATGCGGTTCTGGAGTTCAACAAACCAGAGCAGGTGAAACACATCGCCATGCTCGAAGAACTGAACAAGAAAGGCGATTTCAGCTACTTCGGTCGTAAAGACGAGTCTACCGAGAAGTTCTATAACGGTGACTGCGCGATTACTACTGCCTCCTCTGGCTCGCTGGCGGATATCCGTCATTACGCCAAATTTAACTACGGTGTAGGCATGATGCCTTACGACGCTGACGTGAAAGGCGCACCGCAGAACGCCATCATTGGCGGGGCCAGCCTGTGGGTTATGCAGGGCAAAGATAAGCCGACCTATACCGGTGTTGCGCAGTTCCTTGAGTTCCTGGCTAAACCGGAAATCGCTGCTGAATGGCACCAGAAAACCGGCTACCTGCCGATTACTACCGCTGCATATGATCTGACCCGTAAAGAAGGTTTCTATGACAAGAACCCGGGTGCGGACATCGCAACGCGTCAGATGCTGAACAAGCCGCCGTTGCCGTTCACCAAAGGTCTGCGTCTGGGCAACATGCCGCAGATTCGTACCATTGTGGATGAAGAACTGGAAAGCGTCTGGACCGGTAAGAAAACGCCGCAGCAGGCACTGGATTCGGCTGTAGAGCGTGGTAATCAGCTACTTCGCCGCTTCGAGCAGTCGACTAAGTCTTAATAGCTTACACCCTCACCCCGGCCCTCTCCCTGAAAGGGAGAGGGAGCAAACCCACCCCTCGCCCCTGTGGGGAGAGGGTTAGGGTGAGGGGAAAATACAACTCAGAGCATAACTATGTCCTCATCCCGTCCGGTGTTTCGTTCGCGCTGGCTGCCTTACCTGCTGGTCGCGCCTCAACTGGTTATCACCATTATTTTCTTTATCTGGCCTGCGGGCGAAGCGCTGTGGTATTCGGTTCAAAGCGTTGATCCGTTCGGCCTGTCGAGCCAGTTCGTTGGCCTGGATAACTTTGTGGCCCTGTTCCATGACAGCTATTACCTCGAGTCCTTCTGGACGACGATGCGTTTTAGCGCGCTGGTCACTTTTTTTGGTCTGTTCTCCTCCCTGTTCTTTGCCGCGCTGGTCGACAACGTAGTACGCGGCAGCCGTGTATACCAGACATTGATGCTGCTCCCGTATGCCGTCGCCCCGGCGGTCGCCGCTGTGTTGTGGATCTTTCTCTTCAATCCCGGTCGCGGTTTGATTACCCATGTTCTTGAACAATTTGGCTATAACTGGAACCACGCGCAAAACAGTGGTCAGGCCATGTTCCTGGTGGTTTTTGCTTCTATCTGGAAGCAGATTAGTTACAACTTTTTATTCTTCTTCGCCGCGCTGCAATCTATCCCTCGTTCCCTGGTGGAAGCCGCGGCGATTGATGGCGCAGGGCCGATTCGCCGCTTCTTTAAGCTGTCGCTGCCGCTGATTGCCCCGGTGAGTTTCTTCCTGCTGGTGGTCAACCTTGTGTACGCCTTCTTCGATACCTTCCCGGTGATTGATGCCGCGACGGCGGGCGGCCCGGTACAGGCAACGACCACGCTGATTTATAAGATTTACCGTGAGGGCTTTGCCGGTCTGGATCTGTCCGCATCCGCTGCACAGTCCGTGGTATTGATGTTCCTGGTGATCGTGCTGACGGTCGTTCAGTTCCGTTATGTTGAAAGCAAGGTACGCTACCAATGATTGAGAATCGTCCCGGGCTGACTTTTTTCAGCCACCTTCTGCTTATCCTGGGCATTGTGACGATCCTGTTTCCCCTGTATGTCGCCTTTGTGGCGGCAACGCTGGATAACAAAGCCGTTTTTGAAACGCCAATGACCCTGATTCCCGGCACGCACCTGCTGGAAAACATGAAAGCGATTTGGATTAACGGCGTGGGGGCTAACAGTGCGCCATTCTGGCTGATGATGCTTAACAGCTTCATCATGGCGTTCGCCATTACTGTGGGGAAAATCGCCGTTTCGATGCTATCCGCTTTTGCCATCGTCTGGTTTCGTTTCCCGCTGCGTAACCTCTTCTTCTGGATGATTTTTATCACCCTGATGCTGCCGGTTGAAGTGCGTATCTTCCCGACGGTGGAAGTGATTGCGAACCTGAAAATGCTCGACAGCTACACCGGGTTAACGCTACCGCTGATGGCTTCCGCTACGGCGACATTTCTGTTTCGCCAGTTCTTTATGACGCTTCCCGATGAACTGATGGAAGCGGCGCGTATTGATGGAGCCTCGCCGATGCGCTTTTTCTGGGACATCGTGCTGCCACTGTCAAAAACCAATCTGGCGGCGCTGTTTGTCATTACCTTTATCTACGGCTGGAACCAGTATTTGTGGCCGCTGCTTATCATCAGCGACGTCAATCTGGGCACGGCTGTTGCGGGCATTAAAGGCATGATTGCCGTAGGTGAGGGCTCAACACAATGGAACCAGGTGATGGCGGCAATGCTGCTCACGCTGATTCCCCCGGTGGTTATCGTTTTTGCCATGCAGCGTGCCTTTGTGCGTGGCCTGGTCGACAGTGAGAAATAAGATGGCAGGATTAAAATTACAGGCCGTAACCAAAAGCTGGGATAACGGCAAAACGCAGGTTATCCAACCGCTGACGCTGGACGTGGCGGACGGCGAATTTATTGTAATGGTGGGACCATCCGGTTGCGGAAAGTCGACGCTGCTCCGCATGGTCGCCGGCCTTGAGCGCGTCAGCACGGGCGATATCTGGATTGATAGCCAGCGCGTGACGGAAACGGAGCCGAAAGATCGCGGTATTGCGATGGTGTTCCAGAACTATGCGCTCTACCCGCATATGAGTGTGGAAGAGAACATGGCCTGGGGGCTGAAAATTCGCGGCATGGGTAAAGAGCACATTGCCGAGCGCGTAAAAGAGGCGGCCCGTATTCTGGAGTTGGATGGTCTGTTAAAGCGCCGTCCGCGCGAATTATCCGGCGGCCAGCGTCAGCGTGTGGCGATGGGGCGTGCCATTGTGCGCGATCCGGCGGTGTTTCTGTTTGATGAACCGCTATCAAACCTTGATGCAAAACTACGCGTCCAGATGCGGCTGGAACTGCAGCATTTACATCGTCGCCTGAAAACGACGTCGCTCTACGTGACCCACGACCAGGTAGAGGCAATGACGCTGGCGCAGCGCGTGATGGTGATGAATAAAGGGGTGGCGGAACAGATCGGCACACCTGTAGAGGTGTACGAAAAACCGGCCAGCCGCTTTGTGGCGAGTTTTATCGGTAGCCCGGCGATGAACTTGCTGGATGGGCGTATCAGCCACACCGGTACCCATTTTGAATTGGATAGCGGTATGGCCCTGCCCATTAACTGGTACTACCGGGGCTATGCCGGGCGTAAAATGACATTGGGTATCCGCCCGGAACATATTGCGTTAAGCTCACAGTCCGCAGGTGGCGTACCGCTGGTGATGGATACGCTTGAGATGCTTGGCGCAGATAACCTGGCCCACGGTCGCTGGGGCGACCATAAGCTGGTGGTGCGCCTTGCACATCAGGACAGACCCAAGCAGGGCAGTACGCTGTGGCTGCATTTGCCGGAGAATCACCTGCACCTTTTTGACGGTGAAACAGGACAACGTGTATGAGCAATTGGCCTTACCCCCACGTCGCCGCCCATCGTGGCGGTGGGAAACTCGCCCCGGAAAATACGCTGGCGGCAATTGATGTGGGCGCTCGCTACGGTCACACGATGATCGAGTTCGATGCGAAGTTGTCGAAAGACGGGCATATTTTTCTGCTGCATGACGATAATCTCGAGCGCACCAGCAATGGCTGGGGAGTTGCCGGGGATCTGGAATGGAACGATCTGCTGAAAGTAGACGCAGGCGGCTGGTTTGGCGGCGAATTCAAAGGTGAACCGCTGCCGCTGCTGTCGCAGGTTGCCGACCGCTGCCGTCAGTATGGCATGATGGCGAATATCGAGATTAAACCGACGACCGGCACTGGCCCGCTGACGGGCAAAGTGGTGGCACTGGCGGCGCGCGAACTCTGGGCTGATATGCCGACACCGCTGCTGTCGTCGTTTGAAATTGATGCGCTGGAGGCGGCGAAAGCGGCTGCACCGGAACTACCGCGTGGGTTGCTGCTGGATGAATGGCGCGATGACTGGCGGGAGCTGACCATCCATCTGGAATGTTTCTCCATCCATCTTAATCACACGCTTCTTGATGAAGAACGCGTGGATATGCTGCGGGATGCCGGGTTACGCATTCTGGTTTATACCGTCAATCGCCCGCAGCGTGCGTCTGAGTTGCTACGCTGGGGCGTTGATTGCATCTGTACCGACAACATTGAAGTCATCGGGCCAGATTTTCAGCCTTAAGGCGTAACGGTTTTCAGCGGGATATTCGCTTGCGGCGTGCTGGTATGGTTTTGATTCAGCATGCTGCTGCCGGCCTGGTTAGCGGGCAGCATATGTTGCTGCTGACCCAGTGTCGCATCGTTATTAACGCTTTGGTTCAGCATGCCGCCGTTTGTATTGGGGAGCATCTGCTGGGTACCCGGGTCGAGCTCCCCCGGCTGCGCCTGCCTTACCCGCTGGGAATTATTATTAATCTGTGCTTCCAGATGCTGCTGTTGCAGGCGCGTCTGCGTCTGCAAATTCTGATTTAACATCCCTTTTTGCTGCTGTTGCTGATTAAGCATTTGCGTCTGCATTCGCTGCTGACTCGGTATCTGATAACCCGGTTGGTTCGGGTTATTGGTGGTATTGAGCGGCTGTGCGAAAGCGGCCAAGGGCAAGAACGCGGCCAGAATAAATAGTCGTTTCATCATCTTCTCCTCCTTCTGAAGGTTCTTCTAAGTTTACTCCGTTTCACGCACTACGATGATCTTTTAGGAGTTCTGAACCAGACTTAAGCGGGGACTGTAGCCCCTTCTCAGGAGAACGACGATGATGAAACAGAAGTTTGCGCGTTGGGTGGCAATAGCCGCTCTGATGGCGGGAGGATGTTTTAGCGTTGCGGCGGCACCTCCGCCCGTTGCGGCACCGGCTCCGGTGTCGTATGGCGTTGAGGCGGATGTCTTTCATCCGGTTCGTGCGAAACAGGGGATGGTGGCGTCCGTTGACGAAACCGCAACCCGTGTTGGTGTCGATATCCTCAAACAGGGGGGCAACGCCGTGGATGCCGCAGTGGCGGTTGGCTATGCGCTGGCCGTAACGCACCCGCAGGCCGGTAATCTCGGTGGCGGCGGGTTTATGATGATCCGTACCAAAGATGGCAAAACGACCGCAATTGATTTTCGTGAAATGGCCCCGGCAGCAGCAACGCGCGATATGTTTCTTGACGACCAGGGCAACCCGGACAGCAAAAAGTCCCTCACGTCACACTTAGCTTCCGGTACGCCGGGCACAGTGGCGGGCTTTTCGCTGGCGCTGGAAAAATATGGCACATTGCCGCTGAATAAAGTCGTACAGCCGGCCATTAAGCTGGCAAAGCAGGGCTTCGTGGTGAATGACGCCCTGGCTGACGATCTCAAAACCTATGGCAGTGAAGTGCTGCCAAACCATGAAAACAGCAAAGCCATTTTCTGGAAAGACGGCGAGCCCCTGAAAAAAGGCGACAAACTGGTTCAGGCGAACCTGGCAAAGAGCCTGGAGATGATTGCTGAAAAAGGCCCGGACGCATTCTATAAAGGCTCGATTGCCGATCAGATTGCTCAGGAGATGAGTAAAAACGGCGGGCTGATCACGAAAGAAGATTTGGCCAATTACAAAGCCGTCGAGCGCACCCCCATCAGCGGCGACTATCGCGGCTACCAGGTTTTCTCCATGCCGCCGCCCTCTTCCGGGGGGATCCATATCGTGCAGATCCTCAATATCCTTGAGAACTTTGACCTCGCAAAATATGGCTTCGGCAGCGCGGATACTTTGCAGGTAATGGCGGAGGCGGAAAAATACGCCTATGCCGACAGGTCTGAATACCTTGGCGATCCGGATTTTGTGAAGGTGCCCTGGCAGGCGCTGACCAACAAGGATTATGCAAAATCGCTGGCTCAGCAAATCGACGTCAATAAAGCGAAGCCATCGAGCCAGATTCGTCCGGGCAAGCTTGAGCCCTACGAGAGTAACCAAACAACGCACTATTCGGTGGTGGATAAAGACGGTAATGCCGTCGCGGTAACCTACACCCTCAACACAACCTTTGGTAGCGGGATTGTGGCGGGAAATACTGGCATCCTGATGAACAACGAAATGGATGATTTCTCGGCCAAACCTGGCGTGCCGAATGTCTATGGGCTAGTGGGGGGCGATGCGAATGCGGTGGGGCCGGGCAAGCGTCCGCTCTCTTCCATGTCGCCGACTATCGTAGTGAAAGACGGGAAAACCTGGCTGGTTACGGGGAGTCCTGGCGGTAGCCGAATCATCACAACTGTGCTGCAAATCGTGGTAAACAGCATCGATTTTGGGATGAACGTCGCCGAAGCGACCAATGCCCCGCGCTTCCATCATCAGTGGCTGCCGGATGAGCTGCGCGTCGAAAAAGGCTTTAGCCCGGACACCCTCAAGCTGCTTGAGCAGAAAGGGCAGAAAGTTGTTGTGAAAGAGGCGATGGGCAGTACGCAGAGCATTATGGTTGGCCCGGACGGCACGCTGTACGGTGCGTCTGACCCGCGTACGGTGGATGATTTAACGGCGGGATATTAAGTTTCTCAATCCCCTCTTCCTGAAAGGGAGAGGGGACGGGTTGAGCGGTTTGTTAATCGTGGAGGCTTACTGTTTTATCCGTGCCATAAAATAGGCATCCACGTATTCGCCGTTGCGCAGGGCGAAGCGCTTTCCGGTTCCTTCAATTTCAAAACCGAACTTCTGATACAGCGTCAGCGCCGGGGCATTATCAACGAAGACGGTCAGTTCAATACGTTCTATTCGCAGCCAGTTATCGCACAGGTTCACCATTTCGCGCATTAACGCGCTGCCTACGCCACGCCCATGCTTTTCCGCTGAAACGCCAATTCCAAAGGTGGCAACGTGGCCGCGCCGGGGATTTTCCATGATATCCAGAGCCAGGTGTCCGACGACCTCTTCGTCAAGACAGGCGACGAGGTGGCGTCGGCCTGGTTTGACGGCGGCCCTTTCTTGCCACATTGCCATGGAAGGATGAGGAATTTGTAGCGTGTCGTGATACACCCCAGGATGTGAATTGATATGGCGTAATGCTTCTGCATCGCTGGCTTCAATATGGCGTATCACAATGTCACTCATTCCTTTTTCCTCTTTTAGTGAAATATCCTCTTCAACATCACGAAGTTTGCAAAGTGCGTCAACTGCCATTTTTTGCAAAAAAGGGTAGACAAGTGCGAATGATAATGATTATTATTGCCATGCGTTCAGGGAAACCAATGCGGTAATCCTGAAAGCACGACATTGCTCACATTGCTTCCAGTATTTCTTAGCCAGCCGGGTGCTGGCTTTTTTTTACCTGCGTTTTCCCTCAGCCTTTTTGCTTATGGCCTCCGTGGTGGTGTCGAGCACCAGCCCCACAACGTTCGTCTGCTCCTGTCGTGGGGCACGCAGTTCCGCCTGGCCTGTAAAGGTGCCGCCCTGTTTTATGCTCAGCGTGCGATAAACCAGCGTGCCGGTTAGCGTACCGTTTTCGGCAATATCTACCGCATCGCCCGTACACTGGCCTGTCACGGTGCCGTCGATAATCAATTGCTGGCAGTTAATGTTGCCTTCGACCCGTCCTTCACGCATGACGTTGACCAGACTCTCTTTCACGTCGATATCACCCCGTACGCTGCCGTAAACGTACACCGGGCTGGATGAAGCAATATTGCCTTCAAGATGAACATCACGGGCGATCGCCGTAGATGTTTCCAACTCAGCCTGATGTTGATTATCGGTAGAAGGGGTGGCAGCTATCGCGCCGGGGTTTTCGCTGTTTTTATGTTTTTTGAACATGCCTGTTATGAATCCTCTCAGGATAAAAGCGCTAAAGGTGGCAAAGGCCAGCAGTCCTGCGTAACGCGCCAGCGATGATGCGCCGACGCACCAGGCCAACAGCGCAAACAGCCAGACCAGAAGGGTGAGGTTTAGCAGGAGATATTTTCTGTCCATGCAGAATTCCCTGAGCCGCTTTCCATGGCAGCCAGCCTGATGCGTGGCTGACCCGTTATTGCGAGAAACATCCTGCTTTTCGCGGCACTTTTATCGGCAATTTGGTCAATGAGATCAAGACGTGTCAGAGGATTTTAAGAATGGAAGTGGTTGTTTATTCTGCTTTTATAATCACGGGGAATGCATCGTAAGTTCAGGATGATTTAGCTGTATGTCTTGTTCGTTGATGACAGTGGTTTTTATCGGTGGGCGTCTTGCGCTAAGGTTTAAGGCTGCGACGCTAAACAAGGACAGCATTATGACTCTGCATTGCGCATTTATCGGCTTTGGTAAAAGCACCACCCGCTACCACCTCCCTTACGTTCTGAATCGCAAAGATACCTGGCATGTGGCCCATATCTTTCGCCGCCATGCGAAACCGGAAGAGCAGCATCCGCAGTATCAGCATATTCACTTCACCAGCGATCTTGATGAGGTGCTCAATGATCCGCAGGTCAGGCTGGTCATCGTTTGTACCCACGCGGACAGCCATTTTGAGTACGCGAAACGGGCGCTGGAAGCCGGGAAAAACGTGCTGGTAGAAAAGCCATTCACGCCAACGATTGCCGAAGCCGTCACCCTCTTTGAACTGGCAAAAAGTAAAGGTCTGACCGTCACGCCGTATCAGAATCGCCGCTTTGACACCTGTTTTTTGATGGCCAAAAAAGCCATTGAAAGCGGAAAGTTAGGTGAAATTGTTGAAGTAGAGAGCCACTTCGATTACTACCGCCCGGTTGCAGAAACGAAACCGGGCCTGCCGCAGGATGGATCCTTCTACGGGCTTGGCGTGCATACGATGGATCAAATTATTTCACTGTTTGGTCGCCCGGATCATGTGGCGTATGACATTCGTAGCCTGCGCAACAAGGCCAACCCGGATGACACCTTTGAAGCGCAGCTCTTTTATGGCGATCTGAAAGCCATCGTAAAAACCAGCTATCTGGTCAAAATCGACTATCCGAAGTTTATTGTCCACGGGACCAGAGGATCATTTATCAAGTACGGCATCGACCAGCAGGAGACCAGCCTGAAGGCCAATATCATGCCCGGTGAAGCGGGGTTTGCGGCAGATGACAGTATCGGCGTGCTGGAGTATGTGAATGACGCGGGCGAAACGGTGCGTGAGGAGCTGAAACCGGAAATCGGTGACTATGGCCGGGTCTATGATGCGCTCTATGCCACGTTGACCACCGGGGCGGATAATTACGTCAAGGAATCTGATGTTCTGACCAACCTGGAGATCCTGGAGCGCGCCTTCGAACAGGCCTCTCCATCCACGGTAACCCTCGCAAAATAAGTGGTCTTAAGGTTACAAAAGTTGTTCATTTTTTTTGAACAGAGGAGTCAATTTTCACCCTCTATGATTGGTCAGCGATCGGGTCCACACTTACTCCATCGAAACGAACATGAGGGTGAAAACATGATTTATTTACGCAAAGCAAACGACCGTGGCCACGCAAATCATGGCTGGCTTGACTCCTGGCATACCTTTTCGTTTGCCAACTATTACGATGCAAACTTTATGGGCTTTTCTGCACTGCGTGTGATTAACGACGACGTGATCGATGCCGGGCAGGGGTTTGGCACCCATCCCCACAAAGATATGGAAATCCTGACGTATGTACTGCAAGGCGCGGTCGAACATCAGGACAGCATGGGCAATAAAGAACAGGTTCCGGCGGGTGAGTTCCAGATCATGAGCGCTGGCACCGGTGTGCGGCACTCTGAGTACAACCCCAGCGCCACTGAACCGCTGCGTCTGTACCAGATCTGGATTATTCCAGAAGAAAACGGCATCACGCCGCGTTACGAACAACGCCGCTTTGATGCAACGCAGGGCCGCCAACTGGTGCTGTCGCCGGATGCTCGCGACGGTTCGCTGAAAGTGCATCAGGACATGGAGCTTTATCGCTGGGCGCTGTTGAAAGATGAGCAGTCTGTGTATCAGGTTTCCGCAGACCGCAAAATCTGGATTCAGGTGGTGAAAGGTGAGGTATCCATTAACGGCACGAAAGCGACCACCAGCGATGGCCTGGCCATCTGGGACGAGCAGGCTCTGTCCATTCATGCCGATAGCGACAGCGAAATTTTACTTTTCGACCTGCCGCCAGTTTGATCGGGCTTAAATAAATGACGCAACCTTCTGGTTAACACCAGAAGGTTGCGTGCTGTCCGTGGTAAACTGGCCTGATGTTTCCCCGTTTATCAATTCAGGACGATGAAAAAGAAAAGACCCGTACTTCAGGATGTGGCCGATCGCGTTGGCGTGACCAAAATGACGGTCAGCCGATTTTTACGCAACCCGGAGCAAGTCTCCGTGGCGCTTCGGTCTAAAATAGCGGCTGCACTTGATGAACTGGGCTACATTCCGAATCGGGCTCCGGATATTCTCTCCAATGCCACCAGCCGTGCGGTTGGCGTGCTGCTTCCCTCTTTAACCAACCAGGTGTTCGCAGAAGTCCTGCGCGGCATTGAAAGCGTGACGGATGCGTTTGGCTATCAAACCATGCTGGCGCACTTCGGCTATAAGCCTGAGCTGGAAGAAGAGCGGCTTGAATCCATGCTGTCGTGGAATATTGACGGCCTTATCCTCACTGAACGTACCCATACGCCTCGCACGCTGAAAATGATTGAAGTGGCGGGTATCCCTGTTGTTGAACTGATGGACAGCAAGTCGCCTTGCCTGGACATCGCCGTTGGCTTCGACAACTTTGAAGCGGCGCGGCAGATGACGGCGGCCATTATTGAACGTGGTCATCGCCGGGTGGCCTACCTGGGCGCACGTCTCGACGAACGTACTATCATCAAACAGAAGGGGTATGAGCAGGCGATGCTTGATGCGGGTCTGACGCCATACAGCGTGATGGTAGAACAGTCCTCGTCCTATACCGCGGGCATTGAGCTTATGCGGCAGGCACGTCGCGAATACTCGCAACTGGACGGAATTTTTTGCACTAACGATGACCTTGCGGTCGGCGCGGCGTTCGAATGCCAGCGTTTGGGGCTCAAAGTTCCTGATGATATGGCGATCGCCGGGTTCCACGGTCACGACATTGGCCAGGTAATGGAGCCGCGTCTGGCGAGCGTCCTTACGCCGCGTGAACGTATGGGGCGTATTGGCGCAGAACGCCTGCTGGCGCGCATTCGTGGTGAATCTGTTACGCCAAAATTGTTAGATTTAGGTTTCACATTGTCACCGGGTGGATCTATTTAGTCTGACAAATTTGAAGTAGCTCACACTTATTCACTTCTGGCACGAATGGTTATTGCTTATCCATTACCCCGGCAGGACAATGTTACCGATAACTGTTACCCGTAACAATTCACTTTGTACCTGTGGGAGCTACGCTTTGAGCACGACTAACCATGATCACCACGTCTATGTCCTGATGGGCGTATCTGGCAGTGGTAAATCCGCTGTCGCCAGTGAAGTGGCGCATCAACTCCATGCCGCGTTTCTTGACGGCGACTTCCTTCATCCACGCGCCAACATCATGAAAATGGCCGCAGGCGAGCCGTTGAATGACGATGACCGTAAACCCTGGTTGCAGGCACTCAACGATGCGGCCTTTGCAATGCAGCGCACCAACAAAGTGTCGCTGATTGTCTGTTCGGCGCTGAAAAAGCGTTACCGCGACCTGCTGCGTGACGGCAACCCTAATCTCTCCTTTATCTACCTGAAAGGGGGCTTCGATGTTATCGAAAGCCGCCTGAAAGCGCGTAAAGGCCACTTCTTTAAAACGCAAATGCTGGTGACCCAGTTTGAAGCCCTGGAAGAGCCGGGTGCGGATGAGCGCGACGTACTGATCGTTGACATTGACCAGCCCCTGGAAGGTGTTGTCGCCAGCACAATTGAAGTGATTAACAAATAAAGGCAGTTTGTTGTGAGTACATTGACGCTTGTTTTAACAGCAGTTGGCTCTGTGTTGCTGCTGCTGTTTTTAGTCATGAAAGCGCGTATGCATGCTTTCGTTGCTTTGATGGTGGTTTCTATTGGTGCAGGGCTTTTTTCCGGTATGCCGTTGATCAAGATTGCGGCGACCATGGAAAAAGGGATGGGCGGGACGCTGGGCTTCCTCGCCATTGTGGTGGCTTTAGGGGCGATGTTCGGCAAAATTCTGCATGAGACCGGCGCGGTCGATCAGATTGCCGTGAAGATGCTCAAATCTTTTGGTCACAATCGCGCGCATTTCGCGATTGGCCTGGCGGGGCTGATTTGCGCTCTGCCGCTGTTCTTTGAAGTGGCGGTGGTGTTGCTGATAAGCGTTGCCTTCTCTATGGCGCGCCATACCGGTACTAACCTTGTGAAGCTGGTGATTCCGCTGTTTGCGGGCGTGGCGGCAGCCGCAGCGTTTCTGCTGCCTGGGCCTGCGCCGATGCTGCTGGCTTCCCAGATGCACGCTGACTTTGGCTGGATGATCCTGATTGGGCTGTGCGCTGCCGTTCCTGGGATGCTGATTGCCGGGCCGCTGTGGGGCAATTTTATCAGCCGCTATGTCGCGCTGCATATCCCCGACGACATCACTGAGCCGCATCTGGGCGAGGGTAAAATGCCGTCATTCGGCTTTAGCCTGTCGCTGATTCTGCTGCCGCTGGTGCTGGTGGGGCTGAAAACTATCGCTGCACGTTTTGTGGCAGAGGGTTCAGATCTCTACAACTGGCTGGAGTTTATCGGTCACCCGTTCACCGCGATTCTGGTGGCTTGCCTGGTGGCAATCTACGGTCTGGCGATTCGCCAGGGCATGGCGAAAGACCGGGTCATGGAGATCTGCGGTCAGGCATTGCAGCCTGCCGGGATTATCCTGCTGGTGATTGGTGCGGGCGGTGTATTCAAGCAGGTGCTGGTGGATTCCGGTGTTGGCCCGGCGCTGGGCGAAGCGCTGACCGGTATGGGGCTGCCGATCGCAGTGACCTGTTTCGTGCTGGCAGCCGCCGTGCGCATTATTCAGGGGTCGGCGACCGTTGCCTGTTTGACTGCGGTGGGTCTGGTGATGCCGGTGATTGAGCAACTGCATTTTTCCGGTGCGCAACTGGCGGCCCTGTCGATTTGTATCGCGGGTGGTTCCATTGTGGTGAGCCATGTGAATGATGCGGGTTTCTGGTTGTTCGGTAAGTTTACCGGCGCCACCGAAGCGCAGACGCTGAAAACCTGGACGTTAATGGAAACGATTCTGGGCACCACAGGGGCGATTGTCGGGATGATTGCGTTTACGTTGTTGAGTTAAGAATTGCAGGGAGACGGTGCGGTCTGATGCCCTCACCCCGGCCCTCTCCCACAGGGAGAGGGAGCAAACACCAAAAACGGCAACTCAGGTTGCCGTTTTGCTTTTATGTCCGTTGCCGTTTTGCTTTTATTCTGGTGCGGTCTGATGCCCTCACCCCGGCCCTCTCCCACGGGGAGAGGGAGCAAACACCAAAAACGGCAACTCAGGTTGCCGTTTTGCTTTTGTTCCCGTTGCCGTTTTGCTTTTACCTAACCCTTCATCCACAGGCGGATGCCGTCCAGGAACATCTGGGTTGCGAGCATCACCAGAACCAGCCCCATTAAACGCTCCAGCGCGTTTACCCCTTTCTCGCCGAGCAAACGCAGGAACAGCGATGATTGCAGCAAGATCGCCACGGTACCGCCCCAGGCTATCAACAGGGCAATCACCAGATGGCCCATCTGATTAGGGTACTGGTGTGAAAGCAGCATCAGGGTGGCAAGCAGCGTTGGCCCGGCCACCAGCGGAACCGCCAGCGGTACGATAAACGGTTCTTCACCCGCCGGCAGCCCCATGCTGCTGCCGGACTCGCTGGGGAAAATCATCTTAATGGCGATCAGAAACAGGATGATGCCGCCGGAAATCGAAACCGTTTCGGCGCGTAGGTTGAGAAACGCCAGAATATTTTCGCCCGCGAAGAGGAAAACCAGCATCAGCACCAGTGCGATGAGCAGCTCGCGAATCATGATTTTTCGGCGGCGCTTCGGCTCAGTATGCTTGAGTACTGACATAAATATCGGCAGGTTCCCGAGAGGGTCCATAATCAGGATCAACAACACTGCCACCGAAATGATTTCGCTCATTATCAATTACCCATTTTGCCGCTGATTAGCGGTATTTCTGATGGCTTGCCCATCATTGATTAATTTCACTTGCGACTTTGCGTGCATTTTGTAAGGTGGACTATTAGCGCCAGTTGGATACTGGCTCGCACTAACAGCACACACCTTCGCAGGAAATACGCTATGAAAAATGTTGGTTTTATCGGTTGGCGCGGAATGGTCGGCTCCGTACTCATGCAACGCATGGTAGAAGAGCGCGACTTCGACGCCATTCGCCCGGTCTTCTTTTCAACTTCCCAGCTTGGTCAGGCAGCCCCGACGTTCGGCGGTAAGTCTACCGGTACGTTGCAGGACGCATTCGATCTGGAAGCGCTGAAGGCCCTCGACATCATTGTCACCTGCCAGGGCGGCGATTATACCAACGAAATTTATCCAAAGCTTCGTGAAAGCGGCTGGCAGGGTTACTGGATCGATGCTGCCTCTTCTCTGCGTATGAAAGATGATGCCATCATCATTCTTGACCCGGTGAACCAGGCTGTCATCACCGACGGCCTGAACAAAGGCATCAAAACCTTCGTTGGCGGTAACTGTACAGTCAGCCTGATGCTGATGTCACTGGGCGGTCTGTTCTCCAATGATCTGGTTGAATGGGTTTCTGTGGCGACGTATCAGGCGGCTTCCGGCGGCGGTGCGCGTCATATGCGTGAACTGCTGGCGCAAATGGGGCAACTGCACGGCCTCGTGGCTGCTGAACTGGCAGATCCGGCGTCTGCCATCCTCGATATCGAACGCAAAGTCACCCAGCTTTCCCGCAGCGGCGAACTGCCTGTCGACAATTTCGGCGTGCCGTTGGCAGGCAGCCTGATTCCGTGGATCGACAAACAGCTCGATAACGGCCAAAGCCGCGAAGAGTGGAAAGGCCAGGCTGAAACCAACAAGATTCTGGGCACAACCACCACGATTCCGGTTGATGGCCTGTGTGTCCGTGTTGGCGCACTGCGCTGCCACAGCCAGGCATTTACCATTAAATTGAAAAAAGATGTATCTATCCCGACCATCGAAGAGCTGCTGGCGGCCCATAACCCATGGGCGAAAGTGGTGCCGAACGATCGTGAAATCACCATACGCGAACTGACGCCTGCGGCGGTAACCGGCACGCTGACGACCCCTGTAGGGCGTCTGCGTAAGCTGAATATGGGGTCGGACTTCCTCTCCGCATTCACCGTAGGGGACCAGCTCCTGTGGGGCGCAGCGGAGCCACTACGCCGCATACTACGCCAACTGGCGTAATCAAAAATTTATTTAAAAAGGGGTGCTTGTCACCCCTTTTTTTTGCGTATTAACGGAGTGTACGCAGATGTTGATATTTTTCTCGGGAGTCAGATAAAGCGTTGGCTATGCTTTAAGTGGGGTGTTTACGCATCTTGCCTGAAGGTGGGACGGAGCAGAGAGGATGCACATTATGTGCTTGCGCCGTTCAGGTCAAAAAGAATGTCACAGCCGGGCGTATAACCTTGCCGGGAAGGTGTGACATAGATAACAAGGATTAAACCATGTCTGTTTTTGTAGATAGAGACGTGATTAATGCGCTAATTGAAGGCCATTTTGCAGACCCCTTTTCCGTACTCGGCATGCACCAAACGGAAGCCGGGCTGGAAGTTCGCGCATTATTACCTGATGCGACCGAGGTCTGGGTCATTGAACCCAAAACCGGGCGCAAAGTAGGCAATCTGGACTGCCTTGATTCACGTGGTTTCTTTAGTGGCGTTATGCCGCGCCGCAAAAACCCCTTTCGCTACCAGTTAGCCGTTATCTGGCATGGCCAGCAAAACCTTATCGACGATCCTTACCGCTTTGGTCCATTGATTCAGGATATGGACGCCTGGCTGCTTTCCGAAGGTACCCACCTCAGGCCTTACGAAACGCTGGGCGCACATGCGGATACGATGGACGGCGTGACCGGGACTCGCTTCTCTGTCTGGGCGCCAAACGCCCGCCGTGTTTCCGTGGTCGGGCAATTCAACTACTGGGATGGTCGCCGCCATCCGATGCGCCTGCGCCGTGAAAGCGGTATCTGGGAGCTTTTCATTCCGGGTGCACACAACGGCCAGCTCTATAAGTTTGAGATGATTGATGCGCATGGCAATCTGCGGATCAAATCTGACCCGTACGCCTTTGAAGCCCAGATGCGCCCGGAAACGGCCTCTATGATTTGCGATCTGCCGGAAAAGGTAGAGCAGACAGAGGTGCGTAAAAAGGCCAACGAGTTTGATGCGCCCATCTCCATCTATGAGGTGCATTTAGGGTCATGGCGTCGCCACACGGACAATAATTTCTGGCTGAGCTACCGTGAGCTGGCGGACCAACTGGTGCCGTATGCAAAATGGATGGGGTTCACCCATCTGGAGTTGCTGCCCGTTAATGAGCACCCGTTTGACGGAAGCTGGGGCTATCAGCCGACGGGTCTCTATGCCCCGACGCGCCGCTTTGGCACCCGCGACGACTTTATCTACTTTATCAAAGCGGCTCACGCTGCCGGGTTGAACGTGATTCTGGATTGGGTACCCGGTCATTTTCCGTCCGATGACTTTGGCCTGGCCGAGTTTGACGGGACCGCGCTTTATGAACACAGCGATCCGCGTGAAGGTTACCATCAGGACTGGAATACCCTGATTTATAACTACGGTCGCCGCGAAGTCAGCAACTATCTGGTGGGCAATGCGCTCTACTGGGTTGAGCGTTTTGGTATCGACGCTCTGCGCGTGGACGCGGTCGCCTCCATGATTTACCGCGATTACAGCCGTAAACAAGGTGAGTGGATCCCCAACGAATTTGGTGGTCGGGAAAACCTTGAGGCCATCGAATTTTTGCGTAGCACCAACCGTATCCTCGGCGAGCAGGTTCCTGGCGCAGTGAGTATGGCGGAAGAGTCCACCGACTTTGCCGGCGTCTCGCGTCCACCATCACTGGGCGGCCTGGGCTTCTGGTACAAGTGGAACCTCGGCTGGATGCACGACACCCTGGATTACATGAAACTCGATCCGGTCTATCGCAAACACCATCACGACAAACTCACCTTCGGCATGCTCTACAACTACACGGAAAATTTCGTGTTGCCGCTCTCCCATGACGAAGTTGTACATGGCAAGAAATCCATTCTTGACCGTATGCCCGGTGATGCGTGGCAGAAGTTTGCCAACCTGCGCGCGTACTACGCCTGGATGTGGGCCTTCCCCGGTAAAAAACTGCTGTTTATGGGTAACGAGTTTGCGCAAGGGCGTGAGTGGAACCATGACAGTAGCCTCGACTGGCATCTGCTTGAAGGGGGCGATAACTGGCACCACGGCGTGCAGCGTCTGGTGCGGGATATGAACCACGTCTACCGTCATCACAAAGCGTTGCATGAGCTGGATTTCGACCCGTATGGCTTTGAATGGCTGGTGGTGGATGACCATGAGAACTCGGTGTTTGTCTTTGTACGTCGCGATAAAGCCGGCAACGAGATCATTGTCGTCAGCAATTTCACACCGGTTCCGCGCCATAACTACCGCTTTGGTATCAACCAGCCGGGACGCTGGCGTGAAGAGCTGAACACGGACTCGATGCACTACCACGGCAGCAATGCCGGCAATGGCGGTGGTGTACAGAGTGATGAGATCCCGGTGAACGGCAGGGCGCACTCTCTCTCTGTGACGATCCCACCGCTGGCAACCGTCTGGTTTGTGCGGGAGGGGTGATGACCAAACTGACCGCAGGCAACGCGACGCCACTTGGGGCCCATGTAGAGAGAAATGGCGTGAATTTCACGCTATTTTCGGCACATGCGGAGCGAGTCGAACTGTGCATTTTTGATGACGAAGGCAACGAGCAACGTTATGACTTGCCCGCCCGCAGCGGCGATGTCTGGCACGGTTTCCTGGCAGATGCGCGGCCTGGTACGCGTTATGGCTATCGCGTACACGGTCCGTGGGAACCGGGGCAGGGGCATCGCTTTAACCCGGCGAAGTTACTGCTCGATCCCTGTGCGCGCCGTGTCGACGGTGACGTGAAAGACAGCCCATTGTTGCACGGCGGTTATGAGGTTCCTGATCCGCATGACAGCGCGGCAATCGCGCCGAAAAGCGTGGTCGTGGATGAGACGTTCGACTGGGGGAATGATGCCGCGCCACGCACACCATGGGGCAATACGGTCATCTATGAAGCCCATGTCAAAGGGCTGACCTGGCTGCACCCGGATTTGCCAGAAGAGATCCGCGGTACCTATAAAGCCCTTGGTCATCCGGTCATGATCAACCACTTCAAGACGCTGGGTATCACGGCGCTGGAACTGATGCCAGTGGCGCATTTTATCAGCGAGCCGCGTCTGCAACGGCTGGGGTTAAGCAACTACTGGGGTTATAACCCGTTGGCGCTGTTTGCTCTTGACCCGCGTTATGCCACCGCTCCCGAATTCGCCATCAATGAGTTTCGTGAGGCAGTTAAGTCCCTGCATCAAAACGGTATTGAGGTCATCCTCGATATTGTGCTCAACCACAGCGCTGAAATTGACCTGGATGGCCCGACGCTCTCCCTGCGCGGAATTGATAACCGTAGCTATTATTGGATCAGGGGCGACGGTGATTATGAAAACTGGACCGGTTGCGGAAACACACTCAATTTGAGCAACCCAGGCGGCGTGGCCTATGCCATGGCCTGCCTGAAATATTGGGTTGAGACGTTCCATATCGACGGTTTTCGCTTTGATTTGGCAACAATTATGGGGCGCATGCCGGGATTCAGCCAGCAGGCGCCCTTGTTCGAGGCAATTAAAAACTGTCCGTTACTCTCACAGGTGAAGCTTATTGCGGAGCCGTGGGACATTGGCGAAGGCGGTTACCAGGTGGGCAATTTCCCGCCCTTATTTGCCGAATGGAATGATCATTTTCGTGATGCTGCCCGCCGCTTCTGGCTGGAGCAGTCACTCTCGCCTGGGGAATTTGCCGGGCGTTTTGCCGCATCCAGCGATATGTTCCGTCGCGAAGGGCGTCTGCCCCATGCGTCGGTCAATCTGGTGACGGCGCATGACGGGTTTACGTTGCGTGACTGCGTGAGTTTCAACCATAAGCATAACGAAGCGAATGGCGAGGAAAATCGCGACGGTACTAACAATAACCATAGCAATAATCATGGTATAGAAGGGTTAAGTAGCAGTCTTGATGTGACAGAAAGGAGGCGAGCAAGCGTCCATGCCCTGTTGACAACACTGCTACTTTCCCAGGGAACACCAATGCTGTTGGCCGGTGACGAACATGGTCATAGCCAGCACGGTAATAACAACGCTTACTGTCAGGACAATGCGTTGACCTGGCTTGACTGGCAAAACGCAAACAGTGGGCTAATGGCATTTACCGCCGCGTTGATTCACCTTCGCCAGCGCATTCCCGCCTTAACCCGGGATGCATGGTGGGAAGAGGGCGATGGCAACGTGCGTTGGCTTAATCAGGAAGCGCAACCTCTCAGCGTTGCGGAGTGGCAAAGCGGTGTCCACCGCCTGCAAATCCTGCTGTCCGATCGTGTACTGCTGGCGATTAACGGCACGCATGACGTTGCTGAGATTGCGCTACCAGAAGGGGAATGGCGTGCTGTTCCTCCGTTTGCCGGTGAGGATAATCCGGTAGTGATGGCTGTCTGGCATGGGCCCGCGCACGGAGTGTGCGTCTTTGAAAGGTCATAAAAAAGGAGTTAGTCATGGTTAGATTAGATAAGAACGATCCCTTAATGTTAGCGCGCCAGCTCCCATTAAAATCTGTAGCCCTGATACTTGCGGGAGGGCGCGGGACCCGCCTTAAAGATTTGACAAAAAAACGCGCCAAACCCGCGGTTCACTTCGGCGGTAAGTTCCGTATTATCGATTTCGCATTATCCAACTGCATTAACTCCGGTATTCGTCGTATTGGTGTGATCACGCAGTATCAATCCCACACGCTGGTGCAGCATATTCAGCGTGGCTGGTCCTTCTTCAACGAAGAGATGAATGAATTTGTCGATCTGCTGCCTGCGCAGCAGCGTGTGCATGGCGAGAGCTGGTATCGCGGCACCGCCGATGCGGTCACGCAGAACCTCGACATCATTCGCCGCTATGGTGCGGAGTACATCGTCATTCTGGCCGGTGACCATATCTATAAGCAGGACTATTCACGCATGCTTATTGATCATGTCGAAAAAGGTGCGCGTTGCACCGTGGCCTGTCTGCCGGTGCCCATTGAAGAGGCAAGCGCGTTTGGCGTTATGGCTGTGGATGAAAACGACAAAGTTATCGAGTTTGTTGAAAAACCCGCCAGCCCGCCTTCTATGCCCAATGACAGCACTAAATCGCTCGCCAGCATGGGGATTTATGTTTTCGATGCTGAGTACCTTTACGAGTTGCTTGAACAAGACGACAAGAATGAAAACTCCAGTCACGATTTCGGCAAAGATATCATCCCGCTGATAACCAAGTCTGGCATGGCTTATGCACATCCCTTCCCATTATCCTGTGTGCATTCGGACCCTGACTCAGAACCCTACTGGCGTGACGTAGGAACCCTCGAAGCGTACTGGAAAGCAAACCTCGATCTCGCATCAGTTGTACCTGAACTGGACATGTATGACCGTAACTGGCCAATACGTACCTATAATGAATCTTTACCACCGGCGAAATTTGTTCAGGACAGATCGGGAAGTCACGGTATGACACTGAACTCACTGGTTTCCGGTGGATGTGTGATATCCGGATCGGTAGTGGTGCAATCGGTATTGTTCTCACGGGTACGTGTGAATTCGTTCTGCAATATCGACTCTGCTGTTCTTTTACCGGAGGTCTGGGTCGGACGCTCCTGTCGCTTGCGGCGTTGCGTTATTGACCGGGCCTGTGTCATCCCGGAAGGGACGATCATTGGTGAAAACGCAGAAGAGGACGCCCGTCGGTTCTACCGCTCCGAAGAGGGCATCGTACTGGTGACGCGCGAAATGCTGCGTAAATTGCAACAAGAGTAACAGCATCGAGATAACCTTGCGCGGAAGGGGTCCGCGCGCTGTTTTTCCCGCTAGCGCCCGCTAAGTGTTAGCGGTTTTGACAGGAGCGATAATGCAGGTTTTACATGTATGTTCTGAGATGTTTCCGTTGCTGAAGACCGGTGGTCTGGCTGATGTTATTGGCGCATTGCCTGCGGCGCAAATTGCCGATGGCGTTGATACGCGCGTTTTGCTGCCTGCATTCCCGGATGTTCGTCGCGGCGTGACTGATGCTCAAGTGGTCTCGCGGCGGGATACATTTGCTGGTCGTATTTCATTGCTGTTCGGACATTTCAACGGGGTGGGGATCTACTTAATTGATGCGCCGCATCTTTACGATCGTCCCGGGAGCCCGTATCACGATACCAATCTTTTTGCTTATACCGATAACGTTCTGCGTTTTGCCTTGCTTGGCTGGGTCGGCGCAGAGATGGCCAGCGGGCTGGACCCGTTCTGGCGGCCCGATATCGTCCATGCCCACGACTGGCATGCAGGGCTGGCGCCCGCTTATCTGGCGGCGAAGGGGAGACCGGCGAAGTCTGTGTTCACGGTACATAACCTGGCTTATCAGGGGATGTATTACGCGCAACATATGAGTGAAATACAGTTGCCATCGTCGTTCTTTAATATGCATGGGCTGGAATTCAACGGACAGATCTCTTTCCTGAAAGCCGGTCTCTATTACGCCGATCATATTACGGCGGTCAGCCCGACCTACGCTCGCGAAATTACCGAGCCGCAGTTTGCCTATGGCATGGAGGGGCTGCTGCGTCAGCGGCAAGTTGAAGGGCGCCTGTCCGGTATTCTGAACGGCGTGGATGAAAAAATTTGGGATCCGGCAACAGACCTGCTGCTTTCATCGCGTTATACGCGGGATACGCTGGAGGAAAAAGCGGAGAACAAACGCCAGCTACAGATCGCCATGGGGCTGAAAGTGAACGACAAAGCGCCGCTTTTTGCGGTGGTGAGTCGCTTAACCAGCCAGAAAGGGTTGGATCTGGTGCTGGAGGCATTACCCGGTTTGCTGGAGCAAGGCGGGCAACTGGCGCTACTTGGCGCGGGCGATCCGGTTTTGCAGGAAGGTTTCCTTGCGGCGGCGGCGGAGCATCCAGGGCAAGTCGGCGTGCAAATTGGGTATCACGAGGCGTTTTCACATCGCATTATGGGCGGGGCGGATGTCATCCTGGTCCCGAGCCGTTTTGAGCCGTGTGGGTTAACGCAACTTTATGGATTGAAGTACGGCACGTTGCCGTTAGTTCGTCGCACGGGCGGGCTGGCGGATACCGTGACCGATAGCTCATTGGAGAATTTGGCAGATGGAATCGCCAGTGGTTTTGTATTTGAAGACAGTAATGCCTGGTCGCTGCTTCGCGCGATTCGGCGTGCTTTCGTGTTGTGGTCCCGCCCTTCTCTCTGGCGCTTTGTTCAGCGCCAGGCGATGGGCATGGATTTTAGCTGGCAGGTCGCCGCGCAATCCTATCGCGATCTTTACTATCGGTTGAAATAGTTTTCCAGGAATCACTTGTATGAATGCACCTTTTACATATGCATCACCCACACTGAGCATCGAAGCGTTAAAACATTCGATCGCCTACAAGCTGATGTTTACCATAGGTAAAGATCCGGTCATCGCCAACAAGCATGAGTGGCTGAACGCCACGCTGTTTGCGGTGCGTGACCGCCTGGTAGAACGCTGGTTACGTTCCAACCGTGCACAGCTCTCTCAGGAAATGCGCCAGGTTTATTACCTGTCGATGGAATTTTTGATTGGCCGCACCCTTTCCAACGCCTTGTTGTCATTAGGTATTTATGACGATGTCAAAAACGCACTGGAAGAGATGGGGCTGGATCTGGAAGAGCTGATTGACGAAGAAAATGACCCAGGATTGGGTAACGGGGGGTTAGGGCGTCTTGCGGCCTGCTTCCTGGATTCTCTGGCAACGCTGGCGCTGCCCGGACGCGGTTATGGTATTCGCTACGACTACGGCATGTTCAAGCAGAACATTGTTGATGGTCGGCAAAAAGAGTCTCCGGATTACTGGCTGGAATACGGTAACCCATGGGAATTCAAACGCCATAACACCCGCTATAAAGTGCGTTTTGGCGGGCGCGTCCAGCAGGAAGGCAAAAAGTCTAACTGGCTGGAGACCGAAGAGATTTTGGCCGTGGCCTACGACCAAATTATTCCTGGTTACGATACCGACGCGACTAACACCCTGCGGTTGTGGAATGCGCAGGCGAGTAGCGAAATCAACCTGGGTAAATTTAACCAGGGTGACTATTTTGCGGCGGTGGAAGATAAAAACCACTCCGAAAACGTATCTCGCGTGCTCTACCCGGATGACTCGACCTATTCTGGCCGGGAGTTGCGCCTGCGTCAGGAGTACTTCCTGGTGTCGGCAACCGTTCAGGATATTTTGAGCCGCCATTACCAGCTCCACAAAACCTACGCCAATCTGGCGGAGAAAACGGCGATTCACCTGAACGATACCCACCCGGTATTGTCGATCCCTGAGTTGATGCGTCTGCTGATTGATGAGCATAAATTCTCATGGGATGAAGCGTTCGAGGTGACCTGCCAGGTGTTCTCCTACACCAACCACACGCTGATGAGCGAAGCGCTGGAAACCTGGCCGATTGATATGCTCGGTAAGATCCTGCCGCGCCACCTGCAAATCATCTTTGAAATTAATGACTACTTCCTGAAAACCATTCAGGAACAGTACCCTAACGATATTGGCCTGCTGAGTCGTGTGTCGATTATCGATGAGTCGAACGGGCGGCGCGTGCGCATGGCGTGGCTGGCCGTGGTGGTGAGCCATAAAGTGAATGGCGTGTCTGAGTTGCACTCCAACCTGATGGTGCAGTCCCTGTTTGCCGATTTCGCCAACATTTTCCCGATGCGCTTTACGAACGTGACCAACGGTGTCACACCGCGTCGCTGGCTGGCACTGGCGAACCCGCCGTTGTCAGGCGTGCTGGATGAGAATATTGGCCGTACCTGGCGTACCGATCTGAGCCAGCTCAGCGAGCTGGAACAGCATATCGACTACCCGACGGTGAACCAGGCGATTCGCCATGCCAAGCTGGAGAACAAAAAGCGTCTGGCGGCTGTAATAGGCCAGCAGCTTAATGTAGTGGTCAACCCGAAAGCGCTCTTCGATGTGCAGATCAAACGTATCCACGAATATAAGCGTCAGTTGATGAATGTGCTGCACGTGATCACCCGCTACAACCGTATCAAAGCAGATCCGACCGCAGAGTGGGTACCGCGCGTCAATATCTTCGCCGGTAAAGCGGCGTCGGCGTACTACATGGCGAAGCACATCATTCACCTTATCAATGATGTGGCGGCGGTGATCAACAACGATCCGCAGATTGGCGATAAGCTGAAAGTGGTCTTTATTCCCAACTACAGCGTGAGTCTCGCGCAGGTGATCATCCCGGCGGCGGATCTTTCTGAGCAGATCTCGCTGGCAGGGACGGAAGCGTCCGGCACCAGTAACATGAAGTTTGCCCTCAATGGCGCGTTGACCATCGGTACGCTGGACGGTGCGAACGTAGAAATGCTTGAGCATGTGGGGGCGGATAACATCTTCATTTTTGGTAATACCGCCGAAGAAGTTGAAGAGCTGCGCCGTAAAGGCTATTCACCGCGTGAATACTACGAAAAAGATGAGGAGCTGCATCAGGTACTGACGCAAATTGCGACCGGCCTGTTCAGCCCGAATGAGCCGGGTCGTTATCGCGATCTCGTGGATTCGCTGATTAACTTTGGCGACCATTATCAGGTACTGGCCGATTTCCGCAGCTACGTTGACTGTCAGGACAAAGTAGACGAGCTCTATCGTAACCCGGAAGAGTGGACCACGAAGGCGATGCACAACATCGCTAATATGGGCTACTTCTCGTCTGACCGAACGATTCAGGAGTATGCCGAGCAGATCTGGCATATCGATCCGGTACGCCTGTAAGTCACCTTCGTTTTCGCCATAAATATCTCACGGAGCCTCAGGGCTCCGTTTTTTTTTCAGAATATGAAGGGGGATGAGCTGCCAGGTCGCGCCTTTATAATTGGCCGACAAACAAGGATGAGGTGGCAGGATATGGGATTCGGATGGTGGGTAAGATCGCTTTTATTGATGTTTATTGGCGTTCCGTTGTTAGCACATGGTGCGGCTGCGGTGTGTTTATTTGTCCACGAATTACTTAAAAAAGCGCTTATTGCGCTGGATCTTTCACGCTCATTTGCGAATGGTGATATCGCCACATGTGTGTTTTACGCATTGGGTGGCGTCATGATGTTTCTTATGGGCTGGCTGTGGGCGCGCTTTACCCAACCGAAAGAGAACAATGCCTTACGCCAGAGTTTGTTACTGCTGCCTGCGCTGCTCGTATTGCTGTGCTGGATAGTCATTATGCAGCGGTCTGGCCTGGGCTTTAGCAGCCGCTGGTTCGGGATAATGTTGAAACTCGGTCTACCCTGGATGGGCATTAACCTTATTGCGCTGTTAACCGGCTGGTTTTGGGCGATGGTGATTATCCCGGTGGGTACCCAGGCCTGCTTTACCCTCGGCTGTTACTGGCGTCATCGCTACGCGCCCGATTCTCGCGCCTCGCTTTGCTTGCGAAATCTGCTGGTGTTAGCGCTGATTATATTAACTCTGGTGGCCTGCTGGCAGGCGGCGTTACGACAGAAGAAATTCCCTCGGGTAACAAGTGAGCATGCCGTCAGTGAATCTCTTGATCGCCGGGATTATTACCCTGACAGGCCCAATAACAAACTCACGGCGTTGCGCGGTGCCGCTCCTTTTACCTTCGCGGACAAACACCCACGCCTTGATGGTGCGACCGCAGCCTACCCGCTATACGCCTCGGCCTTCTTTGCACTGAACCGTTTCCCGCAAGACATATCATCTTATGGTATTCAGGCCTGCTGCCTGTCCCTGTCACGCACGCCAGACGCCTATAAAAATATTATTGCCGATAAAGCCGATATCATCTTTGTCGCCCAACCTTCTGAGGGGCAGAAAAAGCGGGCACAGGCGGCGAACGTCAATCTGACCTACACGCCGTTTGCTCGTGAAGCCTTTGTGTTCATTACACATGCCGATAACCCTGTCGACAGTCTGACTCAGCAGCAGGTGCGCGACATTTTCAGTGGCAAAACGACGCGCTGGAGCGACGTGGGCGGTGACGCGTGTGATATCGAAGTCTGGCAACGGCCAGAAGATTCCGGAAGTCAGTCCACCATGCTGGCGAAAGTGATGAAAGAGACGCCCATGCTGCCGCCAAAAGAGACCGAAGTGGCGAGGGGAATGGGGGGCGTGATCCGTAAAGTGGCTGAGTACCAAAACAGCAAAGGGGCAATCGGTTACACCTTCCGCTACTATGCCACGAAGATGAATGCCAATGCGGGTATCAAGTTATTAGCCATCGATGGCGTCGCGCCGACGAAAGAGAACATTCGTAACGAGACATACCCTTTCGTTGTGGATGTTTACATGGTGACGCGTGAAAACCCAACGGCGGAAACGCAAAAGCTGGTGGCGTGGTTTTTAAGTCCGCAGGGGCAGGCGCTGGTGGAGGATGTGGGTTACGTGCCGTTGCACAGTCCGGCAAACTAGCATCCTAAAAGAACCCCGCTGAACGTGCGTCAGCGGGGGCATTCAAAATTAAGAGGCCAGCGATAATTCCGCTTTGCTGTGGCGGGTCAGCCACTGCGCCACACGGGACTGCTCCTCGGCATTGAGCCACATGCCCAGTTTGGTACGCCGCCAGATAGCGTCGTCCAGACGGCGCACCCATTCGTGCTCAACCAGGTAACGCAGTTCGGCTTCGTAAAGCTCATGGCCGAAATGCTCGCCCAGGTCTTCAATTGAGCCTGCCTGCCCCAGAATCAGCTCGCTGTTGCTGCCGTAAGTCCGGGCATAATGGCGGGCCAGCGACTCGGTAATGAACGGGTAACGACGACGCAGTTTCGCGGCGTAGTCATCGCGATCGCCCCCCAGCTCCCCGCCAGGCAATACACAGTTTTTGGTCCAGGCCGGGCCAATACCTTCATAGTAGGAGGCCAGTTTTTCCATCGCATGTTCAGCCAGCTTGCGATAGGTCGTAAGCTTGCCGCCAAAGACGGACAGCAGCGGCGCTTTACCGTCCTGATCATGAATATCCAGCGTGTAGTCGCGAGTGATTGCCTGTGGAGAGTCGGACTCATCGTCACACAGCGGGCGCACACCGGAGTAAGTCCAGACAATGTCATTGCGCGTCAGTTGCTTTTTAAAGTGCGCGTTATAGACCTTCAACAGGTAATTCACTTCACTTTCGTCGATTTCGACGTTTTTCGGGTCGCCTTTATATTCCACATCGGTTGTACCAATGATGGAGAACTCATCCATCCACGGGATCACGAAGACGATACGTTTATCTTCGTTTTGCAGAATATAGGCCTGCTTTTGTGAATGAACGCGTGGCACAACGATATGGCTGCCTTTAATCAGGCGAATACCATACGGAGACGGCAAATGCATCCCGTCATCAAAGAACTGTTTAACCCATGGGCCGGTGGCATTGACCAGACCGCGTGCTTGCCAGCTAAATTTTTCCCCGGTGTCGATATCTTCCGCTTCAACAATCCACAGACCGTTTTCACGTTTTGCTGAGACAGCACGCGTACGGGTACGTACTTCGCCGCCTTTTTTCACAACCATTTGCGCATTTGCAAGGACCATACGGGCATCATCGACCCAACAGTCAGAATATTCGAAACCGCGCACGATTTCAGGTTTGAGGACCGATTCTGAGCCAAAACGCAAACTTTGCGATCCGGGTAAACTGGTGCGTTTACCCAGGTTGTCGTACATAAAAAGACCGATACGGATCATCCATGCCGGACGTAAGTGCGGGCGATGCGGTAAGCGGAAACGCATCGGAAAGGCGATGTGCGGTGCCATTTTTAACAGCACTTCGCGCTCGGCCAGCGCCTCGCTAACCAGCCGAAACTCATAGTGTTCAAGGTAGCGCAGGCCACCGTGAATCAATTTTGAGCTGGCGCTGGAAGTTGCGCAAGCTAAGTCCTGGGCTTCCAGCATCAGCACGGATAAACCTCGCCCGGCGGCGTCTGCCGCGATACCGGCACCGTTGATGCCCCCGCCAATAACGATCAGATCTTTGGTTTCCATGCTGCCCTCACGCGCTTTCGTTAAAGCTCACAAATGTTCGATATCGCTCATAATAGCAAAAGATCGCGCTTTTGGTAACATCAGAAAAACAATTTAGAGTGATATACATAACATAATGGTGTTTCTCCGCCTGGAGGACGTACACTAAGCGGTAAACTTATGTTGCCTGATTTTTCCACCCTGAACGTGTGGAAAGAACGTAGGCGTACCACCTGCCATACGAAAAAGAAAAGAGATCAGAATGGATCATTTTGTCTGTATTAATGTTGAAGAAGCCCACCAGAAACTGCAGCTTAAACAGGCGGTACTGGTTGATATTCGTGACCCACAAAGCTATGCGATTGGCCACACGCCGGGCGCTTTTCATTTAACAAACGACACCCTCGGTGCGTTTATGCGCGAAACCGACTTCGATACCCCGGTGATGGTGATGTGCTATCACGGCAATAGCAGTAAAGGCGCGGCGCAATACCTGCTCCAGCAAGGCTATGATGCGGTATTCAGTGTTGATGGCGGCTTTGATGCCTGGCATCGTCATTTTCCAGCGGAAGTCGAGCAGGGATCCCTTTAGAGAGTGAAGACTCTGCCGCTATACTGTGCTCTTTTCCAGAGACAAAGCGACCGCCTGCCATGTTGATGATTACATCATTTACCAATCCGCGTGTCGCCCAGGCGTTTGTTGATTACATGCAAACCCAGGGCGTCATTCTTACGATTCAACACCACTCACAATGCGATATCTGGCTGGCGGACGAAAGCCAGGCAGAGCGCGTGAAAGCTGAACTGGCGCGTTTTCTGGAAAACCCCACCGATCCGCGTTATCTCGCCGCAAGCTGGCAATCCGGCGAGACGGGCAGCGGTCTGCAGTACCGTGGTTTTACCCTGCGCGCGGCGCTGAGGGAACGGGGTGGGCCAATGACTCTCTCTGTCTTCGCGGCCTGCGTCCTGGTCTTTATTCTGATGAGTTTGTATAGCGATCAGGATGTGATGGTCTGGCTTGCCTGGCCCTACGATGCCTCGGTGCAATTTGAAGCCTGGCGCTATTTTAGCCATGCGCTAATGCACTTTTCGCTGGTTCATATCATCTTTAACCTGTTCTGGTGGTGGTATCTTGGCGGAGCGGTGGAAAAACGCCTGGGAAGCGGCAAGCTGGTGGTGATCACCCTTATCAGCGCGTTACTGAGCGGCTTTTTACAGTACAAACTCGCTGGTCCGTGGTTTGGCGGTTTGTCAGGTGTGGTCTATGCATTGATTGGTTATGTGTGGCTACGTGGTGAGCTGGACCCGCAACGCCCGGTCTGGCTGCCTCGTGGACTGGCTATTTTTACGGTCGTGTTACTGGTTGCTGACTGGTTTGGCATCTCAGCAGTGGATACGGCTATCGGCGCACACACCGGCGGGCTGTTGATTGGCCTTGCGATGGCGCTGGTAGATACATTGAATGCGCGAAAACGAACATAATTATCCAGAGACATTTCATGAAACAAACACAACGTCATGACGCGATCATTGAACTGGTTAAACAGCAGGGATATGTCAGCACGGAAGAACTGGTAGAGCAATTCTCGGTAAGTCCACAGACTATTCGGCGCGATCTGAACGATCTGGCCGATCAAAACAAAATTCTGCGCCACCACGGAGGCGCCGCGCTACCTTCCAGCTCCGTCAATACCTCCTGGCACGATCGTAAGGCGACGCAAACGGCAGAGAAAGAACGCATTGCCCGTAAAGTGGCCAGTCAGATCCCAAACGGCGCAACGTTGTTTATTGATATTGGCACCACCCCGGAAGCCGTGGCGCACGCGCTCCTCGATCACAGCGATTTACGCGTGGTGACGAACAATCTCAACGTGGCGAACACGCTGCTGAAAAAAGAAGATTTCCGCGTCATCCTCGCTGGCGGCGAATTGCGTAGCCGTGACGGCGGTATTGTTGGCGAAGCCACGCTGGACTTTATTTCTCAGTTCCGTCTGGACTTCGGCATTCTTGGCATCAGCGGTATTGACGCTGATGGTTCGTTGCTGGAGTTTGACTATCATGAAGTGCGCACCAAACGGGCGATCATTGAAAACTCGCGCCATGCGATGCTGGTGGTAGATCACTCGAAGTTTGGACGCAACGCGATGGTCAACATGGGCAGTATCAGCATGGTCAATGCCGTTTACACCGACATCATGCCACCCGCAGGCGTTATGCAGGTGATCACCAGTAATAACGTCCAGTTAGAGTTATGCTAAGCAGTCGCGTCGGGCGGCGTTGCGCAGCCCGACCTGATACTCAGACGCCATACCCCATCATTTTCAGCAGCCGCTGGGCATGCAATACGGCATCCTGACGGTGGGCAACCCCCAGCTTCTGATACAAATTACGGATATGCGTTTTAATGGTGGTCGCCGCCACGGCGAGTTCACCGGCGATCTGCTCATTGCTGTAGCCTGAGTAGATTAGCCCCAGTACCTGCCACTCTCGCTGGGTTAGCGGACTGGTGCGGATCAACTCCGGCACTTCCGGATGGTTCAGTAAGCGTTCAACGAAGCTCTCGTCAAAATGGGCGAACTTATGCCGGTGATGCTGGTTGATGTCACGCAGAATACGCTGCGCGCGGTGCTGGTCGAGCTCCGGCAGTGTGTTGAGTTGAATAAGCTGACGCAGTTGCTGCGCCATGGCCTCGCCCTCAATAACAAAGTGGCTGATAAACCCGGTGCGGTTGGCCAGTTGCAGCGCCTCAAGCAGCACGCGCTGTGCGTCGTTTTTACGCCCGGACTGCCAGTACAATTGATTCAGTAACAGCAGGTTGCGGTTCAAATCGCTCATCAGGCGCAAGCTGCGGGCATTCTCGTTGAGCTCTTCAAGCACCATTTCAGCCGGGTCGAAATCACCAAGCAGAATTTGCGCTCTGGCGATATTACGCCACTGTCCTTGCAGGAAGTGGTTATTGGCAAATTCGGGTTTAGGCGTCTGGCGAAGCCACTGCGCTGCTGATTTGCGATCGCCCGTCATGTTCCAGTAAATCACCCGGACTTTATCGGCGTTCGACACCCAGTCGCTGTGATACTGGCCGTTACCCAGCAAATTTTCCAGACGATGCAAATGCGCGCGAGCATTATCCAGGTCACCGCGAGCCAGCGAATTTTGAATCACCAGTGCCAGACACTGTAACTGTTGCTGCGGCTGGAAGGAGGCGAGAACTTCCATCCCCTGACGAGCGGCGGCTTCGGATTCGTCAAGACGCGCCCAGGCCCAGAGCAGTTGCGAACGAATGCGCAGTAAGAACTCGTGCATCGGCAACTGCTCAAGGTGCTGCTCGCGCACCAGGACAAAGCCTTTTTCCTGGGTCTCCCAGGCAGCCTGCAAGAACCCTTGCGCAAACAGAATTTCGCTCTGCTGAATCAGGCTCCACAAGGCGTAATGCCATACATCATGGCGGCGCGCCATCTGCTCGGTTTGCTGCATTAACGCCAGCGAGTTGGTCAGTTGCCCTTTGCAGTGGAGCACTTCACCGTGCACCGACGTGGCGACAATACGGCTGTAGTAATTGGCAAGCGGCAGTTCAGCGAGCGCCACCATCGCCAGGCGTTCCGCTTCGGCGGCATCGCCATCATTGATCGCGACCTGCGCGCGCAATGCGTTGAAATCACCGTGCAGGGAGGCGTCCATTTGGGTGGTCATCTCCTGTTCAGCACGGGCCAGCAAGGTATTCACTTCGCTGTAGCGATGCTGGCTTTGCATCAGCCAGGCCTGTAGCAGCACCAGGCGCGGGTTCTCCAGGAGGCTCTCCCACGGTAGCGCTTTCAGCGAGGCTTCCAGCAGGCTGAGTTCGCTATGGTTGAATAAGCCCCACGCGTGATGCAGCAGAATGTCCCGTAACATAATGCCGTCGCCCGCCGCCAGCGCGTGGTGGATGGCTTCGCTGGGGAATCCCTGCGCCATCCAGCTTTCCGCCGCGGCGCGATGAATTTCCGGCAGTTCAGTCGCCAGTTCCCACTGGCAGCGCTGGCGCAGGAAATTGCCGAATAGCGGGTGGTAGCTGAACCATTCGCCGGAATCATCCATGCGCTGCAGGAATAACCCCTGGCGCTCAATTTCTTCCAGCCGCATCTGACCATTTTCTTCACCGGTGACACGGACAATTAGCGCATCGTTCATCGAGCGCAATAGCGAGCTTTTCAGTAAGAACAGACGCGTGCTGGCATCGACATTATCCAGCACCTCATCCACCAGATAATCGGACAAATGGCTGGCGTTGATCCCCGCCAGACGACGAGCGGATTGCTGCGCGGCACTGTGATTCTGGCGTACGGAAAGGGCAATGAGTTGGAGCGCGGTGGCCCAGCCGGCAACGTCATCACACAGACGGCTGCTCTCTGCCGCTTCGATAGGGGAAGTCAGGCGGCAATCAAAAAATTGCTTTGCTTCCTGATGATTAAAGGCCAGTTGGTGGCTGCCGATCTCCAGCAGTTGCTCACGTACGCGCAGATTGGCAATGCCTAACTGCGGTAAATTGCGCGACAGCACAATCAGCGTCAGGTTTTCCGGCTGATGGCGCAAGAAAAAACGCATGGCTTCATGAATCACCGGGTTGGTGATGAGGTGGTAGTCATCTATTACCAGATAGAGCGCGCGTTGCCACTCTGCCAGCTCAATAAACAACTGAGCAAAGAGGGAGGAGAGGCTGGCGTACTGGCGTTTTTGCGCCATCGCCTCACTGGTGACGCAATGCCCACCCGTGGCCTGTTGAATAGCAGCAATAAAATAGCTGGCAAAACGTTCCTGCTGGTTGTCGCCTTCATCCAGCGAAAACCAGCCCACGTCATTTTTACCGGAAGCCCATTGGGAAATGAGCGTTGTTTTTCCGTACCCAGCAGGGCTAGTGATCAGCGCAAGCCGAAAATTGTTCGCGCCGGAAAGTTTAGCCAACAGACGCTCACGAACGACAGTATGGTCGAGGCGTACCGGGCGACTTAATTTAGACGGAATCAACATAGTTATCACTTCACTGTGAGGACAAAGGGGAAAAACGATTTTTTTTGCGCTTCGTAATTAATATAAATAAGGTCGGATAAATTCCGAATTATTGCAAGTTATGTCCGGATCTGACGATTGTGAATTTGCACTATGTCACATTTCTATTTGAGTTGCGAAAAAAGAGACAGCACCCGTGGCGAAAGGGTATGCAGCCCGATTTGCAGCAAAACGCGTCAAAATAAGGCGAAATAGTTTTGCATCTTTTGGGGGCTTTGGTGAAATATTTCCCAAAACGGCGAGGTAATCGCACAAATAGCAAAAGGCGAAATTATCATTTAAGAAAATATTATTTACTCAAATTATATTGATGCCGCGAGTGATAATTTCCCTGAAACAATATTTCAATTCTTTGACATTCTCCCCTGTTATCCCCACGGTAAGTGAACGACGCATCGCCGTGTTTTTTCCTCCCGCTTGAGGCAGTAAATGCTTGAAGAATGCTTAAAAAAACAGCTAACTTTAGGTGGCAGAGATCACACTTTTCGCTCATCCCTGCTGCTCCTCCCCGTTGAATCCCTGGCAGGATGAGGAAGTCGTTTCATGAGCCTGGCACACTAGCGCTAACGTTGTTTTTTCAATTACAGGATCCGAATTCTCTATGTCAAAGCCCACGTTTAACAAAGCGCAATTTGAGGCGGCCCTGACGCGTCAGTGGCAACATTTTGGTTTGCACACAGCTCAGGAGATGACATCTCGCCAGTGGTGGCAGGCCGTTAGCGGCGCGCTGGCAGAGTTGCTGGTGGCACAACCGCTGGCTAAACCGGCGAAAAACCAGCGCCATGTAAACTACATTTCAATGGAATTTCTGATTGGTCGCCTGACGGGTAACAACTTGCTCAACCTTGGTTGGTATCAAGAGGTGAGCGATATTCTGCAGGAAAGCGATATCAATTTGAGCGATCTGCTGGAAGAAGAGACCGACCCGGCGCTGGGTAACGGTGGGTTAGGACGTCTGGCGGCGTGCTTCCTGGACTCGATGGCAACGGTAGGCCAGTCCGCCACCGGCTATGGCCTGAACTATCAGTATGGCTTGTTCCGTCAGTCTTTTGACGATGGTCAGCAGAAAGAGGCGCCGGATGACTGGCAGCGTCGCAGCTACCCCTGGTTTAGCCATAATGCACAATTGAACGTGCAGGTGGGGATTGGCGGTAAAGTGAGTAAAGACGGCCACTGGACGCCGGAATTTACGATTGTCGGCGAAGCCTGGGATTTACCGGTACTGGGTTATCGTAACGGCGTAGCGCAGCCGCTGCGACTGTGGCAGGCGACCCATGCGCACCCGTTCGATCTGACCAAATTCAACGACGGTGATTTCCTGCGTGCCGAGCAGCAGGGCATCGATGCAGAAAAACTGACCAAGGTGCTCTACCCGAATGACAACCACCAGGCGGGCAAGAAGCTGCGTCTGATGCAGCAATATTTCCAGTGTGCCTGCTCCGTGGCGGACATTCTGCGTCGTCATCACCTGGCCGGGCGCAAAATTGCCCAATTGCCGGACTTTGAAGTTATTCAGCTTAACGATACGCATCCGACCATTGCGATCCCGGAAATGTTGCGCGTGCTGATGGACGAACATCAATTGAGCTGGGATGACGCCTGGGCTATTACCAGCAAAACCTTCGCCTACACCAACCATACGCTGATGCCGGAAGCGCTGGAGTGCTGGGATGAAAAACTGGTAAAAGCGCTGCTGCCTCGCCACATGCAAATTATCAAACAGATTAACGATCGCTTTAAGGTACTGGTTGAGCAAACCTGGCCTGGCGATGAGGACGTGTGGGCGAAACTGGCGGTGGTGCACAACAAACAGGTGCGGATGGCCAATATGTGTGTGGTCGGCGGCTTTGCGGTGAACGGCGTTGCGGCACTGCACTCAGATTTGGTCGTCAAAGATCTGTTCCCGGAATATCATCAACTGTGGCCGACGAAATTCCACAATGTTACTAATGGTATTACGCCGCGTCGCTGGATTAAACAGTGCAACCCGGCGCTGGCGGCATTACTGGATAAGTCGCTGAAAAATGAGTGGGCGAACGATCTCGACCAGCTTATTCATCTGGAGAAATTTGCCGACGACGCGAAATTCCGCGCGCAATATCGCGCTATCAAACAGGAAAATAAGGTGCAGCTTGCGGCGTTCGTCAAAGCGCGTACCGGCATTGAGATCAATCCGCATGCGCTGTTTGATATTCAAATCAAACGCCTGCATGAATATAAACGCCAGCATCTGAACCTGCTGCATATTGTGGCGCTGTATAAAGAGATTCGTGAAAATCCGCAGGCAGACCGCGTACCACGCGTATTCCTCTTCGGTGCGAAAGCCGCGCCGGGCTACTACCTGGCGAAAAATATCATTTACGCCATCAATAAAGTGGCCGCTGTAATCAATAACGATAAGACGGTGGGCGATAAGCTGAAAGTGGTTTTCCTGCCGGATTATTGCGTTTCGGCGGCGGAACGTCTTATCCCGGCGGCAGATGTGTCTGAACAGATTTCTACCGCAGGTAAAGAGGCCTCGGGTACCGGCAATATGAAGCTGGCGCTGAACGGTGCGCTCACCGTCGGTACCCTTGACGGTGCCAACGTGGAGATTGCCGAGCAGGTTGGCGATGAAAACATCTTCATCTTCGGTCATACCGTGGAAGAGGTGAAGGCGTTGAAAGCCAAAGGCTACGATCCGGTGAAATGGCGTAAGAAAGACAAGCTGTTGGATGCGGTGCTCAAAGAACTTGAGAGCGGCAAATATAGCGAGGGCGACAAGCATGCGTTCGACCAGATGCTGCACAGCATCGGTAAGCAGGGCGGCGATCCCTATCTGGTTCTGGCGGATTTCGCCGCCTATGTTGAAGCGCAAAAACGGGTTGATACGCTCTATCGCGATGAAGAAGCCTGGACGAGGGCTACAATATTGAATACCGCACGTTGCGGCATGTTCAGTTCGGATCGTTCGATCCGTGATTACCAAACCCGTATCTGGCAGGCAAAACGCTAAGGAAACGCCATAGTGAGCAAACGTCTTGATAATGCCGCGCTGGCGGCGGGAATTAGCCCGGATTACATCAATGCGCATGGCAAACCACAGTCTATTGGTGCGGAAACCAAACGACGTTTGCTTGACGCTATGCACGCTGTTACCGCGACACCCGTCGCGGTAACGCCGGTCCCAAATGTGCTGGTGCATACTCAGGGAAAGAAGAAGTCATTGCCGATTGAGGGAAACGGTACTTTCAACTGGATAATCACCACCGAAGACGGTCAGCAGCATAAAGGCCTGGTCGACGCAGGGAAAAACCTCACCCTGCCAACGAAGTTGCCGCAGGGGTATCACACCCTGACGCTGCGGCAAAGTGAGCAGAGCTGGCATTGTCGCTTAATTGTTACCCCAAAGCGCTGCTATGAACCGCAGGCGCTGCTGGAAGGGAAAAAACTCTGGGGGGCGTGTGTACAGCTTTATACCTTGCGTTCTGAGCGTAACTGGGGGATCGGCGATTTTGGCGATCTGAAAGTCATGTTGGGCGAGGTGGGGCAGCGCGGTGGCGCGTTCATCGGCCTGAACCCTATTCACGCCCTCTATCCGGCCAACCCGGAAAGCGCCAGCCCCTACAGCCCTTCCTCTCGTCGCTGGCTGAATATTATTTATATCGACGTTAATGCGGTAGAAGATTTTCAGTTGAGCAAAGAGGCGCAGGCGTGGTGGAAACTCCCCACGACGCGCAAGGCGCTGGATGCCGCTCGCGACGCGGAGTTTGTCGATTACGCAGGTGTGACCGCCCTCAAACTGGCGGCATTACGCCTGGCCTGGCTGCAGTTTTCACAGCGTAAAGATGATGACGATTTGCGCGTTGCGTTTCACGCCTTCGTGAAGGAAGAGGGGGAAAGTCTGTACTGGCAGGCGGCGTTTGATGCGCTACATGCCAACCAGGTGAAAGAAGATCCGCTACGCTGGGGCTGGCCTGCCTGGCCGGAAGGTTTTCAGTCAACCGACAGCCCGGCGGTTAAAGCCTTTTGCGAAAGCCATGCCGATGAAGTGAACTTTTACCTGTGGTTGCAGTGGCTGGCGTATACGCAATTTGCCGAGTGCTGGCAGGAGAGCCAGGGCCACAATATGCCTATTGGGTTGTACCGGGATCTCGCCGTGGGCGTTGCCGAAGGCGGTTCGGAAACCTGGTGCGATCGTGAGTTGTACTGCCTGAAAGCCTCTGTGGGAGCACCGCCGGATATTCTCGGCCCGCTGGGGCAAAACTGGGGATTGCCGCCGATGGACCCGCACATTATCGCCGCGCGCGCTTACGAACCCTTTATTGAGCTGCTGCGCGCCAATATGAAAAGCTGTGGCGCGCTGCGTATCGATCATGTGATGTCGATGCTGCGCCTGTGGTGGATCCCGTATGGCGAAACGGCAGATCACGGGGCGTATGTGCAGTACCCGGTGGACGACCTGTTGTCGATCCTCGCGCTGGAAAGTCAGCGTCATCAGTGCATGGTCATTGGCGAAGATTTGGGAACGGTGCCGGTGGAGATCGTCAGCAAGCTGCGCGACAGCGGCGTTTACTCCTATAAAGTCCTCTATTTTGAAAATGACCACGAGAAGCGATACCGTGCACCTAAAGCTTACCCGGCCCAGTCAATGGCGGTGGCGACCACTCATGATTTGCCGACGCTGCGGGGATACTGGGAAAGTGGTGACCTGACGCTCGGTAAAACGCTGGGTCTGTACCCGGATGAAGTGGTGCTACGTGGGCTGTATCTTGATCGCGAACTGGCAAAACAGGGGCTGCTGGATGCGCTCCACGCCCATGGTTGTTTGCCAAAACGAGTGGGGCATAAAGCCTCACGTATGCCAATGAGTGCGGTACTTAATCGTGGTATGCAACGCTATATCGCTGACAGTAATAGTGCGTTGCTTGGGCTACAGCCGGAAGACTGGCTGGATATGGCCGGACCGGTGAACATTCCGGGCACCAGCTACCAGTACAAAAACTGGCGGCGTAAGCTCGCCGTGTCACTGGAAAAAATGTTTGCCGATGAGAACGTCAACAAGCTGATTAAAGACCTGGATAAACGCCGGAAAGCGGCAGGGAAGAAGTAAATAAGTAAATACAAAGAACCCGCCACTCGGCGGGTTCTCTTTTTAACAATCAGTTGGACGGTAGAACTTACACCACCATTCCCAGCAGCAGACAGCCAACCAGACCGCAGACAGAGATAATGGTCTCCAGTGCGGACCAGGACTTCATGGTTTCCCCGATGGTCAGGTTGAAGTACTCCTTGAACAGCCAGAAGCCTGGATCGTTCACGTGAGAGAAAATCACGCTACCGGAACCAACCGCGATAACCATCAGCTCAGGGCTCACGCCAGTGGTGGCAATCAGCGGCGCAACAATCCCGCCTGCGGTAATGGCTGCAACGGTTGCAGAACCCAGCGCGATACGCAGTACGGCGGCAATTGACCACGCCATAAAGATTGGCGAGATGTTGGTTTCATGCATCAGCGAAGCGATATATTTATCCACGCCGCTATCAACCAGAACCTGTTTGAATGCGCCGCCACCGCCGATGATCAACAGCATCATGGCAATGATTTTGATTGAGCTGGTCAGCGTCTCGTTGATGTCGTCCATGGAACGACCACGGTTCAGGCCGAAGGTGAAGACGGCAATCAGTACCGCAATGAGAGTCGCCATCACCGGATCGCCGAAGAACTCAGCGTAAGGCAGAATCGCATGGCCTTTCGGCAGCAGCATCTCTGCAACCGCACGCAGCGCCATCAGTACCACCGGTACCAGAGAGGTCCAGACGCTGACGCCAAAGCCCGGCATTTCTTCTTCGGTAAAGGTTTTCTTGTTGTACAGCCCTTCCGGAATCGGCTTGTCGATGCCTTTCAGGAAGCGAGCATAGACCGGGCCGGCCAGAATCACTGTCGGGATACCGAGCAGCGTACCGTAGAGCAGCGTTTTACCCATGTCCGCATGGAAAATGGTAGCGATTGCGGTCGGGCCAGGGTGTGGAGGCAGGAAACCATGAGTAACGGAAAGCGCGGCCGCCATCGGGACACCCACATACAGCAGCGGGATACGGGCTGCGGCAGCGATAGTGAAAACCAGCGGCAGTAACAGGACGAAGCCCACTTCATAGAACAGCGCAAAACCCACGGTAAAGCCGGTCAGTACGACGGCCCACTGAATGTGTTTTTCGCCAAATTTTGCAATCAGCGTTGTGGCGATGCGTTGTGCGCCGCCGCAGTCCGCCAGCAGTTTACCCAACATGGCGCCGAAGCCCATGATCAGCGCAAGGCTGCCCAGTGTTCCGCCCACACCGGCTTTGATAGATTTGATAACTGCGTCCAGAGGCATGCCCTGCATCATACCGACGGCGAGTGCCACCAGGATCAGAGCGATAAATCCGTTCAATTTGAAGCGGATCATTAATAACAACAACAAGACTACACCGATAGCAACGATGACTAATGGCATGATTTACCTGGCCTTAATTTGTTATGGGTAACGTCAGTTTTCAGCGGTTATTGCAGGTTTTAGCCCTGTAAAAACGAAGCGCTGGAGTACCGATATGCCTTACATCCACTTTTTAAAAGGATAGCTGGATGTTTTTATATTTTTGGTACTGGTACAGATGATACGGGTAACATTCATGAAAAGAGAATCACCCTGCGGGTCAAAATTTACGAAGTGAGATACCGGTCATATTCCAGGCTGGAAATGAGTGCAAAAAAGAGGCGCGATATGGCGGGGAAAGATACAGGTAACATGCTCTCCCGCATCGGGAGAGCATCGGATAAGAGGCAGGTTAGTAGTAGGAGTGCTCGCCGCGCTGGTGTTCGGTAAGATCGCGTACACCTTTCAGTTCCGGGAATTCGTTAAGCAACTGCTTTTCGATCCCTTCTTTCAGCGTTACATCCACCATTGAACAGCCGTTACAACCACCGCCAAACTGGAGGATGGCATAGCCTTCATCCGTAATTTCCATCAGCGTGACGCGGCCACCGTGACCTGCCAGTTGCGGGTTGATCTGCGATTGCAGCAGATACTCAACACGTTCCATCAGCGGCGCGTCTTCGGACACTTTACGCATCTTCGCGTTTGGTGCTTTCAGGGTGAGCTGAGAACCCAACTGATCGGTGACAAAATCAATTTCCGCATCTTCCAGGTACGGTGCACTTAACTCATCGACATAGGCGGTCAGTTGTTCAAATTTCAGGGCGGTGTCAGTTGCTTCCACTGCATCTGGCGGACAATAAGAGACGCCGCATTCAGCGTTTGGCGTGCCTGGGTTAATCACAAATACACGGATTTGTGTCCCTTCTTCCTGATTTGCCAGCAGTTTAGCAAAATGCGCTTGCGCAGCATCAGAGATACGGATCATAGCAATGGCCTAATAGTTGACTATTTTACTTGGTTATAATACGCCCATCATCGAGGGTCTACAAGGTTCGACAAAGGCACCATACCTGAACAGACGCCGCGCCGTTGCGCAGGAGCAACCGACTTATTTCCGCGACGGTGCTGCCGGTCGTAACGACATCATCCACGATAACCATATGGAGTCCCTGGACGGGCAATTCAAGGCGAAAGGCATTTTTCAGGTTGCGTTTGCGTAGCCGGGCGCTGAGATGATGCTGAATGGACGTTGCCCGAATGCGGACAATGGCGCTCGGTTCATAGCGACAGCATAACCAGTGGGCAAGCGCACGACAGAGCAGATCACTTTGGTTGTATCCTCTGCGCCACTGGCGATGCCGATAAAGCGGTACGCTGATAAGCATATCGGGTTTCTGCCACCGTGTTATTCTGCGTGCGTTGATGACTGCCAGTACCAGCAGCCGGGCCAGCGCATTTGCCATTTCGGGTCGTCGCACGAATTTGAACTGATGCACCAGCATACTCAATGGCAATGCGTAGTCGCTGACCGCCACCAGATGTTGCCACGGCGGCGGTTTTTGCAGGCATCTGCCGCAAGGCAGTATCCGGCTCGCGGCAGGCAAACCACAGGCTGGACAAACGGACAGGGGGGCTACCACCGCCCGAGTGCAGCAGGAACACAAGCCCCAGTGCGCTACCGCCAGCGGCATTCGACATAGCCAGCACAAGCCCGGCGCTGTTAGCATGTTCACCCTCCCTGTTTTAAGAAAGAGAACGATAACTGATGAACAACATCTGGTGGGAAACCAAAGGCGAAGGAAATTGCCATCTTGTGCTGTTGCACGGATGGGGGCTGAACGCGCAGGTTTGGGATTGCATTGTGCCGCAACTGAGCTCGCAATTTACACTGCATCTGGTGGACCTGCCGGGTTATGGGCGCAGTAGCGGATTTTCGGCAATGACATTGCAAGAGATGGCGGAGTGTGTGTTGGCGCAGGCACCGCAGCGCGCCGTCTGGCTGGGCTGGAGCCTCGGCGGGCTTGTCGCAAGCAAGGTGGCGCTTCTTGCCCCTGAGCGCGTCAGCGGCCTGGTGACGGTTGCATCATCTCCTTGTTTTGGCGCACAGGATGAATGGCCTGGCATCAAACCGGATGTGCTGGCCGGTTTCCAGCGACAGCTCAGCGAGGATTTTCAACGTACGGTCGAGCGCTTTCTCGCTCTGCAGACGATGGGTACGGAGACAGCCCGTCAGGATGCACGTCAGCTCAAGCAGGCGGTATTGTCGTTACCGATGCCCTCAACAGAGGTGCTGAACGGTGGGCTGGAGATCCTCAAAACAGAAGATCTGCGCGACGCGCTGTCAGGGCTGGAGATTCCCTTCTTGCGGCTGTACGGGCGATTAGATGGGCTGGTGCCGCGCAAAATTGTTGCCACGCTGGATACGCGCTGGCCACAAAGCCAGTCGCTGATCTTTCCTAAAGCTGCCCATGCGCCTTTTATTTCTCACCCGGACGATTTCTGCAGAGCATTGGCAGAATTTAATAGTTTCGCGATGTAATTATTTTGCCGCCTGGAAAAAATGCTGTTTCACGACAATACTCAGAGCGTTGCTGCGGTTGGCTTATCTTTCTTTACCGCAGCATCACAATCTAAAAAACCGAGGAGAATCAAGTCTATGAAACTTGTTACAGGTATTGTTGCATCTCTGGTGATTGGCTCCCTGTCGTTTGGCGTTATGGCGGCGCAGGAACTCGAAAAAGATAAGGTCGCGGGTATGAATCTGACAAAAGTGGGGACGATTACCACGTCTGATACCTCGGCACCCATGGACGCGAAAAAAGAGCTGTCAAAAAAAGCGGATGAGCTGGGCGGCAAATATTTCGTTGTGACCAGCGGCGAGAAGAATGAAAAAGACATCCATGCTACGGCGGATGTCTATAAGTAATGTTATGAGCGGGTCGCCTGACCCGCTATCAGCATCCTGTCAGTGACCACCATTCACGCTGGCAGGCCGATTTTCCTTCCGGGCATTGTTTGCACTCGCCACTCAGACAGCCGTCCGCCTCTTCCTGAATACGTACTGCTTTGCCCATGGCTTCCATGCGCGTCAGCATGGCATCGGCCATTGGCCGGGAGAGATGCAGCACGTTACAGAGCTGGTTGATTTCCATCCGGCCCTGTAAAGCAAGCATATCGCGAACCTCAATTAACGATGCCATGTTTCGTGTCCTTAGTGGCAGTCGCCCGCCGGGCTTTCACAACAACTGGCGACGGTTTTGCGGCTGGCCAGGAGATTCACATCCACGCGACTTCTGGCGCGACGCAGACCGCCAATCACGATGACGTTGAACAAGATCACCGCGAGAATACAGGTGAGGCTGTAAACCGGGTGCTCATCAAAACTCACGGCCTGATAGAACAGCGTGGCAAGTGAATAGGCGATATTCAGCCCCCACAGCACGGAGAACCCCATCCAGCCACGGCTCGATTCACGGGCAATGGCGCCCATTACGGATATGCACGGGGTGTAGAGCAGAACGAAAATCAGGTAGCTGTAGGCCGCAGCGGCGCTGCCGAATTTCTCACTCATCACGCCCATAGTGCCTTCTGCCATCTCACCGTCGCCCTTGCTGGCTTCAATAGGGTTGGCCAGTACGCTCAGACTGAAGGTGTTTTTCAGGCTGCTCCAGGTCTCGTCGAGTGCGGCGATCAGTTCATCGCTGAGACTGTATTCTGCGGGATTGAATTCCGCTTTCTGAATGTGTTCGGCGGTATAGAGTGAGTTGAGCGTCCCGACCACCACTTCTTTCGCCATTGCCCCCGTCACCAGGCCAACGGTCGCCTGCCAGTGGTCACCGTGCACGCCAATCGGTTCCAGTATGGGGGTAAAGACGCGGCTTACTGACGCCAGCGCAGAATCGTTAATGTTATCGACCGTTTTACCGCTCAAAGAGAAGCTATTGAGAGCACTGAGGAAAATGCTCACGATCACAATGACTTTACCGGCCCGCAGCACAAAGCCTTTCAGACGCTGCCAGGTCTGCAGCACCAGACTTTTCAGGTGCGGCACGTGGTAGACCGGTAGTTCCATAATGAACGGTGACGCTTCGCCACGCATGATGGTGTGTTTAAGCATCAGGCCGGTAAGGATTGCCATCACAATGCCCAGCACGTACAGCGAAAAGACCAGTAACGCCCCCTGCTGGCCGAAGAAGGCCGATGCGAAGACAGCGAAAATGGCCAGACGCGCGCCGCAGGACATAAACGGTGCCATCATCATGGTCATCAGACGTTCACGTGGCGCATCCAGGGTTCTGGCCCCCATCACCGAGGGAACATTGCAGCCAAAGCCGACAATCAGCGGCACGAAGGATTTACCCGGCAGCCCCAGCGCCTGCATCAAACGGTCCATGACGAAGGCCGCACGTGCCATATAGCCGGAGTCTTCAAGGAATGAGAGGAACAGGTACATCATGCCGATTTGCGGTACCAGCGGTAGCACCGTGTTGATACCACCGCCCAGCCCCTGAGCAAGGAAAACGGTCAGCCATTCCGGGAAATGCAGCGTATAGCCCAGCCACTGGATACCGTGGACGAAAATCGCCACTGAACCCGCATCAAAAATCGGCTGTAACGCACCACCGATGTTAATGGCGAGCAGGAACATCAGGTACATCACAAACAGGAAAATCGGTAAGCCAAGGAAGCGGTTCAGAATGATTCGGTCAACGGCTGCCGTAAACTGGCTGGATTCCGCCGTCAGGGTGTTACTGACCGCCTCGCAAATGGCGGCAATGGTTTGATAACGGGCATCGGCAATGTGCAGTGCGGGATCGTCGATTTCGTCCTGCAGGCGTGCCAGTGAAATATCCAGCTTGTGGGCGGCATCACCAGCGTAAGCGCGGCTGTAGATATCGCCTTCCAGCATTTGCAGGCCCAGCCAGCGACGTTGTTGGATGGGCATGTCCGCGGCCATGCCTTGCGCCAGCTCATCGGCTTCACGCGACAGCGGCTGGGCATAGTGAACAAGCTCGATTTGTTTATTTTTCTGATGGCGATCAAGCGCGATTTTTAACGCGTCGATACCGCGACCACGGGTGGACACCAGCGGAACAACCGGGCAGCCGAGGCGAGCGGAGAGGGCGTCGATATCAATGCGGACTTTTTGCTTCTCGGCAATATCCAGCATATTCAGCGCCACTACGCAGGGGATGCCCAGTTCCAGCAACTGCAACGTGAGATAGAGGTTGCGCTCGAGGTTTGAGGCATCCACGACGTTAATCAGGATGTCTGCATCGCCGCTCAGAATGTAGTGACAGGCAATTTGCTCATCCAGTGAGGTCTGTGACGAGATAGTGGTCAGGGAGTAGGTACCGGGCAAATCGACCAGCGTAACCTGATGGTCGGTGGTAGAGAATTGCCCCTCTTTGCGCTCAACCGTGACACCCGCCCAGTTCCCCACGCGCTGGCGCGCACCAGTTAACTGATTGAATAATGTGGTCTTGCCGGAATTAGGATTACCAATTAATCCCACGGTCAATTTTTTCATTGTTCTTTTCTCTCTTTCATGGCCGGGCCATTAGCGGGAAACGGCTTCCAGTTCCAGAAACGCGAGATCTTTCTTACGCAAGACCAGATTAACGCGCCGGGTTTCAATGTGAATAGGATCACCAAGGGGAGCTACGCGCACGACATTAAATGATGAGCCGGGCAACATGCCTAATGAGAGGAGTTTCTGGCGCCACGCAGGGCTAATTTCGCGAGAGAACCCCGTTATTTTCCACGCACTGTCAGGAGAGAATTGCATAGGACCTACTTATCTGTATCGCAAACAACATTCCCACCATGCGCCAGTAAAGCGCATGAAACCAGTTAGTTAGCCAGCACAGCAATGAGTGTCACTCCACTCATACAATGATAATGAGAATAGTTTTTATCATCACTATTAAACCGCGATATTGCGCAAAGCGGAACCACAATCCGAGCCATTGTTGATATGGCTCAAAATTTATGTTGTTTTGCCTTTCCCGTTTGCAATAACAAATAAGAAACAGTGAAGGGATATTTAATTTATTACCCGGACTTAAGGTTAAATTAATAATAAGAATAAAGTTTAAATAATAAAGAGTTATGAGGCGGGTTTATTAACTAAAATATAACCAATATAAAATTAGTTAATAATTTTGAAAAGCAATCCAGAGCTTATTCAAAGGGTTACTGGCAGGTAAGAAATAACGCAATCCATCTGTTTGTTTAGATTTGAACATCTGGAAAGGGGAGTGCCCTCTCCCGAAGGAGAGGGCGAAGGGTTTAACGTTTTTTGCCCATGGCGGCCGCCAGCGCATCCATCATGGCGCTGTTGCCAGCAGGCTGCGACTCGCGCCCGCGTGGTTTCGCCGGACGGGCGGCAGGGCGGTTGCCTGCCTCGCGAGCGCCACCATTACCACGCCGTGAATTGCTGTCTCCCGGCTGCTCATCAAGGCGCATGGTCAGCGCAATACGTTTGCGCTGCAGATCCACTTCCAGCACTTTTACTTTGACGATATCCCCCGCTTTCACGACGGTATGCGGATCTTCAACAAATTTATCGGCAAGCGAAGAGATATGTACCAGGCCATCCTGATGCACACCGATATCCACAAACGCACCGAAGTTGGTAACGTTGGTCACCGCACCTTCAAGCACCATGCCAGGCAGCAGGTCATTCATCGTTTCAACACCGTCAGCAAACTGGGCGGTTTTGAACTCCGGGCGCGGGTCACGGCCTGGTTTTTCCAGCTCTTTGATGATGTCAGTAACGGTCGGTACCCCGAAACGCTCGTCGGTAAAGTCGGACGCTTTCAGTGACTTAAGACCGCTACTGTTGCCCATCAGATCGCGCAGAGACTGCTCTGTCGCCGCCAGAATACGTTCCACAACCGGGTACGCTTCCGGATGCACGGTAGAGGCATCCAGCGGGTTATCACCATGGTTGATTCGCAGGAAGCCCGCGCACTGCTCAAAGGCTTTTGGCCCCAGTCGGCTGACTTTTAATAGTTGCTGGCGATTCTGGAACTGACCATTCTCATCACGCCAGGCGACGATATTCTGAGCCATCATGCGGGTTAAACCGGCTACGCGAGTCAGCAGGGGAACAGACGCGGTGTTCAGGTCCACGCCGACGGCGTTCACGCAATCTTCGACGACCGCGTCCAGTTTGCGCGCCAGTTGCGTCTGGCTGACGTCGTGCTGATACTGACCAACCCCGATAGATTTCGGATCGATTTTCACCAGTTCTGCCAGCGGGTCCTGCAGACGACGGGCGATTGACACCGCGCCACGCAGCGAAACGTCCAGATCCGGGAACTCCTGTGCCGCCAGCTCAGAGGCGGAATAGACCGACGCTCCGGCCTCGCTGACGATCACTTTCTGTGCGGTGACTTTCGGGAACTGTTTCTGCACGTCCAGGAAGAAACGTTCGGTTTCACGCGATGCCGTTCCGTTGCCGATAGCGACCAGTTCAACGTTGTGTTTTTCGCACAGCGCGGCGACCACCACGGCGGCTTTTGCTGCCTGGCCGGTGTGTGGGTAAATGGTGTCAGTGGCGACCAGCTTACCCGTGCCGTCGACAACGGCGACTTTCACACCGGTACGCAGACCCGGATCGAGACCCATCGTCGCGCGCAGGCCAGCGGGTGCGGCCATCAGCAGGTCATGCAGGTTACGGGCGAAGACGTTGATCGCTTCATCTTCCGCACGTTCACGCACTGTACCCATCAGTTCGGTTTCCAGGTGCATCAGCACCTTAATGCGCCACGTCCAACTGACAACGCCTTTGCGCCAGCTATCTGCCGGCGCATTATTCAGCCGCAGGCCGAGGTGATCCTGAATAATTTGCTCGCAATGGCTCTCTTTTGGCGGCTCATCAAATTGCGGATCGGCATTCAGTGAGAGCTGCAATACTCCTTCGTTGCGGCCACGGAACATGGCCAGCGCGCGGTGTGACGGCACGGTGGAAATCGGCTCATGGTGATCGAAATAATCACGGAATTTTGCGCCTTCCTCTTCTTTGCCGCTCACTACGGTGGCGACCAGATGGGCGTTTTTCCACAGATAATCACGCACTTTCGCCAGCAACTGCGCATCTTCGGCAAAGCGCTCCATCAGGATGTAGCGTGCACCATCCAGTGCTGCTTTGGTGTCGGCAACGCCTTTGTCGGCATCGATGTATTTTGCGGCTTCGCTTTCCGGGTCGTGTGAAGGCTCGTTCCATAGCAAATCCGCCAGCGGCTCAAGGCCTGCTTCAATGGCGATTTGCCCACGGGTGCGGCGCCTGGGTTTGTACGGTAAATACAAATCTTCGAGTTCGGTTTTACTGAGCGTACCATTGATGGCTTTGCTCAATTCATCAGTGAGCTTACCCTGCTCGCCAATCGACTTCAGGATGGCCTGGCGGCGTTCTTCGAGTTCACGCAAATACCCCAGGCGGGTTTCCAGATTACGCAGCTGCGTGTCATCCAGACCGCCGGTGACTTCTTTACGATAACGCGCGATAAACGGCACGGTGTTCCCTTCATCAAGCAGGCGAACGGCAGCTTCTACCTGTTCGGATCTGGCCTGAAGTTCACCCGCAATAATGCGGCAGAGCGAATCATTCATCATTTCAATATCATCTTCTGAACAAAATCAGGGGATAGTTATACGGACTGAGACAGAAAAATGCCAGTCGCGCCGGGGGCTACCGGATAGTTCCTGGTGCGTTACTTTACATACTCGATTTCATTAACGTACCAGGTGGCTTCCCCGGCGGGCGTCTGCACCACTGCGACATCACCGACCTCTTTTTTCAGTAGCGCGCGCGCCATTGGCGAGTCGATGGAGATGTAGTCTTTGCGACCAAAAATTTCGTCGTAACCGACAATGCGAAAACGTAATGTGTTGCCATCGTCATTCTCGATTTCCACCCACGCGCCGAAGAAGACTTTGCCTTCCTGTTGCGGTGAGTAATCGACAATTTTCAGGTTTTCCAGGCACTTTGTTAGATAGCGAACGCGGCGGTCTATTTCACGCAGGCGCTTTTTGTTGTACTGGTAGTCGGCATTTTCACTGCGATCGCCGAGGCTCGCCGCCCAGGTGACTTTTTTGGTGACTTCCGGGCGCTCCTGACGCCAGAGAAAATCCAGTTCCTGTTTCAGCTTGTCGTAGCCTTCTCGGGTGATCAGGGGCGTTTTCATTTCGTGGCCTTCTTTTTTCTCTGGTTTCTTTACAAATCACCGCCCCTTAAGGTGCGGATTAATCATCATTTCTGTGATGCAATGTGCATATAAGCTACTGTTAAATATGCTTTGTAACAATTTCGACTAGAATTTATACCAGATTTAGCTGGTCCTCGACGCGCACTTTTTTAGAATACGTATTCATAATTGTCGGAACCTTTGGGAGTAAAAACAATGCAAGAGAATTATAAGATTCTGGTAGTGGATGACGATATGCGCCTGCGCGCGCTGCTTGAGCGTTATCTTACCGAGCAGGGCTTCCAGGTTCGTAGCGTCGCTAACGCGGAGCAAATGGACCGCCTGTTGACCCGCGAATCATTCCACTTGATGGTTCTCGACTTAATGCTGCCGGGTGAAGATGGCCTGTCCATCTGTCGCCGCCTGCGTAGCCAGAGTAACCCGATGCCGATCATTATGGTGACGGCGAAAGGGGAAGAAGTTGACCGTATCGTTGGCCTCGAAATCGGTGCTGATGACTACATTCCAAAACCGTTCAACCCGCGTGAACTGCTGGCGCGTATTCGTGCGGTACTGCGTCGTCAGGCAAATGAACTGCCCGGTGCGCCTTCGCAGGAAGAAGCGGTTATCGCATTTGGTAAGTTCAAGCTGAACCTCGGTACCCGCGAAATGTTCCGCGAAGATGAGCCGATGCCGCTGACCAGCGGTGAGTTCGCCGTGCTGAAAGCGCTGGTGAGCCATCCGCGTGAGCCGCTGTCGCGCGATAAGCTGATGAATCTGGCGCGTGGTCGTGAATACTCCGCGATGGAGCGTTCTATCGACGTGCAAATCTCCCGCCTGCGTCGCATGGTGGAAGAGGATCCGGCTCACCCACGTTACATTCAGACCGTTTGGGGTCTGGGCTACGTCTTTGTGCCGGACGGTTCTAAAGCATGAGGCGAATGCGCTTCTCACCGCGCAGTTCTTTTGCCCGCACGCTGTTGTTGATCGTCACATTGCTGTTCGTCAGCCTTGTGACGACCTACCTCGTGGTGCTGAATTTCGCGATTTTGCCCAGCCTCCAGCAGTTTAATAAGGTTCTCGCCTACGAAGTTCGTATGTTGATGACCGATAAACTGCAACTGGAGGACGGCACACAACTGGTGGTTCCTCCGGCATTTCGCCGTGAAATTTATCGCGAACTCGGTATCTCACTCTATTCCAATGAAGCCGCAGAAGACGCAGGCCTGCGTTGGGCACAGCACTATGAATTTTTAAGCCAGCAGATGGCGCAGCAACTGGGTGGCCCAACGGAAGTGCGCGTTGAGGTTAACAAGAGCTCGCCGGTTGTCTGGTTGAAAACCTGGCTGTCGCCCAATATTTGGGTACGCGTGCCGTTGACGGAAATTCATCAGGGCGATTTCTCCCCGCTGTTCCGCTACACGCTGGCTATTATGCTGCTGGCGATAGGGGGCGCATGGCTGTTTATCCGAATACAGAACCGACCGCTGGTCGACCTGGAACATGCCGCGCTAAAAGTGGGCAAAGGACATATTCCACCGCCGCTGCGTGAATACGGAGCCTCCGAAGTACGTTCTGTGACGCGCGCGTTTAACCAGATGGCATCTGGGGTCAAGCAACTGGCGGATGACCGTACCCTGCTGATGGCCGGAGTGAGCCACGATTTGCGTACGCCGTTGACGCGTATTCGTCTGGCCACAGAGATGATGGCCGAAGAAGATGGCTACCTTGCGGAATCGATCAATAAAGATATCGAAGAGTGCAACGCCATCATCGAGCAGTTTATCGACTACCTGCGAACCGGGCAGGAGATGCCGATGGAAATTGCCGAATTAAACGCGGTCCTGGGCGAAGTGGTGGCGGCCGAGAGTGGCTATGAGCGTGAAATTGATACGGCGCTTAATGACAGCGAAATTCTGGTTCGTATGCACCCGCTTTCGATTAAGCGTGCCGTTGCCAATATGGTGGTGAACGCTGCCCGTTACGGTAATGGCTGGATCAAGGTCAGTAGCGGTACAGAGCTTAATCGCGCCTGGTTCCAGGTGGAGGATGACGGCCCTGGCATCAAGCCGGAGCAGCGCAAACATCTGTTCCAGCCGTTTGTCCGTGGCGACAGTGCGCGTAGCACCAGCGGTACGGGTCTTGGGCTGGCGATTGTTCAGCGTATTGTCGATAACCACAACGGTTTGCTTGAGCTTGGTACCAGTGAGCGGGGAGGCTTGTCGATCCGTGCCTGGCTGCCGATTCCCATTACTCGCCTGAACACGCCGGGCAAAGAGAACTAACAGAAAACCCGCCTTTCGGCGGGTTTTGTTTGGCTTGCGTTGGAAAATTACAGCTTCGGTCCGGCGCTCACCAGTGCGGCACCCGCAGGGGTATCCGTATACTTCTCAAAGTTACTGACGAACAGTTTAGCCAGTTGCGTTGCTTTCTCCTGCCACTGTTCCGGCGATGCGTAAGTATTACGCGGGTCGAGGATTTTTGTCTCCACGCCGGGCAATGTTGTGGGAATGGCCAGGTTAAACATCGGCAGGGTGAAGGTCTCGGCGTTATCCAGTTCACCATTGAGAATTGCATCGATAATCGCGCGCGTATCTTTAATGGAGATGCGTTTGCCGGTCCCGTTCCAGCCGGTATTCACCAGATATGCCTGCGCACCGACGGCCTGCATACGTTTCACCAGCACCTCTGCGTACTGCGTAGGGTGCAGCGACAGGAATGCTGCGCCAAAGCAGGCGGAGAAGGTGGGCGTAGGCTCCGTTACGCCACGTTCCGTGCCCGCCAGTTTAGCCGTAAAGCCGGACAAGAAGTGATACTGCGTCTGGCTTGCGGTAAGGCGGGAAACAGGCGGCAGCACGCCGAACGCGTCTGCGGTCAGGAAGATAACTTTTGTTGCATGCCCGGCTTTTGAAACGGGCTTAACGATGTTGTCGATGTGGTAGATCGGGTACGACACACGGGTATTTTCTGTTTTCGAGGCATCGTCATAATCGATGCTGCCGTCAGCGCGTACGCTCACGTTTTCCAGCAGAGCATCCCGACGGATGGCGTGGAAAATATCCGGTTCCGCTTCCTCTGACAGTCGGATGGTTTTGGCGTAGCAACCCCCTTCGAAGTTGAAGACGCCGTCGTCGTCCCAGCCATGCTCGTCATCGCCAATCAGGCGGCGTTTTGGATCGGTAGAAAGGGTGGTTTTCCCGGTGCCTGACAGGCCAAAGAAAACGGCGACATCGCCTTTCTCGCCGACGTTTGCTGAGCAGTGCATCGATGCGATGCCTTTCAGCGGCAGCAGGTAGTTCATCATCGAGAACATCCCTTTTTTCATTTCGCCGCCGTACCAGGTACCACCAATCAACTGAATGCGTTCGGTCAGGTTGAACGCAACGAAGTTTTCTGAATTCAATCCCTGTTCTTTCCATAACGGGTTTGTGCATTTCGCCCCGTTCATGACAATAAAATCAGGTTTAAACTCAGCGAGTTCTTCGTTTGTCGGACGGATAAACATGTTCTTCACAAAGTGCGCCTGCCAGGCGACTTCTGTGATGAAGCGAACGGAGAGACGGGTATCCGCGTTGGCGCCACAAAAGGCGTCGATAATAAACAGACGTTTACCGGAGAGTTGTTGCGTCACCAGCCCTTTCAAGTGTTGCCAGACTTCGGGCGAGAGCGGTTTGTTGTCGTTCTTGCCTTTGCCTTTATCAGACCACCAGACGGTGTCTCGGGTGGTGTCATCACGGACAATATACTTATCTTTCGGCGAACGGCCGGTAAAAATACCGGTGTCGACGGCGACAGCACCAGAATTCGTCAATACTCCGCGCTCGTATCCTTCCAGGTCTGGACGGAGCTCTTCCTGATACAGCGTATCGTAGTCGGGGTTATAGACGATATCCTGAACATCGTTGATACCATAAGCCTTGAGATCTTGCGGGGTTAAAACGTTAACGCGCATGTCACTACTCCTTAGCCAATATGTACTGCCTGAAATTGTAGGGTTGTTGCTCATTCCCTGACCGCGACGGGGCTCATAGATTTACGTATCTCGACAAGCCCAGGAACGCGGAAAACGCTGTGACATGGGTCACGTGGCGACACAGTTTCTGGCAATAATAGCCAGAATAATCGAGAAAATGTCACTAAAGCGACGTAAAGCGATATTTTTAACGGCAGCTTTGTGACTGTAATCGCTTTCATGAAAGTAAATTACGTAAGACTTTCATAAAACATTTTAACGGAAACGTGACGTGCTATGCAAAAGCGCCACCGTTAAGGTGGCGCTTTTGCTGACGATTAAGGAAGGTCTTAGTGGACCTGCGGGTCGGCAGGCGAGGCGTTGTTACGGATTTCAGCGATATCCATGGCGTTGAACAGATAGTGATTACCGCAGTAATCGCAATGCATGTCGATCTCGCCCTCTTCGGCAATGATGCTGTCAACTTCTTCATCTGGCAGGGTTTTTAGTGCGCCAGCACAGCGTTCACGAGAACAGGTGCATTTGAATTCCACATCCTGCGGGTCGTACAGGGTGACTTCTTCTTCGTGGTACAAACGCCACAGAACATCCTGCGCCGGAAGCGTAAGCAGCTCTTCTGCTTTGATCGTTTCAGTCAGCGTTGCCAGGTGTTCAAAATCCACCGCCTGGGTATCCTGAGCGGGTAAAACCTGCAGCAACATACCGCCTGCGGCCGGTGCACCTTCCACATCTCCTGTACGGATGAACAAGCGGGTCGGCAGTTGTTCGGAACGCAGGAAGTAGTCTTCCAGACACGCTGCCAGCGTATCGCCTTCCAGACCGACGACGCCCTGATAACGTTCACCTTCTTCCGGCGTTATGGTAATGACCAGATAGCCATTGCCAACCAGCGTTTTCAGATCGGCATCGTCAGCAATGTCGCCCTGTACGCGCGCGACACCACGCATCTGTTGACGGTTGTTACCGTTGATGACGGCCAGGCTCATTGGGCCATCGCCCTGTAGCTGAACGGTAATATCGCCCGCAAATTTCAGGGTGGCAGTCAGCAGGCTGGTCGCGACCAGCAACTCGCCGAGAATGTTTTTCACTGGCTGCGGATAGCTATGGTTTTCCAGGATCTGCTTCCAGGTTTCGGAGACGGTCACCAGTTCACCGCGTACGGCGTAGTTCTCGAACAGGTAACGGTGTAATTGGTCATGTTGAGCCATAGTTTTCTCTCTTGCGGGTGCGCGTTACTCGCTGTCACCGTATTTAAATTTCATCAGGTCGCGGCGTTCTTTTTTATCCGGACGGCGATCGGGGTGCGGCATTGTAAGCGCATTCATCTTCCGTGCCAGCGCCATTTTTTCGCGCTTCGCTACGCTTTCCGCAGTCTCTTCATACATTTCGACGGCTTCTGCGGCGGGGCGGCGTTGTTCGGTAATAGCTTTAATAATCACCGTACGTTCGTCATTGCCCTGCCTGAGCGTCAGCGTGGCATTCAGTTCGACGATTTTACTCGGCTTGCTGCGCTGACCGTTGTAATGCACTTTGCCGCCTTCGATCATTTCGCGGGCTAAGGCGCGTGTTTTATAGAAACGCGCCGCCCACAGCCATTTATCGAGGCGAACATCAGGTGCTGACTGTTCTTTCATTACCCCTCCTTCACGCTCAGCGAGGGAATCAGGTGGCGATAATCGTTCATGCCAGGGTGACGTAAATAGCTTTTCTCCGCCAGACCTGAATCCGGGTTGGTTACGCCCAGGCAGTAACGAATGCCAAATTTTGCGGCGGCATCCAGAATGGGTTCACTGTCATCAATGAACAGCGTTCTGTCGGCGTTTAAGCCGGTCTCTTGCGCCACGGCTTGCCACAAACGCTGATCCTCTTTCGGATAACCAAATGTGTGGGTTGAAAGTAATAAATCAAGGTGTGATGCCAGACCGGTGTGCTCAAGTTTCACCGCGAGATTATGCGGATGCGCATTGGTCAACAGAATGCGCCGCTTACCACTTTTTTGCAGCGCATCAAGAAAAGGGACAGTATCTTCACGCAGTATGGCGCGCGGCCCCTGCTGCGTTGTCATTGCGCAGATATCCAGCCCTAAGCGTTCGCTCCAGTAATCCAGACAATACCAGTTTAGCGTATGCTGAACGGCATGATATTCCTGACGAAGAATGGCCTGAGCCTCTGCGGGTGAAATGCCCTGCTTTGCGCCAAACGTCTCCGGCACCAGTTTTTGCCAGAAATAATTATCAAAGGCGAGATCGAGCAGCGTACCGTCCATGTCCAGCAGAACGGTATCCACGTTCTGCCAGTCGATATCAAAATGCATAAGAAACTCCAGCCAGAAATAACGATGCGCGTCAGGTTAACATACCCGGCGCGCATGACATTTATCAGGTCAGGCTATCGGGTGCGGGGATAAGCCCGGGATTCAGGCAGTTTTCGTAGTATTGCTGAATTTCAGCCAGACGCGTGCGGTTTCGATGGTAGCGGCGCAGCGCCTGGACGCCGTTATAAACGCAGCAGACAATCATTGCCAGAAGCAGAAGCGCGGTGCTGACGTAGCGCCAGAGCCCCGTTGTGCTATTTGGCATACGGTGCAGGCTGACATGGCGAGTGCCATTGGCGTCAGTCGAAATATTGGTGATGATACCCTCGGCGGTGAAGGGAGTTTGCATCAGCATTCCCGCCAGGCGCTGGAACTCTGTCCACTGCTCGGCGGCGGGATAGTCATATAACGTGACGCCGGGGTAGGGCTGATCCACCAGTTCGCTACCTTCTTCACTAATAATCAGGAAGCCGCCTGGTGCCGGGCTGTTAAGCGCCTGTGCCGCGCGGGTTGTTTCGCGCAAAATAAAAGGCGCGGTGGAGGTGGTGACCAGATTATCCAGCGATTCTGCGCTGACCGGGCGCAGCAACACATTCACGCCGGTGAGTTTGCCCGCACTGGCGCGCGACGTCAGCGTATCCCAGTCTTTACTGTTCCCCAGATTAACCAGCGCGTTTTTAAGCCGCAGGCAGTCATCCTCTGCTGAACAGAGATCCTGCGTTTTCAGCACGATCTCAGAAAAATCATCCAGTAAGACCATGCCTGATTTTTGGATTGCCGTACGCAGTGCCGGGCTAACGCGAGAGTCGTCATCCTGTTTCGGATGCAACTGGCGGTTGACGGCTTCCACCAGTGCTGTCGCTTTGGTGACGGTTTCTGATTCCGGCAAGGGCAGCGGCGGCGCATCGTTCCAGATAATTTGTGAACAGTCGAACGGCGCAAAAGGCGAACTTTGGCGAGCGGTCCAGTTGCTTGACGAATGGATGCTACACATGCCGGTGCCGTGAATCTTTAGCGAGTCACCGATACGCAGCCCAGCTTCTTCAAGCTGGCTAACTTTCGTCGCTTCGATGGTCTGCGCTCCTTTAATCCATGAAAGGGTAAACTTGATGGGCATATCCAGCGGAACCCACATCAGCAGCATAATCAGAACCAGCAGCGCCCCGGCTGAAATCACGGCGCTGCGCACCCAATGCTGAAGGGGGAAGTTCTTGACCTCATCATGCAGCGATAAAAAGCGCCCCTGTCGAACCACGTGACGATCGAGATAGATATCAATATCGCTTTGTTGCCCCAGGTCCTGGGCGATAAAAGGTTGCCAGTGTTTTGGGTAGATAAGATCAATAATGCCTAACGAGATATTGTTGATCTGTTCCTGATTGTTCTCACCAAAAAGCCCCCACCGTTTGGGCGTGCCGCGCAGGCAGTGGATTTCGCGCAGCGCAGTTTGCGCGGGCGGTGCGAAAATACCCCAGAGCCCGGCCGCAAGCAGCATAATTCCGCCACCAGCAAGCCACGGGACAAACACGTCCGGGGCGACCAGGCAGAAAAAGAACAGTAAAAACGATGTTGAAATCAGTAAGGCCTCGCGCATGCCGTCCGGGCGGCTCAGCGCATACTCTTCCACCGTTTCACGGCGAATATTAAGTAGCTCAATTTGCTCCGTCTCTTCGCCGCGGATAGCTGAGTGCGACGAGGGAATCTGTTCTGGCACCAGGCTGTGTTCTTCCGGACGGAATTCATTCAGGGCGTGGCCATTTAGCGAAATGACCAGCGGCAGAGTGTCGGTACGGATAAGCTCAACGCTGTTTTCGTCATTGATATACTGCTCCCAGAACGGCGGCAGATGGACTTCGACAGAATCGAGATAGTAGCGCCATTTGTTAGGGGCATCGGTCGTAATCCCGTAACGGGTGATCGCACGGGTGACGCTGATGACTGTATTACTTTGCGCGTTGAGCGTGAGGGATATCGGGGCGGCCGTCGCACCGGTCGGGCCCGGTACCTGACGGGTACGGGAGAGCGATTCCAGATAGCTTTCAACAGCGCTGCGCTCATCAGGAGTTAATTTGCGGGTTGTCGCGCCAGCGAAAGCTTGCAGATGTGGCAGGCGGTATCGTCTTTGCGATCGCGCTCTGTAAAACCACCCAACAAGGCATACGCAGGCCAGCATAGCAGCGAAATAAATCAAAATGGTGCTCATGCTTTCCCCATCTTACTTTTACTAGCAGGTGTAGTCAGTTGCACCCTTTCCCGTAAATTCAATGAATATGGCTGGAGCGTTATCGGGCAAATCGTTAGTCTAATAGGTGAGCGCCTGACAACATGCAAAATAGTAGCAAAGTCGCAATAGAGCGAATATCAGCAAATTCTTAGTTTTATTTCAACCTCTTGACTTTTAGGTTTATTTGGGAAATAGCTTCTGCTAAGTTACAGGAATGTAAATGAGGCGCGAAGAACATTGCCGAAACAGTGTCGCATGTCGCACAATAATGCCAGTAATCTCTGGAAAGACCGATAATAATGAGCGAATCATTGCAAAAACCCACCATTCTTAACGTTGAAACTGTCGCGTCTTCACGACTTTTTAACGTCGAAAGTGTGGACCTGGAATTCAGCAACGGCGTACGTCGTGTCTATGAACGTATGCGTCCCTCGTCACGTGAAGCGGTGATGATTGTGCCTATTGTAGACGATCATATCATTCTCATTCGCGAATATGCTGTGGGTACCGAATCTTATGAGCTGGGATTTTCCAAGGGATTGATCGATCCCGGTGAAAATATGTATGAGGCGGCCAACCGCGAGCTTAAAGAAGAGGTGGGTTTTGGCGCGAAGGAATTAACATTCCTGAAAAAACTCAGCATGGCTCCGTCTTATTTCTCCAGCAAAATGAATATCATGGTCGCTGAGGATTTATACCCTGAGTCGCTGCCCGGTGATGAGCCAGAGCCGTTACCGCAGGTGCGTTGGCCACTGGCCCATTTAATGGACTTGCTGGAAGAGCCTGATTTCAATGAGGCCCGCAATGTAAGCGCACTGTTCTTGTTAAGAGAGTGGCTTAAAGGGCAGGGCAGGTTATAAAAAAAGCGCGTAAGCGCTTTTTTTATGTCTGTCAGAACTGCGGCCAGCCCGGATAAAACGTTTTTGCGTCCCATCCGGGGAGCCCTGGCAGGCTTTTATCAGAACAATTCGTGCGTCTCGCCATTATCAATAATGGTGGTTCCCACTTCGTGCACGGCCTGCTGTGTCGGCTGCGTCCCGTCAATAAAATACTCCTGACGACTGCTGCCTCCACTTGCCAGTTGCCCTGTACTCCGGTCGATATTTACCGTCACTATTCCTGGCGGTGGCGTGAGCGGTTGCTCCGGTACGCCATTGAGAACAACCTGCATGTAAGCATCCCATGCTGGCTGCGCACTCTTCGCGCCGCCTTCGTAACCCGAGATCTGATCTTTGATAGCGCCCGACGCGGAGGTGCGTCCCAGATCGCGACGGTGATCATCAAAACCGATCCAGACCGACGTCACTACGCCCGGACCATAACCGGAGAACCAGGCATCTTTCGAGCTGTTGGTGGTCCCGGTTTTACCACCGATATCATTACGTTTGAGATCGCGACCTGCGCGCCAGCCTGTGCCTTGCCAGCCTGGTTCACCGAAGATATTACTGTTAAGCGCGCTCTTGATTAAAAACGATAGCGGCGTACTGATCACGTGCGGTGCATACTCCTGACCACCGCTCTTCACCACCAGATCCTGATTGGCTTGCTCCAGTTGCGGCATCGGTATGGAAGGATTCTGCTGCTCCTGAGAGATAGCGACGTTTTCCATATCTTTGTTTTCCAGCACGTCTGACTTCGGCGTATCCCCATAAATTACCGGGATATTACACTCCGCGCAGGCGACCTTTGGCCGGGTTTCGAACAGGACATTACCCTGATCGTTTTCAATTTTGGTAATGAAGTACGGATCGATGAGGAATCCGCCGTTTGCCATGACCGAATAGCCGCGTGCTACCTGCATGGGCGTGAACGACGCGGAACCCAGCGCCAGCGACTCCGTGTGCACGATATTTTGTGCCGGGAAACCGAATCGCTGTAAATACTCGGCGGCGTAATCGACCCCCATTGCACGCATAGCGCGTACCATCACCACGTTCTTCGACTGCCCCAGCCCCTGACGCAGGCGAATTGGCCCGGCATACTCATCTGGCGAGTTTTTCGGACGCCAGTCGGAACCCGCCCCTGCATCCCAACGGGAGATAGGCACATCGTTCAGGATACTGGCCAGCGTCAGGCCTTTGTCCATCGCCGCGGTATAAAGGAATGGTTTGATGTTAGAGCCAACCTGACGCAGCGCCTGAGTGGCGCGGTTAAATTTGCTTTGATTGAAATCGAAGCCGCCAACCAGCGCCAGCACGGCGCCATCGTGCGGGTTAATGGAGACCAGGGCTGAGTTAACATCCGGCACCTGGGCCAGCCACCAGCCTTCATTTACCATGCGCACCCAAATCTGCTGACCTGCCAGCACTACATCGGTCACTTTGCGTGGGGTTGGGCCCTGTGCGGTGTCGGAACGATAAGGGCGTGCCCAGCGCATTCCGTCCATATGCAGGGATACGGAGGTCCCGTCGCCCAGCATCGCGGTGGCTTCTTGCGCGTTGGCGGCCGTCACGACAGCCGGCTCCAGCGGCCCGTAGGTCGGCAACGCTTTTAGGGTGTCGGTGATTTTTTTACTGTCCCAGGCGCTTTCGCCCGGTTTCCACAGCACATTCGACGGGCCGCGATAACCGTGGCGCATATCGTAGTCCATCACGTTATTGCGCACGGCATCCTGTGCCGCCAACTGCACTTTACGGGTGATGGTGGTGTAAACACGATAACCGTCTTCGTATGCTTTATCGCCGTAGCGATTCACCATCTCCTGACGCACCATTTCTGAGAGGTACGGTGCTGAGAAGGTAATTTCCGGCGCATGGTAATCCGCATCAATAGCTTCGCCACGCGCCTGGTCATACTGCGTCTGGCTGATGTATCCCTCGCTCAGCATACGGGCCAGCACCACATTACGGCGAGCCGTTGCGCGATCAAGCGAATAGAGCGGGTTAAAGGTGGATGGCGCTTTGGGCAACCCGGCAATGACCGCCATTTCACTCAGGGTGAGCTGGTCGACGGGTTTGCCAAAGTAGACCTGTGCCGCCGCACCCACACCATAAGCACGATAACCGAGGTAAATCTTATTGAGGTAAAGCTCGAGGATCTCGTCTTTATTCAATAACTGCTCGATGCGGATAGCCAGGAACACTTCCTTGATTTTACGCATCAGCGTGCGTTCCGGACTCAGGAAGAAGTTACGTGCGAGCTGTTGCGTGATGGTGCTGGCGCCCTGTGAGGCGTGACCAGAGAAAAGCGCTACGCTGGCCGCACGGAAAATCCCCACCGGATCAACGCCATGGTGTTCATAGAAGCGGCTGTCTTCTGTGGCAACAAACGCTTTCACCATTTCTGGTGGAATCTGATTCAGCGTCAGCGGAATACGACGTTTTTCACCGTACTGCGCAATCAATTCGCCGTCGGCGCTATAGACCTGCATCGGGATTTGTAGTCGCACGTCTTTCAGCGTCGCGACGTCAGGTAGCTGCGGCTCAATGAATTTGTACAACCCATAAATCGAGCCTGCTCCCAGCAGAATGCAACACACTGCAAGGATCAATAAATACTTTACGAACTTCACCGGAGGATTCCCATTTAGTTTCATTTGGGCAGTTTATAAACAACCGCGCGGTAGTATAAATGCAAGCCTGATGCATTGATATAGCCGTCATCTTTCCTGGCGATAAGGAGGTCGCGATTTATGGCATTCGGGCACTGGCAGATTGGACTGCATATTCAGCAAGATAGCGTTTTCAGCGTCGCATTAACCCCAGGCAGAACAGGGTGGGCGCTACGCCGTTGGTGGCACATCCCGTTACCATTGGGCACAGTTGAAAACGGGCAGCTTAAAGCACCACAACAGTTGTTGACCACGCTCTTACCGTGGCGAAAATCGTTACCGCAGCGCCACCGGGTACGGCTGGCATTTCCGGCAGCGCGCACATTGCAGCGTAAGCTCCCCCGCCCGGCAATGGCTTTGCGGGAAAACGAACTGGCAAGCTGGGTTTCTCACGCCATGGCGCGTGAACTTGAAATGGCAGCGGCAGATTTGCGTTTCGACTATACCGAAGATTCACTGGCGCAGGCCTATAGCGTGACGGCGGCGCAGCATAAAGACGTGGCTGAAATGCTGGAGCTGGCAACCTCTCTGCACCTGAATTTGACCTCCCTGACGCCTGATGCCTGCGCGTTACAGCATCTTGTCCCTTTTTTACCACCTCCGGCACGTTGTCTTATTTGGGAAGGCGACGCGCAATGGCTGTGGGCGACGCGCACCGGATGGGGGCGGCGGTCGCACGAAGATCAGCCCACCGTAAACGAGCTAAGCGCAAGCCTCGGGCTGGACATTGCCGATATTGCGCTATGCACAGCGGCAACGCCCGAGTTTGACCCCTGGAGTGCCATTGTGCAGCGGCAACCGCCTTTACCGCCAAATGGCATGCGTTTCGCGGTAGCGATTGGCTTGGCCCTGGGAGCGGTTCGCTAATGGAGCAGATGATCAACCTGCTGCCCTGGCGAGAGCAGCGACAACAGGCATGTCGGCGCTTTTGGGGGCAACTGCTGGCGTACGCTGTGGGCCTGATGGCGCTGATTACCCTGGTGTTTCAGGTAAAGGCGAGCCAGGACAAGCAGATCGCTACGTTGTGGCTGCAATCTGACGCGCAGATGCTATCAGCGCTAAAGGCAAAACAGCCGCATTTCCAGGCGCAACGCCAGTTGTGGTTAAAACAGCAGGCCAGAATGCAGCGGCACAACCAGACCCGCCAATGGCAGCAGCGGCTGGCAGAACTGGCGGAAAAAATGCCCGACAGCGCCTGGCTTACGGAGGTGCATTTTCAGCAAGGGCAACTCAGCGTGTCGGGGATTGCCAGAACGTTTCAGTCATTAAGCGAACTGGAGCAGGCGCTGGACACGACCGCCGGTTTTCGTCTTTGCCAAACCGGTTCGACCGGGCGAGATGCGCAAGGGCACTGGCAGTTTCACTATCAGCTTAATAAGGAAGATGAGCATGCCGCGCAGCCTTGAACTCTGGTACGCCCTCTCGCCTGTAACCCGTGCAGGGTACGGATTATTGCTTATGGTTCTTCTCCTGCTTGCGGTGTGGTGGTGGCAGATTCAGCCCATAACGCGTGAACAAACGGCACGGGAGCAACAGCACCTTGTGCAGCAGGCGGCATTGCAGGAAAGCTGGCGAGAGCTCCTGGCCCTTAAACCACCGGTGATAGCGCATTCTCAAGCAGATATCCCAAAGGCCTTTTCACCGCTGGATTTTCATACTCCTGATGCCCAACTGATTGGCTGGCGTCCTGCCCATCAGGGGGGCGAGATGGTGCTGGAGGCGCAGTGGGTATCGATTCCCCGGACGTTTTCCTGGCTTGCCGAACGGCAAATGCTCGCGCCTGCTTTTTCCATCACCGCGCAGGACAAGGCGCTGCGTTTTGTGCTCCAGGTGGAGAGCGATGATGGCGGCTAAACGCATTGCAGCGTCATGTTTGCTGGTGCTAATGCTGGCGGGTATGCGTGATCCTTTCAAGCCGCCTCCCGATCGCTGCATGGTCAGTCAGCTTGCGCTTTGGCATTACCAGGGCGTGGTAAGCAGGTCTCAGGCCGCGACAGGGATTGTGCGCGATCCCGCCGGGAGATGGCGACGCGTGCAGAAGGGGGAAACGCTTGCGGGAGGCTGGCGCGTGGTGGAATTTAATAAAGAAGAGATGCGCATCGCGACAGGGGAAGGTTGTGAACCCGCGCACTGGCGCTGGAAACGAGAAGGATCTCAGCATGAAAAGAACAGCAGTGGTGGCTCTTTGCCTCAGTAGCCTGGCGGCGAGCGCGGCAACACCAGCTCCCGTGACATTAATGGTGGATGATGTTCCCGTCACCCAGGTCCTACAGGCGCTTGCCGAGCAGGAAAAACATAATCTGGTGATCTCGCCGGACGTCAGCGGGACACTCTCTTTGCATCTTGTCGATGTTCCCTGGAAGCAGGCGCTAAACACGGTGATTGCCAGCGCCGGGCTGACACTACGCAGAGAGGGCAACATCCTGTATGTGCATTCCGCAAACTGGCAACAGCAACAGTACGATGCGCGTGAGGCGGCACGGGAAAAGCAAAAACAGAGTCTGCCGTTGGAGGAGCGTAGCCTGACGCTGCGTTATGCGCAGGCCAGTGAGTTGGCAAAGGCTGGCGAAAAGCTCCTTGGGCCAAAAGGAACGATCACGGTAGACAATCGGCTCAACCGGCTGTTGCTTCGCGATCATCAGGCCTCGCTTAACGTGCTGGAAAAGTGGGTTGCGCAGATGGATTTGCCCGTTGAACAGGTTGAACTGGCCGCACACATTGTCACCATAAATGAAAAGAGCCTGCGCGAACTCGGCGTGAAATGGGGGCTGGGGGAGGCGACAAAGCCCGGAAAACGCGGGCAGGTGTCATCGCTTTCAAGCGATCTGTCGGTTGAAAGTGCCAGCACCCGGGTCGGTTTTAATATCGGCAGTATTAACGGGCGATTGTTGGATATTGAGTTATCCGCACTGGAACAAAAACAGCAACTGGAGATCATCGCCAGTCCACGATTACTGGCCTCTCACATGCAGCCTGCCAGCATTAAACAAGGCAGTGAAATCCCATACCAGGTCTCCAGCGGCGAAAGCGGCGCAACATCGGTGGAGTTTAAAGAGGCGGTGCTGGGTATGGAGGTGACGCCGACCGTGCTGCCTGATAGCCGTGTGCGTCTCAAGTTGCGTATTACCCAGAACATGCCGGGCCAGGTGCTCCAGCAGGCTGATGGCGAGGTACTGGCGATTGATAAACAGGAGATTGAAACCCAGGTCGAAATAAAAAGCGGTGATACCCTGGCGCTGGGAGGCATTTTCTCACAAAAGAATAAGCTCGGTTCCGACAGTGTACCAATTTTAGGGGGGATACCCTGGTTTGGCCGACTGTTTCGTCATGACGGTAAAGATAATGAGCGCCGTGAACTGGTGGTCTTTATTACACCAAGGCTCGTGCCAGTTCGTTGATCGATACATATTCTGTATCGCTTTTTCTGCCTAACTCGCTACAGGTGTTTGACGTGAGAGATGATTTAGCTTACAAGGAGTACCGATTTGAGCGTCAGCTATCTCCGTCTTACCATAAGTAGTGTTAACGTCTGGTCGGCGATTTATTCAGTTGCCAAACCAGTCTCAGTACTGAGATAATTTTTGGTCTGACTCTCGCACTATCGCATATGAGGTTTCAGTTCATGTCCGGCTTCGCACGGTGTCTACGGAGCGGATTTATCATCAACGAATAGTCTTAGTAGTACCGAAAAAATGGCAGAGAAACGCAATATCTTTCTGGTTGGGCCTATGGGTGCCGGCAAAAGCACTATTGGGCGTCAGTTAGCTCAACAACTCAATATGGAATTTTACGATTCTGATCAAGAGATTGAGAAACGAACCGGAGCTGATGTGGGCTGGGTCTTCGATGTAGAAGGTGAAGAAGGTTTCCGCGATCGCGAAGAAAAAATCATTAACGAGCTAACGGAAAAACAGGGAATTGTACTGGCAACCGGTGGTGGCTCTGTGAAGTCTCGCGAAACCCGTAATCGTCTCTCCGCCCGTGGCGTAGTGGTTTATCTGGAAACCACTATCGAGAAGCAGCTGGCTCGTACTCAACGTGACAAAAAACGTCCACTTTTACAGGTGGAAACGCCGCCGCGTGAAGTGCTGGAAGCGCTGGCTGATGAACGCAATCCGCTGTATGAAGAGATTGCCGACGTTACCATTCGCACAGACGATCAGAGCGCGAAAGTCGTCGCAAACCAGATTATTCACATGCTGGAAAGCAACTAATTCTGGCGTAATACACAGGCCTGCGGGTTTAAGCAAATAAGGTGGATGTCGCGTCATGGAGAGGATCACAGTCACTCTCGGGGATCGTAGTTACCCTATCACCATCGCGGCTGGTTTGTTCGACGATCCAGCTTCCTTCTCGCCCCTGAAATCCGGTGACCAGGTCATGCTGGTCACTAATGAAACGCTGGCTCCACTCTATCTCGACAAGATTCGCCATGTCCTTGAAAAGGCCGGTATCAAAGTCGATAGCGTGGTTTTACCCGATGGTGAGCAGTATAAAAGCCTGACGGTGCTGGACTCGGTTTTCACTGCGCTTTTGCAAAAACCGCACGGTCGTGACACAACGCTTGTCGCGCTGGGTGGCGGTGTGGTGGGCGATCTGACCGGTTTTGCCGCAGCCAGCTATCAGCGTGGCGTGCGTTTCATTCAGGTCCCCACAACGTTGCTTTCGCAGGTCGACTCTTCTGTTGGCGGCAAAACGGCGGTAAACCATCCACTGGGCAAAAACATGATTGGCGCGTTCTATCAGCCAGCCTCGGTGGTGGTGGATCTCGACTGCCTGAAAACGCTGCCTGCGCGCGAACTTTCCTCTGGTCTCGCCGAAGTTATCAAATACGGCATCATCCTTGATGGCGCTTTTTTTGACTGGCTTGAGCAAAATCTGGACGCGCTGTTGCGTCTGGATGGCCCGGCAATGGCGTACTGTATTCGTCGTTGTTGTGAGCTGAAAGCCGAAGTTGTGGCGGCTGACGAGCGGGAAACAGGCTTACGTGCTTTACTGAATTTGGGGCATACCTTTGGGCATGCCATTGAAGCCGAGATGGGTTACGGCAACTGGTTGCATGGTGAAGCGGTCGCTGCTGGAATGGTGATGGCAGCACGTGCCTCCGAGCGTCTTGGGCAGTTCAGTAAAGATGATACCCAACGCATTATTACCCTGCTTGAGCGCGCAGGTCTGCCGGTTCATGGACCGAAGGAAATGACCGCACAGGCATATATCCCGCACATGCTGCGTGACAAAAAAGTTCTGGCCGGCGAGCTACGTTTGGTGCTCCCGCTGGCAATAGGGAAAAGCGAAGTTCGTGGCGGAGTGTCACAAGACGTTGTACTTGGCGCTATTGCTGATTGTCAGCAGGCGTAATTTATTAGAAAGGTCTTGCTGCGCGTGCGTGGCGTTTAACTTCGGGCGAATGCAATTGTTGTTAGCATGAGCCTTTGAGTGGGGTGTTAAATGGATGAATTCAAACCAGAAGACGAGCTGAAACCCGATCCCAGCGATCGTCGTACTGGTCGTTCTCGTCAATCTTCTGAACGTGTTGATGAGCCGCAGATCAATTTTGATGATGTTGAACTTGATGCTGACGAGCGTCGCCCTTCGAGAACACGTAAGACGCGCGATGATCGCGAAGAATACGCAGAAGAAGATTATGAAGCGGAAGAAAACTCACTGGACGAGGAGCGCGCAGAGCGTCGCCCACGTAAGCGTAAAAAAGCCGCCGCCGCAAAACCTGCATCACGTCAGTACGTGATGATGGGGGTCGGTGTTCTGGTGCTGCTGCTGCTGATTGTCGGCATCGGTTCCGCATTGAAAGCCCCTTCCAGCAACAGTACGGCCCAACAGAGTTCATCTGGCAGTAAAAACATCGACCTTTCGGGGAACGGTGGTACTGCCGATCAGGCTAATGCTACTCAGCCCGCGCCGGGCACCACCTCTGCAGAACAAACTGCGGGTGCTGCACAGCCGACGACGGGCAATAGCAATGGAGCGCAGGATATTTCCCTGCCGCCCATCTCCTCTACGCCTTCTCAAAGCCAGGCACCTGCAACCACAGGTGCCCAGCAGCGTCTTGAAGTGCAGGGTGATTTGAACAACGCGCTCACTTCGCCGCAAAACCAGGCGCAGATCAACAACGCGGTGGCAAACAGCACGCTGCCGACGGAACCTGCAACCGTTGCGCCAGTACGTAACGGCGGCGGGAATGCGACTCATACCGGATCAACCGCAGCAACCGCAGAAAACCATACGGCAACGACTCGCCCGGAACACAAACAAGCGGTTGTCGAACCGAAACCACAGCAGCAGGTTAAACCGCCGGTGGTGAAGGCAGAGCCGAAAGCTGTTGTTCAGGCTCCGGCAGCGCAACCGAAAGTTGTTGCCTCTGAGCCGGTCAAAGCACCGACCGTGGCCGCGACGACGCCGAAAGCGACAACCAGCACGACTGCACCTGCGGCACCGGCAGCTACTGCTGCTGCACCTGCAGCCAGCGCGAGCGTGGCGACGGGTAACGTGGGCTCACTGAAAGCTGCGCCCGCCGACCATTACACGCTGCAGTTGAGCAGTTCTTCTAATTACAACAACCTGAATGCCTGGGCCAAAAAAGAAAATCTGAAAAACTTTGTGGTTTATCAGACAACACGTAATGGCCAGCCGTGGTATGTATTGGTCAGCGGTGTGTATGCCTCTAAGGATGATGCAAAACGCGCTGTCGCTGCACTGCCATCAGATGTTCAGGCTAAGAACCCGTGGGCCAAGCCTATTCATCAGGTACAGGCCGACCTGAAATAATTTCACGTCACAACATCATTCAGGCAGGCCACCCAGGCCTTGCCTGAATGATAACGTGTATAAAGCGCAGGATGCTGTCGGAGCTGTCTCCACAGCCGGAGAGAGTGTAATCAATCATCCAGCATGAAAAAAAATCGCGCTTTTCTGAAATGGGCAGGGGGAAAGTACCCTCTGCTTGCCGATATTGAACGACATTTGCCAAAAGGCGAATGCCTGATCGAACCCTTCGTTGGTGCTGGCTCGGTATTTCTCAATACTTCATTTTCCCGTTACATTCTTGCGGATATTAACAGCGATCTGATTGGCCTTTATAACATCGTCAAAGAACGCGCGGATGAATATGTTCAGGGCGCGCGGGAGCTCTTTACGCCTGCGACGAACCAGTCGGAAACTTATTATCAGTTGCGCACTGAGTTTAACCAGAGCCAGGATCTTTTCCGGCGCGCGCTGTTATTCTTGTACCTTAACCGTCACGGCTATAACGGCCTGTGTCGTTACAATCTGCGCGGCGAATTTAACGTACCCTTTGGCCGCTACAAAAAACCGTACTTCCCGGAAGCTGAGTTGTACCATTTCGCGGAAAAGGCGCAAAATGCCTTCTTCTATTGCGAATCCTATGCCGAGAGCATGGCGCGTGCGGATGCGAATTCGGTGGTCTATTGCGATCCGCCTTATGCTCCGCTCTCAGCCACGGCGAACTTTACGGCGTACCATACGAATAGCTTTACCCTGGAGCAACAGGCCCATCTGGCGGCCATTGCCGAGAGCCTTGTGAATAACCGGATCCCGGTACTGATTTCCAATCACGACACCGCGCTGACGCGTGAGTGGTATAGCCAGGCGAAACTGCACGTTGTGAAAGTACGACGCAGTATCAGCAGCAACGGTGGGACACGTAAAAAGGTGGATGAACTGCTGGCGCTCTATCGCCCGGCAACTGCCTGAGCCAGAGCGGCTTCGCCGTCAGAAATGCGTTTGTCTACACCCTGTAAAATGAATGTAGATTCTTCTCAAGGAGATGCGGATGACACAGTATTTGATCGCCCCCTCGATTCTGTCGGCTGATTTTGCCCGTTTGGGTGAAGACACTGCCAGTGCGCTGGCTGCCGGTGCAGATGTGGTTCACTTCGATGTAATGGACAACCACTATGTGCCGAACCTGACCATTGGACCGATGGTACTGAAATCGCTGCGTAAGTACGGTATTACGGCGCCGATTGACGTGCATCTGATGGTGAAACCGGTTGATCGTCTGGTGCCGGATTTCGCCGCCGCCGGGGCAAGCATTATTACGTTCCATCCGGAAGCTTCTGAGCATGTTGATCGTACGCTGCAATTGATCAAAGAGAACGGCTGTAAAGCCGGTCTGGTATTCAATCCCGCCACGCCGCTGAGTTATCTGGACTATGTCATGGATAAGCTGGATGTCATTTTGCTGATGTCAGTGAACCCGGGCTTCGGCGGTCAATCCTTCATTCCACATACGCTTGATAAACTGCGCGAAGTGCGCCGTCGGATTGATGAATCCGGTTTGGATATTCGCCTGGAAGTGGATGGCGGTGTTAAGGTCAGCAACATCGCTGAAATAGCTGCCGCAGGTGCAGATATGTTTGTGGCGGGCTCGGCGATTTTTGATCAGCCGGATTACAAAAAAGTCATTGATGAAATGCGCAGTGAATTGGCAAAGGTAAGTCATGGATAAAATGCAGGTAATTCGTGGGATAGCCTTTGACCTCGACGGTACGCTGGTGGATAGCGCGCCGGGGCTGGCGGCAGCGGTAGATAACGCATTATATGCGCTGGAACTGCCTCAGGCGGGTGAAGATCGGGTCATCACCTGGATTGGTAATGGCGCAGATGTGCTGATGTCACGCGCTCTGACCTGGTCGCTGCAGGAGCGCAACGCGCAACGCGCTGCGTCCGGTAAACCGGCGATTAACCATGCGGATATTCCACAGGAAGAGCAGGCTGTGATGCTGCGTAAGCTGTTTGACCGCTACTACGCTGAGTCGGTGGAAGAGGGCAGTTTTCTGTTCCCTGATGTGGCCCATACGCTGGCTGCACTGCACGAAAAAGGTTTCCCGCTGGCGCTGGTCACCAACAAGCCTACGCCATTTGTTGCTCCGCTCCTTGAAACGCTGGGTATTGCCCACTATTTCAGCGTGGTCATCGGTGGTGACGACGTGAAAAACAAAAAGCCGCATCCGGAACCGCTGCTGTTGGTGGCGGAAAAGCTGGGTCTGGCGCCGAACGAATTGCTGTTCGTTGGCGATTCTCGTAATGATATTCTCGCCGCCCAGGCTGCTGGCTGTTGCTCTGTCGGTATGACCTATGGTTACAATTACGGCGAAGCCATTACATTGAGTGAGCCGGACTACGTGTACGACCGCTTCAACGAACTACTGCCCGCACTCGGGCTCCCGCACAGTGAAAATCAGGACGTGAAACATGACTAAACCCATCGTATTTAGTGGCGCACAGCCTTCAGGTGAATTGACCATTGGTAACTACATGGGTGCGCTGCGTCAGTGGGTAAACATGCAGGATGACTACCATTGCATCTATTGCATCGTTGACCTGCATGCCATCACCGCGCGTCAGGATCCTGAAAAACTGCGCAAAGCGACCCTGGACACGCTGGCGCTCTATCTGGCATGCGGTATCGATCCTGAGAAAAGTACCATTTTCGTTCAGTCACACGTGCCGGAGCATGCACAGTTGGGATGGGCGCTGAACTGCTACACCTATTTCGGCGAACTGAGCCGTATGACCCAGTTCAAGGATAAATCAGCGCGCTACTCCGAAAACATTAATGCCGGTCTGTTCGATTATCCGGTACTGATGGCGGCGGATATTCTGCTGTACCAGACTAATCAGGTTCCGGTCGGCGAAGACCAGAAACAGCACCTGGAGCTGAGCCGCGACATCGCCCAGCGTTTTAATGCGATTTACGGCGACGTCTTCAAAGTGCCGGAGCCGTTCATTCCGAAATCCGGCGCGCGCGTGATGTCCCTGCTGGAACCGACGAAGAAAATGTCCAAGTCTGACGATAACCGCAATAACGTTATCGGCCTGCTGGAAGATCCGAAATCGGTGGTGAAGAAAATCAAACGTGCGATGACCGACGGTGACGAGCCACCGGTCGTGCGTTACGACATCCAGAACAAAGCGGGCGTTTCTAACCTGCTGGATATTCTCTCTGCCGTAACCGGCCAGAGCATTCCGGAACTGGAGCAGCACTTCGAAGGCAAAATGTATGGTCATCTGAAAGGCGAAGTCGCGGACGCCGTGTCCGGTATGCTGACTGAGCTGCAGGCGCGTTATCACCGCTATCGCGATGACGAAGCGTTTTTGCAGAAAATCATGAAAGAGGGCGCGGAAAAAGCCAGCGCCCGTGCGTCTGAAACGCTGAAAAAAGTCTACGAAGCTATTGGGTTCGTGGCGAAGCCGTAAGTCCGCCGGGGCGTATGTTCCCCTCTCCCCAATGGGGTGAGGGGATCGATTGTGCGGGATGGGGCCGGATGGTAGCCCTGATAAGACGTTTACGCCGCATCCGGGATCTCTTACCTACGCGTGCTGGTTATCAATCGTTAGCGTAATACGGTTCGCGCGGCAGAAAAGTTCGGAAACATGGACCGGTTTACTGTTTTGATCGAAGGCGATTTTGCTGATGCGAAACAGCGGCTCGCCCAGTTCGCACTTAAGCCACTGCACCTGTGAACGGGTGGCGGCGAAAATATCGATCGTCTTTTTGTCGCTCACTACCCGCGTGTCAAAATGTTTTTGAAATAGCTGATAGGTTGATTCTCCCTCGCTGTAATACGCGTCAAATTGCGGATAGCGTGACAGCGGGATCCATGAGCTGTCGATAAATAGCGGTTCCTTGTCCAGATACATCACCCGGCTTAAGTGGAAAACCTCGCTGTTACCCGGAATGTTCAGCTTTTCACAAAACGGCGCGGCAGAGATACGCGCCTGTTCAATCACCTTTTCTTTCGTCGGTTTGCCCTGCGAGACGCCAAAATCGGTAAAGCCGCTGACGGTCAGCAAGGCGTTTTCCACCTTCTGGCTTTGTACAAACGTTCCTTTCCCCTGCCAGCGAATCAACACCCCATCTGCCACCAGATCGCTTATGGCCTTGCGGATCGTGATCCTGCTGACGTTATACTGCGCGCACAATTCACTTTCGGTGGGGATCTGTTGCCCGGCTTTGTAAACGCCCTGGGCAATGTCATCCAGCAGGCGCTGGCGAACCGTGGCGTAGAGCAGTTGGTGAGAATAGCGGTCCGTAGCTGGCATGGCTCAACCCTGAAAATAATGGAATAGGGGAATTATAGGGTTGTTTATCAGCGAGTAACAGAGCGCTGGCATGATGCGGCTCATGCCAGCACAGTATTACCATGCGCCGTGGTATTGAATGGTACGCGCCGCGCTGAATGTACCCTGCTCCATCGCCACAGTCAGCGGCCTGCCGCAGGCCACAGCGCAGAGGAAGCCGGCAATAAAAGAGTCCCCTGCGCCCATGGTATCGATGACATCAACGCTAGCCGCGGCCTGGCGGTAAAACTGCTCGCCATCCCAGGCGATGCTGCCATTTTCACCCAACGTGACGACAGCGATGCCTGCGCCATGCGCAACTACCGCCTGCATACGTTCCCTTAACGCCGTGTCCTCCTGCGGCGCCGAGGCGAAGGCAAAATCAAGATGCGGCGGCAGGGTTTGCCAGAGCGGGCTGTCCCATTTATCGGCAAAGTCAAAAGCCGTCAGCTTGCCCGCCGCATGCAGCCGGGGAAAGGCGCTTTCAGCGTGGCCCCAGATAGCGGAGTGAATAATGTCATAGCCATCAAGCCAGGCAAAATCACTCTCCTGCAGAGTGAAATCTGCCATGACACCTTCGGTATAGTCGCCCAGCACCCGATCATTACCTTTCAGCTCTACCTGCGTTTGCGCGGTGACGCCGCGTTTGACATGCACATGGCTGGTGTCGACCCCCATCTTTGCCAGGTCGTCCTTTAACATCCGACCATAGTCGTCTTCGCCAACCCATGTCACGCAGCCAGGCCGCATGCCGTAACGGGTGCCGTAAACCGCCACATTCACCGCATTGCCGCCGGAAAAGGCTTTACCGAGATGCGGATAGATGTCGACGCAGTTATCGCCAATGGTCGCCAGCCGTTTCATGCGCTTTCCTCCGGCAGCAACGCGCGAAAGCGCTCCAGCGCCTGACGGGCAAAGAGACGCGGCTCGTTCATGTACATGGTCACCAGCTCGATCGTGCAATAACCGTTGTAGCCGCTGGCGATAACATCGCGCATCAGCTCCCGCAGCGGCATTTTGCCTTCACCGGGTATGTAATGGCTGTCGCTTGCGCCGTCGCTGTCGACGATGTGCAAATGGCGAAGTTTATTCCCCAACTTATTGAAGTAACTCATCACCGGTTCGCCTTGCACCCAGGGGGCGCAGATATCAATCATGCTGTACAGGCGTGGCGAGGGGACAAGCGAGAAAGCGCGTAGCACGTCATTGGCATTGCAGACCACGTTGGACTCATAGGGCGTAAGCGGTTCGAGCACCAGATCCATCTCAATGTCCTGCGCATACTCGCACAGTTCATGCAGGTTATCGGCCAGACGCTGCCAGATAACATCCGGTGTGGTCAGATAGCCGGCATGGGCAGCGGAAATCAGTGTGAAGCCTGCGCCCATCTCTTTGGCCATATCCATCGCCAGTTTGATCATATCCAGGCTTTCGCGGCGCATCCGTTCATCGCCCAGCATCATATTCCACGGGTAACCGTTGGTCTCTGGCGTGTAGCCGATAATGGGCAACTGGTATGTCCGGGCGAGTGCTTTGATTTGCTTAATCCCGCCCGCTTTTAAATCGGGGGCGAAAGCGTGGGGACGCCCGCCCCACAATTCGATACCGTCATAGCCCAGCTCACGCGCGTCGCGAAACGCCTCTTCCACCGGTAAACGCTGGTGACCGCAGGTAAACATGCCTGTTTTCATTGCTCTGCTCCTTTTAAGGAAAACCGGCCCGGTCGGGCCGGATAGCGAAATCAATACTCCACAAGGCCGCCGTAATAGCGACGATCATCCGGGTTGTGATCTTTGTAAATCGACAGGTAGTAGCAGAGCCACTCCATCGGCACGAACATCAGGAAGGGTGCCAGCCATGGGTGCAGGCCCTGGGCAATGTCGGCGTAATCAATCACGATGACGTTATCGGTACGCTCTTTGACGAAGCGGATGGCACGCTCAGTGGTGTGGCGGCTTTCGTCATTGCCGAGCAGGAACAGGAAGGGGACGCCAGGCTCCACCACTTCAAGCGGGCCGTGGCGGAATTCCCCGCTCTCAATAACCGAGCCGTGTGTCCAGGTAAACTCCATCAGGGTAACAATCCCTTCCTTGTAGCCCAGCGGGCGCAGCGGGCCGGCGGAAACGGTATAGATCATCGGCCATGAGCTTGCCTGCTCGCCAAGCTGACGACCTTTCTCTTCCCAGTTACGCACCAGGTAGCCCAGTGCCTGCGGCAGTTTCTGCAGATCGGTTTTGATTTTGCCGATTTCCGCATGCGGCGCGAGGCGGGTCACCATCTCCAGTACCACGCTGTAGCAGAGCAGCAGATGGATTTCCCAGATGCAGTCGGCCTGGTAGTCCACAACATACTCCACCGGGACGGTGATCGGGCTGTCCGGTTTTTTAGTAAAGGCAGCGGTCAGTGCGCCACAGGCACGGCCTAGTTCCAGCGCTTTAATGACCTCTTCGGTTTTGCCGTAATCCGATACCCCTATCACCGCGCAGCGGTTGTCCAGGCGGTGCGGGGTGTTATCGCAAAACTCCCAGCCAGACATCGCGTAAACCTGTAAATCGGAATAACGATCCGCAAGATGCTTCGCCGTTTGCGCAGCGTTGAGCGGCGAGCCACAGGCCACGAAATAGATCCGGTCAATGCCGCGACGCAGCATTTCATCAACGATGCCGTGAACGCGGGGAACATCCTGTTGCAGAACTTTCTCCACTTCAGACACCATATTTTCGGTAACCAGGAAATCCACGGTGCTTTTATCAATATCCAACATGTAACGTTTCTCCAGACGGGTTTACGAAAGTGCGGCCAGCCGACGATTGCGCTTTTCCCAGAAGGCATAAGCGGGCAGACCGGTGGCGATAACGATCAGGGCGCAGATCAGACCAGGAATGGGCGCCCAGACAAAGGTAGAGGCGACGAGGATCAGGCTTGAGCAGATGGCAAGGAATGTCATCAGGCCAAACAGGGGCGTGCGCCAGAGCGGTTTGTAGTCGTCGCGTTTGCGACACCAGATAATCGAGCCGAAGGTGAGGGTGTTTTTGAAGCACATCACCAGCGTGAAGTAGCCGAGCAGGCTGGTCAGATCGGAGACGAAGATGAAGAAGATCCCGAGCGCTCCCTGCAAAATAATTGATACATCCGGGGTGTTGTATTTCGGGTGAACATGGGCGAAGCATTTGAAAAACAGCTTGTCCTTCGCCATCGCATACTCCAGACGCGGTTGGTACATCACGCAACTGGAAAGCGAGCCAAGAATGACGATCATCGCAGTGATCGCCACGAAGATGCCCGCCATGCTGCCCAGCGCCGGAATATAGGTCAGAGCGTCGGAGATGGGCGTTTCGGAGGCCGCCAGTTTTTCAAAAGGCATCAGACCGGAAATAACCAGCGCCAGCAGGGAGTAGAGCACCAGAACCAGCAGGCAGGAGCCAATCAATGCGCGCGGCATGGTCTTGCCGGGGTTTTTGATTTCGCCGGTCATATAGCAGATGGAGGCCATACCGGTATAAGACCAACTGGTGGCCGATACGCCCGCCAGCAGTGCCATAATGCCGGAGGCCGCAGTAACGGTGGCCGTTGTTTCTGGTGCGGCGAAGTTGTCGGTTTTGAACCAGAAAATGCCAATGCCGATAACGATGGTGAAGGGAATAATCTTGGCGATGGTGATCAGCGTCTGGAAGGCGGCGCCGCCTTCGACGGAGCGCAGATGCAGCAGCATAAACAGGATGATTAACGCCGTTGCCACCAGCTTGCCGGTGAGCGGATCGAGCGGCATCAGGAAGCCGAGATTACTGACCACCGCCAGCGCCATAATCGATAATGAGGGGGCATCGTTGGCCCAGAAGCTGGCCCAGCCGGAGAGAAAGGCCAGCGGACGGCTGCCCGCATTTTTCAGATAAATATAATCCGCGCCGTTTTCAGGGTAGGCGGTTGAGAGTTCGGCGTAGACACACATTTGTGGAATGACGATCAGACCGCCAATCACAAAGGCGAGTACGGTTAACCACGGCGATCCTGCCGCTTTTGCAACTTCTCCCACTGAAACGAAAATACCGGAACCGACGGTTGTCCCGACGGCGATAGCGAGCACGGCCCAGAAGCCGAGCTTGCGTTGAAGTTCCTGGCTTTCCATATCAATACCTTTCTTAGAATGTTGTATGTAGGGTCAAAAGGGTGTCGCCTGAAATCCGCCGACAGCCAACGGCTTACCTCAGTATATGACGACACATAATCAATATAACAACACATGATGAATTGTATTGGCGAGAGAGATCACAAATTTGCGACGAGAGAGCAATCGTGACGCTATATGGGGTTTAACTTATTGATTTTGATATTTAAATAATCCGGGTGCGTTCCGGGATTATGGAGCCGGGCTCCCGGATGCGGCACAAGCGCCTATCCGGGTTACCTCTGTGAAATGACTAACCTGTGGAAGGAAATGTTAAAACCACTTTAGCTTGTCGCGCAGGCCGACGACGCGGCCAACGATAATAAGCGCCGGGCTGTCTACCTGCCGGGCCAGTTCACCCAGCTCCGTCAAAGCTCCGCTGACGACACGCTGTTTTACCGAGGTGCCGTTTTCTACCAGCGCGACGGGCATATCTGCCTGCATGCCGTGCTCAATCAATTTTTCCTGAATGGTCGCCGCCTGGTTCAATCCCATATAGAAGACCAGCGTCTGTTTTTCTGCCGCCAGATTTGCCCAGTCCAGTTCGCCGCCGGTTTTTAAATGCCCCGTGACCAGGCGTACGCTCTGGGCATAATCCCTGTGGGTTAACGGAATGCCGGAGTAAGCAGAACACCCTGAGGCTGCGGTAATGCCTGGGACAACCGAAAAGGGAATGCCTGCATGGCACAGGGTTTCCAGCTCTTCTCCGCCGCGTCCGAAGATAAACGGATCGCCCCCTTTCAGGCGCACTACACGTTTGCCCTGTTGCGCTTCGTGCAGCAGAATCTGATTAATCTCTTCCTGCGGCACACAGTGATAACCCGCGCGTTTGCCAACAAACACCCGGTCGGCATCACGACGTACCAGATTCATGATTTCATCTGAGACCAGGCGGTCATACACCACCACATCGGCCTGCTGGATCTGTTGCAGCCCTTTGAGCGTCAACAAACCGGCGTCGCCCGGGCCTGCGCCGACCAGCACCACTTCGCCACGATGATCCAGCGGTTCGGCAAGCAGTTGCCCGGTAATGGCTTCAACAGCCGGAGAATCCTGGTTCGCCAGTGACTGCGCAAGCCTGTCATTCACAAACAGCTTTTCCCAGAAACGACGGCGTTCAGCGACGCTGGCAAAGTGGTCTTTCACACGGCGACGCAGTTTACCGGCATAGCGGGCGACTTGCCCAAGATGTTGCGGCAGAATCGATTCGAGCTTTTCACGCAGCAGACGGGCCAGTACCGGCGAAGTGCCGCCTGAGGAGACGGCAACCATCAATGGAGAACGGTCGATAATCGAGGGCATGATGAAACTCGCCTGCTTCGGCGCATCCACCACGTTACAGAAGATACGGCGGGATTCTGCCGCGTCGCTGACCTGCTGGTTAACCGCTTCATCATCGGTCGCGGCAATCACCAGCCAGCAAGGGTCGAGCAGGCGCTCGTCGAAACCGCCTTCTACCAGCGTCAGCATCCCTTCGTTCGCCCAGACATGAAACTGGGGAGCAAAGGCGAGTGAGTTCACGGTCAGTCGTGCACCAGCGTCCATCAAAAGTCGGGCTTTACGTTCTGCGACATCGCCACCGCCGACCAGCAGGCAGTCGCGTTTGCGTAATTGACAAAAAATGGGTAAATGGTCCACGACATCACCTCAAATACACATCATTCTGCGTGCCGCAGGTGCGTTGCCTGCAACTCGAATTATTTGTGTCTTTATTAATGGGTTGTTATTGGTTGGCTCTTCGCTGTCTGGGTTGCAGACGGACGCTCCGCTTTCGGCGTAGCATACCAGTAACCCAGGCCCATAAACACGGCACCGGATAAAGTATTACCCAGGGTTACCCACAACAGGTTATGACCAATTCCAGAGAGGGTATACGCTTCGCTGTGGTGACCAAACCACGAGAGGGCAAACAGCGTCATGTTGGCAACGGAGTGCTCGTAGCCAGAGGCGATAAAGGCCAGCAGACACCACCAGATGGCGAGGAATTTTGCAGCGCCTTCAGTACGAATCGCCATCCAGATTGCCAGACAAACCAGCCAGTTACATAGCGCGCCTTTAAAGAACAGCACGCCTGCGGGCGCGTTGGTTTTGGCCAGTGCAACGGTATGCACAAGGCTGGTATCCAGCGGCAGTAAGCTACCACCACCCCAGTTATACAGCAGCGCAACCAGAACGGAACCTAACAGATTACCCAGCCAGGTTTGCGGCAGAATGGTCCACATCTGGCCCTGAGTGATGGTGCCTGCTTTCACACCGAGAGTCAGGAACATGGTATGGCCGGTAAAGAGTTCGGACCCTGCGATGATAACCAGTGTTAAGGCGATACCGAAGGTTGCGCCCATCACCAGCGGACGCACTGACGGGTCAAGTAAGTTACCGAGGGTAAAAATCAAAATAATCCCTAAGCCCACATAAGCGCCGGCCATAGCGGAGCTTATCCAGAAACCCACAGGATTATTTGTCGAGAGGCGTGAAATGCGCGCAGCGTTAGCCGCACACTTATTAATGGTGTCGGTAAACATAGTGATTATCCTTTACACTTCATCCTTCGCGCTGCCTCTTTGTTGGCCGCCTTCACTCACCCCAGTCACATAGTGAACTATGCTCCTGGGGATTCGTTCAGTTGCCGCCGCGATGCAGCACAAATGATTTCGTGTAAAAAGTTGAAAGGCTCCCAAAGGGGAGAATATTTTAAAGCGGGGGCATTGCACCCCCACTGAAATTACGCTTTAAGTTGCACCACACCGTCTTTTACACGGGCGTCGAAATGGTCGACAGAACGGCTTTCATCTTCAAGGCACATGCCGTCACGCAGGCGGAAACGCTGTTTTTTCAGCGGGCTGGCGACCCACAACTCCCCGTTGTGCTCGGCAATCAGGCCGCGCGACAGCACGCTTGCCTGAAAGAACGGGTCGATATTGCTGATCGCGTAAACCTGGTCATCGTGACGCGGGCGGAAAATGGCCACCTGTTTGCCATTCAGCAGGGCACAGACGCCGGTTGCCGGGACGATATCGTCAATTTTGCAGATAGTGTTCCACTGGCTCATACGGTTTCCTCCACCATTTTGACCGGGATGCGTTCATATGGCGTTGCCGGACGATGTTGCTCGCGTTCTGCCACAACCTGAACGTTCGGGTCGCGTTTGTCGCTGTTGATAAAGTGTTTGAAGCGAACCTGCGCCTGCGGGTTGTTGACGGTTTCTGTCCATTCGCAGATAACGGCGTCGCGCAGACGCGCCATTTCGGCTTCAAGCTGGTCGTTCAGACCCAGTTTGTTGTCGATGATGACGCTTTTGAGGTAAGCGATGCCGCCTTCCAGATTATCCAGCCAGGAGGCCGTACGGGTCAGTTTGTCGGCCGTGCGGATATAGAACATCATGAAACGGTCGAGGTATTTGAGCAGGGTTTCACGGTCGAGATCCGCCGCCAGCAAATCCGCATGGCGTGGTTTCATCCCACCGTTGCCGCAAACATACAAGTTCCAGCCTTTTTCAGTAGCGATAATGCCTACGTCTTTACCCTGTGCTTCGGCACATTCACGGGTACAGCCGGAAACGCCAAACTTCATTTTGTGCGGAGTGCGGATGCCTTTGTAGCGGTTTTCCAGCTCGACGCCGAAGCCCACGCTGTCGCCGACGCCGTAGCGGCACCAGGTGCTGCCCACGCAGGTTTTCGCCATTCGCAGCGCTTTAGCATACGCGTGACCCGTTTCGAAGCCTGCTTCAATCAACTGACGCCAGATTTCCGGCAGATCGTCTTTCTGCGCACCAAACAGGCCAATACGCTGCGAGCCGGTGATTTTGGTGTAGAGATTAAATTCGCGGGCGATACGGCCCACTTCCATCAGCCCTTCCGGGGTGATTTCGCCACCGGCAGAGCGCGGGATAACGGAGTAGGTACCGTCTTTCTGGATGTTTGCCAGGAAGTTGTCGTTGGTATCCTGCAGCGGCGTGTGCTGCGGTTTCAGAATGTATTCGTTCCAGCAGGAGGCCAGCAGAGAACCCACGGTCGGTTTACACACTTCACAACCGTAGCCTTTGCCATATTTCGCCAGCAACTCGTCGAAAGATTTAATGCCTTCAACGCGAATCAGGTGATAGAGCTCCTGACGGGAGTAAGCGAAGTGTTCACACAGGTTATTTGTGACTTCGATGCCCTGCTTCGCCAGCTCGGCGTTCAGCACCTGGGTGACCAGCGGAATACAGCCGCCGCAGCCAGTACCGGCTTTGGTTTCTGCTTTCAGTGCGGCAACGGTGTGGCAGCCTTTGTTGATGGCGGCGACCAGCATGCCTTTGGTGACGTCGAAGCAGGAACAGATTTGTGCGCTGTCCGGCAGTTTATCCACGCCGATAGACGGTTTGCCGCTGCTGGCGTGTGCTGGCAGGATCAAGGCATCCGGGTTTTCCGGTAGTTCGATAGCATTCAGCACCAGTTGCAACAGATTGCCGAAGTCGCTGGTGTCACCCACCAGTACCGCGCCGAGCAGGGTTTTGTTGTCAGGACTAACGATAAGGCGTTTGTAAACTTCTTTGCTTTCGTCGAGGTAAACGTAGCTGCGTGCGCCCGGCGTGCGACCATGCGCATCGCCGATACCGCCAACATCCACGCCCAGCAGTTTCAGCTTGGCGCTCATGTCTGCACCCGCAAAGGCGTTAGCATTGCCGAGGATATGGTCCACGGCGACCTGCGCCATTTTGTAGCCCGGTGCGACCAGACCGTACACATGGCTATTCCAGCTCGCACATTCGCCAATCGCGTAGATATCAGGATCAGAGGTCTGACAGGTGTCGTTAATTACGATACCACCGCGCTGCGCGACAGCCAGCCCACATTGGGTCGCCAGTTTGTCGCGCGGGCGAATACCGGTTGAGAAGACGATAAAGTCGACTTCCAGTTCGGTACCGTCGGCAAAGCGCATGGTTTTACGCGCGTTTGTGCCTTCCTGGACGATCTCTTTGGTGTTTTTGCTGGTGTGCACACGCACGCCCATGCTTTCGATTTTGCGTTTGAGCTGTTCACCGCCCATCTGATCGAGCTGTTCAGCCATCAGCATGGGAGCAAATTCAATAACGTGCGTTTCAACACCGAGGTTTTTCAGTGCGCCGGCGGCTTCCAGACCGAGCAGGCCACCGCCGACCACCGCACCACGTTTGCTGCGACGAGCGCAGGATTCGATGGCGTTGAGGTCTTCAATGGTGCGGTAAACAAAGCAATCCTGGGTTTCGGAGCCTTTAATGGGCGGGATCCACGGGTAAGAGCCAGTCGCCATGATCAGTTTGTCATAATAGACGGTACGACCGGCACTGGAGTGGATCACTTTCTCCTTGCGGTTGATGGTAATTGCACGTTCGCCGACGAGAACGTTAACGCCGTGCTTTTCGTAGTAACCTTCACGTACCAGCGACAGTTCTTCCGCAGTATGATGCGAAAAGTAGGAAGACAGGTGAACGCGATCGTAGGCTTTACGGGGTTCTTCACAAAAAACGGTAATATCGAACTGGCTGGCATCTGCTTTATCGAGGAGATCCTCAATAAAACGGTGGCCGACCATGCCGTTACCGATTATAGCGAGTTTGACTTTGCTCATTTTTGCCTCGATTTCTTTTCTATTACTGCCTACCTTAACGATTCAGCCCTGGCACTTATTGATGCAGGTCAAATACATCTTCACCTACCACTTAATGGGTAGATAATTGATTTTGATGGTTTTTTATAAGTCGCGGATCTGTCAGGCTTTTCAGGATTGTGGAAATTGTGTACAAAAAAAGATGTGAATTTATGGCAATTGCCTGAAACAACGTTTCAGTGATAACCCGGGGGTAGAAGCATGACGGCAACACCACTTTGGCTGGTTCAGAACGTTCATTTACCTGGGCGAAAAGGGCTATGGCAAATCGCGATTGAGAAGGGCCACTTCGGTGACATCACCCCGATGAGCGCCCCACAGCATGAAAGTTATGAAGTCTTAAACGCCAGGGGCGGGCTGGCGCTGCCGCCGTTTATTGAACCGCACATCCACCTGGATACCACCCAAACCGCAGGCGAGCCAAACTGGAATCAGTCGGGAACGTTATTTGAGGGGATTGAACGCTGGGCGGAACGCAAAGCGTTACTCAGCCATGATGATGTGAAAAAGCGCGCCTGGCAGACGTTAAAATGGCAAATGGCGAACGGTATTCAGCATGTACGCACCCATGTCGATGTCTCCGACCCGACGCTGACAGCGCTCAAAGCAATGCTGGAAGTGAAACAGGAAGTCGCCCCCTGGATAGACCTGCAAATCGTCGCCTTCCCGCAAGAGGGGATCTTGTCTTACCCCAACGGCGCAGCGTTGCTGGAAGAGGCCTTACAGCTTGGCGCGGATGTGGTAGGGGCGATTCCCCATTTTGAATTTACCCGCGAGTATGGGGTGGAATCACTGCATATCGCCTTTGAACTGGCGCAGAAATATGACCGACCACTGGATATTCACTGTGACGAGATCGACGACGAACAGTCGAGGTTTGTCGAAACGGTCGCCGCGCTGGCGCTGAAAATGGAAATGGGGTCGCGCGTTACCGCCAGCCACACGACGGCGATGCACTCCTATAACGGTGCCTATACTTCTCGCCTTTTCCGCTTGCTGAAACTCTCCGGTATCAACTTTGTCGCCAATCCGCTGGTGAATATCCATCTGCAGGGGCGTTTTGATGATTATCCGAAGCGGCGTGGGATCACCCGCGTGAAGGAGATGCTGGCCGCCGGGATTAACGTCTGCTTCGGCCATGATGATGTCTTTGATCCCTGGTATCCACTCGGCACGGGCAATATGTTGCAGGTGCTGCATATGGGTCTGCATGTTTGCCAGTTGATGGGGTATCAGCAAATCGACGATGGCCTGCGGTTGATTACCGATAATAGCGCCAGAACCTTTGGTCTGGATGATTACGGTATTGAGACGGGCAACCCGGCGAATATGATCATTTTGCCGGTTGAGAGCGGTTTTGACGCGGTGCGATGTCAGTCGCCGGTGCGCTGGTCCATTCGCCAGGGGCGGGTAATTGCTACCACGCAGCCTGCGCAAACCTGGATTCAGACGGACAGCGGCGGTGAAGAAGTGGCGTTTCATCGCAAGAGTGAGTGAAGCTGATAGCAGAATGACCACACAATGCGTGGTCAGCCTGCGTAACATATGTTTCAATTGCGTAAAATTAAGTAAAAGGCTGGCCTGGTGGCGGAGTGCTCTTTAGAATCAAGCCACTCGCTTTCTTACCTGTATTTCGTTAAGGAAACCTCATGGTTAAATCGACTCTGGCGGCAATTGCGGCTATTTGTGCCCTTTCTGCAATCTCCTCTTCCGCACTGGCGGCAAAAGGTGATCCCCATGTTCTGCTCACCACGTCAGCCGGCAACATCGAACTGGAGCTGAACAGTCAGAAAGCCCCCGTGTCGGTGAAAAACTTTGTGGATTATGTGAATAACGGTTTTTATAACAACACCACGTTTCACCGCGTGATCCCGGGTTTTATGGTTCAGGGTGGCGGTTTTACTGAGCAAATGCAGCAAAAGCAGCCTAACCCGCCCATTAAAAACGAAGCCGATAACGGTTTACGCAATACGCGCGGCACCATCTCCATGGCCCGTACCGCAGATAAAGACAGCGCCACCAGTCAATTCTTCATTAACGTCGCTGACAACGCCTTCCTGGACCACGGCCAACGTGATTTTGGCTATGCGGTATTTGGTAAAGTTGTCAAAGGGATGGATGTTGCCGACAAGATTTCTCAGGTTCCAACCCACGACGTCGGTCCTTACCAGAATGTGCCGACAAAACCGGTTGTTATCCTCTCTGCTAAAGTCCTGCCATAATCTTTTTTTCGCATGGGCCGCCCGGCCTGTGCGCGTTCTCCTCCCTGCGTGACGCGAAATTGCTGCTTATACTTGTGGCACATGAGCGAGACATCAGGGAGGCGTTATGACCAAAAAACTCACCGACCGACAAAAATCCCGTCTCTGGGAGCAAGACCGTAATGTCAATTTTCAGGCCAGCAGGCGTCTTGAAGGCGTTGAAAGCCCGCTGGTAACGCTTACAGCCGATGAAGCGCTGGCGCGTATTGAAGAGCTAAGGAGGCACTATGAGCGATAAATTCGGCGACGGTCGCGATCCTTACCTCTACTCTGGCCTCAATGTTATGCGCAACAGGTTGGGTATTCGCGAGGCGCAACGGCTGGAACAAGCGGCATGGGAGCTCACGGCGTTACGTGCCGCCACGCTGGAACTGGGTCCGCTGGCCCGTGGGCTGCCACATCTGTGCGCCATTCACCGTCATATTTACCAGGATGTCTTCGACTGGGCGGGACAGGTACGCGAAGTGGATATCTATCAGGGAGATACGCGTTTCTGCCATTTCGAATACATCGAAAAAGAGGGGAATGCGTTAATGCAGTCGCTTGAAGACGAAGAGTGGCTACAGGAGCTTGGGAAGGAAGAATTTATTGAGCGACTGGCGCATTACTACTGTGAAATCAATGTGCTGCACCCATTTCGCATTGGCAATGGCATTGCCCAGCGGATTTTCTTTGAGCAGCTTGCGCTGCATGCCGGATACCGACTGGACTGGCGTGGCGTCGACCCGGAAAACTGGAGTAAAGCGAACCAGACCGGGGCGATGGGGGACCTAAAACCGCTGTGCGAGATCTTCGGCAAAGTGGTAAGCGAAGCCGTCGAAACTGAGTAGAATAGGGCGGCTTAAAATGATGAGGCCGCCATGATCCTGCTTATTGATAATTACGACTCTTTTACCTGGAACCTGTATCAGTACTTTTGCGAATTGGGGGCTCAGGTCGAGGTCAGGCGTAATGATGAGATCACCCTGGCGGATATTGCGATTATGGCCCCCAAAAAGATCGTGATATCCCCAGGCCCCTGCACGCCGGATGAATCGGGTATCTCGCTGGAGGTTATTCGCCACTATGCTGGCACGTTGCCGATTCTCGGCGTCTGCCTCGGTCACCAGGCCATCGCCCAGGTTTTTGGCGCCCGCATTGTCCGGGCACAACAGGTTATGCACGGGAAAACCTCTCCGATAACCCATACCGGGCTGGGCGTTTTTCGCGGCCTGAATAATCCGTTAACCGTCACGCGCTACCACTCTTTGTTGATCGATCCGCCTTCATTACCGGATTGCTTTGAGGTGACCGCCTGGAGCGAGACGCAAGAGATCATGGGGATTCGCCATCGTCAGTGGGATCTGGAAGGCGTGCAGTTTCACCCGGAAAGTATTCTTAGCGAGCAGGGACATGCGTTATTGAATAACTTTTTGCATCGCGCCGATTTTTAGTTGCCATTGAGTGATTTTTTATGCATATTTCGTGATTATATTTTCACTTCTACTTCTTGTTTAAAAAGGGTGGGGTTACATGGCAACTCAGCAGGGTGCAATCACGCGCGCAACATTTGACGAAGTCATTCTACCAATTTTCGCACCGGCCGAATTTATTCCGGTGAAAGGAAAAGGTAGCCGCGTGTGGGATCAGCAGGGTAAAGAGTACGTTGATTTTGCGGGCGGTATCGCCGTTACTGCGCTGGGGCATTGCCATCCGGCGCTGGTGGAGGCGTTAAAAACACAGGGCGAAACGCTGTGGCATATCAGCAACGTGTTTACGAATGAACCCGCATTGCGCCTGGCGCGTAAGCTGATCGACGCCACCTTCGCCGAGCGCGTGGTGTTTATGAACTCCGGCACCGAGGCCAACGAAACGGCATTCAAACTGGCGCGTTATTATGCATCTACCCGCCACAGTCCGCATAAAACCAAAATCATCGCTTTCCACAACGCGTTCCATGGCCGTTCACTGTTCACCGTGACCGTGGGCGGTCAGCCGAAATACTCGGACGGCTTCGGCCCGAAACCCGCGGATATCATTCATGTGCCCTATAACGACCTGCATGCGGTAAAAGCGGTCATGGACGATCATACCTGTGCGGTCGTGGTTGAACCGATTCAGGGAGAAGGCGGGGTGACGGCGGCAACGCCAGAGTTTTTACAGGGTTTGCGTGACCTGTGCGATGAACACAAAGCGCTGCTGGTGTTTGATGAAGTGCAGTGTGGGATGGGGCGCAGCGGCGATCTCTTCGCCTACATGCACTATGGTGTCACCCCGGATATCCTGACCAGCGCCAAAGCGCTCGGCGGTGGTTTCCCGGTAAGCGCCATGCTCACCACTCAGGAAATCGCCAGCGCGTTCCATCCGGGGTCCCACGGTTCAACCTACGGCGGTAACCCGCTGGCCTGTGCTGTTGCCGGTGCGGCATTCGACATCATTAATACGCCAGAGGTCTTAAATGGCGTCAATGCGAAACGCGAACTGTTCGTTAAGCATCTTGAAGACATCAATGCGCAGTACGACCTGTTCAGCGAAATTCGCGGCATGGGGCTGCTGGTTGGCGCGGAACTGAAACCGCAGTACAAAGGCCGTGCGCGTGATTTCCTCTACGCGGCGGCAAATGAAGGGCTGATGGTGCTTAATGCCGGTCCTGACGTAATGCGTTTTGCGCCGTCGCTTATCATTGAAGAGAACGATATCGCAGAAGGTATGCTGCGCTTCGCCAAAGCTGTAGCCAACGTGGTTAACGCTTAAGAGCGCAAGCGGCGATTTAACCAGATGCCGTGATGTGGGCGCTGACGCCATGCCACCGACGAAATGGTGTGCATGGTGTTCAGATGCCCCAGGATCCGTTGCAGATGTTGCTCCAGCGTGCTCATTGGACCATGCGTCATGCTTTCCGGCGCCTCCAGAATATTCACATCTCCTGAACTTCCCGGACCATCATACTCCAGCCGCTGCTGACAACGTTGCAGGGCAATTTCGCAGGACTGCAGGTAACGCTGAGCCAGTTCCGGCGTGAGCATGGTGTGCTCCCGCGCCAGCGTGGTCATTGCATTAATATGTTCGACAATAAACTGACTGTGCGTGACCCACAGCTTCATGTCTGCCAGGTAACGTGTATCAAAACCTGGCTCCTGCATGGCCTGATTAAGCGAGTTAAAGAGCGCGTTATGCGCCTGGTTTACCCGCATGCGCTGCCAGGCCAGCGGCGTCGCCTGGGGATCATCGCTCAGGATCAGCCGAATGGCATCCTGGTAAGTTTCCAGCGCGTCATGAGCATTTTTTCGCAGCAGGCCACTTTGCCATTGAGGCCACAGCCAGACCATGCCACCAAAAGCAATCAGGCAGCCGATCAACGTATCGATAAGACGGGCAACAATAAACTGGTCGCCATTCAGTGTAAGCAACTGGAGCGTATAGACCGCGGTGAGGGTAAAACCCACCATCGCCCAGCCGTAGCTTTTGCGGATAATCAGATAGCTCACCAGCGTGACGATTAGCATCGCGGTGAGCGTGAAGCCTTCCGGTACGTGGTAGTGCAGCGTCACGCCGGCAATGATGAGCCCGGCCATGGTGCCTGCCGCCCGGTGCAGGATGCGCACGCGTGTCGCCCCATAACCGTTTTGCGTAACAAACATCACCGTCATCATGATCCAGTAAGGTTTAGGCAGATGGAGCGCGCTGCCCATCAGGCTGGCAATACTGAGCATGACGCTAATGCGTGCCGCATTACGTAAGGCGGAGGATTTCAACGACAGATAACTTTTGAGGGCCGGGATCAGGGGCAAACGGCGCTGCTTCTCCGCCATCAGATCACGGACATAGAGCGGGCGCTGGGTACGCAGAACCCGGGCTATCTGGCTGAAATGCCAGGCGCAAAACTGCCCAACCGGGTTATCCGGGTGCTGGCGGGCAATTTTCTCCAGCGCGCCAATCTGTTTATCCATATTGAAGCGTTTGGGGTAGCGGTGATAAAGAATATCATCGGCTATGACCCGTAACCGCGCAGCAACGGTTTGCGCATTCCAGCGGATAACTTCCTCGGCATGGCTGCGTTCGACCAGCTCCTGCACTTCCTGCGGTTGGTGGAGGCTGACGGCAATATGTTCCTGTAAGTCCAGCGCCACCTGGAAGACGCGGCGTAACCGCTTATAGTCGTTGTTGTTATTTGCCGCCAGCATATGCAGTTGTTGGTAACACTGGCTGATCATATCCACCGCCTTTTGCTGGCGTGCCAGGAGTGGCGGAAGGGCTTTTTCTGGATCGACGTGCTGCGTCAGCAAACTGTATTTCGCTTCGCAATAGTCCGCCAGTTGGCGATACAGCAGGCTCAAGGATTCGCGCAGCGGTTGTTCTCGCCACAGCCAGAACCAGAAGGCGTTAAACGCGCCGTACCACAGGGTACCCAGCCCATAAATCAGCAACGGCTCCCAGATGGGCATGTTACCGGCGAGGCTGAGAGTAAAGATGGCGGCAATGAGCGAGGCGGGTAGAAGCCGCCCGTGTAATGCGCTGATTTCTGCTGTGACGCCCAGCAAGAGCGTTAATCCGGTCAGAATCAGCGGCAGCGGAATATTTTGCGTCAGTAATAGTTGTACGGTGAGGCTACTGCCCGCAAAGAGCGTGCCGCCGATAATGACGCGTTTGAAGAAACGTTTATGCAGAGTATCCAGACCGGCAATATTGCAGCAGGCGGGAACGAGAGAAAACAGCAGACCAAGATCGAGACGACCTGCGATCAGACCCACGGTCACAGGGAGGCATAACACCAGCGTTTGTCGCAGTGCATAGTTGATTTCGGGATGATAAATCAGCCTGCGCCACATGGGGAAGAGAGACAAAAACGGCGCATCGTTAAGGGATGCGCCGCTTGAGAATTAACGTGTACCGTACACGACAATGGTTTTACCGTGCGCAGAGATCAGGTTTTGATCTTCCAGCATTTTCAGGATACGGCCGACGGTTTCGCGGGAACAGCCAACGATCTGACCAATTTCCTGGCGGGTAATTTTAATTTGCATACCGTCCGGGTGGGTCATTGCATCCGGTTGTTTCGCCAGATTCAACAGCGTCTGTGCGATACGGCCCGTTACATCAAGGAAGGCGAGGTTACCGACTTTTTCCGAGGTGACCTGCAGGCGACGCGCCATCTGGGAAGACAAACGCATCAGGATATCCGGGTTCACCTGAATTAACTGGCGGAATTTTTTGTAGGAGATTTCGGCCACTTCACAAGCGGTTTTAGCGCGTACCCATGCACTGCGCTCCTGACCCTCTTCGAACAGACCCAGTTCACCGATAAAATCTCCCTGGTTAAGGTAAGAGAGGATCATCTCTTTACCTTCTTCATCCTTGATTAGCACAGCCACTGAGCCTTTGACGATGTAATACAACGTTTCCGCTTTTTCACCCTGGTGAATCAGCGTGCTCTTCGACGGGTACTTATGAATGTGGCAATGAGACAAGAACCATTCGAGAGTCGGGTCTGTTTGCGGTTTGCCAAGCACCATGCGCGGTTATCCTCTGTTATAAGCTGGCTCCAGACGCTGGATTCACATATCGCGTCCGGGGTTGCAATCTATCTTCCCCATACCTGGGAAGTGGACCGTCAGACATGCCTGCGGCCTGTAATATGTGATGTCCTCTGCATACATGCATAACGTCAATGTATCACTGTAGCATCGTGATTGTTTTAGCATAGCTTTTAACGCCTGTCTCCTGGTGTCTCGCTTCAGCTTGACGCAGGTCGCCTTCCGTTGCGAGTTTTCTTATGTGCGCGTAATCTGTAAAGAAAACTGTAACTCCGGAGTGAATTAAAAATGCAAGCTCGTGTGAAATGGGTAGAAGGTTTAACGTTCCTTGGCGAGTCTGCGTCCGGGCACCAGATCCTGATGGATGGTAACTCAGGCGACAAAGCCCCAAGCCCGATGGAAATGGTGCTGATGGCCGCAGGCGGATGCAGCGCTATCGATGTTGTATCTATTCTACAGAAAGGCCGCCACGATGTGAAAGATTGCGAAGTGAAGCTGACCTCAGAGCGTCGTGAAGAGGCTCCGCGTCTGTTCACGCATATCAATTTGCACTTTATCGTGACCGGCAAAGAGCTGAAAGAGGCGGCGGTATCGCGCGCGGTGGATCTCTCTGCCGAGAAGTATTGCTCCGTGGCATTAATGCTGGAGAAAGCGGTGAAAATCACGCATTCATATGAGGTGATTGAGGCCTGAGAACACAGGTCGGATAAGCGTCGCGCATCCGACACATTCCCCGGTGGCGCCGCGCTTACCGGGGCTGCAGAGGGAGGCAGAGGTTGTGTCGGCAGGAGGCCTATTGAATCTTCTTCCCTTCCATCAGCCGTTGGACCAGCGGTGTCATGATCAGCTCCATTGCTAACCCCATTTTGCCACCAGGCACCACAAGCGTATTCATGTGCGAAATGAACGAACCCTGCAACATCGCCAGCAACCAGGGATAGTCGATCCCTTCAAGATTACGAAAATGAATCACCACAAAGCTCTCATCGAGCGATGGGATCACTTTGGCGGCAAACGGGTTGGAAGTATCCACCGTCGGCACGCGCTGGAAATTAATATGGGTGCGGGAAAATTGTGGGGTGATGAAATTGATGTAGTCTTCCATCGATCGAACCACCGAATCCATCACTGCCTCACGGGAATGGCCACGCTCGCTGGTATCGCGTACCAACTTTTGCATCCACTCGAGATTGACGATGGGCACCACGCCTACCAGCAGATCGACGTGGCGGGCGACATCGTGCTGGGGCGTCACCACGCCGCCGTGCAACCCTTCATAAAACAGCACATCTGTTGGCTCCGGCAGGGGCTGCCAGGGGGTGAACGTACCGGGAACCTGGTTCCAGGGAACGGCCTCATCGTAGGTGTGAAGATATTTTCGTGCCTGGCCTGTGCCGGTTTGTCCGTACTCAATAAACGTTTGTTCCAGCAGGCCGAAGTCATTCGCTTCCGGGCCAAAATAGCTGATATGTCGACCTAAATCGCGGGCTTTACGAATTGCCATGTCCATTTCAGGGCGGGTATAGCGATGAAAACTGTCACCTTCAACCTCGGCGGCATGCAAATTCAGTTGAGCAAAGATTTTGCGAAACGCGAGGCTGGTGGTGGTGGTTCCCGCACCGCTGGAACCTGTTACGGCAATAACCGGATGTTTAGCGGACATAGCAGCTCCCTGAGTAAACCATTGTTGTAGACGAAGCCTGCCGCCAGTGAGTTACTCGCGAAACTGCGAGCGCGGCATAATGTTGACGGTTTCGTGCAGTTCTGACCACACCAGTACGGCTTCACCGTTTTTAAGTTGCCGTCTCACATCGGCGACCTTTTGTTCGAGTGAGCGCTCATGTTCACCATAATCGGTGCCTTCACGCAAGACAAAGCTTTCAATCAGGCTGTCGAGCGTCTCAGGCGCCAGGTCCTGCCAGGGAATAATCATTTAGCTTTCCAGATAAGTTTGCAGCCAGTCGGGGATACGTTTTTCCAGCCACATTTCCGGGTGAAGTAACGTGCCGCCCACAAACCCCACGTGACCGCCATGTTCGGTGAGTTGATATTCTACCGACGGCGGTAATGTCTGCGTATCGGGGATCACATTTTGATCCATAAAGGGGTCATCTTTAGCATGGATGATCAGCGTCGGTTTGCTGATTTTATTCAGTAGCGGCATGGCGCTGCACTGGCGGTAATAGTCAATCGCATCGGCAAAACCATGGATACGCGCCGTAATCGCATCATCAAAATCGCGCAGACGACGCAGACGTTTCAACTGCCGCAAATCAATGGGTAAGGAACCCGGATAGGCTTTTAATTTGCGCGACGCATTGGCTTTCAGCAGGTTGAGCAGATAGTGCTGATACACCCGTGAAAAGCCGGTTTCGATATGGGCGCTGCATGCTTCCAGGACAAAGGGGGCAGAGACAATGACCGCAGCATCCAGAGGTACGCGATTTTCCTCTTTAGCCAGCAGGCAGGCCAGCATATTGCCGCCCAGCGAATAGCCCACCGCCGCGGTAGGGACCTGACCAAACTCCCGTTGCAGCCAGTGCAAAAACCAGGTGCCGTCTTCGGTTTCGCCAGAGTGATAAATGCGGTTAAGGCGGTTAGGTTCACCGCTGCAGCCACGGAAATGCATCACCACGCCCAGCCAGCCGCGCGCTTTTGCTGCTTCTATCAGACCATGAGCATAGGGACTGTGCAGGCTGCCTTCCAGCCCGTGAAAGACCACCAGCCGTGGTTTATGTTTTGCCAGTGCAGGGTCTTCGCTCCAGGCGAGATCCACAAAATCGCCATCGGGCAGTTCCAGGCGCTGCCAGGTCGGCGTAAAGCCCAGTTTCCGGCGGATCAGTCGCGGGAGCATGGTCTGGAAATGCGGATTGCTTCCGCCGCGCAGTGGGCGGAACGCAGAGCTATCAGCAGCCATTTCCGAGAGTCGTGAAGGTGTAATTTCAGCCATAGTAAAGAACAATAGAATCAAGAATGGGACAACTATAGCTGCTCGATGTTGCGCCGTTTTTTCATTTCGCGGGACATCGTGCAGGCCATACTAGTCCGTCAGTAAATTTCGGGAAAAGAGATGAATATCGACACCCGGCTTACGTCGCCACAAGCGTGCTTTTCGCGCACCTGTCGCTACGCTCTCGCCTGTCTCTTCAAACATGCCTGAGGCCTCAAATCGGCGAATCAGGCTTTTTCGCTGGATAGGTTGGCCGAGGATAATCTCCGTCGCCTCCTGCAATTGTGTCTGGGTAAAGGTATCAGGCAGACAATACACTGGCAGTAAAGAGTACATTGTTTTCTGTCGTAACCGTTGTAGCGCCGTCTGAATTATTTCCCGGTGATCGAAGGCCAGGTCGATATCATCCAGCCCGGTTACGGGCATCCATTTGGCATCGCTGACGCTCGCGATATGCGGCGCGCAGGCTACCCAGGAGATTAACGCATACCAGGCGATGGTCAGACTCCAGCCACGGGGATCGCGTTTTGCCCCGGAAAACGTATCCAGTTGCTCCAGCCAGGAAGGGGAGACGCCCGTTTTTTCTGTCAGCTTACGTAATGCCGTGGCTCGCGTGGATTCATCTTTTTCCATATCGATAAATCCGCCAGGCAGGCCCCAACGCCCCTGTTGCGGGTGACTCGCTCGTTTCACCAGCAAAACGCGAAGCGCCTGCTCATGCAGCGTGAACAGCACACTGTCTACCGTCACCAGGGGGGAAGGGAACCGGCTGGCATCATAAGAATCCAGATACTCTGCTTCGCTGATCATCGCTTACTCGGCTTGTTAAACACGCCACAAGTTTATCAGCCCACCCAATGGCGGCAAGCTAACTTTTAACTCCTTAAATATCAATTAGTTAGCTTTTTATTTGCGCGGTAGGGAAAAAATCCCTTGCCAATAAGTGTCTCATGGACAATATTATAAGTGTCTTAGAGACATTAATTAATGGTGAGGTGAATCATGACCAGCAGAATCGTGTTAACACTTGATAATCAACCCGTTGAAATCGAACGAGGTGTCTTTCCCGACGGCGCGGTATGGCTGAAAGTCATCGGTGAACTGCCACGTTTTGCTCAGGTCATGCGGGTTCGCGTTGCCGCCATGCGCGATATGAACGATTTCATGCTGTTAGCCCAACTGGTTGATGCGGTGCGTCATGTTACGGACATCGCCGTAAGCCATCTTGAACTGGCATGGCTGCCCTGGGCGCGCCAGGACCGACACATGGTTAACGGCGACAGTTTTGCGCTTAAAGTATTCGCTAATCAATTGAACACACTGAACTTCAACAAAGTTTTTCTGCTGGATCCCCACAGTGATGCGGCAGCGGCGGCCATCAACAATAGCGTGGTGATTGCACAGGAAACCTGCCTGATGAAAAGCGAAAATCTGCGTCAGGCGATAAGCACAGGCAAATTGATGCTTGTAGCGCCCGATGCCGGGGCATTGAAGAAAATTCATAACGTAGCCAAAGCCAGTGGGGCGCGGGACTATGCCATCCTCACGAAAGAACGTGATGTTGCAACGGGTAACCTGACTGGTTTTTCCCTCGTCTCCGGCAATGTGGCAGGCAAAGACGTGCTAATTGTGGATGACCTTTGCGATGCGGGCGGTACCTTTATCGGCTCTGCTCAGGTACTACGTGATGCCGGCGCGCGCAGCGTGAGTTTATATGTAACCCACGGCGTGTTTTCTAAAGGGGTCGGGAACCTGCTGAACAATGGTATTGACGCCATTTATACCACTACTTCTTTTGCCTCTTCTGAGCTTCGCGAACCTCGCGTTGAGCTTATCGACATCGACACTATTTTTTGCGCTTAAGGGAGATAACACCATGAAAATGAACCCCATCCTGGCTATCGACGGTTACAAAGTTTCCCACCGTGCGCAGTACCCGCAAGGGACCACGCAGGTGTACTCCAACTTTACGCCGCGCAGCGATCGCTTTTTCTCATCTCCCGTGGCGGACGGCAAGCTGGTGTTCTTTGGCCTGCAGGGGTTTTTGCAGTGGTTTATGGTCGATTTGTTCAACGATGCCTTTTTTGCCCGCCCACAAGAAGACGTGGTGAATGAATACAAAGCGGTGATGGACAGCTACCTGGGCAAAGACGCCGTGCCGGTTGACCACATTCGCACACTGCACAATTTGGGTTATCTGCCTCTGCACATTAAATCTCTTGATGAGGGCAGCAAAGTGCCCATGAAAGTGCCGGTGCTGACCATCACCAATACCCGTGACGAGTTCTTCTGGCTGGTGAATTATCTTGAGACGGTGCTCTCCGCTGAATTGTGGAAAGCCTCCACCAACGCCACCATTGCGCACCACTACCGTAAAGTTTGTGAACAGTGGGCGGTAAAAACCTGCAGCGACATGTCACATCTTGATTTCCAGTGCCACGACTTTTCCTTCCGTGGCATGGCGGGTCTCCAGGACACTATGCAGGCCGGTGCCGGGCACCTGCTGAGTTTTAAAGGTACCGACAGCATTCCGTCACTGCTCTACGCCCGTGACCACTACACCGTTGGTGAGGACTATTTTATCGGCGCGAGCATTCCGGCCACCGAGCATAGCGTGATGTGCATGGGCGAGAAGGAACAAGAAATTGAAACCTTCCGTCGTTTGATTGTCGATCTCTATCCGCAGGGCTTTGTCTCAATCGTCTCAGATACCTGGGATTACTGGCGGGTGATGACGGAATACACCCGTGAACTGAAACAGATAATCCTTAATCGTGAAGGGCGCGTCGTGTTCCGCCCGGACAGCGGTGACCCGGTTGAGATCCTGTGTGGCACCGGGGCTGATGATGATACCCGCAACACGCGCACCCCGGAGGAGAAAGGTTCTGTGGAAGTGTTATGGGAGATCTTCGGCGGCACCGTGAATGATAAGGGCTATAAGGTACTCGACCCGCATGTTGGCCTGATTTATGGCGACTCCATTACCCTTGCGCGGGCAGATGAAATCCTGCGTCGCCTGGAAGCCAAAGGTTTTGCCAGCTCAAACGTTGTCTTCGGGGTGGGATCATTTACCTATCAGTACAACACACGCGACACGTTTGGTTTTGCGATGAAAGCGACATGGGGCGCGGTTAACGGCGAAGGGCGGATGATCTTCAAAGAGCCAAAAACTGACAGCGGCCTGAAACGCTCAGCGCGCGGGCTGTTACGGGTAGAAAGAGACGCGCAGGGTGAACTGCAACTGCATGATGAACAAACCTGGGAGCAGGAAAAAACCGGTGAACTGAAAACGCGTTTCCTGGACGGCAAACTGTATAACGTTGACCATTTTGAACAGATTCGCCAGCGACTGACCGCCCAGCGCTAACCGCTCTACTCCATTCCGGGGGCGCATTGTGCCCCCTACGTGCTACACATTTTCCCCTCTTAAAATGATCCTCGTCACAAATCATCACTTTGATTATTACTCTCAGGCTAACAATCGTCTTTTATCCTTAATTGATGCCTTTCTCACCAGCGCGCACACTTTACTCAGTGTTAAGCAAATCAAAATGATTCGCTGAATCAGGAGGTTAATAATGTTATCTGGACAAACACCAGAACGGGTGTGGAATACGCGGCGCACGGAAAAACAGCGTCGCCTGGCATCCGTACCCGTACAGGGCAAGGTGCTGCCGACCGACGATCTGGTCGCCATGCTGGAAAAATTGATCGCGCCGGGCGACAAAGTGGTACTGGAAGGGAATAACCAAAAACAGGCCGATTTTCTCTCCCGCGCGCTGGCGTCGGTCAACCCGCAAAAAGTCCATGACCTGCATATGATCATGCCAAGCGTCGGACGCAGTGAACATCTCGACATTTTCGAAAAAGGCATCGCTCACAAGCTGGATTTTTCTTTCTCGGGTACCCAAAGCCTGCGTATCTCACAGTTGCTGGAAGATGGTCTGCTGGAAATCGGCGCTATTCATACCTACATCGAGCTGTATTCCCGCCTGTATGTTGACCTCTCGCCAAACGTGGCACTGATTGCCGGTTACAAAGCGGACCGTAAAGGCAATCTCTACACCGGGCCGAGTACCGAAGACACCCCGGCGCTGGTGGAAGCGGCCGCCTTCCGCGACGGCATTGTTATCGCCCAGGTCAATGAACTGGTGGATGACGAATGCGATTTGCCGCGTGTGGACATCCCTGGCTCGTGGATTGACTACGTGGTCGTGGCTGATAAGCCTTTCTTTATCGAACCGCTGTTTACCCGCGACCCGCGCCTGATCAAACAGGAACACATTCTGATGGCGATGATGGCCATCAAAGGCATCTACGCCGAGCATCAGGTGCAATCGCTGAATCACGGTATCGGCTTTAACACCGCGGCGATTGAACTGTTGCTGCCGACTTACGGCGAACAGCTTGGTCTGAAAGGCAAAATCTGTAAGCACTGGACGCTGAACCCGCATCCGACGCTGATTCCGGCCATTGAAAGCGGCTGGGTGGAGAGCGTGCACTGCTTCGGCGGCGAACTGGGGATGGAAGAGTACATCCGCGCCCGCCCGGACGTGTTCTTTACCGGCGCAGACGGTTCTATGCGTTCCAACCGCGCCTTCTGCCAACTGGCGGGTCAGTACGCAGTGGATATGTTTATCGGCTCGACCCTGCAGGTGGATGGCCTGGCAAACTCGTCGACGGTCACCCGTGGGCGTCTGGCTGGTTTCGGCGGTGCGCCAAATATGGGCCATGACCCGCATGGTCGTCGTCATGCGACGCCTGCCTGGCTGAATATGATCACCGAACCTGACCCCATGCAGCGCGGTAAAAAGCTGGTGGTGCAGATGGTTGAGACCTTCCAGGCCGGTGCAAAACCCACCTTTGTGGAAACGCTTGATGCTGTAGAGGTGGCCAAAACGTCCGGTATGCCGCTGGCGCCGGTCATGATTTATGGCGATGACGTCACCCATGTGCTGACCGAAGAAGGCATTGCTTACCTCTATCGTGCTGAAAGCCTTGAAGAGCGCCGTGCGATGGTCGCTGCCGTGGCGGGTATCACCGATATTGGCCTGGGCGTAGACGCCAAACGCGTCGCCGAACTGCGCCGCAGTGGCAAAGTGGTTTACCCGGAAGATATGGGTATTCGCCGTACCGAGGCCACCCGTTCGTTACTGGCGGCAAGCAGCGTGGCAGACCTGGTGGAATGGTCCGGTGGTCTTTATAACCCGCCTGCGAAATTCCGGAGCTGGTAATGAAACTTCTGCCACAGATTCAGGTTGAAGGCGGTGCCGAATGGCTGGCGCGAACCGCCACGCAGTGTCTGATTGACGAAGCACGATTAAGCCCGAAACCCGGTCTGGTGGACAGTCGGGGGAACGGCGCGCACCACGACTTAACGCTTGCGCTGATGGAGCGCTCTGCCCATAGCCTGACCCCCACGTTTCAGGCGCTGGCGCAACAAAGCTGGCAACGTCCGGCGGACATTGCGCTGCGACAAACCATTGGACGACTCGGACGTGTTGGCGAACAGCAGATGATGGCGGCAACAGGTGGCGTGAATACCCACCGTGGTGCGATTTGGGCGCTGGGGCTGCTGGTCAGCGCGGTGGCGATGTGTGGTGGCGATGCGAGCGCACCTGTTATTGCAACGACCGCCGCCACACTGGCGAAACTACCGGATGACGCCGCGCCCAAAATTTTCAGTAAAGGGCTTCGTGCTACACATCGCTATCGCGTACCCGGTGCCAGAGAAGAGGCACAACAGGCCTTCCCGCATATTTTGCAGCTCGCCTTACCGCAGTTGCGTTTGAGCCGGATGAACGGTGGCTGTGAATCTCAAGCCCGGATTGATGCCCTGATGGCCATCATGACCTCGCTTACCGATACCTGCGTGCTCTCCCGTGCCGGGATGGAAGGGCTTGAGGCCATGCAGCACGGTGCGCGTGCCGTCTTAACCGCGGGGGGCAGTGCGACCCCGGAAGGGCAGCAGGCGCTCCATCTCCTGGATCGTCAAATGCTGGCGCTGAACGCCTCACCGGGTGGTGCGGCAGACTTACTGGCTGCCACTCTGTTTCTTGACCGTATCGGGACGCCCTATTTCAAGCATTAAGAGGATGTTATGGAAAAAATCACATTAACCGTGCCCGCCAGCCGTACCTTAAATGGCAAAGCGCTGGCAGGGGTTGTTGGTTCAGGGGATATGGAGGTGTTATTCACCGCCGACCAGAGCCAGACACTCACTATAGATATCACGACTTCCGTCGACAACAGCCGTGGCCGCTGGGAAGCCTTGTTCAACCGTCTGCAAACCGTCAGCAGCCTGCCTGCGGGCAAACTGATCATTCACGATTTCGGCGCCACGCCAGGTGTCGCGCGCATTCGTATTGAGCAGGTCTTTGAAGAGGTGAGCTATGCGTGATGATCGCAGTTTTATCGAACTAAAAGCACGCCAGCGTGCGCATGCGCTGCTGGATGAAGGCAGCTACCGTGAACTGCTCGACCCGTTTGAAGGGATTGTCTCCCCGTGGCTGGGCGCGCAGGGCATCGTGCCACAGGCCGATGACGGCATGGTGGTGGCGAAAGGCACCATCAACGGCAAACCTGCCGTGGTCGTCGCCATTGAGGGCGCCTTCCAGGGCGGCAGTATGGGCGAAGTCTCCGGTGCCAAAATGGCAGCGGCGCTGGAACTGGCGGCAGAAGATAACCGCAACGGTATCCCGACCCAGGCGGTGCTGAGTCTGGAAACCGGTGGCGTTCGTCTGCAGGAGGCCAACCTTGGCCTGGCGGCGATTGCTGATATTCATGCCGCGATTGTTGACCTGCGCCGCTATACCCCGGTGATCGGTATTGTGGCCGGGACTGTGGGCTGCTTCGGTGGGATGTCCATTGCCGCAGCGTTGTGCAGTTATCTGATTGTTACCCGCGAAGCCCGCCTGGGGCTGAACGGTCCGCAGGTCATCGAACAGGAAGCGGGTATTGAAGAGTACGACTCCCGTGACCGTCCGTTTATCTGGAGCATGACCGGTGGGGAAGTGCGCTATCAAAGCGGGCTGGTGGATGCGCTGGTGGGCGATGGTGTAAACGCGGTGAAGCAAGCCATGAACGAGGCGATTGCCAAAGGCGTACCGGCAAAACATCGCACCGATAACTACGACGACTACCTTGCCCGTCTGACCAATTTCGACACCCGCAAACAGGCTGATGCCGAACAGATTAAAGCCCTTTTTGCCCGGGAGGTGAAATGATGAGTACTGCAATAAGCCGTGGCGAACTCTGGCTGGAAACTCTCGCCCCAAACGCCCGGCGCCGGGCAGGCTTATGCCCGTCCGTACAGGTAGCCGATGGTGAACTGAACGGTGAAACGGTGCGCTTTGTTGCCGTTGTGCCGGATGCGAATAACCATTTCCCGCGCGCCGCCAAAGGCGAGGTGGGCCTGCTGGAAGGCTGGACGCTGGCGAAAGTTATCAGCGAAACGGTCGCCGCTGATGCGGATAAAGCCGAGAAACGCCCGATTGTGGCGGTAATTGATGTACCAAGCCAGGCGTACGGTCGCCGTGAAGAAGGTTTTGGTATTCACCAGGCGCTGGCCGGTGCCGCTGCGGCCTATGCCAGTGCGCGCCTGGCGGACCATCCGGTGATTGGTCTCATTGTTGGTAAAGCGATGTCCGGCGCGTTTCTGGCGCACGGTTATCAGGCTAACCGGCTGATAGCCTTCAACGACAAAGGCGTGTTGATTCACGCGATGGGTAAAGAGTCCGCCGCGCGTATCACCTTGCGTACCGTAGAGGCGCTGGAAAAACTGGCGGCGACCATCCCACCGATGGCCTATGACATCAGTAACTACGCCACCCTGGGGCTGCTGGAAAATCTGCTGGATATCAGCAATCCGGATGCGCCATCGTCGTCCGATCTGGCGCTGGTGAAAACCACGCTGCAAGAGGCTATCCACGCCGCTCGTCAGGATGCCACCCTGAAAAACCGTCTGGGCGCTGACAATCGCCGCAGCTCTGCGCTTGTGCGTGAACGCATGAAAGCGAGCTGGTAAGTAAAAAAGAGACCTGCCAGATGCATTAACTCCGTGGGCACAGCCACTGTGCCCACGCGGGAGCGTGCATCCTGAAAATAATAATCATCGCACCAGTGCTAAACGTTTCTTTATTTATTACAGGTGATTTATGACTTATGTAATTGTTCATGCCCTCGCGCCGATTTTTATCATCATGTTGCTGGGCTTCTGGGCGGGCAAGGCCAAAATGGTGGATAACAAGAATGTTTCCCTGCTCAATATTTTCGTCATGGATTTTGCACTCCCCGCGGCCCTGTTCAGTGCCACGGTACAAACTCCATGGACCGGTATCGTTGCCCAGTCTCCACTGATTCTGGTCCTGACGCTGGCGATGTGGGTTACTTACGCGGTTATCTACTTCCTGGCGACCCGTGTCTTTAAAAAATCGCCGCAGGATGCCGCCGTGCTGACCCTGACCGTCGCGCTGCCGAACTATGCGGCGCTGGGGCTGCCTATTCTGGGTAGCGTGCTGGGCGAAGGTTCTTCTACGTCGCTTTCCGTCGCGGTGTCGATTGCCTGTGGTTCAGTATTGATGACCCCATTCTGCCTGCTGATTCTGGAGCGTGAAAAAGCCCGTGCGCAGGGGGGCAACTCCGGTTCCACGCTGGCAATGCTGCCGGTTTTGATGTGGCGCTCGCTGAAAAAACCGATCGTGATGGGGCCGCTGTTGGGTGTGATCCTCTCTGCGATTGGTATCAAAATGCCGGAACTCCTGCTGGCGGCGATTAAACCGCTGGGCCTGTCTGCAACCGCAGCGGCGTTATTCCTGACCGGGGTGATCCTCTCTGCCCGTAAACTGCAGATCAACACGATGGTCATCACCTCGACCATTGCCAAGCTGCTGATTCAGCCTTTTATCGCCTGGGGCATCGTGCTGATTTTTGGCCTGCACGGTTCGGTGGCGATCACCGCAATCCTGATGATTGCGCTGTCTGCCGGTTTCTTCGGCGTGGTATTCGGTAACCGATTTGGCGTGCAATCGCCGGATGCAGAAGCCGTGCTGCTGTTAAGCTCAGTACTGTGTATTCTGTCGTTGCCGTTGTTTATCTCGCTGACCTCAGGAATCTAAACCATGAAAACATTACGACCGCACGATCTTGTCTGGCTTGCCGATCGTAGCGCCCTGGAAGGCGTTACCGAAGCGTGGGTTGAAGAGATATGGCACCCCGGTTTGCCGGTGGTGGTGCGGCGTGATGTGAATCCTAATGGGCGCGTACCTGTCGGGATACGCGGCCTTAAACGTGAGCAACGCGCAGCGGCCTGGGTTGCCCCGGAGCACGTTGTCCGCGTTGTCTCTCCGGAAGAACTCGTTGATACGCAGACGCTGGTCCGCTCGCCGTTTATCACTCAGCCGCCCGTGCAGGTTGCGTTCCAGTTGGCTCAACAGCGCTGGCCGTGGGTCTGGGGAATTACGGGCAGTAGCGGTTATAGCCTGGCAACCGGGATCCCGGTTTTGCATGCGGCCAGCGATCTTGACCTGATGATCCGTGCGCCGCAACCGCTGGCACGCGAGGCGTTGCTTCGCTGGCAGCAGCAGATTTCAGGCGCCTTATGCCGTGTTGATACGCAGGTCAATGTTCCGCAGGGCGGCTTTGCGTTGACGGAGTGGCTGCGTGACGGCCGGGTGCTTCTGAAAACGAATCGCGGGCCGCAGTTGGTCAGCGATCCCTGGTTTGAGGGGAATTAAATGAAGATTCTGTTCACCTTTCCCGGGCAGGGGACTCAGCATCCGGGGATGTTGCGCGCGCTTCCGGGAACGGAACTGGCGCAGGCACGTGAGGTGCTGGGCGCAGAAATCGATACGCTGGATACGGCGGAAGCCTTACAGCATACGCGCGCCGTTCAGCTTTGTTTGTTGATAGCCGGGGTTGCCTGGGCACGTGAACTTATGCGCCGGGACGTTTCGCCCGATATTGTCAGCGGCTTTTCGATTGGCGCCTATCCGGCCGCGGTCATCGCCGGAGCGCTGGATTATGCAGACGCTCTGCGGCTTGTGGCATTACGCGGTGATTTAATGGAGCAGGCCTGGCCCCACGGTTATGGTCTGACGGCGATCATGGGCCTGACGCTACCGCAGGTGGAGGCACTGGTGGAAGGGAGCGGGGCGTATATTGCCAATCTGAATGCCGAGACCCAGATTGTGATTGCCGGTAGCGATGCGGCGATGGCGAGTGTGGGGCAGAAAGCGCTCGCCAAAGGCGCAAATAAAGTCCGACGTCTTGATGTCAGCGTACCGTCACACTGTGCGCTGCTGGCTGAACCGGCCCAAAAACTGGCGGAGGCATTTCGCAAGGTGACACTTGCTCGCCCGAACTGTGCTTACCTTAGCGGTAGCACCGGGCGCGTATTGTGGCAGGCTGATAAAATTGCCGACGATCTGGCGATGAACATGGCGCGCACCGTGCGCTGGCAGGAGGCGATGATTGCGGCAAACGAACGTGAAGCCCGGCTGGCGATTGAGATGCCGCCCGGCGGCATACTGACCTGCTTAACCCGTCAGGCCGCATGGACGGGAGAGACGATTTCATTAGATCGCAGTGGCGTATCGGTCGCAGAACACCTCGCAAAACGGCTCAGATCGCAGGAATAAGCCGTGTTCGGTTCAGGCGTTGTCCTGCCGGTTTCTGGCGTACATACGGCCTTCCGCCGCCAGCGCCAGTAAGTTCGGGTCATGCTCGCGGTTGCGGGCAAAGACAATGGCTATCTGCTGCTGCATCTGGTAGGGCTGTGCGAGTTTGAGTAGCTGCACGGAATTCTCATACACCTTCTTCATCCGCCCCGGCATCAACGTGAAGCCCACGCCCGCCTGCACCAGGCTCAGCATAGAAAAGATGTCATTCACCCGCGTCACAATCTCTGGCTCAAATCCGGCGATATGGAAGGCTTCCTGAAACCCGGCATAGGTGGCAAACCCTTCGGCAAGAGCGACGAATTTTTGCTGGCGATAGTCGCGTAAATCGGCTGGAGCGGAGGTATTCAGTTTCGCGGCCGCCGGTGCAGCCAGAAAGATTTCATCGTGGAAGAGCGGCAGCATTTCGAGGTTGGCTGAATCCAGCTCCGATTCAGAAATCGAGATCAGTATCGCGTCCAGCGATCCTTCCTCCAGTTTATGCAACAGAGCCTCGTTCGACCCCATCGTCAAATCCATCTCAAGTTCCGGGCGGCGCAGCTTCATCCCCATGATCAACTGGGGGACGGTTTCCAGCGTGAGCGAATAGAGGGTGCCGACGCGCAAACGATTCTGGCCGATACCCGCCATCTTGCGGGCTTCTGCCAGACCGCGCTCCATGATTTGCGTGGCCTCCTGGCAATACTCCAGTAATGTCCAGGCCGCCGGAAGGGGCAATAAGTTACGCCCCTTGTGGACAAACAGCGGGCAGCGTACGTTCTCCTCCAGCGTATGCAGCGCGCGATGCACGCTCACACCGCTAAGGTTCAGCGCCTCGGCGGCTCGGGCGATATTGCCTTTCTCCATGAAGGCCATAAAAATGGCCAGTTTGCGAAAGGTGAGATCACTGGTGATATCGGGGTTCATCTCAGCCTGCCTGCGTGATTAATCGGTTTGCAGCATGGCCTCAAGCTGCTCGTGCGCCTCCAGCCACGCCATTTCGCACTCTTCAAGACCCGCTTTTGCCTTCGCCTGTTGCTGCAGACACTCGGTAAGTTCTGCTTTACGGCTTTGGTCATACAGGCCGCTGTCTCCGAGCTTCTCTTCCGCCTGCGCTAGCTGGGCATTGAGTTTTTCCATCTCTTTTTCGAGGCGGGTGATCTCTTTGCGCAGTGGTTGCGTTTGGGTTCGTAATTCGGCTTCACGGCGTTTCTGGTCTTTGCGGGCCTGCGCACTGTTGGCATTGTCTTTCGGTGCGTCGGTCGGCTGGCTTTCCTGTTTCTGAATGTCGCTCAGCCACTGCTGATAATCTTCCAGATCGCCATCGAACGGTTCGACTTTTCCGTCGTGCACCAGGTATAAATCGTCCGTGGTAGAGCGCAGCAGATGACGGTCATGCGACACCACCACCAACGCGCCTTCAAATTCGATTAACGCTTCGGTCAGCGCCTGACGCATGTCGAGATCAAGGTGGTTGGTGGGTTCATCGAGCAGCAGCAGGTTCGGGCGCTGCCAGACGATCAGCGCCAGTACCAGACGTGCTTTTTCGCCCCCGGAGAAGCGGCGAGTCTCTTCGCTGACTTTGTCGCCCTGGAAACCAAAACCGCCGAGATAATCACGCAGCTTTTGCTCCAGCTCCTGCGGGGCCATACGCGCCAGATGCTGTAATGGCGACTCGTCGGCACGCAAAAACTCCAACTGATGCTGGGCGAAATAGCCAAGCTTGATGCCCTTCGCCAGACCGATGTCGCCGCTAAACGGCGTCAGTTCACCGGCCAGCAGTTTAATAAGCGTCGATTTACCCGCACCGTTGCGGCCCAGTAACCCGATACGCGACCCTGGCACCAGGTTGAGCTTAATAGAGTCGAGGATGACGCGGTCGCCATAACCGGCGCTGATTTTTTCCATTTTCAGCAGCGGATTGGGCAGGCTTTCTGGCGCACGGAAGCTAAAGTGGAACGGATTATCCACGTGGGCCGGTGCGATAAGTTCCATACGCTCGAGCATTTTGATGCGGCTTTGCGCCTGCTTCGCTTTGCTGGCTTTGGCCTTGAAGCGATCGATGAAACTTTGCAGATGCGCCACGCGCTCCTGCTGGCTTTCGTACATTGCCTGCTGCTGCGCCAGACGGGTTGCGCGCTGACGCTCGAAGGAGCTGTAGTTGCCGGTGTATTCGAACATGGTTTGCTGTTCGATATGAATAATTTTATCCACCACCGGGTCGAGAAAGTCACGATCGTGGGAGATAAGAATCAGAGTGCCCTGATAGCTCTTTAGCCACTTTTCCAGCCAGATTACCGCATCGAGATCGAGGTGGTTGGTCGGTTCATCGAGCAGCAGCAGGTCGGAGCGGCAAATCAGCGCCTGCGCGAGGTTAAGACGCATACGCCAGCCGCCTGAGAAATCGCTGACCGGACGTTCGAGCTGCTCGTTAGAAAAACCCAGACCGTGTAGCAAACTGGAGGCGCGCGAACGGATAGTCCAGGCGTCGATAGCGTCGAGCTTGCCGTGGACGGTGGCGATGGCGTGTCCGTCATTGCGTTCGTTGGCGGCGTTCAGCTCTGCTTCGAGACGACGGTATTCGCGATCGCCATCAATCACATAGTCGAGTGCAGGCATCGGCAGGGCAGGGGTTTCCTGATTTACCCAAGCCAGTTGCCAGTTATTGGGAAAGGTAAAACTACCGCCATCAGCGCTGAGCTCGTTTTTCAAAAGCGCCAGCAACGTAGATTTGCCGCAGCCGTTTTTGCCCACCAGGCCAACTTTCTGACCCGGGTTGATGGTAGCTGTGGCGTTATCCAGCAGGACACGCACGCCGCGACGAATTTGTAACGAGGAGAAAACAATCATAAGGCGCCGTATGTTCAGACTATGTTAATTTGTCATTATGATAATGTAAGTAGTGAGCGGTTTCGCCTCACCAGGCCCGCAATGGTAGCCCAAAACAAAGAATTTAGACAAAATCATTCTGGCCGCTGAATGCGGTAATAAAAATGACAGGTTTTACGCCCGGGAGGGGGATGATGTCCCAGACAGCGAAAGTACTGCTGCTGTATGCCCATCCGGAATCACAGGACTCGGTGGCAAATCGAGTTTTGCTCAAGCCGGCAAAGCAACTGCACAATGTCACCGTGCATGACCTCTATGCACACTATCCAGACTTTTTTATTGATATTCCCCGGGAGCAGGCGCTGCTGCGCGAGCATGAGGTTATTGTTTTCCAACATCCGCTTTATACCTACAGTTGCCCGGCGTTGCTGAAAGAGTGGTTTGATCGCGTGCTTACGCGCGAATTCGCCAGCGGCCCGGGAGGGAGTCAGCTCGCGGGAAAGTACTGGCGTAGTGTCATCACCACCGGTGAACCGGAGGCGGCCTATCGCCATGACGGGCTCAACCGTTATCCCATAAGCGATATTCTGCGCCCTTTTGAGTTAACGGCGGCCATGTGCCGCATGCACTGGATGAATCCCATCATTATTTACTGGGCGCGCAGGCAGCCGCCAGAGGCGCTGGCAAACCATGCGAAAGCCTACGGCGACTGGCTGGCCTCGCCGATCATGACGGGAGGCCTGTAATGGAAGGTTCGGATTTATTGCTGGCTGGCGTCCTGTTTCTTTTCGCTGCGGTGGTGGCGGTTCCGCTTGCTGCCAGGTTAGGAATCGGCGCGGTGCTCGGTTACTTGCTGGCGGGGATTGCCATTGGCCCCTGGGGGCTTGGTTTCATCAGCGATGTTGATGAGATCCTGCACTTTTCGGAACTTGGTGTCGTCTTTCTGATGTTCATCATTGGACTGGAGCTGAATCCGTCAAAACTTTGGGCGCTGCGTCGCTCTATCTTTGGCGTAGGCGCCGCGCAGGTACTGATGAGCGCGGCCGTGCTGGCCGGATTACTGATGCTGACACAATTCTCCTGGCAGGCGGCGGTGATTGGCGGGATTGGTCTGGCGATGTCCTCCACCGCGATGGCGCTCCAGTTGATGCGTGAAAAAGGAATGAACCGTAGCGAATCCGGCCAGCTTGGCTTTTCGGTGCTCCTGTTTCAGGACTTAGCGGTGATCCCGGCGCTGGCGCTGGTACCGCTGTTAGCGGGTAACGGTGATGACCATCCTGACTGGGTAAAAATAGGCATCAAGGTGCTGGTGTTTGCGGGTGTGCTGGTTGGCGGGCGCTATCTGTTGCGCCCGGTGTTTCGCTTTATTGCCGCATCCGGCGTACGGGAAGTTTTTACAGCCGCTACATTGTTACTGGTCCTCGGATCGGCGCTGTTTATGGATGCGCTGGGGCTGTCGATGGCGCTGGGCACCTTCATTGCGGGTGTGCTGCTGGCGGAAAGTGAATACCGTCATGAGCTGGAAATAGCCATCGATCCGTTTAAAGGGCTGCTGTTAGGGTTGTTCTTTATTTCCGTCGGCATGGCGCTCAACCTTGGTGTGCTCTATACCCATTTGCTTTGGGTACTGGCGAGTGTTGCCGTGCTGGTGGCGGTGAAGACGGGAGTGCTCTATTCCCTGGCGCGTATCTATGGTCTGCGCAGTTCCGAGCGAATGCAGTTTGCCGGGGTGTTGAGCCAGGGGGGAGAATTTGCTTTTGTGCTTTTTTCCTCGGCATCCTCGCAACGCCTGTTCCACAATGATCAAATGGCGTTGCTACTGGTGACGGTCACCTTATCCATGATGACCACGCCAGCGCTGATGAAGCTCATCGATAAATTGCTGTCCCGGCGCTTTAACCAGCCAGAAGATGAAGGCGAAATGCCGTGGGTGGACGACGATAAACCGCAGGTGATTGTGGTGGGATTCGGGCGTTTCGGTCAGGTGATTGGTCGTCTGCTGATGGCCAATAAAATGCGCATAACGGTACTGGAGCGGGATATCAGCGCCGTTAACCTGATGCGTAAATATGGCTATAAAGTGTATTACGGTGACGCCACGCAGCTTGAATTGTTGCGTTCTGCGGGGGCGGAAGAGGCCCAGTCCATCGTCATCACCTGTAACGATCCGGAAGATACGATGAAGCTGGTGGAACTGTGTCAGCAACATTTCCCGCAGCTTAAGATCATGGCGCGTGCGCGGGGCCGTGTGGAAGCACATGAGCTCTTGCAGGTGGGCGTGACACAATTTTCCCGTGAGACGTTTTCCAGTGCGCTTGAATTAGGCCGTAAGACGCTTATCTCAGTGGGAATGCACCCGCATCAGGCCCACCGTGCGCAGTTGCACTTTAAGCGTCTCGATATGCGTATGCTGCGTGAGCTGATGCCAGTGCATACCGATACGATGCAAATTTCCCGTGTGCGGGAAGCGAGACGAGAGCTGGAAGAGATTTTTCAGCGTGAAATGCAGCAAGAGCGTCGCCAACTGGATGGCTGGGACGAGTTTGAATAAGGGGGAACCCATGGCAGTACGTAAACGTTTTATTGCCGGGGCCGTATGCCCGTCCTGCCAGGCGCAGGATTCGATGGCAATGTGGCGCGAGAATAATGTCGATATAGTTGAATGTGTTAAGTGTGGTCACCAGATGCGTGAGGCGGATAAAGAAGCCCGTGAACATGTCCGCAAAGATGAGCAAGTTATCGGGATCTTTCATCCGGACTAGCGATATACCCAGAGTTTTTTTAAGCTAAAGGGTACACAGGGGCGGATTTCCGTTACAATCTGCGCCAGCAATTTTCCCACGCTCAGGAGATATCATGAAAGTAGCAAAAGACCTGGTGGTCAGCCTGGCCTATCAGGTACGTACAGAAGACGGTGTATTGGTTGATGAGTCTCCGGTGAGTGCGCCGCTGGACTACCTGCATGGTCATGGTTCCCTGATCTCTGGCCTGGAAACAGCGCTGGAAGGTCACGACGTCGGCGACAAATTTGATGTTGCTGTAGGCGCGAACGACGCTTACGGTCAATACGACGAAAATCTGGTTCAGCGCGTTCCTAAAGACGTCTTCATGGGCGTTGACGAGCTGCAGGTTGGCATGCGTTTCCTGGCTGAAACAGACCAGGGTCCGGTACCGGTAGAAATTACCGAAGTGGAAGACGACCACGTGGTGGTTGACGGTAACCACATGCTGGCTGGCCAGAACCTGAAATTCAACGTTGAAGTTGTTGCTATTCGCGAAGCAACCGAAGAAGAACTGGCTCATGGTCACGTTCACGGTGCTCACGGTCACGATCACGACCATGGTCACGACGGTTGCTGCGGCGGCCACGGCCACGATCATGACCACGGTCATGAGCATGGCAAAGGTGGTTGCGGCGGTAATGGCGGTTGCGGCTGCCACTAATACCCGTCGTCTTTCCAGCCACAGCGGCATGGGCTACGCTTGCGAACTCCGGTCACAGAGTTATCTTTGCTCCGGGGATTCCACTAGCTTTATGTCTTGCGGTGACTCGGTAAATGTTCGGGCACAAAAAAAGCGGGAGATTCCCGCTTTTTTTACGTCTCAATAATGGGGCGGAGGCGTCTCTTCGGACTGTGAAGCGATGTGTGAGGGCTGGCTGGCTTTGAGTTTTTCTGCCATTAAGCGCATATGTTCCCGCAGCTTTGTCATTTCCAGTTCATGGGCAATGACCGTCTGGTTGAGCTCTTCAATGGTCATCTCCTGGAAGGCCAGTTTGCTTTCCAGTTCTGCCAGCCGCGCTTCCATTGTTAAATCGTTCATGGTGTACCTCGTATCAATGTTCTGCACGGTTATCGCCAGGATGACGGATTTTACTGAACTTTCACCCCGTCTGCAGCATCCGACTGGCGACGCGAAACTAATTTAAACAAAAATAGTCTGAAAACAGGCGATTTCAGGGGGAGACCTTATGTTGATTTCGCCCACAACGTTTTATAGTACGTTTCTCATTTACGTTTAACCCTGGGGTGAGATGCCCCGGCCCTGGAGATATGGATGAAATCACTGTTTAAAGTCACGCTGCTGGCGACCACGATGGCCGTTGCACTGAATGCGCCGCTGACCTTCGCTGCTGAAACCGCAACGAAAGATGCAACTGCAGCAGCAGCTGACAGCAAAGCGGCATTTAAAAATGACGACCAGAAATCCGCGTATGCGCTGGGTGCGTCACTGGGCCGCTACATGGAAAACTCCCTGAAAGAGCAAGAAAAACTGGGCATCAAACTGGACAAAGATCAGCTGATCGCAGGTGTTCAGGATGCGTTTGCTGATAAGAGCAAACTGACCGACCAGGAGATCGAACAGACTCTGCAGGCGTTTGAAACCCGCGTGAAGACAGCCGCGCAGGAAAAAATGGAAAAAGACGCTCTGGAAAACGAAACCAAGGGCAAAGCTTTCCGTGATGCGTTCGCTAAAGAGAAAGGCGTTAAAACCTCCTCTACTGGCCTGCTCTATCAGGTAGAGAAAGAAGGTACGGGTGATGCGCCGAAAGACAGCGATACCGTAGTCGTTAACTACAAAGGTACGCTGATTGACGGTAAAGAGTTCGACAACTCTTATACCCGTGGCGAGCCGCTCTCTTTCCGTCTTGATGGTGTTATCCCTGGCTGGACCGAAGGGCTGAAAAACATCAAGAAAGGCGGCAAAATCAAACTCGTGATTCCACCAGAACTGGCTTACGGTAAAAACGGCGTTCCGGGTATTCCGGCTAACTCTACGCTGGTCTTTAACGTAGAACTGCTGGATATCAAACCAGCACCGAAAGCAGACGCATCTGCCGCGCCAGATGCAGCAGCTGCGCCCGATGCGCCAGCCGCTACCGGCGATAAGCCCGCTGACGCAAGCAAAAAATAATGATGTAAACGCCGCCGCCTTTTGAGCGGCGGTTTTTTTATTGCAGCACAGAGATACACATCATTCATACTGCTTCGGGGCGGAAATACCAGTATTTCCCACGCATACTCAAATCTGTGACCAGACAGCGCTGATGCCGCCAACAAAGAAGCAGCTTGAAGCATAAAATGTATATAATTCTGGAAAGCGTCACCCACGCTGTATTAATTTAATCCTCTGTGTAAATGTCGAGCCTGCCCTGAAAACATAATGACAGGCTCCTGAAAAGGAGTGCTTTTTTTCATGTCCAGGTCGCTTTTAACCAACGAAACCAGTGAACTTGATTTACTGGATCAACGTCCTTTCGATCAAACAGACTTCGATATTCTTAAGTCATACGAAGCCGTTGTGGACGGGTTAGCGATGCTCATTGGTTCTCACTGCGAAATTGTTTTGCACTCCCTGCAGGATCTGAAATGTTCCGCCATTCGTATCGCTAACGGCGAGCACACCGGGCGTAAAATCGGTTCGCCGATTACTGACCTTGCATTGCGTATGCTGCATGATATGACCGGTGCGGACAGTAGCGTGTCCAAGTGCTACTTCACGCGCGCGAAAAGCGGCGTTTTAATGAAATCGGTGACTATTGCTATTCGTAATCGCGATCATCGGGTCATTGGTCTGTTGTGCATCAACATGAACCTTGACGTGCCGTTTTCGCAAATCATGAACACCTTTATCCCGCCAGAAACACCGGATGCAGGTTCGTCTGTCAACTTTGCTTCTTCGGTAGAGGATCTGGTAACTCAGACCCTTGAGTTCACGATTGAAGAAGTGAATGCCGATCGTAACGTTTCCAATAACGCCAAGAATCGCCAAATCGTTCTGAACCTCTACGAAAAAGGTATCTTCGATATCAAAGATGCCATCAACCAGGTGGCGGATCGTTTGAATATCTCCAAGCACACCGTTTATCTGTATATCCGTCAGTTCAAAAGCGGCGACTTCTCCGGGCAGGATCGGTAATGCGTTTTGCCTTAATGGTCACCGGCCCGGCTTATGGTTCCCAGCAGGCGAGCAGTGCCTGGCAGTTTGCCTGCGCGCTGCTGGCCAGTGGGCATGAGCTGGGGTGTGTCTTTTTCTACCAGGACGGCGTCAGCAATGCGAACGCGTTGACTTCTCCCGCCTCGGACGAGTTTGATCTCGTTCGCGCATGGCAACGTCTGCATGAGCAGCATCAGGTTGCATTGCATATCTGCGTTGCGGCGGCGCTGCGTCGGGGCGTTGTTGATGAAAACGAGGCCAGTCAACAAGGCTTGCCTTGCGCTAATCTCCAGCCGGGGTTCACGCTCTCGGGCCTGGGGGCGCTGGCCGAAGCGGCATTAACGTGCGATCGTGTGGTGCAATTTTAATGAAACGTATCGCTTTTATCTTTAGCTCTGCGCCGCATGGATCTGCTGCCGGACGTGAAGGCCTTGATGCATTAATGGCCGCGTCCGCTTTTACCGATGATATCGGCGTGTTTTTTATCGGTGACGGTGTCTTCCAGTTGCTGGTGAATCAACAGCCGAAGGCTATTCTGGCACGTGATTACATCGCGACCTTTAAAGTTCTTCCTCTTTATGACATCGAAACCTGTTGGGTTTGCCAGGCATCGCTCCGCGAGCGTGGCCTGAGTGATGCGACGCAATTTGTGTTACCAGCGCAACTGCTGGAGCCGGATGCGCTTCGCGATCACTTAGATGGGTACGATGTTGTCATGACGTTTTGAGGCATTTATGTTGCACACTTTGACTCATTCTCCCTGGCAATGTGATATGGCAACGTTATTGCGAACCGTGCGCAGTGGGGACGATCTTTTATTGCTTTCCGATGGTGTGATTGCGGCTCTGGAAGGCGGGCAATACCTTGAGTTACTGCTAAATGCCCCCATAACGGTGCATGCGCTGAATGAAGACATTGATGCGCGAGGTCTGTCTGGTCAAATTTCGAGCAGTGTCGTCAGGGTTGGCTATAATGATTTCGTTAGCCTGGCGGTAAAACACGAGACTCAGATGCGTTGGTGATACGGGATCGTTGTATATTTCTTGACACCTTTTCAGCACAGCCATAAAATTCTGCGTCCTCATATTATATGAGGTCGATTTATTACGTGTTTACGAAGCAAAAGCTAAAACCAGGAGCTATTTAATGGCAACAGTTAACCAGCTGGTACGCAAACCACGTGCACGCAAAGTTGCGAAAAGCAACGTGCCTGCGCTGGAAGCATGCCCGCAAAAACGTGGCGTATGTACTCGTGTATATACTACCACTCCTAAAAAACCGAACTCCGCACTGCGTAAAGTATGTCGTGTTCGTCTGACTAACGGTTTTGAAGTGACTTCCTACATCGGTGGTGAAGGTCACAACCTGCAGGAGCACTCCGTGATCCTGATCCGTGGCGGTCGTGTAAAAGACCTCCCGGGTGTTCGTTACCACACCGTTCGTGGTGCGCTTGACTGCTCCGGTGTTAAAGACCGTAAGCAAGCACGCTCCAAGTATGGCGTGAAACGTCCTAAGGCTTAATGGTTCTCCGTTAAGTAAGGCCAAACGTTTTAAATTAATGTCAAACTAAACTCTTTGAGTTTTGGACAATCCTGAATTAACAACGGAGTATTTCCATGCCACGTCGTCGCGTCATTGGTCAGCGTAAAATTCTGCCGGATCCGAAGTTCGGATCAGAACTGCTGGCTAAATTTGTAAATATCCTGATGGTAGATGGTAAAAAATCTACTGCCGAATCTATCGTATACAGCGCGCTTGAGACCCTGGCTCAGCGTTCTGGTAAAAACGAACTGGAAGCATTCGAAGTCGCTCTCGAAAACGTGCGCCCGACTGTAGAAGTTAAGTCTCGCCGCGTTGGTGGTTCTACTTATCAGGTTCCAGTTGAAGTCCGTCCGGTTCGTCGCAATGCTCTGGCAATGCGTTGGATCGTTGAAGCTGCTCGTAAACGCGGTGATAAATCCATGGCTCTGCGCCTGGCGAACGAACTTTCTGATGCTGCAGACAACAAAGGTACTGCAGTTAAGAAACGTGAAGACGTTCACCGTATGGCAGAAGCCAACAAGGCGTTCGCACACTACCGTTGGTAATCCCTTCGGTTTAGTCACCAGGCGGGCGCTTCGGTGCCCGCTCTGGCTCACTTAATCTGAACGTCTAAAGCAATAAACGAGGAATCAAATGGCTCGTACAACACCCATCGCACGCTACCGTAACATCGGTATCAGTGCGCACATCGACGCCGGTAAAACCACGACTACCGAACGTATTCTGTTCTACACCGGTGTGAACCACAAAATCGGTGAAGTTCACGACGGCGCCGCTACCATGGACTGGATGGAGCAGGAGCAGGAACGTGGTATCACCATCACTTCCGCTGCAACTACTGCGTTCTGGTCTGGTATGGCCAAACAGTATGAACCGCATCGCGTAAACATCATCGACACCCCGGGGCACGTTGACTTCACCATCGAAGTAGAACGTTCCATGCGTGTTCTTGATGGCGCGGTAATGGTTTACTGCGCAGTTGGTGGTGTTCAGCCGCAGTCTGAAACCGTATGGCGTCAGGCAAACAAATATAAAGTTCCGCGTATCGCGTTCGTTAACAAAATGGACCGTATGGGCGCGAACTTCCTGAAAGTTGTTGGTCAGATCAAAACCCGTCTGGGCGCGAACCCTGTTCCGTTGCAGCTGGCGATTGGTGCTGAAGAAGGTTTCACTGGTGTTGTTGACCTGGTGAAAATGAAAGCCATCAACTGGAACGATGCAGACCAGGGCGTTACCTTCGTTTACGAAGATATCCCGGCTGACATGCAGGACCTGGCTGATGAATGGCACCAGAACCTGATCGAGTCCGCAGCTGAAGCGTCTGAAGAGCTGATGGAAAAATACCTGGGCGGCGAAGAGCTGACCGAGGAAGAGATCAAGAAAGCGCTGCGTCAGCGTGTTCTGAACAACGAAATCATCCTGGTAACCTGTGGTTCTGCATTTAAGAACAAAGGTGTTCAGGCGATGCTGGATGCGGTAATTGATTACCTGCCTGCACCGACTGACGTACCGGCAATCAACGGTATTCTGGACGACGGTAAAGATACCCCGGCTGAACGTCACGCAAGTGATGACGAGCCGTTCTCTGCGCTGGCATTCAAAATCGCTACCGACCCGTTCGTAGGTAACCTGACGTTCTTCCGCGTGTACTCTGGCGTGGTTAACTCTGGTGATACCGTACTGAACTCCGTGAAAGCGGCTCGTGAACGTTTTGGTCGTATCGTGCAGATGCACGCGAACAAACGTGAAGAGATCAAAGAAGTTCGCGCGGGCGATATCGCTGCAGCTATCGGTCTGAAAGACGTGACCACCGGTGACACCCTGTGTAACCCGGATCACCCGATCATTCTGGAGCGTATGGAATTCCCGGAACCGGTAATCTCCATCGCAGTAGAACCGAAAACCAAAGCTGACCAGGAAAAAATGGGTCTGGCTCTGGGCCGTCTGGCTAAAGAAGACCCGTCTTTCCGTGTATGGACTGACGAAGAATCTAACCAGACCATCATCGCTGGTATGGGTGAACTGCACCTCGATATCATCGTTGACCGTATGAAACGTGAATTCAACGTTGAAGCTAACGTAGGTAAACCTCAGGTTGCTTACCGTGAAGCGATTCGTCAGAAAGTTACCGATGTTGAAGGTAAACACGCGAAACAGTCTGGTGGTCGTGGTCAGTATGGTCATGTTGTTATCGACATGTACCCGCTGGAGCCGGGCTCAAATCCGAAAGGTTACGAGTTCATCAACGACATTAAAGGTGGTGTAATTCCTGGCGAATACATCCCGGCCGTTGATAAAGGCATCCAGGAGCAGCTGAAATCTGGTCCGCTGGCTGGTTACCCGGTAGTTGACATGGGCGTGCGTCTGCACTTCGGTTCTTACCATGACGTTGACTCCTCTGAACTGGCGTTTAAACTGGCTGCGTCTATTGCCTTTAAAGAAGGCTTTAAGAAAGCAAAACCAGTTCTGCTTGAGCCGATCATGAAGGTTGAAGTAGAGACTCCGGAAGAGAACACTGGTGACGTTATTGGTGACTTGAGCCGTCGTCGCGGTATGCTGCGCGGTCAAGAATCCGAAGTGACTGGCGTTAAGATCCACGCTGAAGTACCGCTGTCTGAAATGTTCGGATACGCAACTCAGCTGCGTTCTCTGACCAAAGGTCGCGCATCGTACACTATGGAATTCCTGAAGTATGATGATGCGCCGAACAACGTTGCTCAGGCCGTAATCGAAGCCCGTGGTAAATAAGCCGCAGGGTTAAAACCAAAGTCCCGTGCTCCCTCCATAAGGGGGGAGCACTATAGTAAGGAATATAGCCGTGTCTAAAGAAAAATTTGAACGTACAAAACCGCACGTTAACGTCGGCACCATCGGCCACGTTGACCACGGTAAAACTACTCTGACTGCTGCAATCACTACCGTTCTGTCCAAAACTTACGGTGGCCAGGCTCGTGCATTCGACCAGATCGATAACGCGCCGGAAGAAAAAGCACGTGGTATCACCATCAACACCTCTCACGTTGAATACGATACTGCGATCCGTCACTACGCACACGTAGACTGCCCGGGCCACGCCGACTATGTTAAAAACATGATCACCGGTGCTGCGCAGATGGACGGCGCGATCCTGGTTGTTGCTGCGACTGACGGCC